>CAILUG010000027.1 GCA_903837345.1 uncultured Gammaproteobacteria bacterium | reverse complement strand
GGGCAGATGTGTTCAACTACATCGAGCTGTTTTATAACCCGGTTCGAAGACATGGTAACAACGACGGCATACCACCAGCGAAGTTTGAAGAGCAGTACTTTATGAAGCTGTCAGGTGTATAGGAAATCGGGGGCTTGCCACCTATGTGGGATCAGATATTTTCACTTCATCAGTCACATTTTCCTGATTTGTTAAGGCATTTAACTTGTTGATTTTGTTGATGGTATTTGCCAGAAGAACTATTTATAGTGCCTGAAAATGCAGCCGCCTACAGACAAGCCAATTGAACAGCTCCCCCTCACAAATCTAAGGGGTGTGGGCCCGGCGCTGCTGGAAAAGCTCAATGCCCTTGGTATCAATACGGTGCTTGATCTGTTGTTTCATCTGCCGCTGCGTTACCAGGATCGTACACGGCTGACGCCGATTGGTGGCCTGCGGCATGGGGCAGATGTAGTAATTGAAGGCGTGATAGCCGGCAGCGCCGTGATGTTCGGCAAACGCCGCAGTTTGCTGGTGAAGGTGCAGGATGGCACGGGTCTCACCAATCTGCGTTTCTTCCACTTCAGCAGCGCACAGAAAAGCGCGCTCACAACCGGCGCCCGCATCCGCTGTTTCGGCGAGGCGCGTTGGGGCAAGGGCGGCCTTGAACTCAATCATCCTGAATACCAGATTCTGCAGCAGTCAGAGCCATTGCCACTGTCGGCGCATCTGACACCGGTGTATCCGGCCACCGAAGGTTTGCAGCAGACCCGTTTGCGCAAATTGCTGGAGCAGGTTCTGGAGAAATTGCAAACCACTGGTGCGCTGCCTGATTATTTGCCGGCTGCGTTAACCAGGCAAGAGCGGTTTATTCCTTTGCTTGCTGCGCTGCGTCTGCTGCATCAGCCACCGCCGGACATCAGCTTGCAAGATCTGGAGCATGGCCAGCATCCGGCGCAGGTACGGTTGGTGTTTGAGGAATTGCTGGCGAATTACCTGAGCTTGCGACGCCTGCGTGATGAAGCGCAGTCGCAGGCCGCACCGGCCCTGAAAAACATTGGCGCATTGCAAAAGCGCTTGCTCGCATCGTTGCCGTTTGCGTTGACTGCAGCCCAGTTGCGAGTCAACCGTGAAATTGCCCGTGATCTCGCCAAACCCTTGCCGATGCTGCGCCTGGTGCAAGGGGATGTCGGTTCCGGCAAAACGCTGGTGGCAGTACTGGCAGCACTGCAGGCGGTCGAGAACGGTTTCCAGGCAGCATTGATGGCGCCCACTGAAATACTGGCCGAACAGCATTTTCTCAATCTTGATCAATGGCTGGCACCGCTGGGTGTGGAGCTCGGCTTTCTCAGTGGCAAGATCAAAGGCAAAAAACGCCAGCAAGTGTTGCAGGATCTGGCAAGCGGACACATCCAGGTAATGGTCGGCACCCACGCGCTGTTCCAGGAAGAAGTGCAGTTTCACAAACTTGCACTGGTTGTGGTGGATGAACAACACCGTTTCGGTGTGCATCAACGGCTCAGCTTGCGCGAGAAAGGCAAGCAGGATGGCAGCTGGCCTCACCAACTGATCATGACCGCAACACCGATCCCGCGCACACTCACGATGAGTGCCTATGCCGATCTTGATTGTTCAATCATTGACGAATTGCCGCCCGGTCGCACGCCGGTGAATACCGTGCTGATCTCCGCACAACGCCGCGGCGAAGTGGTTGAACGTATCAGTACCGCCTGCAATCAGGGTCGGCAGGCCTATTGGGTGTGCACGCTGATCGAGGAATCGGAAACCCTGCAGTGCCAGGCTGCCGAAGCCACGTTTGCCGATCTGCAACAAGCACTGCCAGAAGTACGTATTGGCCTGATCCACGGTCGCATGAAGCCAAAGGACAAGGCCGACCTGATGGCCGCATTCAAAGCCGGCGCTTTGCAGTTGTTGGTAGCCACCACCGTGATTGAAGTGGGAGTCGATGTGCCGAACGCCAGTGTAATGGTGATTGAAAATCCCGAACGGCTCGGTCTGTCGCAACTGCATCAACTGCGTGGCCGGGTTGGTCGTGGTTCGCAGGAAAGTCATTGCCTGCTGCTTTATCAAAATCCGCTGTCGGAGGCAGGCAAACTGCGGCTTGGCATCATGCGCGAAAGCAATGACGGGTTTTTCATCGCCGAAAAAGATCTGGAAATCCGCGGTCCCGGTGAAATTCTTGGCACTCGCCAGACCGGTCTGATGATGTTTCGTATTGCCGACCTGACCCGCGACAGCTATCTGCAGCCGAAAGTAAAATTGTGGGCAGAAAAAATCCGGGCGCAACAACCGGAATTGGTGGAACCGCTGATCAAACGCTGGTTGGCCAATGCCGAGCAATACGGAAATGTCTGATCCCTATTGTGAGGCCGCCACTTTCTGATAAATCTCCGCAGGCACGCCAAGATCAGCAAACACCACTTTGCCGGCCAGTGCCGGACCTGAGCCTTTGATCAAGCCCAGCTTGCGGCCAATGAATGTCACCGTCATAGCGGCTTTCACGCACGCGCCCAGTACTGCACCGGTATCGCTGCAAAGACCTGAAGGTATATCGACTGCCAGTACCGGCAAAGCGCTGCTGTTGATTGCATCAATCATTTTTCTGACACCTTCCCTGACTTCACCCGTGAGGCCAGTACCAAGCAAGGCATCAACTATGACCGTATTTGCTGAAACGGCGTTGAACCCGGACAACCCTGACGCATCATGGATCGCCACTTGCTGTGCTTGCGCATAATCCATTGCTTTCAACGCATCTCCCTTGATGCTGGCTGGCGATCCAACCAGCCAGGTATCCACTTTCAAGCCGCCTGCGCGTGCCAGGGCTGCAATGATGAATCCGTCGCCGCCATTGTTGCCGGTGCCACAACATACAATCAGCTGAGTCGCTAGTGGCCACTCTTTGCGCAAGGCTGAATATGCAGCGTTGCCAGCCCGCTGCATCAGCTCAAAGCCGGGGATGTGATGTTCTTCTATCGCGAGTCGGTCCAGTTCGCGGACAGCCTTGGCTGTGTAGTACTTCACTGGTTCTGTCATGGTGCGTTTTTGCTTCGGGTTGTTTTCTCCAGTTTACTCAGCTCTGCAGCAACTCGCGCAATATTTCCAAGCCTGCGACCATTGCTTCATCACCGCATGACTGAAATTGAGGCGCAGATAAGAGCTACTGCGCAAGTTTCACGGCAAATGCATCACGCTTGCTGCGACGGCTCACAGCGCAGCCCTGTCTGCCGCAGATCGAGGCAGATCTGTTCACGCAGGGCCGGCTCTCCCTCGCTTTGACCATATTGCAACAAGTCTTTGGGAAACGGCCCGGGCTCCAGCTCCGGAAAGCTGTCTGGCGCGGGCAGACCGCCGGCGAAGGAAATCATTCCCGGTTTGCTGATAACTGCTAGAATTTCACGAATAGGTGAGGCATGCAGTTGCTGAATGCGTTGCGACAAAGTGGGCATGGCAGTGCTCGCAAGGTAGTCGCGCCATTTAGGTCAATTATGTTTACCCAAATAGTCTAGCTGCTCCAAGGAATATTAGTCAATATGGTTGACCAATCTCAAGACCCGCGTCTGTTGCAAGCCATAGAACTGTTTTATTTTGCCTATCGCTCCTTCACGGCCGTGCCAGACCAGATCCTGCTGGAAAAAGGCCTGGGCCGGGTCCATCACCGCATCCTGTATTTCGTTGGCCGCAACCCCGGCCTCAATATCAACGAGTTGCTGCAAATCCTCGGTGTCAGCAAGCAGGCCTTGAACGCTCCGCTGCGCAAATTGACCGAACAAGGCCTGATTGAAGTGGAAACTGCCCAGCACGATCGCCGGGTAAAACAACTGTGCCTGAGCAAGGCCGGCGCCAAACTGGAAGCCCAGCTAACCCAGAGCCAGATGGAACATCTGGCCAGAGCCTTCTCACAATGTGGCGACAAGGCGGTGGATGGCTGGGTGAAAACCATGCAGGCCCTGCCCACGACCTGAGACATGCGCCCCCAACCCTTGTCATTGAGTGCCACTCTCTCCTCACTGCTGGCAGCGATAAAAACCCGCTGGCCAGTGCTTTATCAGCGGGCACCGGATTTCTGGCAGCTCACGCGCATGCACAGGCCCATCGGCATTTACCTGTTGTTGTGGCCCACCTTGTGGTGTTTGTGGATTGCCGGCAAAGGCTCGCCTTCGATTGCCAACCTGGTGATCTTCGTGCTCGGCACCATCTGCATGCGCGCCGCCGGCTGCTGCATCAATGATTATGCCGATCGCAACTTCGACGGTCTGGTGAAGCGCACTGCCCAGCGCCCGCTGGTCAGCGGCAAAGTAACTCCGCGCGAGGCCTTGCTGTGTTGTGCCGCGCTGTGTTTGCTGGCATTCATGCTGGTGCTTCTCACCAACAGACTGACCATCCTGATGAGTATGGGCGGGTTGCTGCTGGCGCTGGTGTATCCATTCATGAAGCGCCACACCCATCTGGCCCAGGTAGTGCTTGGTGCTGCGTTTTCATGGGGAGGCATGATGGCATTCACCGCGCAAACCGGTGAACTGCCCGCACAGGCGTGGCTGCTCTATGTTGGCAACGTATTGTGGACGGTGGTTTACGATACCGAATATGCGATGGTGGATCGTGAAGACGATGTTCGCATCGGCGTGAAGTCCACGGCGATCCTGTTTGCTGAAGCCGACCGTGTCATCATCGGTTTTTTGCAAGTGATGTGTTTGTGGACGATGCTGCTGGCCGGTCGGCGTTTTGAACTTGGCTCATGGTACTACGCAGGACTGGCACTCGCGGGGCTGTTGTTTTTGTGGCAACAGAAACTGATCCATGACCGGGATCGCGACGCCTGCTTCAAAGCCTTTCTGCAGAACAACCATGTAGGCATGGCAATTTTTGCGGCGACAGTGTTGTCCTTCATTGCCGGCAAATAAGCCTACCACTCAAACAGCATGGGCTGTTGCCATTGGCAATTGTGGCCCAGGCTCTGCAACAAATCGATGCCGCGCTGGTAATTGCGACCGACTGAATTTATGCCGTGCGAATCATCGCCTGGCACTATCGCAATCCCCAACTGCAGCGCCAGCTTCAGCACCGGCAGTGACGGATACTGTTCAATCGCCTTGTCAAAGCCGCGCAGATTGAAATCCAGAATGAAACCTTGTTCTGCAATGTAGCCCAGATTGCGCTCTACGCGCGACCACACTGCCGGCAGTTCCAGTGTATCGAGATAGTCATCATCAAAGATGCGGATCAAATCGAAATGGCCGACCACTGATGGCTTCAGATCCTGCAGCATCGCGTGTTGCAGATCGAAATACTGGCAATACAAATGTTCAGTCGAACCTGCCTTGTGTTTGGCTTCTTCATAAAGTTCGCGATCCACATCTATGCCGATGCCGCCGACATGATGCACCGAGCCGACAATGTAGTCCGGCCTGGTGGATTCAATCAGTTCGCGCACATAAGAGGCAGAACCGTGATAGGTTTCGGTTTCGAATGCCGCATAGAGCCTGATGCGATCCGCATATTTTTTCTGCAGCTGTCGTATTTCCGAGAAATAACGCTGAAATTGTTGTTGCAGCTGTACTGCGGTGATGTTGCTTTCGGCTTCGTCAGGGTAGCGCATGCTGTCAGTGTGCGGAGGCATGTGCTCGGTGATACCCGCCCAGCTGTATCCCGCTGCTATATAGGCCTGCACCACTTCTTCCAGCGTGTTTTTGGCATGATGACAGTACTGGCCGCTATGTCCGCCGTGGACTGATACTTTCTGGATGCTGTTGTTCACCTGGTCCCGACCTGCAAATAAATATGCTTCCCAATGTAGTCATGCACTCTACTGCAAGCATGCACACAGGAATAGTCTGTCACATTGGCCGGCAGCTCGTTAGAATCCCTTCATCCATTCCTGACCTGATTGTTGGTGCTCATGGCCTTTGCTGACGCCGGTTTGACCGTGCGCTTTGTCGACAGCATCGCTGCTGTGCCGGCACTGGCCTGGAATGCGCTGACCACCGCCAATTATCCGTTTCTGCGCCATGAATTCCTTGCTGCGCTGGAAACCACCGGCTGCACCACCTCGACCAGCGGCTGGCAGCCGCAACATTTGCTGGTGGAAACCCCGGACAAGGTTCTCAAGGCAGTGATGCCACTCTATGTGAAAACCAATTCGATGGGCGAATACGTGTTCGACTGGAGTTGGGCTGATGCTTATCAACGCCATGGCATGGACTACTATCCAAAACTGCTTACTGCCATTCCGTTCACACCCTGCTCCGGTCCACGCCTTTGTGTTGCTGCTGAATGTGATTTTGCTGCCATCGTTACACTCGTGCACAAGTCGGTGCTGGCATTGAGTGAATCGTTGCAAGCCTCCAGCTGGCATGTGCTGTTTCCACCAGAAGACTTGCGCGACCAGTTGCAGGATCACGGCATGATTGTGCGCACCGGCTGCCAGTATCAGTGGTTCAATCAGGGTTACCGGGATTTTGAAGAGTTCCTGCATACTTTCGCTTCGCGCAAGCGCAAGAACCTGCGCAAGGAGCGCAGTGCTGTGTATGACGCCGGCATCACCTTGCAGGCGATGGAAGGCGCGGATGTCAGCGCCGCCGAGTGGGAGCTTTTTTACCAGTTCTACGCCAGCACTTATTATGTACGTGGTCGCCGGCCTTATCTGAATGCCGGATTTTTCAGGCAAATCAGTCGCAGCATGCCAGAGCAACTAATGCTGGTATTGGCCCGTCTTGGCAGCGATGCGATTGCCGGCGCCTTGTTCTTCAAGGGCAGCGATACCCTTTATGGCCGTTATTGGGGCGCAGACAAGGAGGTGCCCTTCCTGCATTTTGAAACCTGTTATTACCAGGGCATTGATTACTGCATCCGTCATGGATACAAACGCATGGATTCAGGCGCCCAGGGAGAACACAAGATCCAGCGTGGTTTTGCACCGGTACCCACCTGGTCTGCCCACTGGATTCGCCATCCGGATTTCCGCCGCGCCATTGCCACCCATGTAAAAGAGGAAGCAGCACACATCGGTGATTACATGCAGCGTGCGGCCAACTATCTGCCGTTTCGCAAGGATTTGCAGTTGTAGAATATAAATTCCGGTGGCTTGACCATGATCAAGACTGCACTATACCGGTGGCAGTTTAATGAGGCACACTTTGGTTAAAGGAGCACTTATGAGTGACTATCGCAAAATACTGGTGGCAGTTGATCTGTCGGATGATTCAGCCATCATTATCGACAAGGCCCGTCACATCGCCAAGGCCAACGACGCGGAAATCAGCATGGTGCATGTGCAGGAGCCGCTTGCAATCAGCTATGCTCTGGATATTCCTTCCATCAACCTGGCAGATCTTCACGCCGAGCTGGCGGAAGAGGCCCATAAAAGGCTGCTTGAACTGGGCGCCACTGTGGACGTTCCGGCTTCACGGCTGCACAGCCTGATTGGCCAGCCCGCCCATGAAGTGCGTTTGCTGGCCAAGAGCCTGGGGGCAGATTTGATTGTCACCGGTGGCCACGGCAAACATGGCATGGAGTTGTTGCTGGGCTCCACATCCACCAGCGTTGCACACGGCGTCAGTTGCGATCTGCTGATCGTCAAATTGCCTGACTGACAGCTTTGCTGTCCCCCTTGGTGGTTAAGGCCCCGTTCAGGATCAGAGCGTTTGGGGGGAAACCCACTGAAACCACGGGGTTCCATTCACCTTGGTTAGAGCCTGTGGTTGGTCAATTATGGTATTCTCGCTGCTGTTTTCAGGGGGGTACCCCGCCCTGGCTCCTACGCTATCAGACAGTTTGAAGTGAACTCCATGAAAAAAGCTTTTCCCCTGGCTTTGCTGCTCGCCACAGCTTCGCTCTTCACCAGCTTTGTCCATGCCCAGACCATTGTCTGTGTGGAAACCAATCTCGATACCTTCTGCATGCAGATGGAAAATGATCATTCGGTAGCAGCCGCCAATTTCCTGCACTATGTCGACAAGGGGGCTTACGACAATACATTCATTCACCAGAGTGTACGCAATGGTTATCTGGCAGGCGGTGTCTGGCAGGCCTCGCTGACCCCGGTCCAGGTAGCAACCGATGCTCCGGTCAAGAACCTGTTCACCACAGACAATGTCTCCCGCAAGGTTGCGCTGCTGTCTGTTCCGGGCCAACCGGGCAGTGCCACCAGTGGCTGGCGCATCAATGTTGCCGACAACTCTTCGATATTTACCGGTGCCAACGGCGGGGCGGTGTTTGCCGACATCCTGGCCAATCCGGTCAATGGCGATGGCATGGACGTGGTCAATCGACTGGCCAAATTGCCCGTGTACAAGATTCCCACCACCAATGGCTTCCTCGACCAGGCGCCTTTGCTGAAACTCGACAACAAGATCACTGCCGACGATGTGGCACAGGTCAAGAGAATGTACCGTTATGGCGGCACCATAGATGATTTCAATGCCAACGGGATCATTCACCAGCCGGAGTTGTCGGATGTGGTGTGCATGACCACCAATCTGGGCGATCTATGCTACAAACTTTTCCCGGATCCGGTGGACGGAGCACCCAAAACCGTCGCCAACTTCCTGCAATATGTGCGGGCCGGGGATTACGACAACACCATCTTCCACCGTTACGCGACCGGCTTTGTCATGCAGGGTGGCGCCTACCGCTTCACCACCAGCGGCACCGAGACCGACGCGGTTGCAGTCCAGACCCGCCCATCCGTGGTTAACGAATACGGCATCCCCAATACTTTCGCTACCATTGCCATGGCCAAGCAGGCATATAACCCTGCAGATGGTACTGGCGGTCCAAACAGCGCCACCAACCAGTTTTTTATCAATCTTGGCGATAATACAAGCACTCTCAACCCTGCCAATAATGGCGGGTTTACCGTGTTTGGAGAATTGATTCCTTCCAGCTACACCGTGCTGGATGCAATCAACACGGCAGTGGCCCTGACCGTTACGGACCTGTCCAGTACCCTGATAGCCAAGAGCCCGGCCCTGGTAACCGTAGGTGATGACTTTTCTACTGTGCCATTGGTAAAGCAGGAATCACCTGTCACAGCTGCAGATTTCGTCACCATCCAGCATGCCTTTGAAACCCAGCGCGATACCACTTATGCCGCTGCCGGGATCTCCACGCTACCGCTCGACTCTGTGGTCGCTCTGGCCACCTATAACGTTCAATATACCGGGTTTGGTGCGCGTTTCCCGATACGTATAGACAACTCTCTGTACATGATCATTCTCACCACTCACACCTACACTGATGCAGAGACTGCTGATGCTGGTTTTAATAATGGCAAGCCTAAATATGATCTGGATACAGTTCGCATCTATCCGTTGATCGATAACGGTCGCATTACGGCTACCTTTGACAAAACCACGTTCACCATAACCATTCCCAGTGTGCGTGTTGCCGACAATATCTTTATAAATGCAGTGCTCAAGCTGGTAGCGTCCCCGGATCCGGTGAATGCGGTTGCCTATCCCTACATATTTGAACTTCAGGATGGTTTCGAGCAGATGTGATTCCAGTGTAGCCTTGTGAATTGATGCTTCCGAAGAACATCCCGCGGAATGATGATGACTGCAGAACAAGAAGCTGATCTTGATCCAAGACCCAACGGCTGGCATGCCTTGCAGTTTGTAGCCCTGCCCGCCGACACCAACCAGCATGGCATGATCCACGGCGGCTGGCTGGCCGGGCACATGGACATGGCCGGCAATCTGGCTTGCACCCGCGAAACCAAAGGCAAGGTTGCCACTGTGGCAATCGAGAACATTGCGTTTCTCTCGCCTATCCAGGTTGGGCAGACCGTCGGTTGTTTCACCAGGATTCTGGCGCTGGGCCGCAGCTCAATACGAGTGGAAGTCGATGCCTGGGTGCGCAATCTCGACAAGGAAGCAGCGTGGGTGAAAGTGGCAGAAGGCTTGTTTGTATTCGTAGCCATCGATGACAACGGTCGTACTCGCGCCATCGTCCGGACCTGAACCCTGGTTCACAAGGCCTCAAGCCTTGCATAAGCCGCCACCAGCCACTTGCCGCCAACAGCATCAAAATTGATCTGGATGCGCGCATTGTTGCCATTGCCTTCACAGCTCAGCACCACCCCTTCTCCAAAACTGGGATGACGCACGCGTTGACCCAGCCGTATTCCTCCGCCGGATCCTGCCGCGCCCGACGCTTGCGCCGCAGCATTGTCATGCCATGAAGTGGCTCGATTGATCTGGCCCTTCATCCGCACTTCCTGTCGCAGCTCGGCCGGAACTTCCTTGATGAACCGCGAGGGCCGCGAAAAGTTTTCCTCTCCATGCAAGCGGCGCGATTCGGCATGACACAGATATAGTTTTTCCATTGCCCGGGTAATGCCCACATAACAGAGTCTGCGCTCTTCCTCGAGACCCTCAAGACTGTCAGCCGACATCTTGTGCGGAAACAAGCCTTCTTCCATGCCCGCGATAAAGACCAGCGGAAACTCCAGGCCTTTGGCCGAATGCAAGGTCATCATCTGTACGGCATCTTCGTGTTCATCGGCTTGCGCATCACCGGCATCAAGTGCGGCTTTGTCTATAAAACCCGCCAGACGCTCGGCATTGGAAGGTTCGCTGTCATTGGCATTGGTTTCCATCGCGAAGGCTTTGGCAGCATTAACCAGCTCTTCCAGGTTCTCGAGGCGTGAATTGGCTTTTTCACCACCTTCTTTTTCATGATGCTGGATCAGGCCGCTTTGTTTGATGGCGTAATCCACCACCAGGTGCAGCTCATGCTCCGTACTGTATTCTTCCAGCTGGTTGATGAGATTCATGAAGCCGCCGACATTTTGTGCAGCGCGGGCACCCAACAATCCATGCGCCACCGCCCGTTGCGATGCCTGCCATAATGACACCCGTTGTTCACGCGCGATGATACGAAGATTTTCGATGGTCGCATTGCCGATGCCGCGGACCGGCGTGTTGATGACTCTTTCAAATGCTGCATCGTCATCGCGGTTGGCCACCAGCCGCAGATAGGCCATGGCATTGCGTATTTCCAGCCGCTCATAGAACCGGAAGCCGCCATAAATGCGATAGGGCATGCCAACCCGCAACATGGCTTCTTCCAGTTCGCGTGATTGCGCATTGGAGCGATAGAGAATTACACAGTCGTCGCGGCGCCGGCCCTTGCGTACCCATTGTTCAATCTGGTCGACCATGAATCTGGCTTCGTCCTGCTCGTTGAAGGCGGCATAGACTGAAATGGGTTCGCCTTCGGCGCCTTCGGTCCACAACTCCTTGCCAAGGCGTCCGGCATTGTTGGAGATCAGCTGGTTGGCTGCCTTCAGGATGGTGCTGGTAGAGCGGTAATTCTGTTCGAGCCGGATCAGCGTGGCAGGCGCAAAATCACGGGTGAACTGCTGGATGTTTTCAATCCGCGCGCCTCGCCAGCCATAGATGGATTGGTCGTCATCCCCCACCACCGTTATATGGCCGCGCTTGCCTGCCAATACCCGCAGCCAGGCATATTGAATGGCGTTGGTGTCCTGGAACTCATCGACCAGGATTTCAGAAAAGCGGTGCTGGTAATAATCCAGCAGCCCGGGATTTTTCAGCCACAGCTCATGAGCGCGCAAAAGCAGCTCACCAAAATCCACCATTCCTGTGCGCTCGCATGCTTGTTCATAGGCCTGGTATACCGTCAGCATGGTGCGATTGTAATCATCGCCGTAGTGCTCAAGATGGGTTGATCGCAAGCCCTCATCTTTTTGCTGGTTGATGAACCACTGGCATTGCTTGGCGGGCCATTTGCCTTCGTCCAGATCCAGTGTGTGCAACAGGCGCTTGACAAGCCGAAGCTGGTCATCCGAATCGAGGATCTGGAATTTTTCCGGCAAGCCGGCTTCCTGCCAGTGTGTCCGCAACAATCGGTGTGCCAGGCCGTGGAAAGTCCCCACCCACATGCCGCCAATTGGTTGGCCGAGCAGCATTTCAATACGGCCGCGCATCTCGCTGGCGGCCTTGTTGGTAAAGGTCACAGCGAGTATCCCGGCGGGCGCCATTCCCTCAATCTGAATCAGCCAGGCGATGCGGTGAACCAGCACCCGGGTCTTGCCGCTACCAGCTCCCGCCAACACCAGCAGGTTGCCCTTTTCAGCGGTTACTGCCTGCCTTTGGGCGTCGTTCAGGGAATTCAAAATGTGCGAAACATCCATGGTTTGGCATTGTAGTTGAACGCTTAACTTTGCATAGGCAAAAATAATAAATCTTGCTACCATCGGTTCGAACCGTACTTAACCTCTTCTCAAACAAGGGGTTTGTCGGGATCAAGTACCAATAGCAAAACAGCAAAATTGGGTTTCGCCACCCAGGTGGCACATCAGTTACAAGAGAGAAATATGGCAGAGCAAGTAGAAGGCACCGTCAAATGGTTTAATGACGAAAAAGGATTTGGCTTTATTGAACAGTCTGGCGGCAAGGATGTGTTTGTACACTACAGCGCAATTCAATCCGATGGTCGTCGCACCCTGAAAGAAGGTCAGAAAGTCAAAATGACCGTTACTCAGAGCGCCAAAGGCCCGCAGGCAGAAAACGTAACTGTTCTCGGCTGATAGCTGTTCGCCTCCCAAAGCTCACGGCCCTGTAGCCCCACACACGAGTGCTGCGGGGCGTGAGTTACAAAGCTTTTGATCGCTGGTGCGGTCAAAAAGTTTTCTATTTGCTTGGGTCTTTCTGCAGTAGACCGTCAGGCTTCCTCGTTGCTCGTATTTTGACTCTGTACTAACTTACCCACTTCCAGTTGTCAGCATTACAGAGGTTGTTCTGGACGCTTCGAATTTGCTGCGCCGTATCCAGGCCCAGCTTTCCAGTTTGCGCAAATCCGAACGGAAGGTTGCCGACTTCATTGTGCAAAACCCTTCCGCGATGCTGCCAATGCGCATTGCCGACCTCGCCCAAGCCGCAAGTGTCAGTGAACCTACAGTGATACGCTTCTGTCGCGCGCTGGGGTTTGACGGTTTTCAGTCCTTCAAATTGCAACTGGCACAATATCTCGGCAGCAGTGGCACTTACGTGCAGTTTTCGGTCAGCGACAAGGACTCCGTGGCTGATGTGAACCGCAAGGTTTTTGATGCCACGATTGGCTCTTTGCTCACTGTTCGCGACGAAATCGACCCCAAGGCGCTCGAAAATGCCATTGCCGCTCTCTGTGCAGCCAAACGCGTCGAATTTTATGGCTTTGGTGCCTCCGGCTCGGTTGCCATTGATGCCCAGCACAAATTCTTCCGTTTGCAGGTTTCAGCCGCTGCTTACACAGATCCACACATCCAGCACATGTCGGCAATTTCATTGCGCCCGGATGATGTGGTGGTGGCAATCTCCCAGTCGGGCCGCACCAAAGCCCTGATACAGAGCGTCAATCTTGCACGCGAAGCCGGCGCCAAAGTTATCGGGCTGGTGCCACGTCATACCCCGCTGGCTGATCTGTGTGATTTCCCCATTCACATCAACGTGGAAGAAAGCGATCTGGTTTATACCCCGGTCTCTTCCCGCATTGCGCATCTGGTGGTAATCGACGTGCTGGCGATGGGCGTGGCCCGTTCACGCAGTGACTTGCTGCAGGATCATCTCAAGCGGCTCAACCGCAGTTTGCGCACCTTGCGGGCGCCCGGGAAGGGGCCCTGAAGTCGCACAGAGCAACCCGGTTTTCAAAGCTGCATTTCTGATCGGGGGGGCATCAACCAGCCAAAAAACCAGGTGGCCGCACCGGCACCCAGTAGCTGCGCCACAATAAATGCCCCGGTATCGACCGGGCGGATTCCGGCAAATGTATCGGTTGCTGCGCGTGCGAGTGTGACAGCCGGATTGGCAAATGAGGTTGAAGCAGTAAACCAGTATGCGCTCAGGATATAGCCGCCCACTGCCAAGGCTGTCGTCTCCGCCCGCAGGCGTTGACAGCCCCAAATCACAGCCAGCAACCCAAAGCTTGCCACAAATTCGCTCCACCATTGTGCCCAGCCGGTGCGAACGTGTTGCGACGCGGAAAACAGCGCCTCTCCAAACATCAAATCTGCAGCCGCGACACCGATAAACGCGCCAGCAATTTGTACCGCGCAATATGCAGGGACCAGGCGCCAGCCGAATTGCCCCCTTGCAGCGCAGGACAATGTCACCGCCGGATTGAAATGTGCGCCGGAAACCGGGCCGAACACCAGAATCAACACCATCAGCCCGGCTCCGGTTGCCAGGGCATTGGCGAGCAATGCAATTGCAACATTACCGCCGGCAAGTCGTTCTCCCATGATGCCGGAACCAACAACCATCGCCAGCAGCAACGCAGTACCCAACCCTTCTGCGGCAAGACGACGTGCGAATGTCACTCAGGTTTGACCGGGTTGTGCAAATCACGCAGTTGCTTTTGCAATGACATGCGATCAATTTTTTCCAGCGGCAACGCCAGAAAAATCCGGATACGTTTCGAGAGTTCATGGAAGGTTTTGCCAAATGCGGCTTGTTGCGCCTCCGCACTGCCGGTCACTGCGGCAGGATCGGGAAAGCCCCAGTGCGCGGTAATCGGCTGGCCGGGCCAGAGCGGACAGGTCTCACCTGCGGCGTTGTCACATACTGTGAATACAAAATCCATGCGCGGAGCATCCGGCCTTGCAAACTCATCCCAACTTTTGCTGCGCAAGGCAGTGACATCAAAGTTCATCTTGCGCAGGATTTCCAGCGCACAGGGATGCACATCCCCTTTTGGATGACTGCCTGCACTAAAGGCGCGAAACCTGCCTGCGCCGTACTCATTCAGGATGGCTTCTGCAAGTATGCTGCGTGCAGAATTGCCGGTGCATAGAAACAGAACGTTATAAGTTGGCGTTTCATTCATGTCCAAGTCCTTTGATCAAATTGTCCTGGTACCCGAGTGCCGGATATCCTCGGCATCACAGAGAAAAACCACTTCCTCGGAAATGTTCTTGGCATGGTCGGCGATGCGCTCAAGACTGCGGATGGCAATCATCAAGCTCAGTGCGCGCGGGATGGCCTCGGGATTCTGCATCATGAATTCCGTCAAGCTCTTGTTGATCCGCTTGTTCAGTGCATCTACTTCCTTGTCGCGCGGGATCAGGGCGCGAGCCACGATCGAATCGCGTGACACGAACGCATTGATGGAGGTCTTGAGCATGTCCAATGCCAGTGTCGCCATTTGCGGCAGCTCCAGATCAAGCTGGAGCGGCGGTGCGCTGGAAAGACGATTGGCACTTTTGGCAATCTTGGCCGCCTCATCCCCAACGCGCTCGAGATTCTGGCAAATCTTCATGGACGCAGTCACAAACCGCAGATCGCCGGCCAATGGCGCCTTGATAAGCAGGGTAATGGACTGCTCGTCGACCTCCATCTCCAGCTGGTCAATGATGGAGTCATCGTTTTTGACTTGTCGCGCAAGCTCACTGTTGCGCGTCATCAATGCTTCAATGGCGCGGTTCACCGCTGTCTCTGCATGGCTGGCCATGGAAAGAAGCTTTTTATTGAGTTCGTTGAGTTCGTTGGTAATGTTTTCCATGGGAAATCCAGTTTAACCGAAACGTCCGGTGACATAATCTTCCGTCTGTTTCTTGGAAGGACTAGTGAACATTTTCGCGGTCGCGCCGAATTCCACCAATTCGCCCATGTAAAAGAAGGCGGTGGTATCGGAGATGCGCGCAGCCTGTTGCATGTTGTGGGTGACAATTACAATTGTGTAATCCTTTTTCAGCTCAACAATCAAATCCTCGATCTTGGCTGTGGCAATCGGATCCAGCGCGGAAGCGGGCTCATCCATCAACAACACTTCAGGCTGCATGATCAACGCGCGGGCAATACACAGGCGTTGTTGCTGGCCGCCGGACAGGCTGATAGCCGGCGCGTGCAGGCGATCCTTTACCTCGTCCCATAGCGCCGCCATGCTCAGGGCTTGTTCCATTTTTTCGGCAAGCAGTGAGCTGTCGCGTACACCATTCAGCTGCAAGCCAACGGTGACATTTTCTGCAATTGACATGGTCGGGAACGGATTGGGCTTCTGGAATACCATACCAACACGCCGGCGGACGACCACAGGATCGATATTGCGGGCATATATGTCATCGCCAAACAGCCGGATATCGCCAGTCATCCGCGCCTCCGGCACCAGTTCGTGCATGCGGTTGAGCGAGCGCAGAAACGTGGACTTCCCGCAGCCGCTGGGGCCGATAATCGCGGTGACAGCCTTGGCAGCGACGTCGATGGAGATATTCCTGATCGCCTTGGTCAATCCGAAATAGACAGCCAAATCACGGATGGCAAAGGCAGGTGTCTGGTTGGTGACGGTAGACATGGGATTCAATTATTCCGTTGGCGAGACCTGTCGCGGGTAAGAAATCGCACACCAACATTGATGGAAAGGACCAGGAGCAACAATATCAGCGCTCCTGCCCAAGCCTGCCGGTGCCAATCGTCATAGGGTGAAATGGCATAGTTGAAAATCTGCAAGGGCAGTGCAGCCATCGGGTCAGTCAGTTTTTGTGACCAATACTGGTTACCCAACGCGGTGAACATAAGCGGTGCGGTCTCACCGGCAATGCGTGCCAGCGCGAGCAGGACACAAGTGATAATGCCTTTCAACGCAGCGGGGATCACGATCTGCACGATGGTTCTCCATTTGACAACCCCGAGAGCCAGTGCAGCTTCACGATAGCCGTTCGGTACCAGCTGCAGTATTTCTTCGGTGGTCCGCATCACCAGCGGAATCATCATCATCCCGAGCACCACACCACCGGCCAATGCAGAAAAGCCGTGCATCGGCACTACCAGCAATGCATAAACCACGATGCCCCAGGTAATGGATGGCACACCGTTGAGGATGTCGGCAGTGAAGCGAATCCACCAGTTCAACTTGGTGGTGCCGTACTCGGAAAGATACACGCCGCCCAGCACGCCAACCGGGACACCCAGCAGAGCCGCTTCCCCCAGTAACACGAATGTGCCGACAATGGCATTGCCAATGCCACCGCCGGTTTCGCCGGTAGGTTTTGGCAGCTGCGTGAAAAAATCCAGGTTGATCGAGGTAAAACCCTGCCAAAGCAGATGGTAAAACACCAACACAAGCGGGGTGATGACGAGAATCGCACAAACAAAAGTAAGCGTTTGCATGACCCCGTTCTTGAAATTACGCCAGGAATGGTTCGTTGAGTTCATGTTGTGTTGGTTCAAATTGGCCATGTCAGTTTTGTGGCTTCACATTCGGCCCGGCAAAGGTCGTTAACAACAATTGCGCCAGCGCGTTGACCAATACGGTGACGCCCAATAACACCAGGCCCATTTCAAACAACGCACTCGGATAAAGACTGCCGGTCGCTTCATTGAACTCATTGGCGATTACACTCGACAGCGTGTATCCCGGCGCGAACAGGGATTTGACAATTTGTGGGGAATTGCCGATGACCATGGTGACCGCCATCGTTTCTCCCAGTGCACGACCCAACCCAAGGATCACCGCGCCGAACAGGCCCTTTTTCGCGTAACTCAGCACAGAGATGCGGGTGACCTCCCAGCGGGTAGCCCCCAGTGCGTAGGCGGCCTCGCGTTGCAATTTCGGCACTGACTGCAGGATTTCACGGGAGACCGATGTAATGATCGGAATGATCATGATTGCGACTATGATGCCGCCCGCAAACATGCTGACACCGTAAATCGGTCCCTGGAACAGCGGCAGAAAACCCAGATGGTTCTGGAGCCACGGAAACAAGTGATCACGCAGCCACGGCACCATCACAAACACTCCCCACAGACCCAGAATCACACTGGGCACGGCAGCGAGCAATTCGATAAACATGGTGAGCAGCTGGCTTACGACGCGAGGAGCGAGCTCGGTCAGGTAGACCGCTGTGGCTATGCTGATCGGCACCGCGATGATCAAGGCGATTGCCGAGGAGACCAGCGTGCCGAAGATAAAAGGCAGTGCGCCATATTCTTCAGCTATCGGATCCCACACACTGCTGACGAGAAAATGCCAGCCGAATTTATGCATGGATTTGCCCGAGCCCTCGAACAGTTCAATACCGATGAGCGCAACCAGCGCAAAAATCGATAACGCCATCAACAGGGTGAGGCATCTGAAGACGGTATCGCCGTAACGCTTTCTGGCAGTATTCACGGTTGTTGCTAGCCTTGGGAAATCCAGGAAACAGAAGAGCGCCAGGAGATGGCGCTCTTCGTCGTTTTCCAACTATTCTGTTTCGCAGAGCGCTTCCAGCGAAATCAGAATGCAATTGTATCCAGCAGTTTCAATTCACGCTGCTGGACATTTTCTGCCAGTGGCGCGTAATCAAGTTGCGATGAATATTTCTGTCCTTCGGTGACGGCCCATTTCAGGAAAGGCACCAGTTTCTTCGCGTTGCCGGCATTTTTCTGCTTCTGATAGACCAGTACCCAGCTGGCACCGGAGATCGGATAGGAATTGTCACCAGGTGCGTTAACCATCGAGAAGCGGAAATCTTCGGGAATGGTTGCCGTGGCGAGCGCGGCGCTGACAGTCTCCAGCGTGCAAGCCACAAACTTGCCTGCTGCATTTTTCAACTCGGCATAGCTCATGTGGTTCTGCTTGGCGTAAGCCAGTTCCACATAGCCGATGGCACCTGCCAGCTGCGTGATTTGTCCAGCAACCCCTTCATTGCCCTTGCCGCCGAGGCCGGTTGGCCACTTGAGGGCTGTACCTTTGCCTACGGAGTCTGCCCACACCGGGCTGACACTGCTCAAGTAATCCGAAAAGATGAAGGTAGTACCACTGCCATCTGAACGATGTACAACCACGATAGCCTGGGCCGGCAGGTTTGTACCTGGATTCAATGCGGTGATTTTCGGATCATTCCATTTGGTGATGTTGCCCATGAAAATGTTGACCAGCGTGTCGCCGTCCAGTCTTAACTTGGCAATGCCAGGCAGGTTGTAGCCCAGCACCACACCACCGGCCACTACCGGGATGTGCAGGATCTTGCCAGGTCCACCAGCCATTGCTTCATCGGTCATCGGGGCATCGGAGGCGCCGAAGTCCACGGTTTCACTGAGCAACAGTTTCTGGCCTGCGCCGGAGCCAATTGACTGATAGTTGAAATTCACAGTCTTGTCCACTGTGGATTGATATACCGAAAACCATTTGGTGAAGGCAGGATTGTCAAAGGAAGAGCCTGCGCCATTGATCAGGGTTTGGGCCTGGATGTTGAGGGCGCCGAGCATGCTTGCCCCGGCGATGAGCGAAATAATCAGTTTTTTCATATGAATTCCACCAATAATTGAGCTGTTGAATGATGGTTCAGATCGTCCGAACCATCATGTTTTTTGTACAACAATTTCGTGGCGTTAAAACTTCCACAACAAATCCACCATCGAGTGAAAACCGTCGACGTTGGAGTTGGCAGGGAATGGGTTATTGATAAGGTCAGCCATGTAGACCGTGGTGGCGAAGGTCAGGGAATCCGAAATCATGTATTGGAATTTCACCCAATGACCTTTGACATTGGTGCCACCATGCAAACCGGCAACAGTTGCCGAGGTTGGCAGGGCTGCAGCATTGTCATCATCCACAATCTGGTCCCACCAGGCATTTGCCTCCAGTTTCTGATAGCGGTAGGCAAGATCCCAGCTGCCTTTCTTGGCGGCTTTGTTGAGTGTAAAGCCAGCCCACCAGCCTTTGTTGTCGTTGGTACTTACTGCAGAGTTGTCCAGGTATTCCACGCCAACCTTGATCGGGAATGTTTCCTGATTGAATGTAGCACTGCCATCCACAACCCATGGGCGATAACTGTTTGGATAAGTGCCGCCGACATAGGTATTGCCGGTGTTGGAGTTGTAGGCATGGGTCAGGCTGGGCTGATTGCTGATTTCGTAATGGGAAATGCCCAGCGAAGTGGAGGTGTTCGCATTGATTTTGGAGTCCCAGAACGCCTGCACGGCATACAGGTACGGATCGCGGGTTGATGCGGCCAGTTCATCCAATACATAGATTGCGGCGTTGAAACGGAGTGAATTCTGTTTGTTCAGCTTGTAGGTGGACAGCAGCGCAGCACCTTCCGGCGTGTAATCAGGATCAAACAGCATTTGTGCATCCAGCTGCTGGGCAGTCTTGCCTATGGTTGCCGCTACGTTCCAGTCATCATTTTTGACAGCGGTCCATTTGGCATAGGCTGTATCGACGTAAATGCCTTTTTTGGTGCCGTTGCCTGAAAAGGTCTGGTTGTTCGACAGTGCTCCGCCATCGCCGGAACCCAGTCTGAATCCAACTTCAAAATCATCCTTCATGTTCATTACAAAACCGAAGCGCAAACGGTCACGGATGCGCTCACGATCCACAACGGAGGTATTGTCCGAGGACAGATCATCCCAGCGACCGCGGAAATCGCCAGTGAACTTGTAACTGTTGATCCAGTCGGCTGTCCCCATCTTGGAGGCGAACGACTTGTTGAAATCAGCAGCAGCATCCTGGGCGTTTTCAGCTTTCAGTGCTTTGGCTTCTTCTACGGTCAGAATTCCTTTTTGCTCCAGCTTGTTGAGCAAGGCTTCCACGCTGGTTTGGGCAAAGGCTTGGGGCGAAAGCGCCATTAGCACAGTAGCACTGGCTAACACGGCTGCGGTGGCAGCAGTTTTTGTCTTCATGAACGAATTCCTCTTGTTGGTGAAGGTTGTATTAGTCATATCTTGAGTTTTGATTGTGTTCTGGTTTATTTCTTAATTGAGAAAACACTGAAAGCATGTATTTGTGAAATCGGGCTTGGCTTTTATTCGAAGAGACTGGCTGGCTTGTGCCTTCAATGGCTATAAAATGAATTCACCCATGCCAATTTCACCAATGATTCAGATGTTGGGCATGTTATTGATGGATGGTTCAGATTGTTTAAACGAAATGTAAATTATTGATTAAGACTTCCCGCATAACCGGATCGAGGGGCCCAGTTAAAGGCTCAATAGATCCGGAATTCACAGAGAATAAATTTTCCCCGTTGTAACCAGGGAGAAAATTAAGGAAGTGTTAAGAAGTTTCGGGGGAAGCTTTCCGCTGAATTGACAACAATTTACGGCTGTCAGCGCTCGTTGCGAGCGACATGACAGCGCAGCAAATCAATTATTCCACTGTGACGCTTTTCGCCAGATTGCGAGGCTGATCGACATCAGTACCCTTGATCACTGCAACGTGATAACTCAACAGCTGCAGCGGCACTGTGTAAACAATAGGCGCCAAAAAATCACTGCAGTGCGGCAGATTCAGCACTTTGATATCCGGCTCATTGGTGAAACCGGCGTCAGCATCGGCAAACACGTAAAGTTGTCCGCCTCTGGCGCGCACTTCCTGCAGATTGGATTTGAGCTTTTCCAGCAGTTCATTGTTTGGTGCAATTGCTATCACCGGCATTTCATTGTCCACCAGTGCCAGGGGCCCATGTTTGAGTTCGCCTGCCGGGTAGGCCTCAGCGTGGATATAGGAAATTTCCTTCAGCTTCAGCGCTCCTTCCATTGCCACCGGGTATTGAACGCCACGCCCGAGAAACAGCGCATGATGTTTTTCGGCAAAATCATTGGAAAGTATTTTTATCTTTTCATCCAGCAAAAGGGTCTTGCTGACAATCGCAGGCAACCGGTTGAGATCTTCAATATATTCCCGCTCCTGCTGTGGTGTTAGTCCGTTGCGGCGAGCCAGGGCCAGCACCAATAACGCCAGCACAGACAGCTGGGTTGTGAAGGCTTTGGTAGAAGCCACACCAATTTCACGGCCGGCAAAGGTCAGAATTGCGAGATCGGACTCGCGTACCAGCGAACTGCTGGCGACGTTGCAAATTGTCAGGCACCCGACATAACCCGCTTTTTTCGCAAAGCGGAGAGCTGCCAAGGTGTCGGCGGTTTCTCCGGATTGGGAAATCGATACAAAAAGACAACTCTCGGGAACCAGGATATTGCGATAGCGGTATTCGCTGGCAATTTCCACGGTGCAGGGAATGCGCGCAATGCTTTCAAACCAGTATTTCGCCACCATGCCGGCATGGCTGCTGGTGCCACAGGCGACTATATGTACGGCCTTGGTTCGATCGAAAATATCCTTGGCGGCAACCCCGAACGCTTCCTCCAGCAACTGGGTCTTGCCTATCCTGCCCTGCAGGGTATTGCGAATTACTTCGGGCTGCTCATGGATTTCCTTCTGCATGAAGTGGCGATATTTGCCTTTGAGCACATCGTCATTGTCCTGGCGTAAACGTGTGACTGTCCGTTTCACCAGTTGCCCGTCGTTCCATATCTGGAAGCTCTTGAGGCCTACCTCGGCAATATCGCCCTCTCCCAGATAAATGAACCGGTCAGTAACCTGCCCCAGCGCCGCCGGATCCGAAGCAATGAAGTTTTCACCAATGCCAATCCCGATCACCAGCGGGCTGCCGCTGCGGGCACACACGATTGTGTCAGGCATGTCCAGATTTATGACTGCAAGACCATAGGCACCTTGAAGTCGTGTCACCACTGCTTTTACCGCGCTGACAAAATCCAGTTTCTGCTCGTTCATGGTTGCATGGATAAGGTGGGCAACCACTTCAGTATCGGTATCCGACAGGAACTTGTAGCCCTTTTTCTGCAGCTCGTGCTTCAGTTCCTGATAGTTCTCGATGATGCCGTTATGAACCAGCGCGATGGTGTCCGGCGAAACATGCGGGTGCGCATTTGCCTTGGTGGGTTTGCCATGGGTAGCCCAACGGGTATGGGCAATGCCGGTTGTTCCTGTCAGCGGATTGCTGGTCAGTTCATCCTGCAAGGCCTGAACCTTGCCAACAGTCTTGGCTGTCAGCAGCGCGGATTTGTCTTTATCAATAATTGCAAGACCTGCAGAGTCATAGCCCCGGTATTCGAGCCGGCGCAATCCTTCGATCAGGATGTCCGTAATCTGCCGTTCTGCGACTGCTCCAACAATTCCGCACATAAATTGCTTCCTGGATTATTAATTCAATTACGATTGCTTCGGCTCTTGCTTCGTCACTTTGTGTGGCCGCACCCAGCCATCAAAATTGGACTGCCGGCCCCGCGCAATGGCCAGCTGTTTTTCCGCGACATCCCTGGTAATGACCGAGCCGGCTCCCACAGTAGCGCCGCTAGCTACAGTAACCGGAGCAACAAGTGCGGTATTGGAGCCGATAAACACATTATCGCCCAGTACTGTTTTGAATTTATTGACGCCATCGTAATTGCAGGTAATGGTGCCGGCGCCGATGTTTACATCGACACCGAGCTCGCTGTCGCCAATATAGCTCAGATGGTTTACTTTGCTGTGACGGCCTATTTTTGATTTCTTGATCTCAACAAAGTTCCCGACCCTGGCTTCATCGGCCATTTCAGTGCCGGGGCGAATCCGGGCGAAGGGCCCGATGCTGCAATCCTTGCCGATAACTGCTTCTTCTATTACGGAATTGGCAGCGATGATGGTGCCATTGCCAACCTGGCAATTTTTCAGCTCGCAATTGGCGCCAATCCTGACATTACTACCCAGTGTCACCTCGCCTGTCAGAATTACATTGATGTCAATTTCCACGTCCTGGCCAACCGTCAGTTTTCCGCGCAGATCAAATCTGTCTGGATCACGCAGCGTGACTCCTGCCAGCAACAGTTTTTTCGCTTCACGCTGCTGGTAATGGCGCTCCAGTTCCGCCAATTGCAGGCGATTGTTGATACCCGCGACCTCCAGCTCATCTTCACATACGCTGGTGTTTACCCGACAACCATCTGCCAGTGCCAGCTCCACAATGTCGGTCAGATAATATTCACCCTGGGCGTTATTGGTTTTGATGCGCGGCAGCCATTGCTGCAGGCGTTGCACCGGGATAGCCATCATGCCGGTATTGATCTCCCGGATTGCTTTCTGGGCTGCAGTGGCATCCTTGTCTTCGACAATTGCGCAAATATCGCCTTTATCGTCACGCACGATACGGCCCAGTCCGGCCGGGTTTGCAACTGTACAGGTCAGCACGGCCATACTGTTTTGGTCGGCAGCGTTGACCAGCTTTTCCAGTGTTGATGACTGCACCAGCGGAACATCGCCATAGAGCACCAACGCCATGGCTTGTTGATCAAGATGGGGCAAAGCCTGATGTACAGCATGGGCTGTCCCCAGCTGCTTGTCCTGCAGCACGAAATTGACTTTTTGCGTGCCGACCGACTCCTGCACCTGTTCAGCGCCGTGGCCTATAACAATCTGGGTGGTGGTGTTGCCAAGTTGGGCTGCGGTATCGAGTACGTGTTGCAGCAGGCTTCGGCCGGCGAGCTTATGCAGCACCTTGGGCAAAGCGGAATACATGCGGGTGCCCTTGCCAGCGGCCAACACCACAACATTGATTGTCTGCATGGGATTCCCTTGCCTGTTGGAAATTGGAGCAAGGATAGCAAAAACTCAGGTGACCACGTGCCACCTTTTCCATATTTGCAGGGATTACCGGACTATTTGCCCAGTTTCTTGCGCAACTGCTGGATCGTGCGGATTTGCGCAGCAGCCTCTGCCAACTGGGTAGCGGCTCGTGAATACTCGAAGGCCGCATCCCGGTTCAGGACTGCCTCTTCGGCTTCACGTTTGGCCTGCTCCGCCTGCACTTCATCCATGTCGTCAGCCCGGATGGCAGTATCCGCCAGGATATTAACGATGCCTGGCTGCACTTCCAGATAGCCGCCGGAGACATAGTAAATCTGCTCTTCGCCTGCCTGGGTTACCAGGCGCACAGGGCCCGGTACCAGCGCGGTCAGTAGCGCAGCATGGCCGGGCAATATGCCCATGTCGCCCATCACACCGGTAGCAACCAGCGATTCGACGCGACCGGAGAAAATCCGGGCTTCGGAGCTGGCGATGTCGCAGTGCATTGTCATAGCCATGGTATCTGTCCTGTTACGCGTGGTTTATCCGACCGGATTGCTGCTTATTTCGCGGTCATCTTGGCGGCTTTTTCGACAACTTCGTCGATGCTGCCAACCATGTAAAACGCCTGCTCCGGCAGATTGTCGTAATCACCCGCCAGAATGCCTTTGAAGCCGGCAATGGTATCTTTCAGGCTTACGTATTTGCCTTTCGAACCGGTAAACACTTCAGCAACTGTAAATGGCTGTGAGAAGAAGCGTTCCACTTTGCGGGCGCGGTTTACAGCCAGCTTGTCGTCTTCCGACAATTCATCCATCCCGAGAATGGCAATGATGTCTTTCAATTCCTTGTAGCGCTGCAGAATGATCTGGACGCCGCGGGCCGTGTCGTAATGCTCCTGGCCAATGACCAGCGGATCCAGCTGACGTGAAGTGGAATCCAGCGGATCGATGGCAGGATAGATACCGAGCTGGGCAATGGCGCGCGACAACACAACCGTGGCATCCAGATGCGCGAACGTGGTGGCTGGCGACGGGTCAGTCATGTCGTCAGCGGGTACGTATACGGCCTGGATGGACGTGATCGAGCCGGTTTTGGTGGAGGTGATACGTTCCTGCAACTGGCCCATCTCTTCGGCCAATGTTGGCTGATAGCCTACCGCAGAAGGCATACGGCCAAGCAACGCGGATACTTCGGTACCTGCCAGGGTGTAACGGTAAATATTGTCAACGAACAACAATACGTCACGACCTTCATCACGGAATTTTTCCGCCATGGTCAGACCGGTCAGTGCCACCCGCAGACGGTTGCCCGGCGGTTCGTTCATCTGGCCGTACACCATCGCCACTTTGGAATTCTTGAAGTTGGCAGTATCGATTACCTTGGCTTCCTGCATCTCGTGATAGAAGTCGTTACCTTCACGAGTACGCTCGCCCACACCGGCAAATACCGAGAGACCGCCACGCGCGGTGGCAATGTTGTTGATCAGTTCCATCATGTTGACGGTTTTGCCCACGCCGGCACCACCGAACAATCCAACCTTGCCACCTTTTGCAAACGGGCAAACCAGGTCGATAACCTTGATGCCGGTTTCCAGCAGTTCTTCGGAGGCAGCCTGCTCATCATAGGTCGGCGCCTTGCGGTGAATCGGCATGCGCTCTTTTTCGCCGATGGGGCCGCATTCATCAATCGGGTTGCCGAGAACATCCATGATGCGACCCAGGGTTTCTTCACCAACCGGTACGCTAACGGGTGCGCCAGTACTGGTGACGGCAAGACCGCGGCTCAAGCCTTCGGTGGAACCCATTGCGATGGTGCGCACCACGCCGTCACCCAGCTGCTGCTGCACTTCCAGCGTGATGTTTTTGTCAGACACTTTGAGAGCGTCATATACCTTGGGCACGGAATCACGCGGAAATTCCACGTCAATAACTGCGCCGATGATCTGGACTATGCGACCGCTGCTCATGTTCGGTTCCTCTGTTCGCTATGGTTCTCGCCGCTTGGGCGCTTTTAACTTTATTGAAAATCTGTTGTTTGGTGTGGCGGCTACACTGCAGCAGCACCAGCTACAATTTCTGACAGTTCCTGGGTAATCGCAGCCTGTCGCGCCTTGTTATAGACCAGCTGCAATTCCTTGATGATGTCGCCGGCGTTGTCAGTGGCGCTTTTCATCGCGATCATGCGGGCTGCCTGTTCGCACGCGTTGTTCTCGACAACTGCCTGATACACGAGTGACTCGATGTAACGTGTCAGCAAGCCGTCCAGCAGTTCTTTCGGAGCTGGTTCGTAGATGTAATCCCAGTGATGCTGCAGTTCCTTGTCATCGGAAGGCTGCAATGGCAGCAATTGATCCACGGTCGGTTTCTGGGTCATGGTGTTTACGAATTCGTTGCTGACCAGGTAAAGGCGATCAATTTTCTCGTTCAGGTAGCTATCGAGCATTACTTTCACCGCACCAATCACATCCGCCACCGCCGGCCTTTCGCCGATGTTGCGAACTGCTGCTACCACGTTGCCGCCATAGTTGTTGAAGAACGTGGCGCCTTTGGCGCCTATGGTGCAGATGTCTGCAGCAGCGCCCTGGTCATGCCAGGACTTCATGGTGCGAACCACCGCCTTGAACAGGTTGATGTTGAGACCGCCGCACAAGCCACGGTCTGTGGCTATTACAATGAAACCAACGCGTTTGACCGGCCGTTCCACCATGTACTCGTTCTTGTACTCGGGGTTGGCGTTGGCGATATGGCTGACCACGTTGCGGATGTTGGTCGCATACGGCTTGCCTTGCTGCATTGCACTTTGTGCCTTGCGCATTTTGCTGGCTGCCACCATTTCCATGGCGCTGGTGATCTTCTGAGTATTTTTGATACTCTTGATCTGGTTGCGAATTTCTTTGCCGACCGCCATGGTGTGTTACCAGGTCTGTGTGGAAACGAAACTGTCGAGAGCGGCTTTGAACGATGCAGCGGTTGCATCGGTGTAGTCACCGTTCTTGTTGATTTCTTTCATCAGCGCCGTGTGGCTGCCGTTCATGAACGACAACAGCGCCGCTTCGAAATCGGCGATTTTGTTCAGCGGCACTTTCTTCAGGTAGCCTTCGTTGGCGGCATAGATGACCACTGCCATTTCTGCCACTGACTGCGGCGAATACTGTTTCTGCTTCATCAACTCTGTCACGCGCTGGCCGTGTTCAAGCTGGGCGCGGGTTGCATCGTCGAGGTCAGAAGCAAACTGGGCGAAAGCTGCCAATTCGCGATACTGGGCCAATGCCAGACGGATACCGCCACCGAGTTTGCGGATGATCTTGGTTTGAGCCGCACCACCTACGCGCGATACCGACAAACCTGCGTTCATGGCTGGCCGGATACCGGAGTTGAACAGGCTGGTTTCCAGGAAAATCTGGCCGTCAGTGATCGAGATTACGTTGGTTGGTACGAATGCAGAAACGTCACCCGCCTGGGTTTCGATTACCGGCAACGCAGTCAGTGAACCAGTCTGGCCTTTGACAGCGCCCTTCGTGAATTTCTCAACGTAGTCGGGATTCACGCGGGCTGCACGTTCCAGCAAACGGCTGTGCAGATAGAACACGTCACCAGGATAGGCTTCACGGCCCGGCGGGCGACGCAGCAACAACGAGATCTGACGGTAGGCCCAGGCCTGTTTGGTCAAATCGTCATAAATGATCAGCGCGTCCTGACCGCGGTCGCGGTAGTACTCGCCCATGGTGCAACCGGTATAGGGTGCCAGGAACTGCATGGAAGCGGGATCGGAAGCGCCGGCAGCAACCACAATGGTATGTTCCATCGCGCCGTGTTCTTCCAGTTTGCGCACTACTGCCGCAATAGAAGACTGTTTCTGTCCGATTGCCACGTAAATACATTTAATGCCCGTGCCTTTCTGGTTGATGATCGCATCAACCGCGATGGCGGTTTTGCCCACCTGGCGGTCACCGATAATCAATTCGCGCTGACCGCGGCCGATCGGAACCATGGAGTCGAGCGCTTTCAAACCGGTCTGTACCGGCTGGGATACACCTTGACGGGCGATAACGCCGGGCGCCACTTTTTCAACAGCATCAGTCAGTTTGGTGTTGAGAGGGCCTTTGCCGTCAATCGGGTTGCCGAGTGCATCCACCACGCGGCCTTCCAGTTCCGGGCCTATGGGTACTTCCAGAATGCGCTTGGTGCAGCGGCAAGTCTGACCTTCGGCCAGCTTCTGGTAGTCGCCAAGCACCACTGCGCCGACAGAGTCGCGCTCAAGGTTCAGCGCCATTCCGTAAACGCCGCCTTCGAATTCGATCATCTCGCCATACATTACTTCGGCAAGGCCATGGATACGGATGATACCGTCAGACACGCTGACGATGGTGCCTTCGTTCTGGGCCTGCGCAGATACATCCAGCTTTTCAATGCGCTGTTTGATGATGTCGCTGATTTCTGATGGATTCAGTTGCTGCATGCTGGATTCCTCAACTTAATTCCTGGATTCTTGCTCGATAAAATTCTGTTGGTAACTTGCTGATCGTATTGTTCGTATATTGGCAGAGTGCCGGTCAAACACTCATTGATTCGGCCAGCTTCTTCAATCTGCCGCGCACCGAGTTGTCGATGACAAGATCGCCCGCCCTCACTACAACTCCGCCAATAAGGCTGCTATCGATGCTGGTGGTGAGTTTGACGTCACGCTGGAGACGCTTCTTCAATACTTCCGCCAACTGGTTGGCAGCAGCAGCATCCACAGCAAAAGCCGATGTCACTTCCACGTCTACACTTTTTTCACGCTCGGCTTTCAGTTGTTCAAACAGCTGAACAATCTCCGGCAGCAGTGCCAGCCGTTTGTTGGCGGCCAACACCAGCACAAAATTCTGAACCTGCTTGTCAAGCTCGGCTCCACACAAATCAATCAGCGTTTGTGCCTGTTCGCCTGTGCTGCGTGAAGGCGTAGACAGGAAACCGGCAACCTTGCTGTCGCTGACAACACTGCCCAACACGCCCAGACTTTTTGACCAAATGCCCAGCTGGCCGGCGCTCTCGGCAGTGCTGAAAGCAGCTTTGGCATAAGGCCGGGCCAGTGTGGTGAGTTGTGCCATTGGTTGTGTCCTTTGCTCGATTCAGGCTTACAGACTGGCAGCCAGCTTGTTAAGCAGCTCACCATGTACTTTTGCATCAACCGTGCTTTGCAAAATCTTCTCGGCGCCAGCAACCGCCAGCACTGCGACCTGGTGGCGCAAATGTTCTCTGGCCTGACTGACCTGCTGTTCGATTTCTGCCTGGGCGCCGGCCTTGATGCGAAGACCTTCTTCGCGAGCCTTGTCTTTGGCTTCATCAACAATCTGGTTGGCGCGCTTGTTGGCCTGATCAATGATTCCGGCAGCACTGGCCTTCGCTTCGCGCAACATGTCCGTTGCACGCTCCTGTGCCAACTCAAGATCCTTGCCGGCTCGTGAGGCTGCTTCCAGACCATCAGCAATTTTCTTCTGACGATCGGATAGCGCCTTGACGATGGGCGGCCAGACCAATGCCTGACAGAACCATGCGAAAGCAAAGAATGCGATTATTTGACCAATGATGGTTGCATTCAGATTCATAGTGGTACTCACCTCAAGGTTGTGACAGAGCCAGGCTCGCCGCAACTTCCAGAACAGCTTTTTCTAATCGGAAAAGATTTTCGGGCTTGCCTGATTAAATATGGAACGGCTGGGCGAAGATGAAAAACATCGCCATACCAACGCCGATGATGGAGATTACGTCCACAAAGCCGGCAACCAGAAAGAACTGGGTTTGCAGGCGCGGAGCCAGTTCCGGCTGACGGGCCGAACTCTCGATCAGCTTGCCGCCGAGGATGCCGAACGCAACCGCAGTGCCGGCACCACAAATGCCGAAAATCAGCGCTGCAGCAAGCAAGGTGTTGGCGAATATAGTTTCCATTGTTATCTCCAGGGTTGTTTAAAGGTGGTTGCTAAAAAGTCAGTGGTTGGCTCAATGATGCTGATGGGCCTGGTTCAGGTTAACAATCGTCAGCATCATGAACAAATAGGCCTGCAGCGGGATTACCAGAATGTGGAAGATGGCCCAGGCCAGATTCAGCGGCAGTTGCCAGTAACCCAAAAGGCCAATAACCAGGAATATCACTTCTCCGGCAAACAGGTTGCCGAACAGTCGCAAGGCCAGCGAAACCGGCTTGGCCAGAAAAGCAGGCACTTCCATCACCAGGTTCAAGGGGAGAGCCCATTTGCCAAACGGCTGGAAGGCCAGCTCACCCAGGAATCCGCCGAGCCCTTTGACCTTGATGCTGTAATACAGAATCAACAGAAATACGCTTAGCGAGAATCCGATGGTGATATTGACGTCGGTGGTTGGCACCGCCTTGAAAAACAGGTGGGGATTGCCAGTGATCATTTGGGCAGCGCCCGGAATCATGTCAACCGGCACCAGATCCATCATGTTCATCATCAGGATCCAGCAGAAAATGGTCAGGGCGATCGGCCCAAGGAAGTCGCAGGTGCCGTGAAAAGTGTTCTTGATGCTGTTTTGTACCAGCTCTACCACGAATTCCACCGCATTTTGCAGCCCGCCCGGTACTCCGGAGGTGGCTTTGCGACTTACCGTCATGAACAAGCCAATGAAGATCAGGCCGAGCAGTGCGGAGATCCCCATGGTATCGACGTGAATTGACCAGAAACCCATGGCATTGGCTTCTTCCGGCGTGTGGGCAAAGCCCAGATGACCATCCGGAAGTTTGCCATAGGTCAGAAAGTTCAAATGATGGCCAATGTATTCGCCACCACTTGCATACTTTTCAGCACCTGCTGCCCCTTCAGCGGCATGTTCTGCATGCGCCGCAGCTGCAACCTCATTCACATTTGCTTCTGCTGTTTCTGCCATTGACTACACCAGTACCAGTATCAATTACGTTTGCCGTTAAGCTTGCTGGCTGTAACCACCAAGCCGGCAACATGCATCACCAAAAAGCCGCCGAACACCCCGGCAGGGCTAAGCGGAGTAACCAATTTGAACACCGCCATGAACCCAAGGCCAATGAGGCCAAGTTTTATCGCTTCCGCGATATAGGCATTTCTTACTACTTGTTCCATTGCGTGGGCGCCACTCACCAGGAAGTAGCGAAACATGAAATAAACCCCCGGCAACAGCGAGATCAATCCGCCCAACGCAACGGAATAACCGCCAACCTTCCCAAGCATCGCGATGGCAATCATAAACATGATCAGCCACAACAGGCTTTGATAGAGCGCAACTCTGTAAACCGGGAAGTTATGCATGGCCCACGGGCAGCCCGTAGAAGGCGGCGCATTATATTGGCTGCCTGTTTTGCCGGCAACACAAATGTGTCTGATTTTGGTGCGTATTTTCCGTTTATTGGCTGTGTCGGCGTCGGTGCTAGCGGATGTGCGCCAGTATGCCATCCAGCTGATCAAGCGAGCTGTATTTCAGGATAAGTCTGCCCTTGCCTTTGGCGCCATGCTCAACCAACACCTCGGCCCCCAGTTTTTCTGCAAGCTCATTCTGCAGGGTCTGGATATCGGGGTCGATTTGTTTGCTTTTGCCGGATTTCGCTGCCGGCTTGTCGCCCTGGAATGATCGTACCAATGCTTCTGTCTGCCTGACCGACAAGGCTTTGGCTATGACTGTCCTGGCGGCCGCCACCTGGTGCTGGTCATTGAGAGCCAGCAAACAACGGGCATGGCCCATCTCCAGATCGCCATGCTCAAGAAAGGTCCTGACTTCGGGCTGCAAATTCATCAGCCGCATCAGGTTGGTCACCGTCACCCGGGACTTTCCGACAGCATCTGCCACTTCCTGCTGGGTTAACGAGAATTCATCCTGCAATCTTTTCAGGGCTATCGCCTCTTCCATGGGGTTGAGGTTTTCGCGCTGGATGTTCTCGATCAGCGCCATCGCAATGGCGGCGTTATCCGGCACCTCGCGCACAAGCACCGGAATCTTGTCCAAACCAGCCAGCTGGGTAGCTCGCCAGCGGCGCTCACCGGCAATAATCTCGTAACGATTGGTCGCGATGGTCCGTACAACGATGGGCTGCATCACCCCCTGCTGCCTGATGGAGGCTGCCAGCTCTTCCAGTGACTCGTTGCGGATATCGTGCCGGGGCTGGTATTTGCCAGGTTGAATGAACTCGACAGGAACGTGCCGCAAAGCCCCGTCTGCAGGTGCAGGCGTTGCCGGATCCTGGGCAGGTTGAACTGCAGGTTGTGGGCTTGCTGATTTGCCGGTTTTTACACCGCTCAACAGGGCGTCCAGCCCTCGCCCCAGACCTTTTTTGATTGCCATGCTATGCCTCGTGACCTTCCTGAAGTTGCTGCGTTGTCGTGCCGGGCTGCATGCTGCGTCTCAATACTTCTCCTGCCAACGCCAGATAGGCTTGTGCTCCGGTTGAACCCTTGTCATAGGCAATCACCGGCAACCCGTGGCTCGGCGCCTCTGCCAGACGAATGTTGCGGGGGATCACTGTGCGGTACACATTATCGCCAAAATGCTGCTTGAGCTGCTCTGATACCTGCATGGTGAGGTTGTTGCGGGGATCGAACATGGTGCGCACTATTCCTTCAATCACCAGGGTGGGATTCAGTGACTGTTGTATCGCAGAAATCGTACTGGACAGCGCTGACAGCCCTTCCAGCGCGTAGTATTCGCATTGCATCGGGATCAGGACAGACTCCGCCGCGACCAGTGCGTTCAGGGTCAGCATGTTCAGCGAAGGCGGGCAATCGACCAGGATGTAATCATAGCTGTTCATCACTTCTGCCAGTGCATTCCTGAGACGAAACTCCTTGTCATCAACTTCCAGCAGCTCCACCTCTGCAGCAGTAAGGTCGCCATTGGCGGGCAGCAATGCGTAGCCCGCGTCACTTGCCATCACTATGGCTTGCCGGGTTGAGCACTGATGTGTCAGCACTTCATAGGTGCTCAGCTCCAGCTGGCTTTTGTCGATGCCGCTGCCCATGGTGGCATTGCCTTGCGGATCAAGGTCCACCAGCAGAACCTGCTTTTGCATTCTCGCCAGCGACGCAGCCAGATTGATACTGGTAGTGGTTTTACCTACCCCGCCCTTTTGATTGGCAACAGCAAAAATCCTGGTCACAACCGCTACCTGTCTGGATACATGATGTTATTGATCCCGCAACTCTTCCCGGCTGACGCCCGGCGCTTGCCTGTTATCCGGCACTCGCCTGATATCCAGCAAATGGCGGGTAACGGTCGTGCCGGGTACTTGCAACGGGTGGCTGGCAAACAATTCGAAACCCGCAGGCAGATCGGCTATTTCTGTTTGGGGGTATTGTCCTTTCATGGCCAGCATGCTTCCCGTGACAGAAAGCAAATGCTGGCTGCTTTCGATGAAGTTTCTCAGGGAAGCAAAAGCTCTGCTGGTGACGATAGCAACTTGCGGGGTTATTGCATAGTCTTCGGCACGGGCATGCACTGCATGGATGTTGCGCAGCCCGAGAGTTGCCGCTGTTTGAAAAATAAAGCGGGTTTTCTTGCTGTTGCTGTCTATCAGGAAAAACTCGGTCTGTGGCTGGCATATTGCCAAAACCATGCCAGGCAAGCCGGCTCCGGTTCCAACATCGGCGATACGATCTGCTTGGGTGTATGGCAACAGGGTAAGGCTGTCGACGATGTGAAGCGTCAGCATTTCTCCCAATTCATGCAGCCCGCTCAAGTTGTAGGCCTGGTTCCACTTGTGCAACAACGCGAGGTATTGAAGCAGAAGCTCTTGTTGCTGTTCCGTGACATTCAACTGCAAGAGTTCAATCGCTGTGGCCAGTTCTGCCCGCAATGCCGGCCTGGTTTCGTCAGCCACTGATGTAGCCTTCACTCATCTTATGCGATCCTGCTGATTTCATCGGTGCTAGCGGTTTTTGCTGTCTGCATCAGGTGCTTTTTCAAATACACCAGCAACAGTGATATCGCAGCGGGCGTAACACCAGGAATGCGGGATGCGCGGCCTATGCTGTCCGGTCGCTGATCCGACAGCTTCTGTTTAAGCTCATTCGACAACCCGGGAATCGAACGATAATCAAAATTTTCAGGCAATCTCGTGGTTTCATGCCGGCGGATTTTTTCTATCTCATCGTGCTGCCGGACTATGTACCCCTGGTATTTGAAGCGGATTTCCACTTGTTCCGCTACTTCGTCGGTCGGCATTACGGATCGCAGCCCTGCGTCCATGCAAGCCTTGCCCAACAGCGAATAGTTCATGGCCGGGCGTGACAATATTTCACTCAGGCGATATTCGTGCGACAACGGATTGTCGAGCAAGGGCTCAACCTGGCGGGAAAGCTCTGTGCCTGGCATTACCCACTGATCCTTCAGCCAATTGCTTTCCTTTTCCACAGCTTCACGTTTCTCGCTGAACGCTTGCCATCTTTCATCATCAACCAGTCCCAGTTTCCTGCCGGTTTCCGTCAGCCGGAAATCAGCATTGTCCTGTCTGAGCAACAGTCGGTATTCAGCTCGTGAGGTGAACATGCGGTAAGGCTCGCGGGTTCCCTGGGTAAGCAGATCATCTACCAGCACGCCGATATAGGCTTCATCCCTGCCGGGACACCAGGGATCGCGATCCTGTGCTGCAAGTGCTGCATTAACACCTGCCAGCAATCCCTGCGCAGCAGCTTCCTCATATCCGGTTGTGCCGTTGATCTGGCCTGCAAAATACAAACCTTTGATATGGCTGGTTTCGAATGTCGGCTGCAAATCGCGCGGATCAAAAAAGTCGTACTCAATCGCGTAGCCGGGCCGGATGATATGTGCGTTCTCAAACCCCTTTATTGAAGCAATCAATTTGCGCTGGGTTTCAAAAGGCAAACTTGTGGAGATGCCGTTCGGATACAGCTCGTGTGTAGTCAACCCTTCAGGCTCAACAAATATCTGATGGCTGGTTCTGTCGGCGAAACGCACTACCTTGTCTTCGATGGATGGACAGTATCTTGGCCCTACTCCTTCAATCACACCGGCGTACATCGGTGATTCATGGAGTCCGCTGCGGATGATTTCGTGGCTTTGTTCATTGGTACTGGTAATGAAACAGCTCACCTGCTCCGGGTGTTCTGCCACTTTTCCCAGATATGACATCACCGGTGTCGGCAAATCCCCGGGCTGTTCCACCATCACCGAGAAGTCGACAGTACGCGCATCAATCCTGGGTGGAGTGCCAGTCTTCAACCGGCCAACCCGCAACGGCAGTTCGCGTAACCGTTGGGCCAGCGCAATCGACGGTGGATCACCTGCCCGGCCGCCTGAATAATTATTGAGACCAATATGGATCTTGCCACCCAGGAACGTGCCTGTTGTCAGTACGACCCGGCGGGAATAGAACTTCTGTCCCATCTGGGTCACGACTCCTAGTACCTGATCGCCTTCAACAATCAAATCATCAATAGCCTGCTGGAAGATCAGAAGGTTGGGCTGGCTTTCCAGGATGCTGCGGATGGCCGCCTTGTACAGCACCCTGTCTGCTTGTGCGCGAGTCGCTCGCACAGCCGGGCCTTTGCTGGCATTGAGGATTCTGAACTGGATGCCGGCCCGGTCAGTGGCCTTCGCCATTGCGCCGCCCATTGCATCCACTTCCCTGACCAGGTGGGTCTTGCCAATACCACCAATCGCCGGATTGCAGGACATCTGGCCCAGCGTTTCAATGTTGTGACTCACCAGCAAGGTCTTCACACCCATGCGGGCAGACGCAAGCGCAGCCTCGGTGCCGGCATGGCCGCCACCAACGACGATTACGTCAAAATGTTCCTGAAAGGCCATCCGGGTGTCACTGGGTTTTGCCAAGGGAGGCAGATTATACGCTGATTGCGGGTTGATCGTTTGTTGTCGTGAATTCTGTCTGGATGATTACTATCATTCAGTTATATGAATATTATATTTATGTATATATTTACTACTATTATTAAGGGCAGGTAGTGCTGTGGACATCTGTCAGGAACATCATGAATTCAACGAGTTGTTGCAGAGCCAACACTGTGAGAAACCCGGCTCTAGCTCAGGTATTATTCTTTACTACGTTGTATAAAAAACGATACTTCAGGCAAAGACACAACAGAATCGAAAGTAGTCCACAGCAGCAAAACATGTTGTTAGCCAGTATCCCAACAGCTTGTCCCGCACTCTTCAATACGCTATCCACAGGTTGTTAGTAATCATTTGCCGATACAGAAGCTGCTGAAAATTGCTCCCAGCAGATCATCGGTGGTGAATTTGCCGGTAATTTCATCAAGTTGTTTCTGGACATTGCGCAACTCTTCCGCTACCAACTCACCGGCCTTCAAATCTTCCAGGCAATGTATTGCCTGCTTCAATGATTCTTTGGCGCCAGCAAGGGCCACCAGATGCCGCCGTCGCGCCATGAAGCCCCCATCTGTAGCTGGCGTCAGACCGGCGCAATTTTTCAAATGCTGTTTCAACAAGTCGAGGCCAGCGCGAGTCGAGGCAGACAAAAACAACTTTTGCGGAACTGTCGCCGGTTGAATCATTGGCGGCATCTGATGGAGGTCAATTTTATTAAAGACCACAGTAAGCTGATGCAAGGGCAACGCCGCAAATTCCTGCCAGACGGGAAGAGATTGAAAGTCATCAACGTTGGCAGCATCCACCAGCAACAGGACATGATCAGCTTCAGCAAGGGCTTTGCGTGCCCTCAGAATGCCTTCAGACTCAACCGGGTCATCACTTTGCCGTAGCCCGGCGGTGTCGGTGAGATGAACCACAATGCCGTCCAGATTGATCTCACGCTGGAGCATGTCCCGGGTTGTGCCTGGAATCGGAGTAACGATTGCGACCTCTTGACCACACAGTGCATTCAGCAGTGTTGACTTGCCAACATTGGGTGCACCGGCAATCACCACCCGCAATCCTTCCCGCAACAAACTGCCGGTTTTGGCCTGGGCAAGAGTCAGGTCGACTGCGGACACCAGAGCCTGCAGCCGCGCAAGAATGTTGCCGCTGGCGAGAAAATCGATTTCTTCATCGGCGAAATCGATGGAGGCCTCAACATACACGCGCAGCTCAATCACTTGCGCGACCAGATTCCGGATCAGCCTGGAGAAGTCACCTTGCAAGGATCTGACAGCATGACGTGCAGCCTGGACGGTGCTGCTATCGATAAGGTCAGCAATTGCTTCGGCCTGGGTCAGATCCAGTTTGTCATTGAGGAAGGCCCTTTCGGAAAACTCGCCGGGGCGAGCCAGTCGGGCGCCGAACTCCACTAGCCGGGCAAGCAACTGATCGACAACAACCGGGCTGCCATGGCAATGAAATTCACAGACATCTTCACCGGTAAATGAGCGGGGGCCCGGGAAGAAAATACTCAGGCCCGAATCAATCAACTCTCCGGAAGCAGCATGGAATTTTGAGAGGCTGACTTGCCGTGGTTCTGGTGTGTCTCCAGTGAGCTTCCGGCAGAATGCAGGCGCCTGCGGGCCGGAAACCCGAATGACACTCACTCCGCCTTTGCCGGCTGCAGTGGCAAGCGCGCAGATTGTGTCATTCTGTTTTTCCATGGTTCAGCTGGCGTCGACGGTAACTTTTTTCAGCCGCGCATTGAAAAACCACTGCTGGAAAATTCCCAACAAGGCATTGGCAAGATAATAAAGCACCAGTCCTGCCGGCATCCACAGGAAGAAAATAGTGAAGCCTATCGGCATGAATTTCATCATCTTCGCCTGCATCGGATCGGCAGTCGGCATCGGGTTCATGTGTTGCTGAAGATAATTGACACCACCCAGCAGGATTGGCAGCAGGAAATAAGGATCTATCGCAGACAAATCGCGATACCACAAAAGAAAAGGCGCCTGCCGCAGTTCGACACTTTCATTGAGCACCCAGTAAATACCGAGAAATACCGGCATTTGCACGAACAATGGCAAGCAACCGCTCAGCGGACTGACTCCTTCTTTTTTCCAAAGCTCCATTTGCGCCTGCATCATTTTCTGCTTGTCATCACCATAACGCTCTTTCAGCTGGTTCAACTTGGGCTGAATGCGCTTCATGCCGGCACTGGAGGCAAACTGTTTTGCCGACAGGGGGTAGAGCAAGGATCTGATCATCACGGTCAGCAGGATGATTGAGGCGCCGTAGTTGCTGGCCCATGTATGTATCCAGGTCAGCAGCATGAAAATCGGATAGGCCACAAACCACAACATGCCATAGTCGATGGTAAGCCCGAGATGTTTTGAAATTTCTTCCAGACGATCCTGGTTCTTGGGGCCGGCCCACAATGAGCTCTCGAAGGAGGCTGTTTGTCCAGCTGCAACCACTTGCTCAGGACCGACAAAGCCCAGCAAGTATTCATCTTTGCCCAGGTGCTTGACTGTGAATCTGTTTTTCTCGGCCGCATTGGGTATCCATGCGGAAATGAAGTAATGCTGGGAGAATGCAATCCAGCCGCCGACCATATCCACAGGAGTTTTATGATCATCGGCATCTGCGAACTTGACCTTTATATAGGGGCTGTCCGTGGAAGTCATGGCGGCGCCCAGAAAATTATTCAGTCGTACGCCACTTTTGCTGCTGGGATCCTTGCTGTTATCACGCTTAATCTGCCCAAACACGTTGCTGCGCCATTCGGCAGAGCTGTTGTTTTTGACGATGAATTGCTGACGGATCAGGTAATCGCTGCTGCTGAAAATGAACCGCTTGGTAATTTCTATCTGTTCGTCAGTGGTCGTGGAGAGATCCACTACCAGATCACCACTGGTGGATTCATAACTGGATTGTGCTGAAGTGTAATGCGGGCGGCCCTTGCTGCCCGCATCTATGCCGTTGCGTCCAACCAGCCCGCTCTGGGCCACGTAAACTTCAGTGGGGTCGTTCTTCAATAATTGGAAGCCTTCTTGCGGAGCTTCCAGAGAGGTGGGATAGCGGGGCAATGAAACCGAAACTATGTCTCCCCCAACCGGATCGATGATGACATGTTGCGCAGGAGTATTTACGGTGATCAGCGAGCTTTTGCTTGAGACTGCTGCGGGACTGGCATCTGCAGCCGCTGGAGCTGGCAGTGCGTTGTTGCTGGCGCTGACGTCGGCCACAGTGGGGATGTCTTGCGAGGCAGGCTCGGAGCGAACCGGGCTGCTTGTTGCAACAGGCGCGGCGGCCTGGGTTGGATAATCCTGATTCCATGCCAGCAGCATGAAATAACTGACAACAGCCAATATTGCGATGAGCAAATTACGTTTGTGGTCCATCTTGGGATCTGCTTTCTGATGTAGGGTTTAAAAAAACGGGCACTTGAAAAACCAGCGGCACAGGGTCGTGGCCACTACGGCAAAGGGGATTACATCGAATGATTCGCCAAACTGCCAATGTTAGCCCAGGCAAGGAGCCATGCTGCTCAATGGCCTGTTTTGCATAATCCGAGCAAGACGGGTAAAACCTGCACCTCGCGCCAAACAGGGGGCGAAGCAGCGCCTGGTAGACAGCGACCAGACCAAGCAGCATGCGAGCAATCAATTGATCAAGCTCCAGAAAAGTTGCTCTCAGCATGGATTGGCCAGACTATCGCGGGTCAGGATGTGTTTTTTGTACTGCTCTATCAGTGTGTCAACCAGCCGATTGAGCAAGGCGAGGATATCAGGATTGCTCAGGGAGGAAACGCCTGGTTTGGCGATCAATACAATGTCAATGGACGGCAATTGGTTGTTCCGGTGCCGAAAGACTTCACGACCCAAACGCTTGAGGCGATTGCGCTGAACTGCGATCCCTGCATTTTTTTTCGAAATAACCAGCCCGAATCGTGCGTGTCCGAGATCGGTTGTGCAGCCCAGGATAGTCAAATGGCGCGAGCCGGCCTTTATTGCAGCTTCATCGAAAACGCGGCTGAATTCGGCTGATTTCAGTATTCGATGACGCTTTGTCAGCCTGAAGTTCAAAACTTCCCCCCGACCATAATGATCGGCAACCCGGCGTCATTCAGGTGTGAGCTCAGGCGGTCAGACGAATTCGGCCTTTGGCTCTGCGGCGAGCCAGAACCTGACGACCCTTTTTGGAGGCCATACGGGCACGGAAACCGTGGGTGCGAGCACGCTTGATATTACTGGGTTGAAATGTACGTTTCATGTCAATTCCTGGAGCAATGTTAAAAACTGTCTCCAAACCGCTGACCGGAATTACAGTTTCCGGCTATCTGAGGAGGACAGAAAAAAGAGGGCGGATTCTATATAGTTTGGCCAGTTGAAGCAATTTAATGACGCTATTATAGTTCCCGTACCCAAAAATAACCCTGTTCGAGGGGCCGGACGCCTCAATTATTTGGCGCGCTTGGCTTTCGGGGCCTTTTTGGGCGTTGGCGGCTGGTCAACCTTCACTCGGGCGAAGGCTTTATCAAGCGCCTTGTCTGAGGTGTTGCATTCCAGCTCTATGGCGGCTTGCTTGAAGCGGTCTAGCTGTGTGGGTTTGGTCATTGGACGCCTCGCGTCTAAGTGCAGATACATTGTACTAAAGAGTGCGTTTACTTCCCTCCCCCTTTTTCTTGTTCGGGCTTTTTGGGCACGACTAAGAGGTGTTCCGTGTTTTCAAGTACGCGAGCAAGTTGTTTCCCCAACTTTTGCTGAAACTCGTACTGATCTACATGTCCTTGAGGAGTGTAAAACTTATCCAGCGATGTTTGGGTCAGATTGGAATAATTCAACTCCACTCCCATCGCCTGGAGGAGTTCCAGCCATGTGTGTCCCCTCTCCTCAGAATATGACTGAGATAGAAGCACGTAATACTTGTGCCAAAGAGCCGTTACCTTCGGACTATCAGCAAATACAACATCAATCGTATTTAATGCTTTCGCAAGAGTCGGAGATATGGTTGTGAGCTGCCTTCTCTCTGCTACCAAAGCAATAAATAAATTAAGTTTAGCGGCTCTTTTTTCGCTTCTGGATTGCGCCCAGATAGTTATCAAAACCGCAATGATTGGCCCTATCAGTACGGCAATAATCATTATGAAATCTGTTACGCGTGCATTCCAATCCATGACGAAAGGCATTTCCATCTCCCGTTAAACAAGCCCACATCTCTACGCCAAAATAAACTGGCAGGAATATCAGACTGTACTATGTTGTAGGGGAGCCACCAATACGAACCGCTAATGGTTCTTGATGGAATTCGGGCATATGCCGCGTGGCCCTTCTAGTTGGCTGACTTTTGTTGTGATCCTGGCTCAGTAAAACGATCTATCTCTATCGTCTGCGTAGCGCCCTGCTCCAGTCTTTCCAGTTTCCCGGACTCAACTAGCAGGTCGAGCTGGTCGTATAAGAGCTTCCAAGCCACCTGTGTTTCGCTTGTTCCATATCTCCCTGTTCGCCCAAGACGGCGCAAATAGGCCCTCAACACGGGGTCAACGATTGCAAGCGTGTCAATCAGCGCCCAAAACTTTCCACCTGTCAGCGTCCAAAACTTTCCAGTCTAGCGACCTTTCTTGGCACCACTTTTATGGTGTTTGAAGCGGTAAGAGTCATTGCCGGGTTCCAGGATGTCGCAATGAGGGGTAATGCGAGCCAGTAGCGCAGTGGTCATCTTGGCGTCTCCAAACACTTGCACCCATTCACCGAACGACAGATTGGTGGTGATGATCAGCGACG
>CAILUG010000026.1 GCA_903837345.1 uncultured Gammaproteobacteria bacterium | reverse complement strand
TCGGAGGCCATGGATGGCCGGAGGCGAGCCTACAGGGACTTACTTGTGGCGTGTCGCAGAACCCTTGTGGCGGCCCCTGGCTGTGCGCTGAGCCAGTTTTACCACGTAGTAAAACTGGCTGAGATCAAGCCCGACGGCGAAACAGCGGAGTCGGTTCTTCCACAGTAGCAGCATAAGTCGTGGCGAAATCGTGCAACGCCTTCTGCGCATCTTCCAGCTTTACGCTGTCTCGCAGATCGAAGGTGTTGAATCCGCACCGTTTCATGAAGAACAGCTGGTCGCGCAAGACATCACCGATCGCCCGGATTTCACCGGTGTAGCCCAGTTGCTGGCGCAAGATACCAGCCGTCGAATAAGAGCGGCCGTCCATAAAAGCCGGGAAATTGAGAGCGATAAGGGGCAGGGTGTCGAGATCTTCTTCGTTGATCAAGCTGGCAGTTTCATTGCTGTCGAGCCATACCCCAAAGGTTTTGCCGGTGCTCAGCAATGCCGCTTTCTCTGTGTTCCACAGTTTGGCTGGTACCAGCACCAGTTTGGCAGAGCTCTGTTGCACGTCGGCCAGCGTCGCCTCCCTGGCGATGAGCTCCCAAGGGTTTTCCATCAGATGACCCAGTGAATCAATCAGCTTTGGCATAAACATGCTCCTGGAACGGTTCGATGCCGATACGGTTGTAGGTGTCGATAAAGCGCTCGTCACCTTCACGGCGTTGCAGATAAACCTGCAGGATCTTGTCCACCACTTCCGGCATGTCGTCTTGCGCGAAGGAAGGGCCGAGCACTTTGCCTAGTGCGGTCTGGCGATCGGAGGAACCGCCCAGTGCCACCTGGTAAAATTCTTCGCCTTTCTTGTCGACGCCCAGCACGCCAATGTTGCCGACGTGGTGATGGCCGCAGGCATTCATGCAACCGCTGATGTTGAGCGTGATTTCACCGATGTTTCTCTGCACCTTGAAATCATCAAAGCGGCGCTGGATGGCTTCGGCAATCGGAATTGATTTGGCATTGGCCAGCGAGCAGAAGTCGCCACCCGGGCAGCAGACGATGTCGTTGAGCAGGCCGGTGTAGGGGGTGGCCAGATGTTCCTGCAGCAATGCGGAATAGAGCGCAGGCAGATCGACGAGTTTTACATCGGTCAGCACCAGGTTCTGTTCATGCGATACGCGCAGTTCATTGAAACTGTAGCGGTCCGCCAGATCGGCAACGAATTCCATCTGTTCTGCACTCAAGTCGCCGGGCGCTGCACCAGTGGCTTTCAGGCACAAGGTGACGATGCGATAGCCGCTCTTTTTATGGGCGCGCACATTGCGTTCCATCCAGTTGTTGAAGCGGATGTCGGCCTGCAATTTTTCAGTCACTGCAGCATCACTGTCAGGCGAAGTCTGGTAAGCAGGTTCGGTGAAGAATTGTTTGCAGCGCAGGAATTCGGCTTCGGTCAGGGTGGCGGCACTGTCCTTGTGGTGCAGCCATTCGGCTTCCACTTTGTCGCGGAACACGTCGACACCGAGTTCCTTCACCAGGATCTTGATGCGCGCCTTGTATTTGTTGTCGCGGCGACCTTCCTGGTTGTAGATGCGGACGATGGAATCAAGATAGGTGAGCAGATGTTGCCAGGGCAGAAACTCACGGATCACCTGGCCTATCACCGGCGTGCGACCAAGGCCGCCTCCCACCAATACCTGGAAACCGATTTCATTGGTGAAACTTTTGACTATATACAGGCCGATGTCGTGCACCTGGGTGGCGGCCTGATCGTTTTCAGTACCGCATACGGCGATCTTGAATTTGCGTGGCAAGTGCGCAAACTCGGGATGGAAGGTGGACCACTGGCGGATGATTTCACACCAGGGGCGGCTGTCTTCGATTTCCTTGGGTGCCACGCCGGCAAACTGGTCGGTGGTGGTGTTGCGGATGCAGTTGCCGGAAGTCTGGTTTGCATGCATTTCCACTTCAGCCAGCTCAGCCAGGATATCGGGTACTTCCGGCAGTTTGGGCCAGTTGAACTGGATATTCTGCCGCGTCGAAAAATGTCCGTAGCCTTTGTCATAGTGACGGGCGATATGCGCCAGTTTGCGCAATTGCCGTGTGGACAGGCAGCCATAGGGAATCGCCACCCGCAGCATGGGGGCGAGGCGTTGCACATAAAGGCCGTTTTGCAGTCGCAAAGGCAGGAACTGCGCGTTTTCCAGTTCGCCGGCCAGGAAGCGGCGGGTCTGGTCGCGGAACTGGGCGATGCGATCCTGCTGCATCTGCCGGTCGTAATTGTCGTAACGGTACATGAAAGGTCCGGATGTAAGGCGAAGCACGGGTACTGCAAACGCTTATGATACTACGCCGTTTCCATCGACCCCAAGTCCTTGCACAAGTGCTTTCCCCAAGAAAAACAAGGGATTCGGCATTCTTGCCAAACAGTTATCGTGAAATTGGCTTGGCCTTGTCTCTGGTGAAGTTTACAATTCGCACCAGAATTCAGCCGCTGGCTTTGATCCGGCCCCAGGAGTTTGCATGAGCAGTCACGACCAACATCACGATACCCACGCCGAACCGCATCGCGATCCGGATCCGGCTGACAGCAAAGCCGATACCATTGCCGCCTTTTTTGCAGTGGCAATTGCGGTAGCCGGCTTTCTGTATTTCATCAGCCAGCACCATAATTAGTCGTTTGCTTTTTATTATTTGTTGGCCAGCACCATCTTCACAACCGTGGCAACGGTCAGCACGAACGCAACAGTGACCAGCAGTGCCGCCACCACGAAGGGCCAGAACTTGCCCTGGGTGAAATCCCGTTCGCGGTTCTTGTTGTTCTGCACGCCGAAGCTGGCCTGGATCACGCTGATGATCACCTTGTAGAACGGAATCTGTTTGGGTGGCTCGTTGCTGGAGGGATCCTGGCGGCTGTTCTGGTTCAAGTTGTTGATCTCCATCGGTACCATGCTGGCTTGTTTGAAAAACGGGTTAACAGTCCCATTTTACTGCATGCGGCACACAGCAAAGACATTTCAGGGTAACTTCCATGATTGAAATCACCGATTCCGGCCAGAACTACCTCAAGGACTTGCTGGCCAAACAGAATTGCGAAGGCATCGCGATACGCGTGTTCGTACTTGATGGCGGCACCCCCAAGGCAGAAACCTGCATTGCCTTTTGCCGGCCCGGCGAACAGGAAGACGGTGACGAACTGTTTCGCTACAACGAATTCAACGCGTGGGTGGAAGGCAAGAGCAAGCCTTATCTGGAAGCAGCCATTGTTGATTTTGCCAAAGACAGCATGGGCGGCCAGTTGACGATACGCGCGCCCAATTCCCGCATGCCGAAAGTCGGCCCCGACAGTTCGCTGCAGGACAAGATCAATTACATTCTCTACAGCGACATCAATCCGGGTCTTGCGCAGCACGGCGGCAATATCAGTCTCGATCACGTCACCGACGACATGATAGCTGTGCTGAAATTCGGCGGTGGCTGTCAGGGTTGTGGCCAGGCTGACGTGACAATGAAAGAAGGTGTACAAAAAACCCTGTTGCACAAATTGCCGGAACTCAAGGGTATTCGCGACGTGACTGATCACTCCGACAGCACCAATGCCTACTTCAAACCGGCCTGAACCAGTGCGGCTGGCCGTCATCGGCGGCAGCGGACTCTACCGGCTCGGTCTCGGGCCGGTCACCACCACCCACCAGGTCAATACTCCTTTTGCGGATGAACCTGTCGATGTTTTCGAAGAACAAACGGCGGCCGGTCCGGTGTGGTTTTTGCCTCGTCATGGCGAGCACCACACGGTGGCCCCACATCGCATCAACTACCGCGCCAATGTGTGGGCTCTGCACAGTCTCGGCTGCAACAGTATAGTTGCGATCAATGCCACCGGCGGCATCAGTGCCGGCATGATTCCGGGCCGCCTGGTAATTCCGGATCAGATCATTGATTACAGCTACGGGCGTGAACACACCTTTATCACCGATGAGCATTCACTCGCCCATCACATTGATTTCACCAATCCGTTTGATCCGCTGCTGATGGAGTGTCTGGCCGGTTCTGTCAAGCAAGCCAGGCTGGAATACCGGCTGGGCGGGGTGTACGGCTGCACGCAAGGTCCGAGACTGGAAACGGCTGCCGAGATCCGCCGCATGTACCGGGATGGTTGCGACATCGTCGGCATGACCGGCATGCCGGAAGCGGCACTGTGCCGTGAACTGGGGCTGCGCTATGCGATGCTGGCACTGGTGGTGAATCGGGGTGCCGGTCTCGGCGGCGGCGAAATCTCGCTCGATGAAATCAGGCAGGTGCTGGTGCAGGGCGTGGACGGCATCAGGATCGTGCTCAGGCATTGCTGCCAGATGTTGCTCAAGCCGGCCTGATGCTGTAATCCCTTATTCGAAGCCGCGTTTTCTGGCAGGTTTGACCGGGCTGGTTTTGGTTTCCGGCACTCTGGTTTCCGGCACCAGGTAGGGACGGATTTCAACCAGCAAACCCAGGGTTGGATGATCCAGATAGTAGAGCGCATTGGGCCCCAGATCGTGGTTCTGGTTGAGTTGCCAGATGCTGTCGGGGTACCACGCTTCGTTTCCCAACTCACTGTTACTGGCACCGGAGCCGGTTGTTGCAAGGGGCGGCCGCTCCGGCAATTGCCAATGTCCAGAACGGGTCTTGCTGAAGCTGCTCAACCACAAATTGGCGTCAATATTGGCGTCGTTACCGGTACCGATCAGACGCACGCTGCCCTCCAGTTCGTAATGTTCACCAAAAGCGTTGCCGCCTTCGACTTGCAGCGCCGGTGCTTGTGCGCGTGGCTTGATGGGCTGACGCCACGCCTGATGCCACAGCACTTTGTGCTCGCCGTTGCTTTGCAGGCGTGAATTAAGCTGGTTGAAACGCCAGTAGCGACGATCAAGTGCCAGGAACGGATCACGCTCCTGATCGAGAATCTTGAAGGCATTCGGATCAGCCGGCGAGTACACCGGACCTTCCCCGACCGGCACGGCTATATTCGGGTTGCCGTTGATGGACACCCTGGGGGCGCCGACGAATGTTGGCTGGCCGCTATCAGTGGCAAACGGGAACTGGTAGGAATCACTCTGGTTCTGCAGGCGTCGCAGTTGACCCAGGTAGCGCAAATTGTTGTTGTCGGGCACCGGAATCTCGTTGTTGCGTGCACCACCATAGACAGAACTGAATATGGTGACTTCCACTTCAAACCAGTAAAGGCCATCGGCGCTGGGGCCGCGCGGATCGCGTGCTGCCGTTTTGTCAGCTTCCGGCGCAGGAGCCGGTTGCTGCGCCCACAGGCCGAGCGGCGACAGCGCGCAGCCCAGCAGCAAGATAACCGGCAATTTCATTGCATGCCTAACCATGACGATTCCTGTTGCCCGCCAGCGGCAGTTTCAGCGAAGCCGGTTTGACCGGCGGCTTGGCAGCAGGTGCGGGGTTGGCCAACTTTGCCAGCAATGCTTCCACAAAGGCAATGCGCTGTTTGGCATCCAGGCTTTCCATGCGGAAGCGCAGTTCATCGGGCCCGCCAAAACTGTAGAGCTTGCTCTCGAATTGCACCATATGTACCAGCGTCAACGGATCAATGACGGTGTTGCCGGCGAATTTGATTTTGCCACCGGTGTTGGACATTTCAATTTTCTGGATGCCAAGCTTTTCAGCCTGCAAGCGCAGGCGGGCCACTGTCAGCAGATTCTGGGCCGGCTCGGGCAAAAGCCCGAAGCGGTCGATCAATTCGATCTTCAGTTCGGTGAGTTCTGCTTCCGAACCGGCGCCAGCCACCCGTTTGTACAGCATCAGGCGGCCATGCACATCCGGCAGATAGGTGTCCGGCAACAGCGCAGGGATGCGCAGATTGACTTCAGTATTGGTGCGCAAGGGCTTGTCGAGGTCGGGCTTCTTGCCTTGCTTCAGCATTTTGACGGTATCAGCCAGCATTTCACTGTAAAGACTGAAGCCGATGGTTTGCATGTGACCGCTCTGTTCCTCACCCAGCAACTCGCCGGCACCGCGGATTTCCAGATCGTGACTCGCCAATGTGAAACCTGCACCGAGGGTATCGGCAGCACTGATCGCATCCAGGCGTTTCTGTGCATCACCGGTCATCTCTTTCGGGTGTGGCGTCAGCATGTAGGCATAGGCCTGGTGATGGGAGCGGCCTACGCGGCCGCGCAGTTGATGCAGTTGTGCGACCCCGAGCTGATCCGCGCGTTCGATGATGATGGTATTGGCACTGGGAATATCGATGCCGGTCTCGATGATGGTGGAGCAAACCAGTACGTTGTAACGTTTGTGGTAAAAATCGGCCATCACGCGTTCGAGGTCGCTTTCACGCAATTGGCCGTGACCGACACAAACGCGCGCTTCCGGCACCATCTTGCGGATGTCTTCAGCGGCTTTCTCGATGGTTTTGACTTCGTTGTACAGATAGAACACCTGACCACCACGCAACAGTTCGCGGTGGATGGCTTCCTTGATCAGGGCCGGTGACGACTGGCGCACGAATGTAAGCACGGACAGCCGGCGCGCCGGTGGCGTGGCGATGATCGACAGATCGCGCATTTCCGACATGGCCATGTTGAGTGTGCGTGGAATCGGGGTGGCGGTGAGCGTGAGGATGTCGACGCTGGCACGCAGATTCAGCAACCGGTCTTTTTGCCGCACGCCGAACCGGTGCTCTTCGTCGATTACCAGCAGGCCGAGATTCTTGTACTTGATATCTTCCTGCAGCAGTTTGTGGGTGCCGACCACAATGTCAACAGTGCCGTTTTCCAGCGCAGCGAGCGTGGCATCCTGCTGTTTGCCGCTGACGAAGCGCGACAACAACGCAATATTGACCGGCCAATCGGCGAAGCGGTCGCGGAAAGTTTCAAAATGCTGCTGGGCCAGCAGGGTAGTAGGCACCAGCACCGCCACCTGCTTGTGGTTGCTCACGGCAATGAAGGCAGCGCGCAAGGCCACTTCGGTTTTGCCAAAGCCCACATCGCCGCACACCAGCCGGTCCATCGGTCGCCCCTGCTGCATGTCGTTGATAACTGCTTCAATGGTTTCGCGCTGGTCTTCGGTTTCCTCGAACGGGAACGCATTCACGAACAACTGGTAATCCGCGGCCGGTACCACGAATTTGTGGCCGCTCAACGCGGCACGACGGGCATGCAGGTCAAGCAGTTCAGCGGCCACATCGATGATTTTTTCTGCGGCTTTGCGCTTGGCTTTCTGCCACTGGTCGCTGCCGAGTTTGTGCAAGGGAGCATGCTCGGGATCACCGCCACTGTAGCGGCTGATCAGATTGAGGCTGGACACCGGCACATACAGTTTGGCGGCATCGGCATATTCCATCACCAGAAACTCGGTGAGCTGGCCTTCCACCTCGAACGACTGCAGGCCCAGATAGCGGCCTACACCGTGATCACTGTGCACCACGGGAGAACCGGGGTTGAGTTCGGTCAGGCTCTTGATGACAAATTCGGTATTGTCCTGCACACGACCGCGGCGCCGGCGCTGGCTGACGTGATGCGCGAACAACTGGTTTTCGGTAATGACTATCCAGGGCGGGTCCTGCAGCCAGAAGCCGGATTCCAGCGGCGACACGGTGATATTGAGTCTGGCATTGCTGGTCAGGAATTGCTGCCAGTCCTGCACAGGCTGGGGTTCCTGCCGGATGCGTCGCAACAGTTCCAGCAAAGTCTCGCGGCGGCCGGCCGAGTCACAGCAAAACAGCACGGCCGTATCTTCATGACTGAGCAGAAACTGCTCCAGCCGGCCCAGGGGTTGCTCGATATGGTGATCGATCGTCAGGTCCGGCAGCGGCAGGGTGGTCAGGTTGAAAGCGCCAGCTGCATCGGTTTTGACGGTTGGTGACAACTGGGTCACCGGCAATTTTTTCAATGCCGAAAAAATTTCTTCCACACCCAGGAACACGCGGTCGGGGGGCAGCAGCGGCCGTTCGTTGTCAACACGACGTTCTTCAAAACGGCTGCGAATCTCGCGCCAGAACTGTTCGGCACCTGCATGCACTTCACCGTAAAGATAACAATCAACTTTGGCGGGCAGGTAATCGAACAGCGACACCAGTTCCGGATAAAACAGCGGCAGGTAGTATTCGATGCCGGAGCTGGCGATACCCTTGGAGACATCTTCATACAGCGGGCATTTGCGCACATCCACCGCAAACGCTTCGCGGAAGGCCTGGCGGAAATTGGCGATGGCCTGAGGATGCAGCGGATATTCACGACCGGGCAACAGCCGGATGCTGTCGACCTTGTCACTGGATATCTGTGTTTCCGGCGCAAAGATGCGCAGGCTTTCGATCTCGTCATCAAACAGTTCGATCCGGAACGGCGTAGTGCTGCCCATCGGGTACAGATCCATGATCGAGCCACGCACCGCAAACTCGCCATGCTCGAACACGCTGTCAACACAACGATAGCCGGCGGCTTCCAGTGCCTTGCGCATGTCATGCAATGCAAAGCGCTGGCCGGTTTTCAGCAGCAGGGTAGTGGCCTTGATGTAAGAGCCTGGCGGCAGGCGGTGCAGCAGGGTCGTGATCGGCAGGATCAGGATGCCACGTCGGGTAGTGGGCAACAGATACAGCGTTTCCAGCCGTTTTGAAATGATGTCCTGATGCGGCGAGAAATTGTCGTAAGGCAGGGTTTCCCAGTCCGGGAATTCCAGCAACTTGATGTCGGCATTGGCCGGATCGCCGGCCAGGAAGAACTGCAGCTCTTCATGCAGGCGGGTAGCCTGCTGTGAATTCTCGGTGATGACCAGGCAGATGCCATCCGACTGCACTGCCGCCCGTGCCAGCACCAAAGCGCCAAGGCCGCCCTCAAGTCCCCCCCAATACTGACGACTACCCGCCGCCTGGGGCGGGGGCAGGGTGCGAAGATCAAGAGTGTTCACTGCAACTCCACTGACGAATAGGGCCGCAAGTATAAAGCACTGGGCCGGATACATCTGCACATGATCTGGGTACAACCTTGGGCGGTTATATGCTTCTGGTGAATTTTATTCAGGGGTTCAAATTTTTCAGCGCACAGCCGCTGGCGGGGACAGGGTTCGTCGACACGCCGTGAACCCATCCATGGGGGCTCGGCTGCAGCCATCCCTGGCTGCAGACGGTCGCCGAACC
>CAILUG010000025.1 GCA_903837345.1 uncultured Gammaproteobacteria bacterium | reverse complement strand
CTGCGAATTTCGACAATAATATCCATGTAATACACTCCAGATACCTCCGGCTAAAACGCCAGAGGATGACACACGGAGGTGGAAACTATTGGACGCTGTTTCCACCCCTAATCTGGAAAGTTTTGCACGCTGATTAACAAGCAGGCGAACAATTAACGCGGAATACTGCAGTGTAAGTGACTGTGATCCACCTGAGTCAATGGTAAACAGCCTGTCAATAATACTCACAAACTCCATGGATGTCAGTTTGCCACCGGTTGCAGATTCACATTGGCTGATGCCGGAGGGAAGTCAATTATTTGACGCGTGGCGATACGTCTGTGCACTGCCGCACACTTTGGTCGAAAGCACTCAAGAATTGCTGACAAGTGTCGTTAAAACACTGCAAGGACGGGATCAATTCTGCTGATGGCCAGCAGCACACCCCGAGCCAACGAGGAGCGCGCCATGGGTATCTTTTTCAATCCGGACATGAGTACCGCTATGGAAATGCCGAATGTGGAAGCTGTACTGCTGTTGAAGCGGCAGATACTTGCGTCATCTACGCTGGATTCCAGGAATGACACACCGGTTATGCGCACTGAAAATATGTATCTGCAGCAAAGCCAGCCTGATATGGCACTTCCGGGTCACAGGATCTGAAATCGTCAACCCGAAACGGGGAGCAGGATTGCCGGCTTGTTCATGATGATTGGCCCATCTCCACCATATCCGGATACGGATTTTCAAGATCCAGCTCCACCGCCTGCGCATAGCCACGCAGATGCAGCTTGTTTCCCTTGAAGCCCAGGTCCTTGCTGCCGTTTTTCACTTCATGGTCGTAGCGATAGAGCGGCGCAATTTGTTCGCGCATGGTGCGATGCTCATATTCGGCAATTTTAACTTGCACATCCTCGTTGCGTTGTTGCCACTGTTTGAGAGCGGCGGCGCCATGCTTGTTGGTCAGCATGCGTGTTGCCACAGCAGGCGAGAGGATGGAGGCAGTGGCGTTGTTGCCGCCGAAACCTTTGGAGTTGAGCAGGGCGGCATCGAACGACAATGGATCAATCTGCCGGTGTTGCAGCAGGAAATCCAGATTGTCCTTGCTGACATCATCAGCCAGTTGTTGCGTGGTGAGAATGCCGGGAATGACTCCATGCTTCCATACTCCCAGCGTCATCGCCAACTGGTCGCCGCCTGCACAGGCAATGGAGTGACCCAGATAGGATTTCATTGCAGTAACCGGCCAGTTGCGGATACCGAAGTGGCGCGCAACATCGGCAAAGATGGCTGATTCAGTGGTGCGGTTCTGCGGCGTGCCGGTACCGTGGGCCTGCACGAACGTACGTTGTTGCAGGCTTTGATTGCCTAGCACGCTCTGCGTGGCGGCTGCGGCCTTGGCCATGGTCAGATAGTTGCCGATGCCCGGGCCGGCTATGGATTTCTTGTAACCATCGGCATTGATGAACACATCGTTGACGGCACCATGAATGGTGGCACCAAGTTCCATGGCCAGGGCATCGTCGAACAACACGAAGAATTGTGCCGATTCCGCCAGGGTGAAGCCAATGTTGTTGCCGAACGGCCGGCAGGCACGACGATGGTCGGGGGTGGTGCGACCCAGCTGTGCATCGAGTTGCAGCAAACCGGCATCATCGGCCAGAGCGCCCATGTTGGCGAATGCTTCGATGATATCCGGGGTCAGAGGTGCTTCACTGGCACCGACGATGGCCACGCGATGGGTACCGCGCCGTATGTCATTGATGGCCTGGCTGAGGTTGTAGTGGAACGATGCGCAGGCACCAAGATTGGTGCCGGTATTGCCGACACTGCCGATCATGTAGGCATTGATGAAGTCTGCCGGCATTTCACCGAAGCCGAGCGGTAATTGTTTGGAGGTGATCTTCTTGCCGAGCAGTCGGGCTTTCAGAAGGCCGCCGTAACCGTCATAGTCGAGCTGGTTCAGACTGCTGCCGGCATAAACTGCTATCTGGTCTGGCGCAACTTTCGACTGGATCAATTCCCAATCAAGACCGAGTGAAAACAACGCATCGGAAGCGGCATACAGTGTCATCTGCAAACCGCGCGGGTGACTGCGGGCCGGATACAGGCTTTCGGGTGCAAAGCCGGTGGGTAACTGACCGGCAGTGTTGACCGGGCTCACAAATGAATCCTTGACCAGTACATCCAGGGTGCCATTTACCTGGATCTGGCACTGTTTGCCGTCATTGCCGAGCACCTGCCAGTTGGCAGGCAGTCTGGCCGGCAGTTTGCGCGCAGCAATCGAGAAGCGCAGCGGGGCATCCGGTTGCAAACTTTCCAGTGAAAGCGCTGCATGCATTGGCAGGTGGGCAGGATCGAACAGATTGTTTTCGAGTTTGCGGATCAGGGTACTGTTGAGCAGTTGCTGCTGATGTCCAGCCAGAAAAGTCTGGACTTCCACCACATGACCATCGCCATGGACCCAATGATGACCTTCGTGCCGCAAGAGTCCGGTCAGTACCGCCAGGTTCTGCAAGGTCTGCAGCTGTTCGGTGCGGCTGAGCTGGTCAAATACCAGTCGGCGAAACCCGTAATGCATGCTGCTGCGGCCAGCCGGGCTGATGCCGCCAAAACCGACTATGACGGGTAGATGGGACATGAAATCTGGTTCCTGGAGAGTTGGGTCATCATAGTCAGGGCTCACTGACACATTAATTCAATAATAGCCATAATATATTGAATAATGGCCAAAATCCGCAAAGTTTAAGCAACAGACCCGGCAGTCAGCTGCCCCGCAGGCATGGCATCATGGAAACATATAAAGGAGGGACATATTTTGTTGCAGGAAATTCATGAACAGCTTGGCATTCCGGCCGACTACCGGCAAACCTGCGGCATGCCCGAGCATGCTGAATGCAGCAGGCTGGTTTCGGTGGGCAATGACATCGTGGGCCGTCCGGCCATGCTGGATGCGGAAACTGCATTGGCCTGGAGCAGCATGCAACTGGCTGCTGCTGCTGAAGGGCACATTCTGCAACTGGTTTCTGCCTACCGCAGTGTTGATTACCAGCGTCAGCTTATCCAGCGCAAACTGGATCGCGGACTTGATATTCGCGCCATACTGCAAGTGAATGCTGCACCCGGTTTCAGTGAACACCACAGTGGCCGGGCGCTGGATCTGGGTTGTCCGGGGCATCCTTATCTGGAAGAGAATTTTGAAGAGACTCCGGCCTTTGCCTGGCTGCTGCGCCGTGCCGGTGAGTTCGGTTTCAGATTGTCTTTTCCACGCAACAATTCCTTCGGGGTGCTTTATGAACCGTGGCACTGGTACTACCTGGGCAAACAAACCGGGCAGTAAGACCCTGGAAAAACACCTACAGAAACCGCGGCACTGACTGTCCTGAGGTGTGTGGCGCAAAAAAAAGATGCAATATCTAAGCACCCCCCAAGCGGCCTTACAAGGGTTTTTTGCCGGGAAACAACAATATTTGGCGAGGATCATTTGCTGCGGAAAAAGCGTTTGACAGTCGAAGTGCCGGGCGTAGTATCAGGTACGAGGGACAGGACGTTCCCGCAAGGGAGTGCTGTCCCTTATCCATTCACTGCGTACAGGAGGCGCCGATGATTAGTAACGCGCAAGTGCTGTTCCGAGGTATTGAACATAGTGATGCAGTTCAGCAAGCAGTTCATAAACGTCTGGAAAAGCTGGAAAGGTACAGCGACAAAATCCAGAGTCTGAAAGTCATTCTTGAAGCTCCCCACAACAACCATCACAAGGGCCGTGTCTATCACGTAGGTGTGGAAGCACTGATGCCCAATCACGATATAGTTGTAGCCCATGACCATCACGACAAGCATGCCCATGAAGACATTTATGTGGCGATCCGTGATGCGTTCAATGCCGTCGAACGTCGTCTGAAGACAGTGACAGACAAGCAGCGCTCGCATCGTGGCAAGCGTCTTGGCGACACGGTTGCCGAAGACGAAATACAGGAAGTGTGAAAGGCCGGCAGTCAATCACTGCCTATCAACTATCCAACTATCCAACTTGCCAGAGGTGTCAGATTAACCACTCACCAATTGCCCTTCGGGCTTGGGTGAGGACAGGTTACTCTGACGCCCGAGACAACTCTGTGTTTGTCTTCACTGTATGTCCCCACTATTTGCTCCCACTGTTGGTTCATTGTTCACTCTGCTGGTTCACCTGGAACAATTTCTTTCGCACCAGATCGCGATAAGCGCTGGGAGATACTGACATGCTCTTGCGGAATTGTGCGGCGAACTGGCTGCTGTCGCCATAGCCGGTGCTGAAGGCAATTTCTGCCACTGGCAGATTGCTGTTTCGCAATAATTCCTTGGCATTGTCGAGACGGACCTGTTGCAGGTACTGCATCGGACTTTTGTCAGTGGCAAGCTTGAAGCGTCGATTGAGAGTGCGGATGCTGAGCTGGTATTTGCCGGCGATTGTTCGCAGCGACAATGGTTCATGATAGGCATTGTGCAGCCAGTCCTGGATTTCCACGATGGTTTCGTCCTGGTGATAATGCTGCTGGGTCTGGTTGAGGAAACTGCCCGTATAGCTGCGTTTCAGCTCGTGCGTGAAATGGCGTGATACCTCGTTGGCGATATCCTGTCCGTAATGCACTTCGATGAAATGCAGCATCACGTCGCGCACAGAGTTGACGCTGCCGGCACAATAGAGATTGCCCGCACGTGTGATAAACCGGTCCCGTTGCAGGATCACTTCGGGGTAAGTCTTTGCAAACTGGTCAAAGTAGTACCAGTGGGTAGTGGCCACTTTGTGGTTGAGCAGACCTGCTTCCGCCAGAAAGAAACTGCCGGTACCGACTGCGCAAATAGGAGTATCTGCGTGTTGCTGCAGCCAGAGCAGCAGTTGTGGATACTGCCGGGCCACACCTTTGGGATTGCCCCACAGTGCCGGAATGATAATCAGATCGGTTTTGCTCACATCCCTGAGGGTATGGCGACAGACCAGTTCGAGCCCGGCCGTGAGCTGGATATTGCCGCCAGCCGGATGTACCAGTTGCAGTTGCAGTTTCTGGTGGTTGCCACCCTGGATGCGTTTTATGAGGTCGGCCGCATTCAGCATTTCCATCGGGATTGTCAGGCTGGTGCCAAGCACCTTGCGAAATCCGACGATGGTTACATGCTGCATGGCTTCAACCCTGCGCGTCAGGTTTCTGGTAGGAAACGGCTGTGATCACGTAGCTGCGTTTGCCTTTGGGGGTTTCGATGCTGATTTCGGCATCGCGTGGTTTGCCGAGCAAGGCGCGTCCCAGAACCGAGTCGATGCTGATGTAACCGAGCGCGGGGTTGAGTTCATCAGGACCCACCATGCGGTAGCGGCAGCTCCCGCCGTTCTCGTCTTCCAGTTCCACCCAGGCACCGAACCAGACTTTGTTGGTATCTGTGGGCAGTTCCCGTACAACTTTCAGCACCTCCAGCCGTTTGCGCAGAAAACGCACGCGACTGTCGATTTCACGCAGTCTCTTTTTGCCATAGATGTATTCGGCATTTTCCGAACGGTCACCCTGGGCGGCAGCCTCGGTGACTGACTGGGTTACCCTGGGACGCTCGAACCGCCAAAGCTGCTCAAGTTCATCACGCAAGGCCTTTTCTCCCTCGACAGTGATGTAGGGAGCCATGGGCGGAGCTGGTGGGCGATAGCGGGACATGGGTTCGGTAGTGGCCAGGACAGGATGCAGTCCGCCCATTGTCGACATTACGGCTGCAAAGGCAATTGCAGTTGTGTGAGTCCGCCACGTTGCCGCAAGCGCACGCCGATGCCCAGCAGACGCACCGGCAAAGCGCCGCGTTCGAAACCGGTGCGGCACAGTGCCATGTAGCCATCAAGTCCGGGTGACGGTGCCACATGTTCAACCGTGGTCGAAACAAAATTGTTGAACTTGAGTTTGATGAACTGCTTGTTGATGTTGTGGCTGACATTGCGGTTGGCGAGCCGGCGTTGCAACTGGTCCAGCAACCCAGGCAACGCAGACAGGCATTGATCCAGCGTAAGCAGATCAACCGCATAGGTTTGTTCGACACTGATTGATTTCGGCTCGCTGTCGAGTTCGATCCTGCGGTCATCTTCGCCCCGGCACAGAGCAAACAGGCGCTCACCAAAGCTGCCGAAATGTTCCAGCAGTCGGGTCTTGCTCCAGTTCTGCAAGTCGGCACAGGTATCAATACCCATCAACTGCATCTTGCGGGCAGTGACATTGCCGACTCCGGGGATTTTTTTTACTGGCAGGTTGCCGATAAAGCCGCAAACCTGCTCCGGCGTAATCACGAACTGGCCATCGGGCTTGTTCCAGTCGCTGGCGATTTTGGCGAGAAACTTGTTGGGGGCTATGCCTGCCGACACCGTGATACCTACCGTTTCCTTCACCCTGCGACGAATGTCACTTGCAATCAGTTGTCCGCTGCCACGCATTGCGGTGCTGTGAGTGACATCGAGAAAGGCTTCATCAAGTGACAAGGGTTCGACCAGATCCGTGTAGTCCTGGTAGATGCAATTGATCTGCTGTGAGGCCAGTTTGTACTTTTCAAAATCGGGCGGGATGATGACAAGGTCGCGACACAGGCGCCGGGCAGTGGCGGACGCCATCGCTGAATGCACACCAAACTTGCGGGCTTCGTAATTGCACGTGGCGATGACACCACGGCGGGATTCGTCACCACCCACCGCCACGGGCAGTCCGCGCAATGCCGGGTCATCGCGTATTTCAATTGCAGCGAAGAAGCAGTCGCAGTCACAGTGGATGAATTTGCGTTGCACTGCTGCCGTCATCACTGCACCTGTTCTTCATCACAAGTGCTGACGCCATCCCAGCCGGGTGGCGCAGACTGACTGAAATGTTGCAGGCGTTGCCGGTAGAGCGTTACCAGATTGTTGTCGAGTTCGGCCAGTGTGGAGTCGGCTGCGGCGTAGAGTTCCAGAGTCCTGGCAGCAGCTGGCCAGGAACCGGCTTGCCATTGCTGCAGAAACGTCCTGAACAACGCCACTGCTTCAGTCAATGCCACGGATGCAGTCTCCAATTCACATAGCGGCTCGAAAATGTCCACCGGCTCCAGTTTGCCCTTGACCCGTACCCGATCCAGCGGCAGATAAAGAAACAGGGGTGCCGCCATGGCAGTACCGGCACTGACGATGACAGGCGAGCCGTAGCGTTTGTTGAGACCTTCGAGACGTGAAGCCAGATTGACACCGGCACCGATGGCTGTGTAATTCAGTCGTGACTGTGATCCCATGTTGCCGACCACCACGCGATCGGTATTGATGCCGATGCCCATGGCAAGCGGCTTTGCTCCACGTGCAATCAAGGTCTGGTTGAGCACCGCCAGCGCCGGTTTGATGGCCAGCGCCGCCAGCACGGCTTGTGTGGGTGCTGCTGCATCCGGCACCGGTGCGCCGAACAAGGCCATCACCGCATCACCAATGTATTTGTCCACCACCCCGTTGTGACTCTCGACCACTTTGGCAAGCATCGAAAAATAGTCATTCAGCAGCGCAAGAATTTCGCGGGGTGAATGGCCTTCGCACATGGGGGTGAATCCGCGCACATCAGTGAACATTATCGTGACTTCGCGCTCTTCGCCACCGAGTTCAGTCTGCCGGTTCAGCAATTCATTGGCAATCTCGGGCGAGACAACTTTGCCAAGTAATGCACGTACTTTTTCCTTCTCGGCCAGGCCAGTAGCCATCGCGTTGAAAGCAGCGGCCAATTCGCCGATTTCATCCTTGAGGGGAATTGTCACCTGTTGCAGGTAATCACCGGTGGCGATGCGGCGGGCGCCTTGTGTCAACAGTTCCAGCGGTTTTGTCACGTTGCGTGACACCCACATCAGCGCCGACATCAACAGGATGAGACCGATCGCAAAAATCGTGAACAGGCGCTGTTGCAAGGCCCTGAAAGGTTGCAGTTGTGCAGCCAGTGAGCGTTGCAGCAGCACTTGCACATCGCCGTCCTTGCTGAGCGGACTGGCCAGGCTGACATAATCATCATTCCCCAGCCGCAGCAAGGAATAAGGACTGCTGCTGCTCTGGAACACGGTGGCCAGTTGCAAAGGCATGGGTGCGGGCAGTGTCGAACCGCTGGTTTGCCACGGATTGTTGCCGTCCTTGAACAGCACGCTGACATCGGCAGCTACTGATCGCTTGAAATCGGCGGTGAACGAGCCGCCTATTTCAAAGCCGATGGCAATCCACCCGGCCAGATCCGGATTCAGAAACGGCAGTACGGTCATATGGTAGGGATGTCCATCAAGCACAATCACGTCGCTGGCTTCCGCATACTCACCCTTGATGTCGAGTGCCTCGGCAGCCGTGATCAGGGACAGCCACTCCGGCATGACACCTTGCAATTGTGGCCGATGGGTATCCACACGCAGCTGGTGGGTATTGGCATCAACCATCGCAATGAAGTCGGCAGTGGACAGCCGGCCCAGCAGATTTTTCATTGCTGACTGCAACGTGAGACGGTCGGTGTTGTAAGCCTGGCGGAACGCGTAATCGCCGGTGAGGGCATCACTGGCAATGGCAAGATTTTCATTGCGGTCATTGATGGCAGCATTGAAATTGGCGACACCCGTTTCCAGGTCGCGCTTGATTATTTCGTTGGCGTTATTGTTGTTGGCACGGTCAACCGCCACATAGATGGCGCCCAGCACCAGCAACAGCGGCAGTACCAGGTAGACCAGGAGCCGTGTTTGAAAGTGCTGGAATTGCAGGCTCATCACTGTTGACTGGTCAGTATCGGTTGCCAGCACGCCGCGGGGCGCGGCGCACCATGCGTTCGGGACGCAGTTCCAGGCGCTGACTGATGCTGGCGTTCTGTTCCGCGGTTATTGCAAGATTCAATTGCAAAGCCGCTTCCTGCATCATGCGTGGATGCCATATTTCCACCGCCAGTTTGCCGGCCGGCAGATTGGTGATGACGGCCTTGCCATCGTGCACTTCGGCGAACCAGGGCGTATCCAGCACCAGAATGTACCCCAGCATGTGGTCGTGGATGTTGCAGCCCAGTGTCACCAGACCTGCTTTGTCGAACAGGACCGGTTGCGCTGGCACGCCGGTATAGAGCGGGAGTTCAAAGGTCTTGGCTTCGGAAAAGGAATAGACATGGTGACGTACCTGGTCCGAGTTCGGAAAATTCACGCGTGACCCGACCGATATTGCCCGCACATGCGGTACAAACATTTCGTTGAGCTGGTCGACGATCGCAATTTTCGGCGCAGGGGTGCCATGTTTGCCATCGATGCTGGTGATGTAGAGCACGGCATCATCCACTGGTGCGTCATTCTGGTCCGTCAGCGCGAGCGTGAGCGTGGCCGCGGTTGCCGCCTGCCAGCACAAACTGCCCAGGAAAACCGCAACAACCATTTTGACAACAAGGCGAAACATGAAACCTTCCTGTGGGACTGGGGGTGCAGGTTCAGAAATTGTGGAGGAATCCGGTCCGGATTATAGCGGTCTGGTAACCCAGATTCTCGTAGCCGTGACTCCATTGCCGTTCAACTCCCACATACAGTGTCGAGTTCTCTCCGACGCTGTGGTTCCAGTCCAGCGAAACCGTACGCGTGGTGGCCGACATGCGATAGGCCACAATGCCGGGTCCGAACACCGGATCAAACGCAATGGCAGTGGATGCTTCCAGGATTTTTGGATATTGCGGTGTGGAGGCAACAATGTCGCCGTCACGCCAGGCAATGGTTGAGCTCAGCCAGCTGGAGGCGCCCAGATCCTTTTCGATATTGAGGGACAGTTGCCAGGCATGCAAATCCCAGACATTGCCGGGGAGCGGCGGTGCCGGTGGTGGGTAGGGGCTGTATTGGCCGTAGTCGCCATCCTGCCATTCATGGGATGCAGTGACTGACCACTGCCACTGCTCTGCAATGCGTTGACGCAGTGCGAGGCTTTCGCGGTACAGGCTCTGGTCACGATGGTTGTCATGATAATGGCTGCGTTCAATATAGGTCGTGAAGGAAAGTACCGGGACTTCGGCCCCCAGACCGAATTTGTGGCTGAGTTCGGCACTGCCGCCAACCCGGGTGTTGGACAGGCCGGTCAGGTGATTGAATTGCTGGTGCGAGAGCGTGCCCTGCAGGTGCAGCGCAGTGTAATCAGCGAGCTGGATATGCAGACCTTGCCACAGTCCAAGTTCGAGGCTTTTGTCACCCGCCACACTGGCTTCATAAGGTGAGCGTGACAGATTGTCGTTGTAAAGCACTTCCGCCGAAATGCCCCCCAAGCCTTCGGCGCCGGCGCATGCACAGGCCAGTGCCAGCAAGGTCGCTGTCAATGCGGGAACCCAAAGCCTGACTGCCGTGTTGATGGTGACGGTATCTGGAACAGGTTGGATGGTGTGAATCGGCATACTTGGAGTCTGGTGGCCGCCAGCGGCAGACAGGGCTTTCATACTACCATTGTTGCAGGGAAGCAACCTGCCGCAAAGCAGGTCCGGACAGCGCGAAAGGTATGGCATTTTTTGCTTTAGTTTTGCCAGAAGGATTCACTATACTGCGGCGTCCTGCCATCAGGACGGCCATCTCCCAGGAACAAACAACAATCGGGATAACCCATCAACATGACAACTCCGGCCGCTTGTTCAGCCAATACCAAAGTCAACTGGGCCGACTGGCGTCTGATTCTGCTGGCCAGTCTGGGCGGGGCACTGGAATTCTATGACTTTGTGGTCTACAGCCAGTTCGCACAATACATAGGCAAGGCGTTCTTCCAGAGCACCGATGCCCTGCTGTCGCTGGTGTTGTCATTCAGTACTTTTGCAGTCGGATATTTTGCACGTCCTTTGGGCGGCATCTTTTTCAGCCACATTGGTGACCGCATAGGCCGCCGCAAAGTGCTGGTGATCACGATCCTGATGATGTCAGGTGCCACCACCTGCATCGGTTTGCTGCCTACCTATGCACAAGTGGGGATTCTTGCCCCCATCCTGCTCGTGTTGCTCCGCGTTATACAGGGCTTCTGCCTTGGCGGCGAATTGCCAGGTGCCATTTCCTATGTGGTGGAAACTGCGCCAGGACGCGGTGGTTTCTCTGTCGGTGTGATTTTCTTCTGTGTGAATTCGGGGGTGCTGATCGCTGCCTTGCTGAACCTGAGCTTGCAATTCACGCTGACACCCGAAGAGATAGGCAATTGGGGCTGGCGCATCGGCTTCCTCGTCGGCGGTGCGCTGGGCGTTGTCAGTTTCTTCCTGCGACTCACGCTGGAAGAGAGCAAGGAATTCTCGCGTATCCGGGCAATCGGCAGGGCATCGGCATTGCCGATCAAGGAGCTGGTAAACAGGTTTCCCGGTGCCACAGTGATGGGTTTTGGCGTGCTGGCAGTGACTGCCGGGTTCAACGGCTTGCTGTTTGCGATGCCGGCCTATCTGCCGCAGACCATGAAGTACACGGCAGTTGAAGCCAGCCTTGGCCAGAACATCGGCCTGGCGATATTGTCGGCGGGCTTGTTGTTCATCGCCTGGCTGAGTGATCGCGTACCACGCAAGCCGATGGTGCTGTTTGGCACCGGCATGATGGTGCTGCTGTCGTATCCATTCTTCGTTGCCACAAGGGATCACAGCATGAATCTTTATGTGATGTTTGCGCTGGTGGGTGTGGTTGCGTCTTTTTGCAATGGCACCGTGATCGGGATCTGTGCGGATTTGTTCCCCACTTATATCCGCTTCACCGGTGTGGCGATGAGCTTCAACCTGAGCTTTTCCATACTCAGCGGTCTGGCACCTCTGACCATTGCTGCGCTGGCGCGTGAGACCGGCAATCCGGCCAATGCGGCCTACTACATGATGGGTTGCGCAGCAGTATCATTTGTTGCGGCGCTGTTCATGCACAAATACGATGGACGCATTCTGGCAGATCTCGCCGACAAATAACCGCAAGCAAACGAAGGAGGTACTCATTCCTGGCCATGGAACCGGAAATCATAAAGCCAGCCGATGGCAGCCGGGTGGTCAGGGATGGGGAACACACTCTGCTGTTCGGACAGCCGCCGGAAGTGCTCAAAGGCTTGTTGCTCAAGGCAATAAAGCACATTGATACATTGGTGCTGATAGATACACGTGAGCAGGATGGTTCACTGCTCAACAATCTCGAATTTCCGCTTTATTACTTCCTGTTTGTCGGCAAAGGCAGCGAGCCAGGCGCCAGACTCAATCTGGTGGGCGATGCCGACGAAATCTCCCGGGTACTGCGACTGTTGCAACTGACGCTGCTGGGGCCGACCGTCGAAGAGCTGCAGCGCTGGCAGACGCCGGAGTGGCTGCAACAGGAATGGCTGCAGGCGGCGCGTTATCTGGCCCTGAAAAAACCGGATGGCCGCATTCGTGATGTACAGGATTTCTTCAATGTGATCCCGTTCCGCCACGGCGAAGCCGAAGTCGGCCCGTTCCGGATCCGGCACAGTGCGCATGATTGCTATGAGGTCAAAAGCCACGGTACTGCAGTGAATGTGGATCTGAGCCGGGATGTCATCATCAATCCTCCCTATCCATTGCAGACCGATTTCATCCCGCGCGAACTGGTCAAGCTCGGGCTGGAAATTCTGGGCTCGGCCTCGGGCTTCACCTCCAATGAGCCGTGTACCGGCCTGGCACTTTGCTACAACGGCGATTACATCCTGATCGACTCGATTCCCTATCTCGACAAACACCTGTTTGCGCGCGGGATTTCCAAGAATCAGGTGAAGGCGGTATTTGTCACTCATCTTCATGATGATCACTGCGCATTGTTTCCGCTGATCCTGATGCCGGAAAAAGTGGAAATTCTCACCACCCGTGAAATCTATGAAATGGCAATGGAAAAGCTCAGCTGCCATCTCAACTATACGCGCGAGGTGGTCGAAGGATTCTTCAGCTTCCGGGAATTGATACCGAACCAGAGCATCAACTACTACGGTCTCGGCATCAAGGCCCATATCACCGTGCACAGTGTACCCACCATTGGTGCCACTTTCTCGACCACTTGCAAAGGTCTCACCAAATCAATCTGTGTCATCGGCGACAACACCGGCATGGGCACTGTTTCACATATGGTTGAACAAGGGGTTGTACATGGCGACACCTACGACAGCCTGCAGCGCATCTATACCGAACGCTTTGATCTGGTTGTGGCGGATGGTGGTGCCGGAGCCATTCACGGTGACCCTGCCGATGCCCTCAAATCGGATGCCGAACGTGTGGTATTCGTGCATGTGGAGCATTTGTCGAACCGGTTCAACACCACGTTTTCACTGGCCAGTTCCGGCAAGCGTTATACGGTGCTGGGTGAAGACGGTGGAATCCATACTTCACTGATGAATCATTATCTGTCGGTGTGGCTGGGTGAACCTTTGTCAAACCGCTGGGCGCGCAGCATCCTGGCGGAAGAAGAAATCCGCCGATACAACGCCGGTGATGTGCTGATGGTGCAGGATGCAAAAACGCGTGGTTATGTGTTTCTGATTCTTACCGGCTATTGTGAAGTGGTCAGTTTCGATGGTGAAAAACCGCACAGCATCGCCCAGTTGCAGGCAGGTGAGATCATCGGTGAAATGGCCATTGTTACCGGCAGTCGCAAACGCAACGCCAGCGTTGTCGCCAGCTCGCCGGTGACCGTGTGTGTATTTTCGGAAGAGATATTCAACTCATTCATTACCAGCGAAGGCTATCGCGAAAAATTGCTGACCCGTTGGGAGCTGCGGTTGTTGCTGCGGCAGTTGCCGCAATTCAGCCAGCTGGTTTCCACCGTGCTGGAAAAGCTGGCGCATGCCGGCACGACGCTTGGATTGGAAGCAGGGCAGACGCTGGCTCCGGCCGTTGACATCTGGTATCTGCTGGTGGAGGGCAGTGGCAGTTGCGGCAATCACCATGGTGTCCGGCAAGTTGAACTCGGTTTCCTGCCATTTGCAGAAGAGTGCCTGGACAGCTTCCGTGCTGATACCGACTGCCGGTTCATCTGCATTGCACGCACCAGGGTTGAATATTTCATGCAGGCGGTCCCGCAGTTCAATTATCTCATGCGCAAGCATCGCGTTGCCCGCCAGCCTTGTACAGACTGGCAGCTGGGACCGGTAAGTATCAGGAGTGGCCTCTATGATTGAAACACCTCCACTTGCCTTGCGTTATTTCGACTGCCGCGGGCGGGTGCAATCCATTCGTTACTATTTGCGGATTCGCAACATCAGCTTCATCGACGCCAGGATATCGATGAAGGACGGAGTTCACGCGTGGCAAAAAATCAGGCAGGACCAGCGTCTGACCGGTCCCTTTCTCAAGCTGCCGGTGCTGCATTGGGGCGAGCAGCTGGTGGCGGAATCTGCTGTCATTCATGACTGGTTGCATCGCAAGCTGGGTGATGAAGCCGCGTTGAGTGAGCAGGAAAACCTGCAGCATGCGATGCTCGGTTCAAGTTGTCGCAGCGAACTGATGATCCCGCACGGGATGCTGTTATACCAGGATGCGGTTTATCCCGGCACGGCACTGGCTGCCACAGTGCCAGGCATACGCAATCGAATTCAGGATCATCTGCAAACCCTGGAAAACGCACTCAAGCAATGGCAGTGGTTTGAAAAACTGCCAGGCCGGCACCTGATGCTGGCCGATTGCCTGTTGTGGGAAGAGCTGGACAAGGCCCACACCATCTTTGGAGAACATCTGGATTGGGCTGCGATGCCCGCACTGCATGATTTCTTTCACAATGGTCGACATGCCGTTATGTTTCGCCGCATGCTGGGCGAACATCCTTGCCAGATAACAGGCCGACCGCAGGAAGCGGAAGCCCTGGCACGTATTCACGCGGCTTTGAACACTGCAAAATAACGCTGTCGCACAAACGATAAAACAAAAGGGGCTGATTCCATGATTAAAATTAACACGTTCGCACTGGCAACCCTGCTGGGCCTTGGTCAGCTGGCGCTGGCTGCCGAGCCGGCGCCCGGGCTGTCTCCGGCTCCGCCGCCAGCGGTCAATGACCAGGCTGTGCTGGTGGTTCGGCATCCTGACCAAAGTGTGCTGCTGCGCAACACTGACGCAAAACTCGCTGCCAACAAGAAGCTGGTCTTCGACATGTGGCGCACGGTGATGAGTGCAGGCCAGGTGGACAAGATGCCGCAATTTTTTGCCGCCGATCTCAAGCAGCACAATCCGCTGATTGCCACCGGCTTGCCGGCTTACCAGCGCTGGCTGTCGGCGAATCTCAAACACCAGGACAAGGTGCCAGCGACCATTGCCGAGCCCCTGATCACCATGGTGGCCGAAGGCAACAATGTAGGCATGGCCTTCGTTACGGAATATCCGGAGCCTGATGCTTCAGGCAAAACCTACACATCGACCCACTTCTGTCTGTTGCGTATTGAAAACGGCAAGATCGCCGAGATGTGGGAATCCGTGCAGGTGCCCAAGGGTGTAGTGCCCCCTGCGGCATCGGCAGGCGGACCCTTGCCGGTGCGTGGTATCCAGGGACTGGATCAACTGCCCATGCTGGCCAACAAGGACATGGCGCTCGCCAACAACAAGCGCGTGGTGTTCGATCTGTGGCGCCAGATTCCGGAAGCTGGCAGGGAAGAACTTGCCGAACTTTATCTGGATCCTACTTATATCCAGCACAACCCCAATGCGACCACTGGCCGCGCCGGCTTCAAGGAATATTTCGCCAAGCGGCCGGATACACCGATCCAGACCACGTTGACGCATCCATTGGTGGCATATGTGGCCGAGGGCAATCTGGTGATGCAAGTGCTGGAAGAAACGCGGCCTGATCCCAACCATGCAGGTGCCGAATACAAAGTAGCCTGGTTTGATCTGTTCCGCATTGCCGATGGTCGCCTGATCGAGCATTGGGATGCAGCCGCCAAGGGCGAATTGCCGGCAGTGATGCAACAGCAAGCGCAGCAGAAATAGCAACTGCTGCCCTGACCGGGTTTCAGCTCACCACAAATTTCAGGCCGATGATCATCAGCAGCACGGCCAGGATCGGGCGCAGCCATTTTTCCGGAATTCTGGCGCTGAGCATGCTGCCCACCCAGATACCAGGCAGTGAGCCAATCAACAAGCTGCCGAGCAGCAGGAAGTTCACATTGCCAAGCAGCCAGTGGCCTATGCCGGCCACTGCAGTGAGCGGAATGGCATGGGCCAGATCAGTGCCGACAATTTTCAGTGTGCTGGAGCGTGGGTACAAAAACAGTAAAGCCACAGTACCCAGCGCACCGGCTCCGACTGAAGACAGCGTCACCAATATGCCAAGGATGGCTCCGGTAAGAATCGTGGCCGGCACTTCCCATCCATGCAGGAAGCGGGCGGCACTTTTCATGCTGGCTTCGTGATTGGCGCTGTCAACACGGCCACGCAACAGCACCGCCCGCACCAGCAGCGCGCTGGCCGTCAGCATCAGTGCAAGCCCGAGTGAAAATGAAATGGTGCCGGTGATTCCGGTGCCAATTGATGTGAGATAACGGATGGTCAGCAGTGTGACTATCGCCAGCGGCAGACTGCCGATGGCCAGCAAGCCCACTACGCGCCAGTCCACTGAATGATGCTTGCCGTGGTGCACTGCCACACCGCCGGTCTTGGTAATGGCGGCGTAGAGCAGGTCGGTGCCCACTGCAACGGAAGGATTAAAGCCGAACAGGAACACCAGCAGCGGCGTCATAAGCGAGCCGCCACCGACACCGGTAACTCCCACCAGCAAGCCGACTACAAAACCGGAAATTGAATACATCAGGCCCATAAGGTCCTCCGTCAGGGAGGCGCACTATAGCAGCAAGCTATTTCACAAATTAGTGATATATTGATATATCCATATGTGAAAAACAGATATAGGACCCGACGATGAAGCTGCTGCAACTGCAATATCTCCGGGAAATTGTGCGCCAGGGGCTGAGTGTTTCGCTGGCAGCTTCCAGTCTGCATACTTCCCAGTCGGGGGTCAGCCGGCAGGTAGCCATGCTGGAACAGGAACTGGGTCTGCAGATCTTCGAGCGCAACGGCAAGCGCCTGACCGGGTTGACGATGCCGGGCCGGCAGATTGTGTTGCAGGCAGAACAAGTGCTGCGGGAAGCCGACAATCTCAAACTGATCGGCGAGGAATTCCGGCACAAGGACAGAGGCCAGTTGACCATTGCCACCACGCATACCCAGGCGCGATATTTCCTGCCCGCAATTGTGAAGGCCTTCAGCGAAGAATGGCCCCATGTGCAGTTGACCATCCATCAGGGCAATCCGACCCAGGTGGCGGAACAGGTGGCCAACGGTGGTGCTGATCTGGGCATCGCCACCGAGGCGATAGGCAAAATGCCTGGATTGCACAGTTTGGCGTGCTACCAGTGGAATCGTTGTGTGGTGATGCCGAAGCGGCATCCGCTGAAATCCGGAAAATCGCTGACGCTGGAAAAGATGGCACAGTACCCGCTGATCACCTACGATTTCGCCTTTGCCGGTGGTTCCCAGGTCTTGCGGCAGTTTGAACAGGCCGGACTGCGGCCGAACATTGTCCTGACTGCGATTGATGCAGATGTGATCAAGACCTATGTGAAGCTTGGATTGGGAATCGGTCTGGTGGCGACAATGGCATATGATGCAAAACGTGATGAAGGTCTCGTAATGCGTGATGCCAGCCATCTGTTCCCCGCCAATACAACTTATGTAGGATTGCGTCGTCAGGTATTTCTGCGCAGTTACATGGCTGACTTCCTGCAACGTTTGGTGCCGGGACTCACCCGCAAAGCGCTTGATGCAGGGCTGGCTGCTGCGGGCCGGTAGACTTGCAGGCAATGCGCAAACAAGTCCGTTCAATTTTTGCAGGTGCAATCCGTTGATCCCGATTACAAGAAATTCCGCTTCGACCATAGTGCTGGTGTTGTGTCTGCTGCTGGCAGCCGTGTTGCGGCTGCATGGCATCGAATGGGGTCTGCCGGATGCCTCGCATCCGATCTCCAGCTATCACCCGGATGAAGTGCCCACGGTGGTGCAGGGCCAGTGGTTGGGTCGGGAGTACTACACCCAGCAACAGTTCGTGTACGGCGGCAACCTGTATTTCAGGGTGGTGGATTTGCTGGTATCGCTGGGGGGTTCTGCTTGCTCCGGTGCTGGGCAAATACAATTACCTGGCCGACGCACTGTTGACCGCCCGCTGCTTCATGGTTGTGGCTGCGTTGTTGACAATGCTGCTGGTGTACAAGGGCACCCGCATCCTGCGTGATGAAATGTCGGCACTTGTCGCCACATTCATGCTGGCGATCATGCCGGCGCACGTGATCATGGCCCAGCAAATGCGACCTGACGAGATCGCTGCCTTGCTGGTGGCCCTGCAGTATTACCTGGCAGCCAAAATCATGAAGACCGGACAGGAGCGCACAGCCCGCACACTGTTGTGGCTGTCGGCAATCCTGGGTGGCTTGATGCTGGCGTACAGGTTTCCGCTGTTGTTGTTTGCGGGCATGCCGATGCTGGCGTGGCTGCTGCGGGTGCAAACCGGTTTCTGGCGCCACGCCTTGCGCCGGATATTTCCAACGATAGTGCCGGTCTGCCTTTTGCTGATAGTGACGGGTTATGTCATCGGCTCGCCGCAGACTTTCAGCCATTTCGACATATTCATGGACGGGATGGGGATACAGTGGAGTTTTCAGTCAAGTCCGTTTGCAGACGCAGTAGGGCGTGGACCGATTGCGTTCCAGTACTGGTGGGGCATGCTGCATCAGGCACTGGGTTATCCGCTGTACTTTGTTGCTGTGGCGGGAGTGGTGCTGTTGCTGGGCCGCCGGCTGCCGAGTGACTGGCTGTTGTTGGGAGGTCTGCTGCCATACATGGTGATGGTCTCGCTGACCTCGTGGGTGGTGGTACGTTATACCTTGCCGCTGTTGCCGCTGTTTGCAGTAGCAATAGCAGAAATCATCATGGTGGCGAGTCGCAGATTTGACATAAGGGTACTGGCGCCGGCAATGGCAACAGCGGTATTGCTGACATTGTGGGCCGTGTTCGCATTCCTGCGGATGGAAGCCGCCCCCAATGTGCGTGAGTTTACCCAGCAGTGGATAGACGAAATTGTGCCGCGCAACCAATGCATACTGATGGTAAAAGCCTATGATGCGGAAGACATGTACAACCCGGAATTCAACTACACCCGCTGCAATGGTGTGACCACGCTGGGGGATGCGCCGGATTTTGCTGCCGTCTTTGCGAATAAATCCATCGTGTATGTACTTTTGCACGAGCACCACTATGCCAACATGGAGCGCCTGGGCGCTGCCCACCCGGATCCGCGCAGCAGCAGTTTCTATCGCGCCATGCAGGCAGCCGGCTTCACCGAGTTTCGTGAAATAAAATTCAGGCCGGTGCTGTTCGGAGCAGACTTTTCTTCCTGGTTCACATCACTGGACATGACCTACGTGAACCCCGGCTTTCGCCTTTACCAACGCCCGGCCAAGGCAGTTGAAGCAGCCGCCAAAGGTTAGGGCGCCTTCAGTTTGCGCCACGCATAGATCACCATGCGCAACAACAACAGGCCGTGACGGAATCGGCTGATCTGGGTTTCACCGTAGGTGCGGGCACGGTAGCGGATCGGGATCTCCAGCAATTGCAGGTTCATCTTGCTGGCACCGAACAGCAGGTCGAAATCGCCGAACGGATCAAACTCGCCAAAGTAGCCGCGATTCGCCGCCAGTTTTTCATAATCCTTGCGCCACAGCACTTGGTGCCGCACAGCGTGTCTTTCAGACGCTGCCCCAGCAGCCAGGAAAAGGTGATTGCAAAAATCTTGTTGGCGAACAGGTTCAGCAGTCGCATAGCCTGGTCTTCCATCGGATACACCAGCCGTGAACCGTTCAGGAACTCGGCCTTGTTGCGCACCATCGCCTGGTAAAAGCGGGGCAGATCTTCCGGCGGCACGGTCAGATCGGCATCAAGAATCATCAGAATGTCACATTGGGCTGCGGCAAAGCCCATGCGCACGGCATCACCCTTGCCTTTGCCTTGCTGGATCATCAGCTTGATGTCCTTGTCGGGCCAGGCCGCCATTACGCGCCTGATTTCGTCGACGGTGCCGTCCTGCGAATGGCCGTCAACAAAGATGATTTCCAGATGGCTGCCAAACTCAGGCATTCTGGCAATTGCATCATTGATGTTGCCGCGCTCGTTGCGACAGGGAATTACCACGGTGACTGATGCCGGCTGTGCAGTACCGGCTGCCAGCGGGCGTGCCACCATGTAATTGGTGAGGCACGCAGCATTGATGCCGGGCAGGCTGCCGATGTGATTGATCAGTGTCGACAGCAATGGAATGTAAAAAGGCCATAGCAGGCGTCGTTCGGTTTTCACCACCCGGAAATCAGTCAGCGTCATCAGATTGCGCAAATCATCGGGCGAAAGCCAGCTTTGCTGCGGATTGGGCATCTTAAATCCCAGCTTTTCCGCCAGTACCAGCCCCGGTTCCCACATGAAACTGTAGTTGGAAATGATGAGGCGGGTTTCCGGCGTGCAAAGCTGGTGCACCTGTTCAAGGCAGGTTTGTACATCATCGAGATATCCGACCAGATCCGACAGGATGATGATGTCGAAGGTTTCGCCTTTCACGCTTTCGAGATTGTGTGCATCACCCTGGCGGAAATGCAGCGCAGGATATTTCTGCTGCGCCTGTTCCACCATGGCCGTACTGATGTCGATACCAACCCCGTAGGAGGGTTTGACTGCGGCCAGCAAATCACCTGTACCGGAACCGAGTTCCAGTACGCGGCGGTTATTGCCGCACAGGTAGCTCACGTAACGACAGACATCTTCATGGTAGTAGTGATTACGCTGCCGCCAGCGAGGAACTTCGCCGGCGATGCGGTCGTAATATTCAGCGATCTGTTGCGAGTGCTTGCTCATTACCAGCCTGCGCCTCCGCGAGCAGGGCCATAGTCAGGCTCCCAGCCGGTGGGTGCCGTGTCAGGCACATTGAACAATACTGCAGAAATTTCCTGGATAAAGCCGTGTTTGATTGCAAAGAATTCACCAACGATGCGGCTGTCGGCAGTGGCCGTGCTTTTGCTTTGGGCGCCATCCTTGAGGCCGAAGCGCACCATCGACAACACGATGCCGCGCTCTTCATCGACCACGGCATAGCGGCGATCCCACAGGTTGCGACCCACGAAACTGCCTTCATCAAAACCTTTCGAGGTGGTGTTGAAAACCCCGTTGCGCATCACGCCGGTGGTTTGCAGACCATTCTCGAAGCGCAGGGTGTCCGGCAACAAATCGGCCGGATGATAGTTGGGTGTACCGTTGGTCTGGAACGCACGCCAGTAACTTTCGGCCGCAGCGATCAACCGGTAGTACGAATCGCGTTCCGGTTCGCGGATGGACAATTGCAATGCCGGTGAAACGCCCTTTGCCAGCAGCACTTCCGGACCCCACAGCCCGCCAGCTTCGCCTTTGTTGGTCTTTATGGTTTCAATTTCGGTGATGGCGCCGTTTTTCACTTTCAGGCGCACTATCAGCATGGTGAATGAGCCATCCTTGTTTTTGATCACCGCTTCACTGGCGGTGTCGCCGAGCCTGGGGTTGGCGATATCCCAGCGATAGGGCACGCTGTCGGCTCCGTTCCAGAAAGTGCCGGCCTGTTTGGTGGCCTGGCCGTTCTGGGTAATTTTCACCGTTTTTGCCACCGGCAAGCCGGTGTCGCTGTGGCTGACGAGCCCTTTGAACCAGGCGTCGGCAAAGCCGGTCAGGCAGATACGGTCACAGGCAGTCTGGGCTGCAACTGTATTGGCTGCCAGCAAGGCAGCCAAGCCCAGTCCGGCCAACATTGCAGCGGGTTTATTATTGATCATCTTGCTGTCCCCTCCCTCTCAAAAAAATGGAATCCGAGTATAGCAGCAGGCGCGGAAAGTCTGGTGAAATGGCCCACAGAACAACAGGGAGATGAGCCGGTGCAGGAAATAATGATTGCAGTAGACGGGTTCAGCAAATACTACGGCAATTTCGCGGCAGTACGTGAACTCGATTTCAGGGTCAAAGCCGGCGAAGTATTGGGGCTGGTGGGGCCCAACGGCGCAGGCAAGACCACAACACTCCGTTGCATCAGCGGCATCATTCCTGCAACTGCCGGCAACTTGCAGATAGCCGGCATCAATATCGCCGATGATCCGGTGGCAGCCAAGCGGCAACTGGCATTCTTTGCCGATGAACCGCGGCTGTTTGATCACCTCACTGTGCAGCAGCATCTCAATTTCAGTGCCCGCATCTACCAGGTGGAAGAGTACGAAGAGCGGGCACAGCAGTTGCTTGAACAGATGGAGCTGGTTGACAAGCGTGACCAGTTGCCGGCCGAACTCTCGCGTGGCATGAAGCAAAAACTGGTCATCGCCTGCGGGTTGTTGCATTCACCCAGCGTGCTGTTCTTTGACGAGCCGTTGACGGGGCTTGATCCGCTCGGTATTCGCCGCATGAAACAAACCATCAAGCGCCTGGCCAGTGAAAAGGGCGCTGCCATCATTCTCAGCTCACACCTGCTCGGCTTGCTGGAAGAAGTGTGCACCCATGTGCTTATCATGAAAAAAGGCGAAAAAGTGGCACTGGGCCCGCTCAATGAAGTAGTGCAGCAATACAGTAACGGCGACAGCGGGGTGAGTCTGGAAGAGGTGTTCCTGCGCGCCACTGGCGGCAGCGAGGATTAGCCCATGGCGGTCATGCGAGCGTTGTTGTATCTGCGGCTGATGATGGTTCGCAATGTGCTGATCGCTTTCCTGCGACGCATGCGGCAGCCACGCTATCTGTTCGGGCTGGCGATGGCACTGGCCTATTTCTGGCTGGTATTTTTCAAAAGACCGAATCAGCTACCACCGATGCAGGCGGAGAACAGCGACAGTTTCGAATTGACGGCTGCCTTCTTCCTGTCAGTTGTGGCAATGGGAATCTGGTTGTTGCCAGGTGACAAACCGAGCCTGCGATTCAGCGAAGCAGAAGTGTCTTTCCTGTTTCCGGCGCCGCTCAAACGCAGCCAGCTGATCCACTACAAACTGGTGACAGGCATGTTGTCGGGTTTGTTGGGAGCGCTGTTTTTCACACTGTTATCGGCACGCTTCACCAGTGGTTCTGGCCAGTCGCTGCGGTTGGCAGGGGGCTGGTGGTTTTTGCTGAACATTATCAGTCTGCATGACACCGGCGCTGCATTCACGCTGGTGCGTTTGGGTACCGGCAAGGCTGTGGTGTGGTTGCGTCGTGGCGGCGTAGCGGCTTTGATGTTGTTGTTCGTGATACTGGTAGGGTACCTGATCGTACATCAGCAGACCCAAACCCTGCACAAGCTGTTGGCTCCGGCCAGATTCCTGGTGCAACCGTTTTTTGCCAGCGGGCTGGCGTATGTACGGTCAATGGCTTTTTTGCTGTTGTTGTTTGCAGTTCACTACTGGTGGGTGCTCAGGATGGAGACCCCGTTTGAAGAAGCTTCAATGGCGTTGGCCAGCAAGCGTGCCGAAGTGCTGGCGAAAATGCGTGCCGGCAAAAGCGTGCGTATCGCCGGCAAAGCCAGGCCCCGGCGTGAGCCGTTTGTACTGCGGCCACGCATGCCGGTGGAGTTGGTGCTGTTATGGAAAAACCTGATGCTGTTGCCACCTTATCTCAACCGGCGTGTGTTTGTTGCCAGCGCTCTGGTTATCGGCTTTGGCATGCGCTGGCTGCGCCATGAAGGAGGCTACGCAGGTCAGGCTGCAGCCGGTACGTTCGGGATGATCGCGTTGATACTGATGGGGTACATGTTGCTGTTTGCTCCCCAGGTTGTCCGTAATGATGTGCGCTCCGATCTGGCACAAGGCGACTTGATGAAAGCATGGCCATTGCCTGGCTGGCGTATTGTGCTTGGGAGTTTGCTGGCACCTGTGCTGGTGATGTCGGCCTTGGCCTGGCTGTTCCTGCTGACTGCCGCCACCGGTATACAAGCGGAAGGCAAACTGACCCCATGGCTTACATTGGAGCTGAAAGCGTCACTTGCAGCTTGTGCAGCCATCGCCATGCCTGTTCTGAGCGCATTGCTGCTGATAGGACCCAATGCGATAGCACTGTATTTCCCTGCTTGGTCGCAAACCGGCATGTCATCCCAGCGTGGGTTTGACGCAATGGGCCTGCGCTTGTTGCTGATGGCAGGGCAATTGATACTGCTGCTTGTCACCCTGCTGCCTCCAATACTGCTGGCAATGCTGGTGTTCTATCTGAGCCAGTGGTTTGCCTCGCAAACAGTCGGCATGGTGCTGGCGACTGTTGCCGGTCTGTTGGTGCTGTTGCTGGAAATTCTCTATGCGATACATCTGCTGGGCGAGCGGTTTGAGCAGCTGGATATCGGAGCCGAATTGCGGCAGTAGGGTTTGGCGCACCAGCCGGCCGGAGTACAACCAGCTGCAGCCAGGACTGTGCCAGCCCGGTTTGGCCTCCCAAAGCCTGGACACCATAAGCAGTGGTGATGTTAAGGGATTGTGAATCCGTCAACGGCGGCTTTACGCTGACCGGCAAAATAGGGGATCATCCGGCTTCTTCAGAACGGCCCATACAACCAACAACAGATTACTACAGGGGACATTCCATAATGTGGGAGCAGAACTATCTTCCGATTGGCGACAGCATTTTTCTTTCTGCCATCGTTGCTGCAATTCCGATTTTTGTACTGCTGTCATTGATAGGGATCCTTCGCAAACCCGCCTGGGTAGCAGCCGTTTCCGGCCTTGCCACGGCGTTTGTGATTTCGTTGCTGGTCTATGGCATGCCACTCAAACTGGCGGTATCGGCTGCTGCCTATGGCGCGGCCCAGGGCCTGTTCCCGATCGGCTGGATTGTCTATTGGGCCATCGTGATGTATCGCATCACGCTGGAGACCGGCAAATTTGAAATCATCAAGGATTCCATCGGCGGCCTCACCGCAGATCGTCGCCTGCAAGCCATGTTGATCGCATTTGCGTTTGGCGCCTTTATTGAAGGAGCTTCCGGTTTTGGAACGCCGGTGGCGGTGGCAGCTGCCATGCTGGCAGGTCTTGGTTTTTCCCCGTTTTTTGCAGCGGGTATCTGTTTGTTGGCCAACACGGCACCGGTAGCCTTCGGCTCCATCGGTATTCCGGTGATCACCCTGGCGCGTATCACCGGTCTTGATGAGCTGGAGCTGAGTTCATGGGTAGGTCGTCTGTGTGCGCCGATCTCGATCTTTATTCCTGCCTACCTGATCATGGTGATGGGTGGGGTCAAGGCCCTCAAAGGAGTGCTGCCGGCGGCGATCGTATGTGGAGTTTGTTTCGCCGGTGTGCAATTCACCATATCGAACCTGGTCGGCCCGCAGCTCACCGACATCCTGGCATCAATTGCAGCCATTCTTGGTCTGGTAGCCCTGTTCAAAGTCTGGAAGCCAAAAGACACCTTTGCGATGCCCGGCGATACCACTGCCACCCTGGCACTGCGTCAGCACGGCTTTGGTCCCACGCTGCTGGCCTGGTCACCTTATTTGTTCCTGGTGGTATTTGTGCTGGTGTGGGGCAGTCCGCAAGGCAAGGCTGTTCTCGACAAGGTCAATTTCGTAATTCCATGGCCTGGCTTGCATAACCTCATCATCCAGAGTGCGCCTATGGTTGCCAAGGCGACACCATACGCCGCCAATTACACCTTCAACTGGCTGTCGGCAGCAGGCACCGCCTGCGGTCTCGCCGGTTTGCTGGCTGCGATTGTGTTACGGGTTTCCTTTCTGGACTACATCAAGCTGCTGGGCAAAGTGCTGAAACAGATGGCCTACTCGTTGCTGACCATTGCTTCAGTACTGGCACTGGCGTTGCTGATGAACTACTCCGGCTCCATCGTGACCATGGGTATGGCGTTCGCCGCCACTGGCGCCTTGTTCCCCTTCTTCAGCGCACTGCTGGGCTGGCTGGGTGTGTTCCTCACCGGCAGCGATACTTCCGCCAATGCACTGTTCGGCAATCTGCAGGTAGTTACCGCCAAACAGCTGGGTCTCAACCCGGCGTTGATGGCGGCTGCCAACTCCGCTGGTGGTGTGATGGGCAAGATGATCAGTCTGCAGAGTCTGGCGGTGGCAGTGGCCGCCACCGGCATGGCACGTGCACAGGAAAGCGAACTGATGCGCTTTACCTTCAAGCACAGTGTGTTCCTGGCTTGCGTGCTGGGTGCTCTCTCAATGCTGTACGCGTTCCTGTTCTCTTGATCGCGGCAGGCGTTGAGTGATCGTGCTTAACGCCTTTCTTCGTTTAAAGTTAAGCGCACAGCCTTCGGCAGGTACTAGTCAATTCGACACTGTGAGCAGTCGGTCTTCTCCCTGAAGATTACGGGGACACGGGCTAGTTGAAAATTCTGACTTCCCTCCAGCCACTCAGCATAGCTGAGTGGCGTTCAGCAACGCACAAAGCTGCGCTTTGTAAACGCGTTGCTTCACCCCTGGCGGCAGAGGTCCCCTCCATCTTCAGGGAGAAGACCTCTTCCAAACTCAGCGCGTAATTCTTCCAGTTGTAATGAACACACACTGTTCTTGAAAGCCGCTGGCGGGGACACGGTTCGGCGACCGTCTGCAGCCAGGGACGGCTGCAGACGAGCCCCCAGGGATGGGTTCACG
>CAILUG010000024.1 GCA_903837345.1 uncultured Gammaproteobacteria bacterium | reverse complement strand
GGTTCGGCGACCGTCTGCAGCCAGGGACGGCTGCAGACGAGCCCCCAGGGATGGGTTCACGGCGTGTCGACGAACCGTGTCCCCGCCAGCGGCTGTGCGCTGAACTAAAATAAAAGGTTCAAACCTTGAGAGAGAATGGAGTGAAGTCGGTGTCAGTGTCGAAATAATCTTCACTTTCGGCTTGCTTGAGCCTGTTGACGATCCAGTAGGTTGCCGGCGTCATCAGGATTTCCACGGTGATCTTGAAACCCCAGTTGAACAAAATCACCGCCAGCAAGGTGTCAAAACTCCAGATGCCGGCAAAGGCCACCGGGTAAAACAGCACGCTGTCCACCGCCTGGCCAACAATGGTGGAACCGATGGTGCGGGTCCACAGCTTGCGCCCCTGTGTCAGCACTTTCATTTTGGCCATCACGAACGAGTTGACGAAATCGCCGGCCCAGAATGCCACGATGGAAGCCAGTACTATGCGCCAGGTGTTGCCGAACAATATTTCCACGGCTGGTTGCACCTGCTGGTTGAATGGCTCGGCAGGTGAAGGTGGCAGATAGACGATGACCCAGGCCATCACTGAGGCAAATATCATGGCCCCGAATCCGGCCCAGATCACCTTGCGCGCCCGCGCATAGCCATAGACTTCCGTCAGCACATCACCAAAGATGTAACCGAGCGGGAAAAACAGATTGCCGGCGCCGAAGCTCAGATTGTCGCCAAGCAGGGGCAGATGAAACGGAAAGCTGATGTAGCCCACCTTGGCAGGCCCGATCAGATTGGAGCACAGCAATACCGTGACAAAGGCAGCCATCAGGAAATCGTAATAACGATACTGTCGCATGGTTCATCTACTCAAATGTTGGACGGTATGGACACAGTATTGCTCAGGAATCAGTGAAAAGCTTGGCCAGTTTCTGCTCCAGACCAATGATGGCAGTGGTGTTGATGCCGAACACCTGGTTCAGTGCTGCTGCCACTTCCGCCGGACTGCCGAGCTCGGTCTGTTCGGACCCCTGGTTGTGCTGATGGAACATCAGCCGGGTATTGAGCAATGCATGGCGTCCCGCTGCTGACACGCGCGCCGCGATCAGGTCATTGCGAAAGCGGGAGGACGGATGATTGGCAACGTACCAATTCGCCATTTCATAATCCCTGGTTGTTTGCGGTTGCAGGCTGAACCTGAATTTCGGCGACCACTCACCAAGCACTTGTGCACTGGTCACGTATTCATTGTCATCCGCTTCTATCTGCCAGGGTTCATGGGGTGTGGTTTGCTGCCCCCGCAGATACAGCTGCAAGGGTGCACTCATCGTCATGCCGCCAAAGCCGACATCTGCCAGTACGGGACCTTGCCCGGTTTGGATCAGCAATACCTTGTGTGTGCGTGGCAAAGGTTGCCCGGGCTGGATCACCCGCGCAGCCAGTGTCTGTACATTGAAGCCAAGCGCCAACAGCGCACGCAGGAACAACTGGTTGTGTTCGAAGCAATAACCGCCGCGTCCCGCGTCCACCAGTTTGGTGAAAACGGCAGCTTCATCCAGGAGTGGTGTGTGACCACTCCAGCTGTCCAGGTTTTCAAAGGGAATGGCAAGCGGATGCAGATAGTGCAGGGCTGCCAGGGTGCCAATGTCAGCCCGGGGCGATCCCTGATACGCAATGCGGGCGAAATAACGGTCGAGTTCAGCAGTTGTTAACGGGGAGTAGCTCATGAAGGGGCTGTCCGTCCTATGGTAGAGTCGGCCCCATGTTACTCAACAAACTGTCATTCAAACCACGCTCTATTCTGCAATTGACTGTTACCGGCTTCCTGATGGTGGCCGGCATCCTGATCGTGGCCTTGTTTATCACCGCCCGCCAGATCAATGCACTGGGTGAGCGCAGTCAGCGGGTGCTGAACCTGTCGGCTGCCGGCACCGAAGCCGTGCGCGTGATCATAGAACAGGCCACTGCAATGGAACGCAATGCCCGCCAATACCAGATCACGGCAGACAAGAACCTGCTCAAGGTCTATCGCGAACGGCAGAGCAGCTTTGCCGGTGCGGCCGGCCGCTTGTCCTCGCTGGGTCTTGATGATGGTATCAATGCGGAAATAAGCGCGATGCGCAGGGAAGAAGCAGGGTATTACCAGAAGCTGGTGACGGGCTCTTCGGCAGAAATGATCCAGGGCAATTATCAAAACCTGCGTGAGCAGGCGTTGCAACTGTCGGACCTGCTTGGCAACTGGACAGCTCTGCAGCTGAATGCAATCCGGCAGGAAATCGCCAGTACCCAGGGTTTTCTGCAGGGGCAGGCGATAGTGCTCACACTGACAGCACTCGGCCTCGCCGCGTTGTTTACCACCTTGATTACCAGGCCGCTCGGGCAGCTGGAAAAAGCCATCAACAAGCTCGGCAGTGGCAGCTATGACGCGAGTATTGCTGTGCAGGGACCGGCCGACTTGCGCCATCTGGGCAACAGCCTGGATTGGCTGCGCAGCCGTCTGCATAAACTCGAGCAGCAAAGCACGGCGTTTTTCCGGCATGTTTCGCATGAACTGAAAACGCCGCTGGCATCAATCCAGGAAAGTGTGGCCTTGTTGCGTGATGGCGTGGCGGGACCGGTCAATCCAGACCAGCTCAAATTGCTGGCCATCAACAACAACAATTGCCAGCGTCTGCAGGGGCTGATTGACGAGCTGCTGCGGTATCACCGCGAGATCCAGTCCATTCTCAACGCGGCACCGCAGGATGTAAGGATGGATCAGATCATTGAGTCAGTGGTGGCCAATCATGAGTTTGCGTTGCAGACAGCAGGTTTGCACGTCGAAACCCGACTGGAAAAACTGGTGGTGCGCGGCGATGCTGAACAGTTGCGGGTGATTGTCGATAATCTCCTCACCAACGCCATCAAATATTCGCCGGAACGGGGTACCATCTGGTTGCGATGGCAACGCCAGGATGAGCGTATGGTGCTGGAAGTGGAAGATCAGGGGCCGGGCATTGCGCCGGAAGAGCGTGAACTGGTATTCCAGGCCTTTTATCAGGGCAATACACCTGCCCGCAGCCTGATCAAGAGTACGGGTCTTGGTCTTGCCATCGTGCAGGAATACGTCAATGCCAATCGAGGCATCATAGAAGTGGCGCCCTGTGAAACCGGGGCATTGTTCAAACTGGTATTTCCGGTACAGGCAAGCTGATTCATGATTGGAAATGCTTACATCGTGGCAGTCGGACTTCCCGGATTCCGCAGCATCATGGCTGGTTGCCGGTTGTCATTGCTGATGCTGTCGCTGTTGTTGTTATCGGCTTGCAGCAGCCCGATGGTGTTGTCATCAAGCACGCTGGTGCCGGAACAATCGGCGCTGGCCTACTACCAGTGGCTGCATTCAGCCAGTGCCGAAGCGCGCAACAACGAATTGCACAATCTGGCTGGCATGGGCACATCCAGCCAGTCTTTGCGGGATGTCAAAAAGGCGCTGCTGCTCAGCATGCCGGTTGAGGCTCCTGCCGCCGATGTGGCAGAGGCCGTGCGTTTGCTGACAGCAGTGGCGCGTAATCCCGATCCGGCCCTGGCCGAGGATTACCGGATTTTTGCCGGTCATTGGCTGGAAGAATTGCAGCGCCGTGGCCAGCTGCAGCAAGTCCTGGCGGAGAAGGAAAGTCTGCATGCAGCACAGGAAGCACTGCGTAAAAACCACGACGACCTGCAAAACCGTTTTGCATTGCAGTCAGGAGTTGTAACTTCACTCGAATCCCAGAAAAACCTGCTGGAACAGCAAAATCGCCTGATGCAAAAACAGATTGATGCGCTCACCGTCATAGAACAGCAATTGGTGGAGCAGGATCGCAACGGATCCAGAAAATGAAAGCCAGACTGCAACCTTCGCGACGACGCATACTGCTGGTCGATGACGACGCCGACCTCTTGCTGCTGATCAGCATGCGGCTCAAATCCAGGGGTTATGATGTGGCCTCGGTCAGCAGCGGCGAAAAAGCCCTGTTGCAACTGCCGGTGTTCCGTCCGCATGTGGTGGTGACTGACCAGCGCATGCCGGGCATGGATGGCATGGCATTGTTTGAGGCGATCCAGAAACGTCAGCCGCATCTGCCGGTGATTGTACTGACAGCACATGGCACCATACCGGATGCGGTTGACGCTACCCGCCGTGGCATCTTCAGTTATCTGGTCAAGCCGTTTGATGCCAATGTTCTGCTCGACAACATTGACAAGGCTTTCCGGCAGAGCGGGTATCAGCAGGCGGAAGACCCGGCCCACAATGACGACGGCTGGCGCGAAGAAATCATCAGCCAGAGCGCAGTGATGGAGTCACTGCTGTTGCAGGCGCATGCAGCAGCTGTCACTGATGTCAGCATCCTGATCCAGAGCCAGACCGGTACCGGCAAGGAATTGCTGGCAAGAGCGATTCACAAGGCCAGCCCGCGCGCGCTTGAACCGTTTGTTGCCTTCAATTGCGCAGCTTTGCCGGAGTCACTGATCGAATCCGAATTGTTCGGCCATGCGGCCGGAGCGTTTACCGGTGCCACGCGCGCGCATCCGGGTCTGTTCATGGCCGCCAACAAAGGCACGGTGTTTCTGGATGAAGTCGGCGACATGCCGCTGTCGGCACAATCCAAACTGTTGCGGGTACTGGAGCGGCAGGAAGTAAGGCCGGTGGGAGGCACCGACAATCTGGCTATCAATGTGCGCATCATCGCGGCCACCCATCACAATCTGGGTGAGCGGGTGCAGCAGGGCAGTTTCCGGGAAGATCTGTTTTACCGCCTCAACGTGATCACGCTGGAATTGCCGCCGCTGTCCGAGCGCAGGGAAGACATCCTGCTGATGGCTCATCATTTTGCGCAAAAGCTGGCGGTCAAGAACCATAAGCCAGCCTGTCATTTTTCTCCGGAAGCGGCTGAATTGCTGGTGTCGGCGCCGTGGCCTGGCAATGTGCGCCAGCTCTATAACACGGTTGAACAGTGTGTGGTGCTGACGCCGACACCGGTTATCAGTCGCACGCTGGTGGCGCGGGCGTTACGCCACAAATCCGAGCGACTGCTCAGTCTCAATGAGGCACGCGAGCAATTCGAGCGCGATTATCTGATCCGCTTGCTGAATCTTACCGAAGGCAATATTGCACTATCGGCCCGGCTGGCCGAACGCAACCGCACCGAGTTTTACAATCTGCTCAATCGTCATGGTCTTGACCCCGAGCAGTTCCGCAAACTGACCGACAATTAGATTGGCGTCAGGCTGATATGCATTTGGACATTACACCGGTTCGGTGCACAGCCTTGGGCAGCTAAGTACTTCTGAAACACGCCACAAGTACGTCCCTGTAGGCTCGCCTCCGGCCATCCATGGCCTCCGACAGTTTCAGAAGCACTTAGCTGCCCAAGGCTCTCAGATTCAGTGCGTAATTCGTCCGGTTGCAATGAACACGCTCTGAACCTGAAAGAGAGCAGCCCGACTGCGCTGAGTGACGTCGAGTCCCATGGATGGGTTTATGGCATGTCGACGAACCCTGTCTGGCAGCCCAGACACTTGAATCCTTGCAAAACAAGGAGTTGGCCAAAGCACTCGTAAACTGGCGTGCTGGCCCGACACACCACTGTTATTCTGGTTTATAACCCATTGATTTATTTGACTAAAAAAGATGGCACAGCTCGTGCTTATACATGAGCAAGCACGAGGAAGTTCGGCACAAGCAGTCAATTGCTTGACGCTGATCAGACTGAAGCTCCCGCAGTACGAGTAGTTTTGCAAGGAGTCACTGATGCAATACCTGATTTTGTTGTCTGCTGTGATGTCGTTGGCAACAGCGGTCATGGCCCAGGAGAGAGAGCCTGCTATTAATGAGAGCAGTGAAGCCATGACGCTTGAAGGCAAAGCTGGCAGCGAGCCCGTGTCAGCCGCTGCAGTGGATTTCAATGAGCTGGAAGAATTTGAAGTTTGAAAGTAGTTGTTGTGTGTAGTTGTAGTGCAGTTGTTGTTTTGTAGTTGGTCTCGTATCAAGCGGTTGTCGCCAGACAACCATTTTTCAGGGCGCCCCCAAGGCGCCCTTTTTTTTATGAACTGGCCGTGGCTCCACTTGGTAAAGATGGGCGCGGTTCTGGTGTGGGGGCTTCGAACGCCGCAGGCGCTGCTTTCTTCATGAATGGGCTATTGCTCTGCCTGGCAAAGAAGGGCGCTGTTCGTGTGCTGTTGCTTCGAGCGCCGCGGGCGCTGCATTTATCGGAGATCAGCCGGTATTGTCTTTGTCTGCTTTCTTGCGCACTTTGAGGTTGAGCACTTCCACCATCACCGAAAAGGCCATTGCGAAATAGATGTAGCCTTTGGGTACTTCAACATCGAACCCTTCCACGATCAGCGTGAAGCCGATCATCATCAAAAATGACAGTGCCAGCATCTTCAGCGTGGGATGTTCATCAATGAAATCACCTACTGATTTTGCCGACAGCAACATCACACCCACTGCAATGATGATCGCGAGCGACATGATGGCGAGTTCCTTGACCAGCCCCACTGCCGTGATGACAGAATCCAGCGAGAAAACGATATCCAGAATGCCGATCTGGATGACGGTGCCGATCAGGCTTTCCATTACCCGGGCATCCACGCCGCCTTCAGCTCCTTCGATAATGCCGTGAATTTCCCTGGTGGATTTGTAGAGCAGAAACAGTCCGCCAATTACCAGTACCAGATCACGTCCGGTGACAGCGTGGCCGAGCAAGGCGAATAAAGGGTCCACCAGCCGGCTCATCCACGACAGCGTGAACAGCAGCGCCAGCCGGGTAAACAGTGCAAAGCCGATACCGAGGCGCCTGGCCAGCTCGCGTTGCTTTTGCGGCAGGCGACTTACCAGGATCGCCACGAAGATGATGTTGTCGATACCAAGGACAATTTCGAGCGCCACCAGGGTAATCAGTGCGATCCATGATTCGGGGCTGACAATCCAGTCAAACATGAGCTTGTCGATGATTCAGCAGTAACAGGCAGGTGCAGCAATGTTCCGGTATATGCCGACGGTATTCAATCTTGCTACTGACGGGCAAACATGGCAGGCCGGCACTCATGACAGTTCCTGCTTGCCAGCGGGTGAATGGCACAAATCAAGCCAGTGCTTCATGGCGGCGCTTTTGAATTTCTGCCGGTGCATGATCAGGTAGAAGTGACGCCGGAATACCAGTCCGCGCGCCGACAGACTGACCAGTTCTTTCCGCTTGAGGTATTCCTGCAGTGACAGTCGTGACAGACAGCCCAGCCCCATGCCTGTCAAGACCGCCTGGATGATCGCTTCCGGTTGTTGTATTTCCAGTACCACGTTCAGGCGGGGCAGCAGTTCGTGCATCACCCGGTTGAAGGTTTGCCGGGTGCCGGAGCCGTTTTCGCGCAGGACCCAATTGGTTTTGACGAGATCGGTTTCGCTCAACTGCCGCTTGTGTGCCAGTGGATGGCGGGGACTGGCGAAGATCACCAGATCATCATCGCGCCAGGGAATTATTTCCAGATGCGGGTCATTGATCTCGCCTTCGATCAGCCCGATGTCGAGCTCGAAACTGGCGACTTTGGCGCTGATTATTTCAGTATTGCTGATCTCCAGATTGATTTTGCTCTGGGGGTATTGGCGACGATAGAGATCGATCAGCGGAATGCACAAATGATTGCCGATACTGAGGGTGGCTCCGACTTTCAGGGTGCCCGGGCCGCGCTGATGCGCCATGCTTTGTTCCAGCTCGAGCGCCCGGTTCAGCAATTCCTCGGCTTTTGGCAGCAGCAGGCGGCCGTTGTCGTTCAGTTGCAGACGCTTGCCGATGCGGTCAAACAGCTTCAGGTCGAACTGGTGTTCCAGTTCCTTGAGCGCATCGCTGGCGGCTGATTGTGAAATTGCCAGGCTGGCAGCGCCCCGGCTGAGGTTTTGCTGGCGAGCGGTAGCGAGGAACACTTCCAGTTGGCGCAGGGTATATCTCATATCGGAATAACCGAATAGGGAAACTCATATAAACGATTATACCTATAAATGAAGAAAGACTAGAATCGCGTCATTGAAATTGCGGAGCCGACCATGAGCAGCAAATACATGCATGAAACCGTGACCAGTGTGCATCACTGGAACGACACCCTGTTCAGCTTTACCACCAGCCGGGACCCCGGCTTCCGCTACAAGAACGGCTTCTTCACGATGATAGGACTGGAGGTGGACCAGCGTCCGCTGGTGCGCGCCTACAGCATGGTGAGCGCCAATTATGAAGACCAGCTCGAATTCTTCAGCATCAAGGTGCAGGACGGTGCACTTACTTCCCGCCTGCAACATCTGAAAGTGGGTGACACCGTGCTGGTGGGTGCCAAGCCTACCGGTACGCTGGTGGCGGAAAACCTGCTGCCCGGCAAACACCTGTATCTGCTCGGCACCGGTACCGGCCTGGCGCCTTTCATGAGCATTATCAAAGACCCGGAAGTTTATGAACAGTACGAAAAAATCGTGCTGGTGCACGGCGTGCGCTATCTGAGTGAGCTGGCCTACCAGGATTTCATCTCCAAAGAATTGCCCGAGCATGAATTCCTGGGCGAAATCGTAAAAGAGAAACTGCTGTATTACCCCACAGTGACCCGGGAAGCCTTCCGCAATACCGGTCGACTGACTGATCTCATCATCACCGGCAAAATGCAGCGTGATCTGGAACTGCCCCCACTCAATCTTGAAGATGACCGCTTCATGCTGTGCGGCAGTCCGTCGATGCTCAAGGATACCTGTCGCATCCTCAATGGTCTCGGCTTCGCCGAAGCCCGTCATGGGAACCAGGGTCACTACGTGATTGAACGGGCATTTGTGGAGTAGAATCCCGCCGCTTTGTTCCATCCAACCAGTCCATCCAGGGGTTCCTATGCCACTTTCAATGTATTCCTCTTCAGTGCCGGTTTTTGTGCACTATCTGAAAAATCTTTCCAATATCCTCAAGAAAGGCGCGGACTACGCCGCAGAAAAGAAAATCGACGAGAAAGTGCTGACAGGCGGCCGTCTGTTCCCCGACATGTTCCCGCTGACCCGTCAGGTGCAGATTGCCTGCGACGTTGCCAAAGGTTGTGGCGCACGTCTGGCCGGCATTGAAGTGCCGAAATACGAAGACAGTGAAGTGTCCTTTGCCGAGCTGCAGGCCCGCATCGAAAAAACCATCGATTTCCTGAAGTCGATTCCGGAAGCCGGCATCAATGGCTCCGAACACAAGCAGATCAAGTTGCAGGCCGGCCAGCGTGAACTGGAATTCGTCGGTGAACATTTCCTGCGCAACTGGGCACTGCCGAATGTGTATTTCCACATCACCACTACCTACAACATCCTGCGTCATAACGGCGTACCGGTTGGCAAGATGGATTTCCTCGGCGGCCAATAATCGGCGCTCTATCCAAATATAAAAAAGGCTGCTTCTTGCAGCCTTTTTTATGCGTGGTCAAAAGTGCTAAACGGTTTTTCACATTCAGAGCAGTCGGGCTTCCCCATGAAGACTACGGGGACACGCATGAATACATCCCTGTAGCTCCCTGCGGCCATCCATGGCCGCAGAGGTCCCCTCCATCTTCATGGGGAAGCCCTCTTCAAGCAGATACGTCTATCCAGTTTCGTTTTTTCCTGGCTATGGAGTATGGGGGAGGTCAATGAAATACTGGAGACTAAGTCCGAAATAATAGGTTCTTTTGGCTGTTCGAGATAAAGAGACCTCCTAACTAACAAAATAATGCGTAACCAAATCGAGTTGGAATGTGGCAAATAATTGGAAAATTCCAAACTGGCTTGAACTGGAAGTAAGAGCAAGGGATAAGGCATGCATTTATTGTGGTGTAAGGTTTACCTCGACCAAAGTCTCGCGGAGATCGGCCGCTAGTTGGGAGCACATCATCAACAATGCGTCGATCATTACCAGGGAGAATATTGCGCTCTGTTGTTGTGGCTGCAATTCAAGTAAAGGACAAAAGCAGCTTTCTCTGTGGCTACAATCAAAGTATTGCTTGGTGCGCGGCATAACTCCGGAGTCGGTTTCGTTAATAGTCAGGAGGGCAATAGAAAATGGCCAGTAAGTTCTCACATAACAAGTGACTCTGATCCCAATACATGTCGTCGTACCTTTCTGAATTTGCAAAAGCCACGCTATCTTGTTTTAGCGGCCCAACATTGGCGTAATCGCCCCCCTTAATGCAGACTTTGCGGAGTTCGGTTTAATTTCCTTTTGAACTTGCAGATGCAATCGGAAGAGGGCTTCTCCCTGAAGATGGAGGGGACATCTGAGGCATGGATGCCGAAGACTAAGCCTACAGGGATGTACTTGCGGCGGTCCCCGTAATCTTCAGGGAGAAGCCCGACTGCAATGAATAAAGAAAGATCCAGCCACTCAGCCCTGTCAGAACTACACTTGCCCAGCGCCTGCGGCGTTCGAAGCAATCCGGCAGGAATTGCGCGAATAACCCGCAAGTAGCGCCGGAATCCGTTCATAAAAAAAGGCTGCATTCGCAGCCTTTTTTGTTGGGGATGTCCCCGGCACTTCCAGGATCAGAAACTGTAATTCATGCTGAGCTGGTACCTTCTGCCAAATACATCGAACACGTTGCTGACCGGTTGTTGGCCGCCTCGCAGGTTCTGTGAGGCGGTTACCGGAGGATCGCGGTCAAAAAGGTTGTTGACGTTGAAGCTGGCAACCCAGTTGCTGCCGGACTTGGTCTGCCCATGGTAACTGAGCACAAGGTTATGGACGGTTTGTGAGCGAATGGTTGCATCATCCACTTCCACTCCGGAATGCCAGAACGTACCAAAGCCGTTGGTGTAGTTGGTGCTGCCGTAGTAGCGGGTCACCCAATTGACCGAGTACTGGTCAATGTCGTAACCAAAGGTTGCAGTGGCGTTCCATTTCGGACTGGTCAGGCTGCCTGAGTCATCCTTGAAGCCTGGTTGTGCCTTCCTGTCCAGCGCCGGATTGATAACGCCGGTGGTGACGGAGTTTTCCTGCATGTGGTTTGCGAACAGCCGCATCCTGAATTTCTCTTTTTTATCCTTGAAGAAGTCAGGTTCGAACTCATAGCGGGCTTCGAAATCGACCCCTGCTGTCACGCCGGCAGCTGCGTTGACCTGCCTGTCATCAACCCGTGTAATCCTGCCGGTGTCAGGATCCCGAATGACTTGGGCACACAAAGAGGGAGTGAGTCCGCTGAAACACTCGTCAATCAGACGTTGGGCTCCAAGAGGCGTGATGCGTTTCGCCACATCAATATAGTAGTAGTCAGCCGAGAACTGGAATCCATCGAGCCATTTGTAGCTGGGCGACCAGACAAAGCCCACCGTCTGTGTATCCGCGATTTCCGGCAAGAGATTCGGGTTGCCCAATGTCAGGATGGTGACAGTGTAGTTCGGGGAGCTGTTGGGAAACTTCGGATCGGTGATGTTGGAGCCGCCGCCGCCTGATTCGTACTGCTCCTGGAAAGTCGGTTCACGTACGTCGCGTGACTCGGTGCCGCGAATCCTGAGATCCTTCGAGACCAGAAGTTCCAAGCCGTATTTCCAGCTGTCGATATTGCCTGAGCGTGAATAATCGGACCGACGGAACGCGACGTTGGAATCAATGCGCTGGTTGCCATTGGTCCATATCGGCACGTTCAATTCGGCATACTCCTCCGAAACATTGAAGTCCCCTGTTGCCCATGAAGTTGCCGAGAACTGGTGGATGGAGCGGTTGCCGCCCGTAATGGCCGAGCCAATGCCCCGCACGCCAACTTCAGGCGCATCAAGTGTTGTGCGTTCGAAGTCAATCGGGATGGTGATCTGGTTGAACCATTCCTTGCGGTAAGTCAGACCTGCCGCAAAATTGATCGGGCCTGCGCCCCAGCCTTTGGCCAGATTGCCTGACAGCAGCAACTCGGCAAAATGCTGGTCATAATCGCGTATGCCCTTTTTGTCGCTGGTCATGTACTGGTCAGCTGCGGGAGTGGTATTGCCAAGGCCGAAGAAGTTGGTGGGTACACAGCCGTTTATTGATTGCGCAGGTGTAACCAGGATGTTATCGATCGGCATCAGGCCGGTCGGGAACTCCTGGATGCGGGTCGTCAGTACTGATTTGCCGGCAGCCGCTGCCTGCAATTGGGCCATGGTAGGGTTGACCTTCTGGATATAGCACTCGGGCGCGCCGGTGGCCGGGTTTTTTATGGTGTCCAATGCCAGGTACCAGTTATCGACCCTGATGATGCCGTCAGCCTCTGAGGTCAACTTGGATTGGCCGTACTGGTAAGTGCCGCGCAGCGTCCAGTCATTGGCAAATTGGTGATCGAAACCGGCAGAGACAGAGTCCATCAGGCTGATGTTGTAGTCGGTGCGTCGGTCATAGAAGTTGTAATTGGTGGCGGTACGGACCTGGCCAATCTTGTCGAAGCGTAGCGAGGTAAGCCCCAGCCGATCCATCTCTGCGGCCAGTTCAGGCGGCAGGAAGGCGTTGTCACGGTAAATGGTGGCATTGTAGGTGTTGCCCATTTCCGGGTTGCCGCGCCGGTTATATGTATTGGATTCGGTGCGACCCAAAATAACCTGCCCGAACAACTGCGTTGCATCGGTAAGGTCATATTTGAAACCGCCAAAGCCGGACCGTTGAACGACTTCCGCCCCGAAAGGACCACCGTTGAAGGCTGCTTCCTGGGTGGCAGCATCAGCGCCACCAGCAGCCATGCTGTTGCCCAGGTTCTTGTAGAGCGGGGTGGCCAGGGGACGCATCGACTTGCCGTCATCGGTAAACGTGTAGCTTTGGTACTTGAACTGGCTCGTCACAGAGGCTGGAGTGCCTGCTACTGTAGTCACAATACCTTGTGCGTTCTGGATGTAAGCGTAGGCATCCGGCACTGTCAGCAGTCTCGGATTGGTGCCAGCCGGATCTGAAGATTTATAGGCCGGGTTGACTACCCAGCCAATACTTTTCCAGTTGTCCAGATCCCAGGGCTGGCGTTCGATCTGCCGCTGATAGCGACTTTCAACCGAACCTGTCAGGTGCAGTTTGTCACCTATTTTAATGCCGCCTGCGATGCTGAAGTTATAGTTTTCACCGTCACTTCGGTCGGTGATGCCTGTGGAAAATGATGTTTTCAATCCCTGGAATTCGCGATCGAGCACAAAGTTGACCACGCCTGACATCGCGTCAGCACCATAAGCTGCCGAAGCGCCACCGGTAACCACGTCAATCGACTTGATCAGGGCAGTCGGGAAGTCGTCAACGTTGACAGCACCGGCACGGTCAGCCGGGACAGTGCGGGAGCCGTCGAGCAACACGAGCGTGCGTTGCTTGCCCATGTTGCGCAAATTCAGGTAAGAACCCGCTGCATCACCAAACAGGGAGCCGCCGCCACGTTGGGCAGTCTGTGTATTCAGAAACTGCGGCAATTTGTCGAGCTGTTCCGAGATGGCGGCAGCAGGATTGAGGTTTTTGATCTCTGATGTAGTGACGGCAGTTACAGGTGTTGGTGTAACCATGCCATCAGTGGTACGAATGCGGGTACCGGTAACCGATATTTCCTCAACAGCCGGAGCCGCATTCTGTTGTGCCTGGGAATGGGCCGAGAGAATTGTAAAGATCGCTGCTGATACTGCTAACGCTGTTGTACTCAATCGGTAATTCTTTTTCTTGCATAAGTTCATGAAATCCCCCCTTTTGGGACAGGTCTGTTTTGTGTTTTTTGATTTGCAGACAGATTCCCTGTCCGCGGACAGCGTTGATAACAGAATTCAAAAGGGGATAAGGTGAAAAGATTAAGGAGTTGTGTCACTGATGGAAATTATCTATCAATTAGTTGTGATATTTGGTTGTGATACCTCTATGAACCGCTCGGTTCGGTTCGTGAAATCAACCAATAAGATTGATAATTCATATGCATTTGTCAGGCATTTGCGGTCAGGAAAAACAGCAGCAGCGGAATGCCGATCAGGCCGGCCAGTATTGATATTGACACTGCGCTCGCGCTAAGGGCGGTGTCCAGTTTGGCCAATGAGGAATAAGTCAGCGCGCTGAAGCCGATTGGTCCGGCGCTGCATGCGATGATCACCGCGCGGGTAAGAGGGTCGGATACCAGCAACCAGGCCAGCAAGGTGCCGGCAGCCAATCCCACACCCATTCTTACTCCCACAATTTGCAGTGTCAGTCGAAGATTGGTAAGGGTCAAAGAGAAAAACAAGCCGAGTGCAACCAGAATCAATGGCGAAGTCATCTGTGCCAGTGGATTGATGATTGTTGTCACTGCGGCTGGCACTGCCACATGAACCGCAGAGAGTGTCAGCGATATTATCAGCGACCAGATCAACGGCGACTTGGCAATCCGTTTGAGCATGGTGAAAGGATCATGCTGTTCACCACCAAAGTAATAGGCCACCAGGTACATCACACTGGCCATCCACAAGGCATTGCCCAGATCGAGCAAAACGGCGCTGGCAAAACCGGTCTGCCCGAATACAGCAATAATGAACGGAAACATGAAGCTGTTGTTCTGGATGCCCGCATTGACCAGTGCGGTACCCCTTTGCCGGTTGTCTGCCCTGGATCCACTTGCAAGCAGATACATCACTGCAAGTGCAGCGGCGTTCACTGCCACGTTGATAAAGGGTAGCAAGGCTGTATCAATGGAGAGGGTCACCGAGGGTATTGAGGTCAGAATCAAAAGCGGCAGGGACACAAAGAACACGAAACGCAACAGGAAGTCGCCATGGGACTTGTCGGCCAGACCGGTTTTTTTCAGCAACAGGCCAAGTCCGAAATACAGGAAGATAGGGAGCAGTTGGTACAGGAGGTTTGACATGGAATTGGCAGCCTGAAGGTAAAAGCCCATTCTATTGAGCATATGGCAACAGGGGCAAACCGGAGTAAACTGTGGCCGGAATTGTTACCCCCCCAAACCGGAGGAAAGGTCCATGCAACGTCGCCAATTTCTCAAAACCACAATGACGCTGGGCACAGGCCTGGTGATCGGTTTTCATCTGCCTGTCCGCAACGTGCTGGCCCAGCCGCCACAAGGTGCGCCGCCCGCGCCATCGCCACCGAATGCCTTTGTGCGCATAGCACCCGACAACACTATCACCGTGATCTCCAAGCACACCGAAATGGGGCAGGGTGTTTATACGGGTCTTGCCACGATGATGGGGGATGAGCTGGACGCTGACTGGGCCCAGATGCGGGTCGAAGCCGCGCCGGCCAACGTCAACCTGTACAAGCATCTGATGCTGGGCATCCAGGGCACTGGTGGTTCGATGAGCGTACCCAATGCGTGGATGCAATACCGCACCGTTGGCGCCTCTGCGCGCGCGATGCTTGTGGAAGCGGCTGCCAAGGCCTGGAAAGTGCCGGCCAGCGAGATTGTCACCAGCAAGGGCGTGCTGAGCCACAAATCCGGCAAGAGTGCCAAATACGGTGAATTCGCCGTAGCTGCCGCCAAGCTGCCGGTACCAGCCAATGTCAAATTGAAAACCCCCCAGCAGTTTAATTTGATCGGCAAACGTTTGCCCAAAGTGGATACGGTAGCCAAGGTGACCGGCAAGGCCCGCTATGCCATCGACGTGCAGCGTCCTGGCATGAAGGTGGCCACGATCAAACATTCACCGCGCTTTGGCGGCAAGCTGGTGTCCTTCGATGACAAGGCTACGCGCGCCGTGCCTGGCGTGATTGATGTGGTGAAGATTCCCACCGGCGTAGCAGTGATTGCCGACAACACCTTTGCCGCGATGCGCGGTCGCGATGTGCTGACAGCCGAATGGGATTTCAGCAAGGCTGAAAACCGCGGCGCCGCCGAGATCTTTCGCGATTACAAGGCGCTGGCTGAAAAGCCGGGCACACCCGTGCAGGTGGAAGGCGACAGTTCGGCCGCCATCGCCGGCAATGCCAGCCGCGTGCTGGAAGCCACCTATGAATTTCCGTTCCTGGCCCATGCCTGCATGGAGCCGATGGACACCACGCTGGAGCTGGTCGGCGACAAGGCCTACCTGCGTTCCGGCACCCAGATGCAGTCGATAGAACAGGGCCGTGTGGCGGAAGTACTGGGCCTGCCACTGGAAAACGTGTTCGTGGAAACCCAGTTCGCCGGCGGCGGATTCGGTCGGCGCGGCAACTTTGTACCGGAGCTGGATGCCGAGGTCGCCCACATTGTCAAAGCCACCGGCGGCAAATATCCGGTGAAGCTGCAGTACACACGTGAAGACGACATGCGCGCCGGTTCCTACCGTCCGCTGTTCGTGCACAAGATGCGTGGTGCGCTCGATGCCGGCGGCAATATCGTGGCGTGGGAAAACCGTTTGGTGGGCCAGTCCTTTATAGAGGGAACTGCGTTCGGCTTCCTGGTGCAGAAGGGCGTTGATCCGCTGGCTATCGAAGGTGCCTCCGAGCTGCCTTACCACGTTCCCAATCTCAGCATCGACTATCACATGGCCAAGGTCGGCGTGCCTGGCCTGGCCTTCCGGTCAGTGAGCCACACTCATACCGCCTACTCGAAAGAGACTTTCATGGATGAGCTGCTGCATATGGCAGGCAAGGATTCCATCGCTGGCCGGCTGGAGCTGATCAAGGATGAGCGCGGCAAGGCTGTAATCAAAGCCGTTTCCGAACGCTATGGCTGGGGCAAGTCCCCGGCACCGGGCAAGGCGGCCGGCTTCGCCTACAACGAATCCTTCGGGGGTCGTGTCGCCCAGATTGCCGAGGTCAGCCTTGATGCCAACGGTCGTCTGAAAGTGGACAAGGTAGTGTGCGCAGTGGATTGCGGGCTGGCGATCAACCCCGACATCATCGAGGCGCAAGTGGAAAGCGCGATCATGTTCGGTCTCAGCGCGATACTGTACGGCGAGGTCAGGATCGACAAGGGCGAAGTGCAGACCAGCAATTTCCATAACTATCCGGTAATCCGCATGTTCCAGAAGCCGGAGATTGAAGTTGTCATTGTGGCTTCCAGCGAATCGCCGACCGGTATCGGTGAACCGGCCACACCGGTGATCGGGCCAGCCGTCGCCAACGCGTATTTCCGCCTGACTGGCAAGCGCGTGCGCAAGCTGCCGATGGAGGCGTTGACTTGAGCGGTCTCGTCATGACAGAAACATCCGACATCACCGCCATTACCCAGCTGGTGGTGCGCGAGCGTGAAAGCCGCGACATGGGGTTCTGGAACCGCATGCGCGATTGCTTCCACGCGGATGCTGAAGTCAACATCAGCTGGTTTCAGGGGCTGGGTCATGATTTTGTCACTGCCTCGAAGGGCATGGCCGAGCGTGGCATGCTGGCGAAGCACCGGCTGGGGCCGGTGCTGGTGACGCTGAATGGCGAGCGGGCGCTGGCAACGTTGTCCGGTATCATCGATATTCCCACTGAAATCGAAGGCAAACAATTTACGCTTTCGGCTCACTGCCTGATGATTTACCGGGTTTCAAAGCGCCAGGGCACATGGCGCCTGAGCAGTTTCGAAGTAATTTACCGGCGTGATGAATTTGTGCCGGTGATCATTGGACAAACTGCCCAGTTGCCTGAACAGCTACTGGCCAGCTTTCGTCAATCCTATCGCAACCTCAGTTACAGTTTGCACCTGAAAGGCTACCAGCCCAGCAAGGAGCTGGCTGGTGAAGACAAGCCGGAAACAGTAAAGGCGATTTACGAAAAGGTTTATCGCTGGCTGGGATTGCCGGTTCCGGACTGAATGTTCATTTCACGGTAAAACGGGATTCCAGTTCGCGCAGCAGCGTCAGTTCCGGCAGGATGCTGGGTACATGGCAAACGCCTTCCACTGTCCTGATCAGCTTTTCCGCAGAGCCGAACGCCTCGAACATTAGCCTGCCATGCCCTGCGGGAACCACTCGGTCTTCGCTGCAGTGCTGGATCAGTACAGGTGCAGTGACCAGTGGTGCGAATTTTTCACTTTCAAACGGATATTTGGACAGCAGTCGCACCGGCAACCACGGATAGCGGCTGATACCTACATCGTCAATCGAGGTGTAGGGTGAATCCAGCACCAGCGCGGCGAACTCCTGTTTGGCGGCCAATTGCACTGCAATGCCGCTGCCCAGCGATTCACCAAACACGATCACTTTGTTTTGCGGATGTTGTTCGCGCAACCAGGCGGCGGCAGTCTCGGCATCAATATGAAAGCCTGCTTCCGACGGTGAGCCGCTGGAACCGCCGTAACCACGCCAGCTCAGTGCCAGCAGGCCGGCGCCATCCCGGGTGAGGCCTTCGAAGCGTGCGGCGCGACCGTGCAGATCGTTGAAGCTGCCACGCAGATTGCCGGCATTGCCGTGCAGATAGAGATAGACGGGACGGCCGGGCTTGGGCGCAACCCACCATGCTTTCAGTATTTCCCCATCGGGAGTGGTCAGTTGCAGATTTTCGGCACGCTGCACTTCGCCCACGCTCAACGCCACATCCTCACGGGAAGGATTGAACACCAGCGACTGCTGGCGGAAATACATGTAGCCACACGCGGCCAGGTAAAGCGTGAGCAGCACAGCTGCCAGTGAGAGCAGAATTTTCTTCACTGCTTGCTCCTTGTGTGATCAGTGAATGCCTACAGCACCCGGCAAATGAGGCCTTTCAGATAATAGCCTTCCGGGTAACTGCTCAATACGGGGTGATCACGATCCTGGCTCAGTTTTTCCAGAAATTGCACGCTGCGTCCGGCATCAAGCGCTGCATCCGCCACCACTTTGTGAAACAGGTCTTCCGGCATCAGGCCAGAGCAGCTGAAAGTGGCGAGAATGCCCTCGGGATTCAGCAATTGCAGCGCCAGCATGTTGATGTCCTTGTAGCCGCGGCATGCCTGGGTGAGGTGATGCTTGTTCTCGACGAATTTGGGAGGATCCAGCACGATCATGTCGAAACGCCTGCCTTCGGTGCGGTACTTGCGCAGTTCGGCAAACACGTCCGCTTCCACCTGGGTGCAGAGACTGGCTTCGAGGTGGTTCAGTTGCAATTGTTGTTGTGCCGTCGCGAGTGCGTTGGCGGATACATCAATATTGGTGACATGGGTGGCGCCGGCTGCCAGACATTGCACGGCAACTGCACCGGTGTAGCTGAAACAGTTAAGCACGGCTCTGCCGGCAGCATAATTGGCCATGCGAATGCGGTTGTGGCGCTGGTCGAGATAGAAGCCGGTTTTGTGCCCGTTGTGCACATCCACCACATACTGCAAACCGTTTTCATTGATGCTGACAGAGTCAGGCACGGTACCGTGCAGTGTTTGCACGAGCGGGGACAGGCCTTCTTTCTCGCGCACGGCAACATCCGAACGTTCGAGTATGGAACACTCCGGCAACAGCTTCTGCAGGGCCCACACGATTTTGTCGCGATGACGTTCAGCACCGGCGCTCAGCAATTGGCAAACCACCACATTGTCATAGCGATCCACTGTGATACCCGGCAATCCGTCACATTCGGCCGCCACCAGCCGCATGGCGTTGGATGGCAGCTTGAGCAACGCGCGACCTTGCAGTGCCGATTCGAGGCGTCGCACAAAGAAGGAGTTGTCGATTACTTCGTTCTGGTCGAAGGTCCAGATCCTTACGCGGATCGAAGATGCCGGCGAGTAGGCACCACGCCCAAGCCAGGCGCCATCGGCAGACAGCACTTCCACAGTATCGCCGCTGTGCAGTTTGCCGTGTACCTTGTCGATGGCACTGGTAAATATCCATGGATGACGACGCAACAACGATTTTTCACGGGTTCGGTGCAGTGTGACAGAAGCTGACATAAGGTTTTTACTTCGCGGGTTTGGCTATTTGTTGCAATACATAACCCGCTACATCCCGCAGTTGTACGGGTGTGAAGGCCGATCCCAGCGCAGGCATGTTCTTGCGCCCTTGCGAGATCACATTTACTACCATGGAAAAATCACGGGCATTCACCAGATCGATGCCGCCACCATGACCGCCGTGGCCATCATCACCGTGGCAGGCGACACAGGCCGAACGGAACACCGTCATGCCGGCTGCAATGTCAGGCTTGCCCTCGGCGACGGTGACTGCTGTGGTGGCGCCGGCAGTGGAAGCCACGGTCTTGCTTGGCGGTTCGGCTTCTTTCATGGTGCCGTCCAGCGAGAACAGCCACACGTTATCGCCGTGCGGTGAAGGCGCCAGTGTGTTGCCGGCAGCATAGGCAATAACGTATTGCTTGCCTTCATATTCGAAAATGCTCACTGGCGCATTCATGCCGGCGCCAGTCTGGAATTGCCACAATTTCCTGCCGGTGGCACTGTCGAGAGCAGTCAGGCGACCGTCATTGCGACCCACGAACAAAAGTCCGCTGGCTGTGAGTGCAAGCCCGCTGAAGCAGGGTTCAGCCCATAATTGCTGCCATACCAGCGTGTTGGTGTGCATGTCGAGTGCTGCCAGAATGCCAAGATTGGGCAGCGGTTCCCCTTTGAATTCACCCCCCGGGAAATTGGCACCTGCTGGCGGGCGCTCAGCTGGAATATCAAGCGACTGGAAAATAAACGGCTTGTCGGCGGCGCAGACATAGGTATAGCCCGTGCGCGGGTCGTGCGCACTCGGGGGCCAGTTGGCACCGCCGGCAACACCGGGCGCAGCCACCACCGGGCTGGTCCAGTACGGCGTGAAGATTTTGCCGCCATTGACCAGATCAAAACCTTCGGGCGCGATGCGCAAGCTTTGTGGCACGAATGCATCACCCACCGGATGTGGCTGGGTGGCAGCGGTGTTCATGCGGGGTTCTTGTGGCACGGCTTTTTCGTTGATGCCGATCAGGGGCTGGCCGGTCACGCGATCAAGCAGATAGATCCAGCCGGTTTTGCTGGCTTGCGACAGCGCCTTGCGCGGTTTGCCGTCAATGGTGATGTCGAACAGGATCACCGGATTGGGACCGTCATAGTCCCAGATGTCGTGATGCACTTGCTGGAAATGCCAGCGGTATTTGCCGGTATGGACATCCAGCGCCAGGATCGACGAAGTGAACAGGTTGTTGCCTTTGCGCACATGTCCGTTGAAATCCGGGCCGGCGTTGCCGGTTGAGAAATACACAAGGCCGAGTTCTGGATCAACAGCCGGGGTCTGCCACACCGAGGCGCCGCCATTCGTCCACAGGTCATTGTCTGCCGGCCAGGTGTCGTGGCCGAATTCGCCGGGGCCGGGAATGGTATAGAAAGTCCACTTGAGCTTGCCGTTTTTCGCGTCATAGGCTTTGACCCGGCCACGGATACCGCGTTCGCCACCGGCAAAACCCGTGATCACCATACCGTCGTAATAGAGCGGCGCGCCGGTGATGGTATAGCCTTCTTCCCACTTTTCAGCCTGCACTTCCCATACGACTTTGCCAGTCTTCATGTCGAGGGCCTTGAGTTTGCCGTCCAGCTGGCCGACATAAACACGGCCATCGCCGAGACCGACGCCACGACTGGTCCAGCCGCAGCACACCGTGCTGATCAGAAAATCCAGATTGGCCTTGTATTGCCAGACTATTTCACCGGTCTTGATGCTGAGTGCAAACACATCATCATCGCCGGTCACGACGTAGGCCATGCCGTTGTACACCAGCGGTGAGGCTTCGCCACTGTGGCGGGGCCCGGTGCCGGAGCCATCGAGATGAGTGCGCCAGACGCCCTTGAGGTTGGCGACATTGTCCGGGGTAATTCCGGTAAGGGGTGAATAGCGGCGGTTGAAGATGTCACCACCATTGGTGGGCCAGCTGGTGGTCGGAAACCTGCTCAGAGCGGCAGGCGAAAAATCCTGCTGGGCATGCACAGCCGAAGCAGACAGCAGCAACATCACCGCGAACCAACGGGCCACTGCTGCAAAAGTTGTGGCACAGGACAATCTCGGGCTAGGCAGGATATTCATGATTATCAGGCTCCGGGTCGGATCGTGAGACATGCGGGTGGCCAAGCGTAAGGAAGTGGCCGGGCCAGGTAAAGCAAACTGATGCCGACCGGCAGGAGATTCCGGAAAACCGGGGCCAATCATAAAAGCGGGACAAAACTGCACACAATGGTCGGAGTGAAAGGATTCGAACCTTCGACCCCTGCTTCCCGAAAGCAGTGCTCTACCAAGCTGAGCTACACTCCGAACTATATCGTGAACCACATGCGGGCCGGCATTGTAATCACCAGGCCCGGATTCGCCTAGTGCCTTGCCCAAATTCCCTTCAGGTCAAAGCCCCAGCCCCGGATGCTGGTTGGGATTCCCGTTCAGGGACGGGGAGACCCAGTGAAAGTTTTTCTGCGGCATCTGCAACTCCTTCACGAGAGTCATTATGTGCCGGTCAGGATTGATATTGCGGCTGCCGATCACGATCATTTCATCACCCACTGCGAACTGGTCTTTGCTGACTGTGGTCTTGTCAGCACCGGTCACTGTCACCCATTCCACCCGCATGGTGGTGTTGCCGGATCGCACCATGAAAATGATGTGCGGATTGCCCCAATGGATTTGGGTGATGATGCCATGCAGCTCGAACCGCTCAGTGCGGTCGTAGTCGGCATAGCTGTGATGTGCCAGCACAGGAGCTGCCAGAAGCAGCAGTGACAACAAGCAGGCAAACCGGCTACCCATTTTGTCCCTCCCGGTACCGGCACAGCAGTGCCGATGCAGCTGTTACTTGGCTGGTTTGTCCCAGGTCTTCTTGCTGTCATCCTTGCCGGCAACAGAGTACAACACCTGGGCGTTACGGGTTTTCTGGAAGTCTTCGAGGCTCATGCCTTTCATGGCTGCGTAGATATGCAGGTTGGTGGTGCCTACCACTGCGCCGAGCTTTTCCAGCATGAAGAAAATCACTCCGTAGTGAATCATCGCGCGCCAGTCACGACGACGCACCATGTCTTTTTCTTCATCGGTCAACGCGAAATCGTTGAAGCACTGTTCCTGGTTGTTGAGGAAATATTCACGATGCTTCGGTTCGATCAGGCGATGCAGGAAATCATTGAGACGGAAAGCCTTGACACTGCGGCCCAGTGTGAACGGATAGGTACCTTCAAGTTTTTCGATGCCTTTCAGCTGGTGATCGACACGTTCCATGTAGGCAGCATCGCTTTCGGCCGGTTTTTCACTGGAGCGTTCTTCGAAAATCAGGCTGGCGATTGGAGTCATCGATGGCAGGTAATAGGTCTGGTGGACTTTCTCCACTTTCTCGGACAGTGCGCCCCGCATCATCAGCCACATCACGACTTCGGCACCTTCCATGCCGCCCAGTTTGGCCAGTTCGGCGATCGTGATGTCGGTCAGGCCTTCCGGATCAGTGCCCAGACGGTCCATGAATTCCATGTCCCAGGGAGTATTGTTGAAGCCGCAACGTTCGCCGTGTACCTGATGCGACAGGCCACCGGTGCCGGCAACCACGACTTTCAGGTCGCCCGGAAAGCTCTGGATGGCGCGACGCAGCGATTTGCCAAGTTTGTAGCAGCGTTTGGCGGACGGCCCCGGCGCCATCAGTACGCCCACCTGGAACGGAATCACTTTTACCGGCCAGCCGTTTGCATGAGGCAGCAACAGTGACAACGGTGAATAACAGCCATGATCCAGACCCTTTTCCTGGAAGTAGGACAGGTCAAATTCATCGGCGACCAGGCACTTGGCAATATGTTCAGCCAAAGCGGGATGGCCTTTCAGTGCCGGCAGATTGCGAGCACCGCCACCTTCGTCCGCCACCGGGAAGTTTTCACCGACGCCCAGTGCAAACGCCGAGTAGTGATCCATGAAAAACGACGTCATGTGATCATTGAATATGTAGAAGATGACATCCGGCGCCTTCTCCTGCAGCCAGCTCACGACCGGCTCATAGCCTTTGAAAATCGGAGCCCACACCGGATCATTCTGTTTCTTGGCATCGAGGGCGAAGCCGATGGTAGGGGTATGGGAAGTGGCGATACCGCCAACGATAGTGGCCATGACTGCTCCTGGATAGATAAGGTTAAGGCTGGAGGGAACCTGTGAAGTTCCTGAAAATAAGCGCGGCAATGATAAGGGGAATGGGGGTTTTCACCAACCGGAGCGGCTTGTTCCTGATCAAAATTGCGTGAGGTGGACGCAGTTACCAATGGTGTTGTGGAGTAAAGTAGCGGCCGGCCAGCAGGTATTTGCCGTCTGAATCGGAAATTAACCGGCTTGCATGAGATAACCAGGCATCAGCAATTGCGATTTAAACTCTGCCAACCCATCAAATGGAGGTGTCATATGTTGTCAAAACAGGTTGTCATTACCGCTGCCTTGTTGGCGCTGGTACCGGTTGCCGGGGCAGCAACACTCGAACTTGCCTGGGGTGATCCGGCCAAATTCACTGATATCCGTGCCGGGGAGGAGGGCCAGACCAAATTCCAGGAGCGGGTAATGAAAGAGCTTGAAAAAACCTTTCAGAAGGAAGCAGAGAAGCTGCCCGCTGACCAGAAACTGAAGATCGAGATCAAGGATCTGGATATGGCCGGTGAGATGGAATATTTTCATCCCGACTTTCCTTTCGGTTTGCGAGTGGTTCGCAATGCCGGTTTCCCCAGCATTAAACTCAGTTATGAACTGCAGGATGCCAAGGGCAAGGTGCTGAAGTCAGGTGACTCCAGATTCAGTGACATGGGTTTCAATGAAGCCATCCAGAGCTTGAAAGACCCGGCCGCCCTGCACTACGAGCAGGACATGATCAGAAAGTGGTACCAGCACGAATTCTGATACCGCACATTGCCTTGCCACTGCTGTTTGAGCTCGTGCACAATGCCATGGCTGCGCTGGGCCACAGCTGCGCGGGTGTAGCTCAATGGCAGAGCAGAAGCTTCCCAAGCTTACGATGAGGGTTCGATTCCCTTCACCCGCTCCATTCCACGCCTCATTGTTTCCTTCAAATCACTGTTTCCCTCAAAGTTCGGAAGTGCAATGCGGGCAACGGGTAGCCTTCACTGAAATTGCCGATATGCATCGCGGGCATTCCTTGACCAGCGGTGCCTCAGGTTCAGCTTCTTTTTTGATCATGAAACGGTTCATTTGCTTGATCAGCATGAAGATGGTGAAAGCGACGATGATGAAATCCAGGATGGTGTTGATGAATACACCTACATTGATTTTGACTGCGCCAGTCCCTGCTGCCGCAGCTTTGAGCGTAAAGGCGATATCCGAAAAATCGATACCCCCCATCAGGACGCCAATGGGCGGCATCAGGATGTCATTCACCAGGGATGTGACGATTTTGCCGAAAGCGGCACCGATGATGACCCCCACAGCCATGTCGACTACATTGCCGCGCATCGCAAAATTCCTGAATTCGCCAATTATGCTCATTTTTGCTCTTCTCCCGTTTGATTGAACGTAAATCATTGCTGCCAGGATTCCGGAAAATACCGGTGCCGGAATGGCAATCGGATAATAGCAGGTTCAAATAACAGTCGGGGATAGCGGAGGTGCAGGTCGGTTTGGCAGCCGGGGTGGGGCCGGCCTCTGAACGCCATCTGCGTGGTGCTGCAGTATTTCATCCGGTTTGCATGCTTGCTTCAAGGTACAATCACCGTATTCCAGCGGGTGAACATGCACATGCCCAACCAGACCATCGACACTGCCGCACTCAGGCTTTATTACCTGCAACAGTTGGGTGTGAGTCTCTATGTGCCCAGAGAGTTGGCGGGCAATGAGTCAAAAGAGGCCGCTACCAGTGCCGAGCCTGCGGTTTCAGACAGGCAGGATTTCAATGCCATGCCAGCCGCACCCGGTCCTGCAGTAAAAACTGTTGCAGCAGGACCGAAACGGCTGTTGCTGAATGATACGGAAATCAGTGCAACGCCTCCTGTTTCAAAGGCAGACACCAAACCTGCAGCAGTGGCATTGACTGCAATTGTGGCCACCACCGCTTCTGCCCATGACGAAACCAACGCCATTGCCCCATTCCAGTTGCTGTTTTGCATGCCGGAGCCGCGCTTGGCGCTGGCTTTGCAAATTCCTGCCTTGGCCAAGCCTGCCTTGCAGGAAGCAGAAACCAGGTTGCTGCAGAACATGTTGCGCTGGCTGGGAATCAGGCAGGAAGGTGTATTGGCTGGCATGCTGCATTTCAAATGGCCGCTGCCAGGCATGCCGGTGGCTGATGCGCAGACAGCCGGGCGCAATCTGCAGGTGTTTCTGCAACAAGCTGCAGCCGCGCAGCCACTGCAGCACTTGTTGCTGCTGGGCCAGGGCCCCGCACAATGTCTGGAAGCGGTGACTCCAGGTGCCAGTCTGCCTTATCAGTGCTGGGCTACCCACAGTCTGGCTGAAATGCTGGCAGTTCCCGAATTGAAACGGGAAGTCTGGCGCCAATTACTGCCGCTGCATGGCCGGCTGTAACTTTTTCTTGTGGAAGCAACTGCCGTGAGCACCGGATCACTTCCAGGCTATGTGCCGATGCAAAGCCCGCATGTATGGCAGCTGACACAGATACTGCCTGCGTTGTTGTCGGGATCCTGGGATACAGCGGCGTTACATGCGATGCAACAGGCCAACCATCAATTGCGGGTTCTTGAGCGCGGGCAGAGTGTGGTTGGCTTCGCCGAATTTCTGCTGGTTGCGGATGAATGCCAGATTTTCAATATTGCAATCGCCCCAGCCTGGCAACGTCAGGGGATGGGACAATCATTGTTACGCGCGGTGCTGCAGGAAGCAGCACAAAAAGGCATGTGTGTGGCAGTGCTGGAAGTGAGGGAATCCAATCAGGCTGCACGTACGCTTTATGAAAGGGCAGGTTTTGCACAGGTCGGTAAACGCCCGCACTATTATCCGGCCTTGCCAGGCGGGGCCGGCAGTGAAGCCGCGATTCTTTATTCTTGCCGGTTATCGGGTTGAGAAGGGGATTCGTCGCTGTTGGTGGCGGCGGCTGTGTTTACCAGCTTCTCCCACAGCAAGGCAGTCAGTTTTATAAAGCCCACCAGCAAAGCCGCACAAAACAATATCAGCAGCAGCAAGTTAAGCAGGCTCAATGCATAGTGCCATTGATCTGACCAGTTCTCGCCCAGAAAAGTCACGCTGGTCCAGAACCCGCCCAGCATTATCACCAGGCAGGCCAGAACAATCTGGGTAGTCTTCCAGTGGTTGCCCATGTCAATGCTGCAGCAGGGGTTGCAGTGCCAGCAGCAAACGCCGGTTTTCTTCCGGCGTGCCGATGGTGATGCGCAGCTTGTCATCCAGCCCGGGCAATTTGAAATACCGCACCAGAATGCCTGCTGTTTTCAGCCCCCCGTAGATACGTTCTGCCTGGTGGGACGGAGGAACAGTCGCTAGCAGAAAATTACTCTGGCTTGGTGGCGTGGCGAGGCCCAGGTCCTGCAATGCTGCACGCAACACGGCTCGTTGTTGCCGTACTTGCTGCCAGGTGCTGGCTGCGTAGTCCTGGTCACCAACAGCTGCCAGTGCAAGAGTTTGCGCGATGATGTCGGTGTTGTAGCTGTCTTTGGTTTTGTATTGCATCGGATTGACCAGTGATTTTGCACCGATGCCATAGGCCATGCGCAATCCGGCCAGTGAATAGCCTTTGCTGAAGCTGCGCAGCAGCAATACGTTGTCGAGTTCGCGTATCAGTGGCAAGGCGTCGTAATGAAGCTCAGGATCCACGAAATTCACATAGGCCTCATCAATCACCAGCACCCCTTTGAATGAGCGGGCCAGCGCTGCCAGCTGTTGGGCCGGATAGAGCGTCCCTGACGGCGCATGCGGGTTGACGATGAAGCACAGTTTCACTTTGTCCGCGTTGAGTTGAGCCGCGAGGTTCAACGGCAAAGTCCAGTCGGTATTGAGCGGATAGTGTTTCATGCTGCAGCCATGGGCGGCAGCCAGCACTTCATACAGCGAATAACTGGGTGAGGCGGTAGCAACGCATTCTTCTGGCGCTACGAAAGTGGCCAGCAGCAGGCGCAACAATTCGTCACCACCATTGGTGACCACGATGTTGTCCACCTCGATTGCATGCATGCCGGCCAGTGCTTTGCGCAACGCCATGGCCGTTGGAGGCGGATAGCGACGCAGGCTTTCCACCTGCAGTGCGGCCAGGGCCCTGGCTACTGCCGGGCCCGGCGGGTAAGGATTTTCATTGGTATTCAGTTTGATGACATCCGGCTGGTCGGGTTGTTCCCCCGAGGTGTAGCCGTGCATCGCTTGCACATTGGGTCGTTCGTAACTCACGCAATACTCCTGCAGTAATTCAATTGGCACCTTCCGGATTTTTCGCGGAAATCAGGGCTTGGGCAGATAGGTTTGCAGCCGGTGCAGCCAGCCGGCAAGCCAGCGTTGTTCCCGCCGTTCAGCGGGTGCATTGGCAACCCGCTGCGTCAAAATGAAACCGGCACTGGTCACAAAGTCCTGCAAAGGGTCGGAGCTTTGCAGCGGCATGTGATCCAGTACTTGCAACAAGCCCCAACCCTGGCTCTGATACCGTTCGGAGACAGCAGTACCATCGCCCTTGAAATGTACATAGTCTATCAGCGCATACAGGCCGTAAGGAATTTTGGCAGTGGCCACCGCCTGCAATTTGCTGTGGATGTCGGCACGTGTGGCAAACGGCGTGCCGGCGTCATGCACCAGGTTTTCGAAGCGGCGGACGATAAATGCCGTCTGCTGGTCGCGGGTTTGTTCCAGCAAGGTCCGTAATTCCCGCAGATGCGGGTCATTCACTCCGGCAAGAAAAGTGTCACGATCAGGCCAGGGCTGGTGCTGGTCCTGTTGCAACCATGCAGGAACTGCCACACCGGACTGCTGCAGAAACTTCAACAAATCCGGAAAGGTTTCCACAAACGGTGCGGTTTGGCCGCTGCGGTACCAGATGAAATGGCCGATTCCCAGTGAAGGGAACTCCTCTCCTGCATTCCAGGCAGTCAGGCACTGTGGCCTGGAATTGCATTCGTTTTGATAGATCCTGTCCCCCAGCCAGCGCAGTTGAGCCTGATCCAGGGCAGGTTGCAGATCACTGGCAGCCCTGGCCTGGCAAAAAAAGCCAAAAACTGGCCAGACCAGCAGCAATGTGAGGGATTTGATCACGGGGAAGCGGGCCCTGCCTGTGAACTGCCGGAATTATTGGGTGGCTCCGAAGGTGTGTTAACCTAGCGGACAATTCAGTGCTGGATTCTACCATGCGCTTGAAAAGACTCTTGAAAAGACATTTGAAACGACAGTTGAAAAGACAGTTGCAAGCAAAGTCCACAGGTCATGAACTTGGCAGAAACCCTAGACAACACCGCTGAGGCTCCCAACAGGGCTGAGGCGCTCGCCAACAAATCCGAAGCTCCCGTAAAAAACCAGGACGAGGACTTTGTTCGCCAGCTTTCCCAGATCTACAAGAAGCTGAAGTTCGCCAAAAACCTCAAAAAGGCGATGAAGGATGTGGAAGGCGACATGCTGGCACTGCTCAGGTGCAAGCTGTTTACCATCTACCAGAGTGTCGACAACGGCAAGGAAATTGTCGCTACTTACAAGGGTGGCATTGGCTCCGATGAAGGCAATGACATCGTCATCAAGGTGCCGTTTACCCCTACTTCCCTGGCCGGCTATGTTGCCCTGGCCCAAAGAGCCATTCTGGTAGACAACGTCTACAACGCCGAAGAGCTCACCAACATCCATCCGCGTTTGCAATGGGACAAGAAATTCAGCGAGTCGAAAGGATTGTTTTTCAAATCCATGATGGTGGTGCCCATCAAGGACGAGATTCTGCTCGGTGTCATCCAGGTCATCAATTTGCGGGACGACCCGGTTTTCTCCAAGGAGGATCTCAAGCACGCCACCATGGTGGCACAGATGCTGGCCCGCCAGTTCCGCTCCGAATTCCAGAGTACGCAGGGTCCCTATGACTTTCTGGTCCAGCAGGGCCGGATTACCAGCGCCGATCTCGACAAGGTAACCCATAACGCGGGGCTCTACGGGGGCACTGTCACCAAAGCCCTGATGGATGATTTCAAGATCGAGGCGGACGAAATCGGCAAGTCGCTGGAGTTCTACTACCGCGTGCCGTACATGAAATACGATCCGAAGATCACGCTGCCAACCGATCTGATGGAGAATCTTGGCACCAGTTATCTGCGCAACAACATGTGGGTGCCGATTTCCGGCAGCAAGGAAGAAGTGGTCATTCTGATCAGCGACCCCAGCAACCACCAGCGCATCATGGAAATCCAGGGGGTCATCAACGCCCGCAACTATGCTTTCAGGGTGGGGTTGCCCGAACATATCCTGCAATACCTGGGTGATACCGCCAGAGCGGAAGAGGATGAGATCGGCGGCTTCGATGAGGTGTTCAAAAGCCTTGAAGATGAAAATGTCGAAGTCGATGAAACCAAGGAGAAAGAGGAGGAGGGTGCTGCTACCTCCGCCATCATTCAGCTGGTCAACCGCATCATCATTGAAGCGGAAAAGCTCGGCGCCTCGGATATTCATGTTGAACCCGGCAAGGACCGCAGCGCCGGCATAGTGCGGGTCAGGGTTGACGGTCTGTGTCGTGAATTGCTGAAAGTGCCGGCGGAACATACTTCGGCACTGGTCGCGCGTATCAAGGTAATGTCGCGCCTCGATATTGCCGAGCGTCGTTTGCCGCAGGACGGCAAGTGCAAGCTGAAAATTCGTGGCAGGGCAGTGGAGTTGCGTGTTGCTACCGTACCAACGGTGCAAGGCGAGGGCGCCGTGATGCGTATCCTGGCTGCCGGTTCTGCACTGCCGATGGAGAAACTCAATCTCAGCAAAGCCAACAACGATAATCTGGTCGAGATCACCACGCATCCGCATGGCCTGATCCTGGTGGTGGGGCCTACCGGTTCCGGTAAAACCACGACGTTGCATGCGGTGTTGGGCCATCTGAACAAACCCGAACGCAAAATCTGGACTGCCGAAGATCCGGTGGAGATCACCCAGCCCGGCCTGCAGCAAGTACAGATGCAGCCAAAGATAGGTTTTACTTTTGCCACAGCGATGCGTGCGTTCTTGCGTGCTGACCCTGATGTAATCCTGATTGGTGAGATGCGCGACAAGGAAACTGCCTCCATCGGTGTGGAGGCCTCACTTACGGGTCACCTTGTGTTGTCTACGCTGCACACCAACTCGGCGCCAGAGACCATCACACGTCTGCTCGATCTTGGCCTTGATCCAGTCAATTTTTCGGATGCACTGCTCGGCATCCTTGCACAACGCTTGATGAGAACCCTGTGCGGGGCGTGCAAGGAGCCCTACACACCGGAGCAACGCGAGATTGATCATTTGATAGACCAGTACGGCCGCGCAGAGTTCGAGCATTCAGGCATTGATCTCGCCGCCATCGACATGCGCAGGGCCAAGGGTTGCGATATTTGTGGTGGCACCGGCTACAAGGGTCGTACCGGTGTGCATGAATTACTGAAAGGCACGCGCGCAATACAGCAGCTGATCTATACCAAGGCAGAACTGTCAGAGATACGCGAGCAGGCCATCAAGGATGGCATGACGACGCTGAAACAAGACGGCATCATGAAAATATTCAGAGGCCTTTCGGATTACGCGCAGCTATTGCGCATTGTCGGGGAATAACCGGAACACTCAAAAAATACGCCGCTTTTCCAGCGTTTTTTTATGGCTAAAAGCGCGCAGTCCGAAAGCTGCCGGATAAACTGCGAAGATTGTGAAATTTCCCCGGTAAAAACAGCATAAAAAACATTGGAAGTTGGAAAACCCCGGACTTTTATGCACAAAACCCGGTAGTAAAGAAATAATGCCGAAAATTCGCATTATTCGTGCAGTTTGTGTATGCAGACTCTTAACGTGTTGAATTTATTGATTATTTATTTGGTCAAATTTTAGGCAATTTGTTAAGGTTTTAGCAGGATCAGGCTCCGGCATGCCTTTTCCCAAAGTTATCCACAACTTTATCCCCCAACTTTGTGGACAACCCCAATGGCGGCAGTTTCTTTTTGGGCGCAAGACCCGGGATGCTATACTGGCCCCAGTATTTTTGAAGGCGTGGCACAGTAGATTTTCATGTTGGAATTCAGCGAAGAAATACCCTTCCTCTGGCGACTGAGTGCGGAAAGCGGAGAGGGCTTCAGTCTGGTTTCCATGGTCATTCCGTTCCAGGCCGGCAGCCAGAACCTCGAACATACGATCCAGACTGATGTCATCAGCTTCAGTGGCGATCACGAAAAACTCAGCGAGGAAGAAACCCTTGAGTGGAACGATGAAGACATCCATCTGTTCCTGAAGCTGCTGGCTGTGCGCAATACCGGGCAGCTCCCGCAACTGCCGCTGGATACCACCCACAGTTTCAAGGTTGATCTCAGCGACCCGGATACCATCGAAATCGTCAACATCGTGGCGGCGGCCGGCTTTGGCATGGCGTTGACGGTGGATGATCTGCTGGTGGCAGATCCGGGCGATTTGCAGCAGGGGATCACCGAGCCTGAAGTGGGCATGTCGATCACACTTCATACTGTGGATGGTTACAAAAGGGGCATCGTGGTCGGCGTTGAGGAAGATGAAGTGGTGTGTGTGTTGCTCGATGGCATCAAGCTGGGCTCGCAAAGATTGCAACTGGACCCGGTGCTTGCGTCGGTACAGGATTATGCCGATATCCATATTCATGATCTGGTGGTGGTGAAAACCCACCAGTTACTGCCTGCCCGCTACAGCAGCCGTAGTCCCGCCGCCTCTGACACGCTGCATTGACTCCATGACACCATTTGAGATTGAAGTCGCCAAACGGCGCACTTTCGCCATTATTTCGCACCCGGATGCCGGCAAAACCACGATCACCGAGAAACTGTTGCTCTATGGTCGCGTGATCCAGAAAGCCGGCACGGTCAAGGGCAAGAAATCGGATCGTATGGTGACATCCGACTGGATGGCCATGGAACAGCAGCGCGGTATTTCCATCACGTCTTCCGTGATGCAGTTCCCGTACAAGGAGCGCATCGTCAATCTGCTCGATACTCCCGGTCACGAAGATTTTTCCGAAGATACCTATCGCGTGCTCACGGCAGTGGATTCGGTGCTGATGGTGATTGACGGCGCCAAAGGTGTGGAAGAGCGCACCATCAAACTGATGGAAGTGTGTCGTTTGCGTGACACCCCGATCCTTACCTTCATCAACAAGCTGGACCGTGATATCCGCGACGGTGTTGAGCTGCTTGATGAAATCGAGCGCATCCTGAATATCCAGTGCGCTCCCGTCTACTGGCCACTCGGCATGGGCAAGGAACTCAAAGGCATCTACAACCTTTACACCGATACCATACACATGTATCAACACGGCCTGTCAGATGAAGTGCATGATGTCGTCAAGATTGCAGGGCTCGACAGTGATGAGGCTACCCGCTATCTCGGCGCCTATGCCGACGATTTCCGGACACAAATCGAACTGGTACGAGGCGCCTCCCACCGCTTTGATCTGCAGGCCTACCTGGACGGCAAGCAGTCGCCTGTGTTTTTCGGCACGGCACTTGGCAATTTCGGCGTGGAAGAAATGCTCGACAACTTTGTTGAATGGGCGCCACCCCCATTGCCACGTCCGACCCGTACCCGCACTGTGGAGCCAACAGAAACCGGCTTTGCCGGTTTTGTGTTCAAGATCCAGGCCAACATGGATCCCAAACATCGGGACCGAATTGCATTCATGCGCATCTGTGCAGGAGCCTATGAAAAAGGTGTCCGCATGAAGCATGTACGACTGGGCAAGGAAGTCCGCATCAGCGACGCAGTAACCTTCCTGGCCGGCGACCGTGAACAGGCTGAATATGCAGTGTCGGGCGACATCGTCGGCTTGCACAACCATGGCACGATACAGATTGGCGATACTTTCACCAGTGGCGAGGATCTGCATTTCACCGGCATTCCGCATTTCGCGCCGGAACTGTTCAAACGCATGCGGCTGAAAGATCCGCTCAAGCTCAAATCCTTGCAAAAGGGGTTGACCCAGTTGTCGGAAGAGGGCTCCACCCAGGTGTTCATGCCGGTACGCAACAACGATCTGATCGTGGGTGCAGTCGGGGTGTTGCAGTTTGAAGTGGTGGCGTTCCGTTTGAAGGATGAATACAACGTAGATTGCATGTATGAACCGGTGAACATCTACACGGCGCGCTGGGTTGAGGGTGAGCCGGCCAAAATTGAAGAGTTCAAAAAGAAAGCATACGAAAACATTGCGATCGACGGCGGCGGCCATCTCACCTATCTGGCTCCCACCCGCGTCAATCTCAGCCTCACCGAAGAACGCTGGCCTGAGCTGCGGTTCTTCTCAACTCGCGAACATTGAGATAAAAACATCGCGGTGCTTTTGATCACAGCCTCTGGCGCTTCTGTGAATCCTGTGCAGTCGGGCCGCTCCCTGAAGATTACGGGGACACGCATGAATACATCCCTGTAGCTCCCTGCGGCCATCCCTGGCCGCAGAGGTCCCCTCCATCTTCAGGGAGCGGCCCTCATCGAAAATTGTTTGTATGCGCCAGTGGCTTTGAAGAATTGCGCGTGTTCATTTCGGCTGGAGGAATTACGCACTGCAATTGAGAGCCTTGGGCAGGTAGATGCTTCTGAAACCGTCGGAGGCCATGGATGGCCGGAGGCGAGCCTACAGGGACGTACTTGTGGCGTGTTTCAGAAGCATCTATCTGCCCAAGGCTATGCACTGAATCATGGCGAACGGCGAGCTCGCCACCATTCAAAAGCAACAGGGACGAACGACAGCACCACAATGCCGAGAATGAGCGCAGTGAAGTTTGAGCGCACCTGCGGCAGGTTGCCGAAGAAATAGCCGGCGTAGAGGAACAGGCCTACCCAGGCCACTGCCCCGGTGATGTTGTAGGCGAGGAAGCGTGGATAGTTCATGCCTCCCATGCCGGCCGCAAACGGTACGAAGGTGCGGATTATCGGCACGAATCGCGTCAGCACAATTGCACGTCCGCCGTATTTGGCGAAAAACAGCTCGGCCCGCTGCAGATAATCACGACGAAACCATCTGGAGCCGGGATTGCGGAACAATTGCGCGCCGAAGAAGCGGCCAATCGTGTAGTTCACGACATTGCCGAGGATGGCGGCACTGCCCAGTGTCAGCGCCATCGTGTGCACGTTGAGACGGGTACCTGCAATCAGTGCGCCGGTGGCAAACAACAGCGAGTCACCTGGCAGCAAGGGTGTCACCACCAGTCCTGTCTCGCAGAATATGACCAGGAACAGGATGCCATAGATCCACAATCCGTACTGGTTGAACAGTTCCAGCAAATGCTGGTCGACATGCAGGATGAAGCTGATCAGGAGCTGGAGCAATTCCAAGACTCAGTGCCCCTTGTTGTCTTTGGGAGCCAGCGAGAGGCCGCCCGTGAGATCAGTGTCCTTCCTGGAGGCCACATCAGCTTCTGCCAGCGATATCTTCAGGCGCAGGTTGTTTTTGGAATCGGCGTTGCGCAGTGCTTCTTCCAGCGTGATCTTGCCTTCCTTGTAAAGGTAGTAGAGCGCGGAATCGAAAGTGCGCATGCCGGCGCCTTCGGATTTTTCCATGGTTTCCTTGATTTCCTCGACCTTGCCGCCCTTGATCAGTTCAGCGATGCGGGGTGTGCCGAGCAGGATTTCGATGGCAGCGGCACGTTTGCCGTCAACCGTGGGGATCAGGCGTTGCGAAATGATGCCGCGCATGTTCAGGGACAAATCGAGAAACAGCTGTTTGTGCCGCTCTTCCGGAAAGAAGTTGATGATGCGGTCGAGTGCCTGGTTGGCGTTGTTGGCGTGCAGGGTGGACAGGCACAAGTGGCCGGTTTCCGCGAAGGCGAGCGCATGTTCCATGGTTTCTGCGGTGCGGATCTCGCCGATCAGGATTACATCCGGCGCCTGGCGCAGCGTGTTCTTCAGTGCTTCTTCATAGGATTTGGTATCGACCCCCACTTCGCGCTGGTTGACTATGGACTTCTTGTGCGGATGCACGAATTCCACCGGATCCTCGATGGTGATGATGTGGCCCGAACTGTTCTGGTTGCGGTAGTCGATCAGGGAGGCCAGCGAAGTGGATTTGCCGGAGCCGGTGCCGCCGACGAACAGGATCAGTCCGTTCTTGTTCATCATAAGCTGCGTCAGGATATCCGGCAGCCCCAATTTGCGGAAGTCCGGGATGTCGGTCTTGATGGTTCGGCACACCATACCCACTTCGCCGCGTTGCTGGAAAATGTTGACGCGGAAGCGGCCGATGCCATCGTGCATGATCGCCAGGTTCATTTCCGGGCTTTTGTCGAATAGGGCACGCTGTTCTTCATTCATGATGCCGTAGGCGATCTTCTTTACATCACCGTCAGCAAATCTTTCTTCCCGCATCGGCACCATCTTGCCAAAGGCTTTCATGCTTGGCGCGGCGCCGGTGGTAAGGAAAAGGTCGGAACCGTCGGCGTCCACCATTTCTTTCAATAACACCTTGATGTCGATATCCATGGGGACTCCCTGAAAAATGTATTGAATGCCAGTTGAATTGATCAAGTACGATTCGGTGGCGGATTGTGGAAGCGTTTGGCGGTAAACCAGCTCACCGGTTCCACATGGTTGTGTATTTCGTCTGCCACACCGAGTGTGAGCGCAAACAGGGCCATGCGAATCAGCACGCCATTGTCGGTCTGGCGGAAGATGGCCAGATTGGGATGCTGGTTGAGATCATTGTCGAGCTCATTGGCCTCGGAGCGCGAATCGCGCGGCAACGGATGCATGATGACCGTGTTGGGTTTGCAGTACTGGGTGTAGATGGCCTGGTTGAGGCGGAAGCGACCCCGATAGATGTCGGCCTCTGACTGGTTGGCAAACCTTTCTTCCTGGATGCGGGTCAGATAAACAGTGTCGTTGTTGTGCAGTCCGGCTTCCATGTTGTCGGTTTCCAGCACCTCATGCCCCTTGCTGCGCAGTTCTTCGACAATTTCAGCCGGCATGCGCAGCTCGCGCGGCGACACCAGTGTGAAATGGATGTTGCGGTAGAGGCTGAGCAGTTTGCCCAGCGAGTGCACCGTTCGCCCATGCTTGAGATCACCCACCATTGCTATGCGCAGCTTGTCAGCCGGCCCCTTGATGCCGAGTTCCTTGCGGATGGTGTAGAGGTCAAGCAGCGCCTGTGACGGATGTTCGGATGGCCCGTCACCGGCATTGATGACCGGCACGCGGCTGGCGCGGGAAAATTCTTCCACCGAGCCTGCCACCGGATGCCGCATCGCAATAACATCACTGTAGCCACTGATGACGCGGGCGGTGTCGTACAGCGACTCGCCCTTGCTGATCGAGGAGGTCTTGATGTCGGTGGTTTCCCGGACATGGCCACCCAGCAGATTGAAAGCGCAGCCGAAACTGACGCGTGTGCGGGTGGAAGGTTCAAAAAACAGGTTGCCAAGAATGGCGCCGTCCAGCACCCGGGTGCGTTTCTCGCGCTGGGCATAGGGCTCCATGGCATCGGCTACCTTGAACAAATACTCCACATCCCGCTGCTCGAACTGACTGATACTGAGTATGTGGGAGCCGGTGAACTGCATGGGTCTTGGGTCCAGAATGAATCTGCAAGAGATGTTACACGCAGCTTGGGGGAATGTGAAAGCTGTGACGTGGTTGGGCATGCAAGCAGCAAAGAACTGCAGTGACCCCCCCCGGTTGAGGTTAGAATCCTGTCAGATCAGGGCAAGGGCATCAGAGAACATGCTGGAGCAAATTTTTTCCGGGAGCAGGAGGGCAATTTTGCGGTGGCTGGCCTGCCCGGGTTTGCTGCTGGCCCTGGTATCGCCTGCGGTATTGGCCTACCAGCCTGGTCCCATCGACCAGGGCGCGCTGCGTGCCGTGGATCCGGCTCTGGGAATCAACGCAAATTTTGGACGCTGGACCGGTACCGTCAAACTGGTCTATGACCCGGCTAATGTTCCTGCAATATATGGCAGTAGCACCAAGTTCGTGAGTCTGATCAAGCAGGCAGCGGCGCAATGGGAGAAGGTTTGTGACATCCACTTCGTTGTGGTTGACGTCTACAGCAACGCGCCCAATGATGCTGATTTGCCGGTTGAACAACGGGATGGCCTGGTGCGGATATTCTGGGTCAAGACCACCGACTTTGCCGGGCAGGCTGGCCCGGCTTTTGGTCATTATGACCAGAGTCTGGGGTATTTCCCGTATTTCGATGGCGATGTCCAGCTCAACAACGATCCGAATGTCTGGAGCGACGACACGGCCCTGGTTGGTACTTTGGTACACGAGTTTGGTCATTTGCTCGGACTGGGGCATTCCGACAACCCGGTTTCGGTCATGTATGCCAACCCCTATAACTACGTGTTGTTTCCGCGGGAAGATGATATCCGGGCAGTGCAGGCGTTGTACGGGGCGGGTACTGGCGGTGTTGATCCGGTAAAAGGGGTGAGTGAATGGCGTTACCAGGTTCCACCTGCAGCCTCGGCAACCGCTACCCAATATTTGTTCAAGCCCAATAAATACACTCCCGACGCTGCCTACCTGGCGTTGTCGGGACCACCCGTAACCAAAACCACAAGTATTGATGCGGCAACAGCTGACGGGCAGTTCCTGCGGTTTTATACCGGTGGCTATGGCGACGTAACCAACAACAAGCAGATCAACATCAACTCCGCCCTGGTGGTGATAGATCCGGATGGTTATCCGTGGGGCACCTATGACCTTGCCTTGCAATGCCCTGCCTTCACGGCTTGTGGCGGTGACTATATCGGTTTCATCAAGACCCAGGAATTGAAAGTCTATCCTGGCACCTGGAAAATCCTGATGGTTGATGAAACCGCCAACACGTTATTGCTGACCCAGACACTGGTGGTTGCCACGGCACCGGTCGTCAACACTGCACCGACCGCCACCATCAGCGCAGTGCAGGGTGGGACAAGCAAGCAAGTAAAGTTCACCCTCACTGCCACTGATGCAGAAAAACAGAACATTACCGTGATTTGGCATCCGCCGGGCTTCCTGGGCGATCACAACGGCGACAGCTATGCCGACAGTGAAGTGGACCAGTCAGTGGCAAGTGACGGGACTGCAGTGCAGACCCTGGATTTTTCGGCAGCAGGCGCTGTGCCATTTACCCTGTTTGTCGAACTCAAGGACGATGCTGCACGCTATGCTGATGCCGGCAATGGCTTCAGCAATCTGTTGCAGGTGAAAGTGAATCTGCCGCTCAGCAACGGAGGCATCAGTGTGCTGGCCCAGCACAGTCCTCCTGCCACCAATTCCACCACCAGCCTCGACCTATTGAAAACAGTGGCGGCCTCTCGCGTATTTGCGGGTGTAAGCACTGTAGGTACCAACACTGCCAGTTTCAGCATGGGAGCATCCAGCAACAATGGCGTCAACACGGCCACCAGTTTCAAAACCGGCGACAGTCTCCTGATCAGCGGGGCGGTGCAGGGGCTGGCGGCAGACCTGAACAAGGCAGCTGATATTTTTGTGGTGGTTCTGGTCGGCAAGAATTCCTGGTTCTATCGGGACGGCACCGGACAGTTCCATCCCTGGTCAAACCAGGTCGCTGATCTGAAGCCTGCATTTTCAACCGCAAGTCTGCAGACAGGAGCAGTAGTCGAAGTTTACAAAGGCCCGGTTGCAGCCGGCGGTTACAGCGTTTTCATTGGCTACCGGCTCACCGGGAGCAGCGTGTTGAACTATACTGGTGTGCCTTTGCAATTGACCGTCAGCAACTGACGCCAAGGCCCCCCGCATGGAAACCCTGTTCTGGCACGACTATGAAACTTTTGGCGGCGATCCGCGCCGGGATCGTCCTTGCCAGTTCGCCGGTATTCGCACCGATCATGAGCTCAACGTCATCGATGAGCCGGTGCAATGGCATTGCCGGCCGGCCCCGGATTTTCTGCCTGATCCGGTAGCCTGTGCGATAACCGGCATCACTCCGCAATATGCGCTCTCGCATGGAGTGAATGAAGCAGAGTTCAGCGCATTTATCCATGGCGAAATGGCAGAGCCCGCTACCTGCAGCGTGGGCTACAACAGTCTTCGCTTCGATGATGAAGTAACCCGGCATCTCTTCTATCGCAACTTTCATGATGCCTATGAGCGCGAGTGGAAGCACGGCAATTCCCGCTGGGATCTGATTGATGTAATGCGCATGACGCAAGCGCTGCGGCCCGACGGCATCAACTGGCCCTTGAATGAAGATGGCAGTCCCAGCTTCAAACTGGAAGCGTTGACCAGGGCCAATGGTATCGAGCACGAAGGTGCCCACGATGCGCTGGTCGATGTACGTGCGACCATCGCCATGGCGAAACTGGTCAGGGAGAAACAGCCAAAACTCTACGACTTCCTGTTCCAGCTCCGCAACAAACACAGGGTGCTGCCACTGCTGGATTTGCACAAGCAGGAACCCGTGGTGCATGTATCCCGCATGTTCGCGGCCAGTCGCGGCTGTCTGGGAATTGTGCTGCCGTTATGTCGCCATCCGCTGAATCCGAATGGCATCATCGTCGTCGATCTGCTGACTGATCCGCAACTTTGGCTGCAGCTGGACGCGACCGGGCTGCAGCGACGCCTGTTCCAGACTTCGGCACAACGTACTGACGGTGAAGTGCGCATCCCGATCAAGACCATACATATCAATCGCTGTCCGGCACTGGCACCGCTGTCGGTGCTGACCACGGAGGTGCTGACCCGTTTCCAGCTTGATTTGCCGTTGCTGCAGCAGCGCCGGGAAACCATTCGCACCACAGCGGGCTTGACGCAAACAATGCAACAGGTATTCACCGAGCCCGATCGTCCACCTGTCACTGATCCGGACCTGATGCTTTACGCTGGCAGCTTCTTTGGTGAACATGACAAGCGTTTGATGCAGCGTATCCGTGAAGCGCGACCCGAGCAGTTGCCGGTGCTGGCCACCCAATTGCACGATCAACGACTGCCGGAACTGCTGTTTCGCTACCGGGCGCGCAATTTTCCGGAGACTCTCAACCAGGCCGAACAGCAAAAGTGGCAAATCCATTGCCGTCAGCGTTTGCTGGGTGAATTGCCTGGTGCAGGCGTCAGTCTGGCCGGGTTTGACCAGTTGTTGTCAGCGGAAGACATGCCGGTTCCGGCGCAAATGCGGCAGGCTTTGCGGAGCTATGCCGCAGAACTCTGTGGCCGCTTTCGACTCAACTACGACGCCGTCTGAATGGGGCTCCCTAAGGGGCGGTTTATTTCATAGAATCAACACCTGCTCTGGCCGTCGGTTTTACCCATGCATGAATTTGACGATATCCGTCCCTACCGTGACGACGAAGTAAATTGGGTCGTAAACGGTTTGCTGGAAGATCTGGAATTGTCACGAGCACTTGGCAAGTTTCATTACCCCAGAGCCTACCGCTGGTTCCCGGGACCGGTTGCCAGGCTGGTACAGTCAGGTTTGCGGCAGCAATTGCAGCAGGCCAGCAAGATCCATGACGTCCAGGTCGTCATCGAAAAATATCTCGACAAGCTGATAGAGACCACGACTGCCGGACTGATCCAGAACGGGCTTGAGCATTTGAGTCCGTCGATGGCCTATCTCTTCATCAGCAACCACCGCGACATCACGATGGATCCGGCACTGGTGAATTACATGCTGTATCACCACGGTTTCGACACCTTGCAGATCGCAATTGGCGACAACCTGCTCAAGCGGCCTTTCCTCAGCAAACTGATGAAGCTCAACAAGAGCTTCATTGTCAAACGTGGTTTGCAGGGCCGTGACAAACTGGCGGCCAGCAAACAATTGTCGGGCTACATCAATCACTGCATCCGCACCGGCCAGAATGTATGGATAGCCCAGCGCGAAGGTCGCGCCAAGGACGGGATCGACAAGACCGAATCGGCCATAATCAAGATGCTGCACATGGCTGGCCGTGACAGCGACAAACTGTCGTTGCCGGCTGCCATCAACGCACTCAACATCGTGCCAGTGGCGATTTCGTATGAATATGATCCTTGTGATGTAGCCAAAGCCGCCGAACTGCATGCAGTGGCCACACAGGGACGTTTCATCAAGGACGAAAACAGTGATGTGCAGAGCATTCTTACCGGCATGATCGGCAGCAAAGGCGTGGTGCATGTCAGTTTCGGCTCACCCCTGCAGCTGCCCGCAGATGCCGGTGCCGAGCAGGTGGTGGAGGCAATTGACAGCCAGATTGTCCGCAATTACCGCCTGCATGCTTCCAATCTGGCGGCCCTGGAGCTGTTGCAGCCGGAGGCTGTGGATCCCGAACGCATGCAGCCTTTGTGCTGTACTGACCCACTGAAACTTGTCGCCAAGCGTCAGGAGTTTGTATCCCGCTTGCAGTCAGCTCCTGCGCATTTGCATCCCTACATCCTGCAAATGTATGCCAATCCGTTGTTGCGCCGCATTGCGCTTGACGATACTTCTGCCAGGCCCTGAGGGCCTGGCACTGCTTTGGGATCCACCATTGATGTTGTCGGATGAACTGAAGCAACTTATCCAGACCAGCTATTCACAGCTGATCAAACGCAAGCTCCTGCAAACGCGCGCCGGCCAGAAGCAGATGATTGCCGAAATCGCCCGCACGCTCGCACAGGTGGAATACGACGCCGAAGGACATCGCGTTTCTGCTGAGCCCGGTGTGTGTGTAGTGGAAGCCGGTACCGGCACCGGCAAAACGCTGGCCTATCTGGTGGCGGCATTACCGGTGGCCAAGGCCCTCGACAAAAAGCTCATCATCTCCACCGCCACCGTTGCACTGCAGGAACAGGTGCTGTTCAAGGATATTCCGGATCTGCTGCAAAACTGTGATCTGCACTTTACCTTTGCACTGGCAAAAGGGCGTGGACGCTATCTTTGTCTCGCCAAACTCGACAATGCCTTGCGCGCCAACAGCAGCAGTGATGCGATGCGGGATCTGTTCAAGGTGGAATTGCAGGACCCTGCCGATCTGGATCGCGGTCTTTATGAAAAGATGCTGGAGGCCCTGGGCAAAGGCGAATGGCAGGGCGACCGTGACGACTGGAAGCAGGTGATGGATGAGGAACAATGGCGGCCGGTGGCGGTGGAGCCAGGACAATGTTCCGGCTCGCGCTGCGCCTATTTCTCGAACTGCTGCTATTTCAAAAGTCGTGAAGGATTGCTCAAGGCCGATTGCATCATCGCCAATCACGATCTGGTGCTGTCGGATCTCGCGCTGGGTGGTGGCGTGATTTTGCCCGCACCGGCCGACAGCATTTATGTGTTCGATGAAGCCCATCAATTGGCGGGCAAAAGTCTTGCACATTTTTCCCACCAGTTGCGTCTCCAGAGTACCGGCAAATGGCTGGAACAGTTCGCCACGATAGTGACGCGTTTGCAGCAGGAACTCCCGGCCCCCAACCGTTGCACCGGCATGCTGGCAGAAGCTGCACAGTTGTCACAGCGGACCCGCAACCATCTCAACGAACAATTTGCACTGGTGCGCGAATATGCCACCAAAGCCGAATCGGCTTCCGCTGATGGCGCCACTTTGCAGTATGTGTTCAGCGGCGGTGTGGTGGATTTGCCGCTGCGGGCTGTGTTCGATGGACTGGCGGTGGATTTCACGGAACTGGTGGCGCGGCTGGCCAAAATAGGCGATCTCTTGAAAGCAGCCCTGGAAACGGAAGGTGGTGAAGTGGAACGCCAACAGGCCGAGTTGTGGTTCCCCTTGTTTGGCAGTGCCCAGATCCGCATGGAAAAAGCTGCGGCTTGTTGCCGGCATTTTTCCCGCAGTGACAGTGAGCACTCTGTCCCGGAAGCGCGCTGGCTGACGTTCCGCGAATTCGGCAACGAAATGGAAATAACCGTGGCAGCCAGCCCGGTACTGGCAGCAGGTTCGTTGCAGGACAATTTGTGGGACAGCTGTTATGGCGCCGTGCTTACCTCGGCAACATTGACTACCCTTGGCTCTTTTGATTTTCTGCGCAAGCGCTGCGGCCTGCCGCAGGGCAGTAATTGCCAGGTGATCCAAAGTCCGTTCAGTCATCAGGAAGCTGCCGTACTGCAAGTGCCCAGGCAGGGTTTTGATCCTTCGAAGCCGGTTGAGCATACCCAGGCCATAATCAGGGCACTGCCGGACTTGCTGGCAAAGGAGTCGGGTGCGTTGGTGCTGTTCAGCTCGCGACGGCAGATGCTGGATGTGCTGGAAGGACTGCCGGCGGAATTCCGCCAGCAAGTGATGGCACAGGACGACTATTCAAAACAGGAGTTGATTCGCCTGCACAAGGCCGCCGTGGATGCGGGTCGCAACAATGTCATTTTCGGGCTCGCCAGTCTGGCTGAAGGCATAGATCTGCCTGGTGAATACTGTACACATGTGGTGATCGCCAAGATTCCGTTTCCGGTACCGAATGATCCGGTGGATGCCACGCTGGGTGACTGGGTCAAGGGGCAGGGTGGCAATCCGTTCCAGGAGATCAGCGTACCGGAAGCCTGTCTGCGACTGATCCAGGCCAGTGGACGTCTGCTGCGTCGCGAAAGTGATACCGGTACCATCACCATTCTGGATGAAAGGCTGCTGACCCGATCCTATGGCAGAGCCATCCTGGAATCCTTGCCGCCCTACCAGCGTCGCGTACTCTGAGCCGGCGCCCGTTTCAGCGTTGCAGGATATGGTGCTGGTGCAGATAGTCCAGCACCTGTTCGGCGTGCTGCATTGGAGTCAGTCCATGCTCGATATGAATTTCCGGTGCTTCGGGTGATTCATAAGGTGAGCTGATGCCGGTGAAATCCTTGATCTCGCCGCGCCGTGCCTTGGCATACAACTGTTTCGGATCGCGGTCCTCACAGACAGCGAGAGGCGTGTCGATGAATATTTCCAGGAAAGGCAGTGCAGCCTGTTCGTGCAGTTTGCGCACCAGCTCACGATCCTTGCGATAGGGTGAAATGAAACTCGACAGCACAATCATGCCGGCGTCGGCAAACAGTTTGGATACTTCCCCCACGCGACGGATGTTTTCTTCACGGTCGGCCGGAGAAAAACCGAGATTGGCGTTGAGCCCGTGCCGGATATTGTCGCCGTCCAGCACGTAGGCTTTGAAGCCTTGCTCTACCAGCAGGTGCTCCAGCAGGAATGCCAGCGTTGACTTGCCGGCACCGCTAAGGCCGGTGAACCACAAGGTGGCACCTTGCTGGTTGAATATTTTCTGGCGGGTCTGGCGTTCAACCCTGCCGATTTGCCAAACAACATTGGTACTTTTTTGATCTGTCATGTCATGGGTACCGGATTATGGTCAGTCTGTGATTGCAGTATTACAACGCGCTTACGGAGTTGATGATGACAAGTTGCAAAGGGCGGGCAGCTTCATCGACACCGACCTTGCCGATCTTGTCCACCACGTCCTGGCCTGCACGTACCTTGCCGAACACAGTGTGTTTGCCGGTCAGCCAGGGAGTGTCAACCAGTGTGATGAAGAACTGGGAGCCGTTGCTGTCCGGCCCGCTGTTGGCCATGGCTATCACGCCTCTCACAGGAGTGTGTGACTGCAGCTCATTGCGGAAGTGGTAACCCAGCATCTCCAGATTTTGCTGGACACTCAGCTCGCGCAGTTTCTGGTCCACTTCGGCCAGGCGGACCTCCAGTTGTTGCTGGTTCTGGATGTTCAGGCTGTGATAAAGCGGCCCCAGTACCCGTTGCTGGAAATCCTGCTGGCTGCGAATGCCGAGTACCGGATTCGGCACACCGTTGCTGTCAACCACCAGCATTTTGTCGAGGCCCAGACTGGCGGCGCTGATTTCGTCATTGAACTTGTAGCCGGGATTGCCATCCCCTGCAGCTGTTGGACTGCCACCCTGGATCATGAATCCATCAATGACGCGATGGAACACCAGGCTGTCATAGAAGGGGCGCATGGTTTCCATGCCGGTTGCCGGATCAATGAAGGCTTTGGTGCCGTTGGCGAGAGCGAGAAAGTTGGCAACGGTTTCAGGGGCTTCCTGTGCGAACAGCTCGAGCACAATATCGCCGACACTGGTTTGCATCAGCACCAGCGGGTCGTTGATGTTGTCGACCGGCAGCTCCATGTTGCGACCGCCATAATTGATATTCCGGGTCTGGGCTGGTGGCGCGGGAGGGGGAGCAGTGGTGGAGGCGGGTGCAGCAGGCACTGGTTCTGCCGCCATTGCAATGACAGGCAAAGCGGCAACAAGCCAAAGCATGGCCAATCGAATTGTCAGATGCCTGGCCGACATGGAGATTGGATGTATCACTTTGGTTTTTTCAGCAGGCTCTTCACGCGTGCCACCAGCTGGATTGCCGAAAATGGTTTGAGGATGTAGTCGTTGGCGCCAAGATCATAGGCCTTGATGATGTCGTTCTCGCTACCCATCGCGGTCAGCATGATCACCGGGATATTCATGGTTACCGGATCCTTGCGGATGCGCTGCAACACATCAAAGCCGTCCATTTTGGGCATGTTCACATCAAGGATGAACAGCGAGTACTGCTTGCTGTGCATGGTATTCATCACTTCCTGGCCGTTTGTCACATGGTCGACAGTCATGCCTTCTTTCATGAGCCGCTGGCGGATCACACTGGCCTGCATGGCATCGTCTTCGGCAACCATAATGGTCATGCCCGATACCGAAACCTTGGCGGAAGGTTCCGGTTTTTTCTCGGCAGCGGCGGGTGCCGCTGCAATTTCACTTCCCATCGGCACCAGACTGAGTTCGCGTTTGACTGCCTTTTTCAGCATCTTGTCGAGGGTGCCAACCAGAGCTTCCACATCTACCGGTTTGTTGATGAACTTGTCTGCCCCCAACGCCATGCATTCCACGCGTATCAGGTCTTTTTCGATACCAGACAACACATAGACAGGAGTGGAAATGTTGAAATCGTTTTTGATTTCACGCAGCAGGTCACGACCATCACGATCCGGCATCACCAGATCCAGCATGATCAGTGCAAAGTGCTGCTTGACCAGATATTCCTGGGCTTTGACAGCGGTGGAAGCATGAAACACGCGATACCGGCCCCCGAGGAGTGAAAAGCCGGCGATGATGCTGCCCGCAAAATCGGCATCGTCATCAATGATAAGAATGTCCTGCACAGTCTCGGGCGGGGCTGCAAAAACAGTGATGACCTGACTGAGCAGATTGATCAGATTTTCGGTTTTTGCAACCAGTTCGCTTAAAGGGGCAAGTTCAGCCGCACTGGCAACATCGGAAATCTGCTGGTAGCCGAAAGTGGCGCCCGAGCCATGCAGCGAGTGGGCAATCGTCCTCAGCTTGGGTTCCACCATCTTGTCGCCTCGCTGGAATTCCTTGCTCAGCGATTTCAGTTCTGCCAGCTTGTCGGCAAGTGAAGCCAGGTATTGTTGTTGCAAGTCGTCCTGCATCAGTGTCTATCCTGTAGCAATATTTCATGATTATAGCTCATGCCATTGATTACAAGGTTGTGTTGTATGACCGGATGTGGCCGGGTAGTGGTCGCGATGAGGGCTTTAATGTGGTAGAAATTCACTATTACGCATTTGCAAGGTCAGGAGCGAAGCCATGCCTATCTATGAATACAAATGCAGCCACTGCAGCCACCAGTTCGAGAAACTGATCAGGCACAATGAAACGCCGGTTTGTCCTGCCTGCCAGGCAGTCAAGCTGGAGCGGGTGGTGTCGCCTCCAGGCATCAGTACCCAGAAATCCCGCAGCTATACGCATGGTATTGCCCGCAAGGCAGCCAACTCGGTCAAAAAGGAGCAGGATCATGCGCAGCGGGAATATGAACGCAATTACATCAAGGAGCACAGCTGACCTGTGCTCCAATCATCGAGACCTCCCATGACACTGACCCCCGCACTGCTGGAAGAACTTGAACTGCTGAACATGTTCAACCTGAATACTACCCAGCAGGGTATCAAGATCCATCACCACGATGCCAATCCCGCCAAGATCGCTGCTGGCATCAGGTTGCATGCCAAAGGCATGATCACCCAGCCTGATGGAGGCTACCTGACTCCGCTCGGGCAGCAGACGGCTGAGCACGCCCAGACTCTGGTCACGCTGCTTGAAGGTGGTGTAAGGACCGATTGAAGGTGGATAGAAGGCGGATTGAAGCGGACAGGGAGAGGGGCTGAATCCGCCGGGTTTGTTCAATACCGGAGTAGCTGTCAGGAATTATTGCTGGCCAGGCTGTTGCGGGCAGTGGTGCTTCTGATGCGCAATACCTGTCCGGGATTCAGCACGTCATGCTTGAGTCCGTTTTCCTGCTTGATCATTTCGGCAGTGGTGCGATAGCGATTGGCAATGCGCCACAAGGTTTCACCGCGTTTGACGCGATGAGTCAGTTCGGAGCTCGCTACTGTATTTTCCTTGCCGTGAACCTGGGCAGAAGCAAGCATGGCCTTGCTGCCTTTGTTGGTGGCTACAGTCGCCACGGTGGCAGCCACGTTTTCAGCTGCAGAAATGCCGGCTGGGATCTGCAATTTCCGCCCGGCTTTCACCTTGTTGCCCCGCAGTCTGTTAACGGCCTTCAGGCTGGTAGCCGTGGTGCCGGTGCGATCAGCGATAGAGGCCAGGGTGTCACCCTTGCGGACTATGTAGGTATTGATGCCGGCGTCAGGTGCTGCGGCTTCAGAATCGACCGGATTGGTTGCAGCGACTGGGGAGAGAGAAGGAGCCGGGCGTGAGGTGGCAGCAATATAGTTTTCATAGGTACGGGTAAACACCGCTACGTGGTAATGCGCAGGGTGTCGTTCACGGGTTACATCCAGCAGCCCCTTGCCTTCCATCGACAACAGGGTGTGTTCGAGCCAGGAGCGGCATCGCGGGCTGGAGGGCACGTGCATGTCTACTGCCATGCCGGTGGGGTGAACGGAATCGCTGGCAGCATTGGCCGGTTGCTCATCGATTGGGCGGGTGAGACTGGTGATTACCAGTCGTTCTTTGCAGGTCGCGTAATACTGGCTGCTGAAGCGTTCAATGAACATTTTCACTTCAGGGCGGGAATAGGGATAGGAGACATCATGCAATTCGAAGTGCTGGCTGTCTTCCACCCTGACCAGATGACCTTCGTTGACAAAAGTGGTGACAGCTTGCGGTGTGCTGAGGAAAGTGTAGCCGTAACTCACTGCTTCCTGATTCTGGCGTTCCATGGAAGCGCGGGAACCGAGCAGGCTTTGTGCCGATACCGGAGAGCCGAGGGTCAAAAGCGTCAGCGTAAGCATCGCAACAGACATAAGGTTTTTCATGTCGGGGGTTCCTGCCAGGCTGTCTGGATCAATGTTGGTAAGTCACGCAAAATAACGCGCGTTCCCTGATCTTACCCAGATTATCAGCATTGTCTAGTATTTTGTTGATTTTGTTGAAGAAGGCCTGGTTGGGGTTGAGCACGATCAACTGGACAGATCAAGGGCAAATCAAAATGCTGGAGCGGGCACATTGGCCCGCTCGCAGCAGCCTGGTTCAATTCAGGTGCAACCTCCTGTTGCCCTCATGGTTTCGCAGGCTTGGGCTGCTGCAATAATTCGATCAGATTGCCGACCGGATCCTTGGCCATGCCGATCATGATGCCGGTTTTACCGTATTCAAATGGTTCCCTCTCCATGGTGCCGCCGGCTGCTTTTACTGCAGCAGCAGTGGCTTTGACATCGGTCACGTCAAAAATGACGTGGGGCACAGCATCCACCAGTGTGTCAGCATCACGATGCATGATGACGAGCTGGGCTGCCTTGTTGGCTTTGGCTTCGGCGTCGGTCTTGCCGAAATTCAGGAATACTTCGGCTTTGCCGCCCCCCATGTCTATGCGATTTACTTCACGCATGCCAAACGCCTTGATGTAGAACTGTGACACTGCAACTGAATCGACTGCGGCCACACGTGTCGAGTTCAGACTGACTTGTGCGAGGGAAAGTTGCGGCAGCAAACAGCAGGCTGTGATGCCGGCCATGATGCGGAGGACTGATTTCATATTGATTCTCCATTCATTGTTGATGTTGTTGTGGGGGTGGTTTCAGTATTTTATTTGAGGAGTTCGTTGATCTTGCCATTTACAGCATTGGCCCACAGCTCATAGCCTTTGGTGGTAGGGTGCAAACCGTCGCTCATGATGTCGGTATTGATGGTGCCTGAGGCATCAAGAAATATCTTGCCAATGTCCATGTAGAACACTTTTTTGCCGTCATTCAACCGTGAAATTATCGTGTTGATTTCTGCAATCTGTTTGCGCACGGGATCTGCCGGCGTGCTGCGGGGAAAAATGCCAAGCAAAAGGATTTTTGCTTGCGGAAAGTCCTTCTGCAGTTCCAGTACATCAGCACCTACTCCTTCGGCAATTTCCTGCGGGCGATTGGCGCGGGTGTTGTTGGTGCCGATCATCATCATGACAAGCTTGGGTGTGAATCCCTGGCCTTCACCATTCTGGAGACGGAACAGCACCCCCTGGGTAGTATCGCCAGCGATGCCGAAATTGGCGGTTTTCATCTTGCCCCAAAATTTGTCGAAAACGGGTTTGCCGGCATAGTTGCCGGTTTCGTTGCGCCAGAAGTCGGTGATGGAATCACCCATGAACAGCACATCAATGTTGCCGGCCTTGGCAACCGCCACATTGGCCTCATGTTTCATGACGAACTGCGGGGACAGTCCGGGAACAATCGCGGTGTTGAGTCCGTACGGTCTTACTTCGAGCAGATAAGGATAGGTTTCGTACATCTTGCGGGTTGCCGCATCAAGTCCGGCCAGATAAGCCGCCAGGCCCTGGCGTGCCTTCTCCACTTCAGCGTCGGCAGGGCGCGGCATTGCCACTGCGTCCGGCACCGGAGCCGGGGGCACCGGCCTTGGCGGTTGTGCATGCGCGAATGTGATGACGCCGGCGGCGCAGACCGGAACCACAACCAGCCGGCAGAAATTGGCAAAAGTACTTCTGTATTTGATGTTCATGGGATCCCCTCTTGGTTGGTTATGACTGTATTGCTTTCAGTATTGCTTCAAGTCTGACATCACGTCTTTCCATAAATCCCCATAGATATGCTTTCCGCAGGGCGGACAAAGCAAATGGGTGAATTTTGCATCCGAATGGGCTTGTACACAGGCTTTTACATTATACCAATAGCCTTTGTCATTACGGATAAGCTTGCAGTGGGCACAGATCGGAATGAACGCCTCGGAGTTTCCTTTATTTGCTATCCGGGATGTTTCCCCAACCCGGGAGCCGAAAGTAGTCGTGGCGATTAGAAACTGCCATCTTGTCACAATCAATCCCGACGTTTGGTTGGGCTGTCCCAAAAGTGGCAGAGGCTGCATAATGTTTGGGTTTGATACCGCCGCACCGAATACCAAAACCATAAATTCAAACCATAGCTTTATCAGGGGACAACAATGATCCGCAACCTTTTGATTGCCTCATCGGCATTGGCGCTCACCATGCTGACCGGCTGTAAACCGGAACAACCGGCAGCGACCACCGCCGCCTCAGCTGCCGTCCCTGTCACAGCGGCCAATGTCACTGATGCGCGCTTGCTCAATGCCGGTGCCGAACCCGGGCAGTGGCTTACTGTCGGTGGCACCTACAATGAACAGCATTTCAGCCCGCTTGACCAGATTACCCGCGACAACGTGGGCAAACTGGGCCTGGCCTGGTTTGCAGACTACGACACCAATCTTTCCCAGCAGGGCACACCACTTTACGTTGATGGTGTGATCTATGTTTCCACGGCCTGGAGCAAGGTCTATGCCTTCGATGCCCACGATGGCAAACAGTTATGGCAATACGATCCCAGGACCCCCGGACAATTTGCACCGAAAATCTGCTGCGGCATCGTCAACCGCGGCATCGCCGCCTACAAAGGCAAGATCTACCTTGGTTCCCTCGATGGTTATCTCATCGCCATTGACGCCAAAACCGGACAGGAAGCCTGGCGCAAGCTGACCATAGACCCGAGCAAACCCTACTCAATCACCAGTGCACCCCGCATCATCAAAGGCAAGGTGGTGATCGGCAACTCCGGAGGTGAATTCGGCGTGCGTGGATACATTGGCGCTTACGATGCTGATACCGGTGAACAAGCCTGGCGCTTTTACACGGTGCCTGGCAATCCGGCTGAACCCTTTGAAAACAAAGCCATGGAAATGGCCGCTAAAACCTGGGGTGGCAAATGGTGGGAGCTTGGTGGCGGTGGTACCGTTTGGGATGCCATTGTTTATGACGCTGAACACGATCTGGTGATCTTCGGTACCGGCAACGGCAGTCCCTGGAACCAGCGACTGCGCGATCCTACCGGCGGTGACAACCTGTTTATCGCGTCAATTGTCGCGGTCAAGGCCGACACTGGCGAGTATGTGTGGCACTACCAGACCACCCCGGGCGACACCTGGGACTATGATGCAATGAGCCCGATCATGCTGGTGGACATCACCAGGGACAACCAGAAACGCAAAGTGCTGATGCAGCCCAACAAGAACGGCATGTTCTATGTGCTCGATGCCGGTACCGGTGAATTGCTGAAAGCAGATCCGTTTACCGCGGTAAACTGGAATGATGGCGTCGATATGAAATCCGGACGTCCGCGCGTCAAGCCGGAAGCCCGCTATGACAACGAGAAAGCATTCAATCTGGCACCAGGTGTGCAAGGTGCCCATGGCTGGCATGCCAACGCCTACAATCCTGATACCGGCCTTGTGTATATCGCGACGCAGCGCGCTTACTTCGTGATGCAGGGTCAGAACAATTTCGTGCCAAATCCTGGCGCTGCCAACCTCGGCATCAACATGGGCGCGGGCGCAGCCTATACAAAAGATCATCCGGATGCGCCGCGTGATTTCGTCGGTTTCCTGAGTGCCTGGGATCCCATCCAGGGCAAGGAAGTGTGGCATGGTGAAACCGGCAACGGTCCAACAGGCGGCGTGCTGGCTACAGCTGGCGGCCTGGTGTTCCAGGGCGGTGGCAATACCACCAAAGAGTTCCGTGCCTACGATGCCAAAACCGGCGAGAAAGTGTGGACGATGGATCCACAGACCGGGGTAGTGGCCGCACCCATCAGCTATGAACTCGATGGCAAACAGTACATTGCCGCCAGCGTGGGTATCGCTGCCACCAATTACTACGCACCCAACTATTCACGCTTGCTGGTATTCGGCATCGATGGCAAGGCGCAACTGCCGGAGCCGGTAACCTACACGCCACCGCCGCTGAATCCGCCTGAACTGACTGCCAGCGCCGATGAAGTGGCTGCCGGCAGCAAGCACTACAATAACTACTGCGTGATCTGCCATGGCCAGAATGGCCAGGCTCGTACTGCCACTTTCCCCAACCTTATGACTACGCCGATGCTGCATTCGCAGGAAGGCTTCGATGCCATTGTGTTGGGTGGAGTCCGCTCTGCGAAGGGCATGGCATCGTTTGCCGACAAGTTGAAACCGGCAGAAACATCAGCATTGCGTTCATTCCTGATTGCAGAGGCCAACGAACTCAAAAAACGACAGCCACCTGTGGCGCCGCCAGCACCGATCCAGCCTGCTGACGCGCATGCCGGACTTGGGGCAGACAGCAACAAGAAATAATTCCGGTCCGTCAAGCGGATACAAAGACAGGTAATGTCCAGATGCCAAACAGGTCGCGAACAGCTGTTGTGACAGGTGCCAGTCAGGGCATTGGCAAAGCCTGCGCTGTGGGACTCGCGCAAGCCGGCTGGAATACCGTATTTGTCGGCCGCAATGTTGCTGCACTGCAGGCGGCAATGGCCGAGGCGGATGCCGACCAGGCCGCCGTCATGTCAGTGCAGTGTGATGTCAGCAAGCCGGATCAGGTGGAGGCATTGTTCGATGCGGTAATCCGCAAGTTCGGCCGTATTGACCTGTTGTTCAACAATGCCGGCATCAGCGGCCCTGGCGGAACCATCGACGAGATCCCGCTTGATGGGTGGGAGCAGACGGTGGCCGTCAATCTGAACGGTGCTTTTCTGTGTGCCAGAGCGGCTTTTTCCCGTATGCGGCAGCAACAGCCGCAGGGAGGCCGCATCATCAACAATGGTTCAATTGCAGCGCATGCGCCACGGCCGCGTACTGTGCCTTATGCCATGACCAAGCATGCGATCACCGGGCTCACCAAATGCCTTGCGCTGGATGGTCGCGACTTCGACATTACCTGCAGCCAGATCGATATCGGCAATGTTCGTACTGAAATGACAGTGCCAATGACCAGGGGCATGCTCCAGGCCAATGGCGAATACAAGGCCGAGCCGGTATTCGAACTGCAACAGGTGGTGGAAGCGGTACTGTTCATGGCCAATCTGCCGCCGGAAGCCAACGTGCAGTTCATGACGGTGATGGCGAGCAAGATGCCATTCATAGGCAGAGGCTGATTGATGGAAAAGTGGCCTTTTTCACGTGGGATACTGATGGTCGCACTGTTGGCCTGCCTGATTGAAACCGGAATTTCCCAGACTGTTGAGGCTGAGCAGGGCAAGACTGCTGAAACCGGCAACAAGGATCAGCTGCAGTCGGAATTGCGTGATGTGGTCACATCGTGGGCCAGTGCCTGGTGGCAAGCCCCCGATATTCTAGACACTTGATAGCGTTACACTAACGCATCAAAGAGGTGTCTGACCATGAGCGGTAAACGCTATCCCGAAGATTTCAAGATTGAAGCAGTAAGACAGGTAACTGACAGAGGCTACAAGG
>CAILUG010000023.1 GCA_903837345.1 uncultured Gammaproteobacteria bacterium | reverse complement strand
CTGCGAATTTCGACAATAATATCCATGTAATACACTCCAGATACCTCCGGCTAAAACGCCAGAGGATGACACACGGAGGTGGAAACTATTGGACGCTGTTTCCACCCCTAATCTGGAAAGTTTTGCACGCTGATTAACACCGCCTTGCGGGCCTTTCAGTATTTCGGCCTGGTCAATATCGTACAAAGCCATGTTGCCCATTACGGTGGCAACCTGATAAATGCCGTCAGCATAGACGGCAGCCGCGGGCGTATTGTTGCTGTTGAAATCCTGCAATCCCACGCCACGGATGATCCAGGTTGGAATGCCGGCACCGGGGAAATCTTCAAACATCGTCACGTTATGAACGAGCGGGGCAAGGTCGGCAAGGTTGTTGACATGAAAGGCTTCGATGGTGGCAGCATCGATTACGGACAGGCTCATCGGCACGTCGCTGGCGGGCTCGCTGCGCTTGCGGGCAGTGACAATCACCTGCTCCACCAGCTCAGACTGGGCCAGCAGCTCCTGCGAACAGGTGATCAACACAAGCCCGGTTGCCAATACTTGTCTTTTCATAGAACCAACCATGGATGCTTCTCTCGAATGACCGGCGCTCATCCACGAACACAGATATCCGGTGAAATACTGGACACTATTTGGCTTCCACTTCCACCCTGTCCACTTTCTGGAATCCGCGCGGCAATTTGTTGCCACGTCGTCCCCGTTCTCCACGATAATGATCGAGCTCATCCAGGTTGAGTTTGATAAAGCGCTTGCCGCTGTGGATCACAACGGCCTTGCCTGCACCAACTACCGCATATCCTGCCACAACTTCACTTCTATCCTGAACTTTTGCAGGACTTATGGCAATTATCTTGTTGCCCTTGCCTCTGGGCAGTTGCGGCAGTTCGGCAATCCTGAACACCAGCATGTGCCCTTCTGTTGTCACGGCAACGATATCGTCATTTTCAATATCAGACACCAGCACCGGTGACAGCACCCGGCCCCCTTGGGGCAGGTTGAGCACACTCTTGCCAGCCCTGTTCTTGCAAAGCAGATTTTCCATGCGGGTTACAAAACCGTAACCGGCATCCGAAGCCAGCAGATACAGAATTTCCGGGTCGCCAATCACCATGCCTTCAAAAGTGGCACCGGATTCAGGAGTGAGTCTGCCTGTCAAAGGTTCGCCCATGCCGCGAGCTGAGGGCAAACTGTGCGCTGGCAGCGAGTAGGAACGACCGGTCGAATCCATGAATACAACATTCTGGTTGCTGCGGCCTTTGTCTGCCAGCTTGAGCCTGTCGCCAGCCTTGAATTGCAGGGAAGCCGCATCCAGGTCATGGCCTTTGGCCGCACGGATCCAGCCGGCTTCCGACAATACAACAGTAACCGGGTCCACTGTCATCAATTCGGTTTCGGAGAAAGCCTGGGCCTCGGCCCGCTTGACCAGCGGCGAGCGGCGTTTGTCCCCGTAGGTTTCAGCATCGGCTGCCAGTTCTTTCTTGATCAGGGTTTTCAGGCGGGCTTTCGACTGCAGGGTCAGCTGCAATTGCACTCTTTCTGCCTCGAGAGTTTCCTGTTCCCCCTTGATCTCCATTTCCTCCAGCCTGGCGAGATTGCGCAACTTCAATTCAAGAATCGCCTCAGCCTGCTTGTCAGACAGCGAGAAACGCTCCATCAGCGCCGGCTTCGGTTTGTCTTCAGTACGGATGATATGAATGACTTCATCGATATTGAGATAGGTGGTCAGCAACGCTTCCAGTATGTGCAAGCGTGCAAGAATCTTGTCGAGTCGATGCTGCAGCCGGCGTGTGACGGTTTGCGAGCGGAACTCCAGCCATTCCCTGAGGATATCCAGCAAGCCCTTCACCCGCGGCAGACCATCACTGCCAATCATGTTGAGGTTGATGCGATAGCTCTTTTCCAGGTCCGTGCAGGTAAACAGGTGCCCCATCACCGCATCGGCATCAATACGGTTCGAGCGTGGCACAATCACTATGCGGGTAGGATTTTCATGATCGGATTCGTCGCGCAGATCCACCACCATCGGCAGCTTCTTTTTCTGCATCTGCGCGGCGATCTGTTCCAGGACTTTGGAGCCTGAAACCTGGTAGGGCAAGGCCGTGATGACAATGTCGCCATCCTCGCGCTTGTAGACGGCCCGGCACTTGACCATGCCGCGTCCGCTTTCATACATCCCGGCGATTTCCGTCTGCGGAGTGATGATCTCGGCTGCGGTCGGGAAATCGGGAGCCTGTACAAAATGCAGCAGATCAGCCAGAGAGGCCGAGGGGTTGTCCAGCAGGTGGATGCAGGCCTGAACCACTTCTTTCAGATTGTGTGGCGGAATGTCAGTGGCCATGCCTACTGCTATGCCACTGGCGCCGTTCAGCAACACGTTGGGCAAACGTGCCGGCAGAATAACCGGCTCTTCCAGTTCGCCATCGAAATTGAGTTTCCAGTCAACCGTGTTCTGCCCAAGCTCGGACAACAGGACTTCTGCATAGCCCTGCAAACGCGATTCGGTATAACGCATGGCGGCAAACGATTTCGGATCATCCGGCGAACCCCAGTTGCCCTGCCCGTCCACCAGCGGATAACGATAGGAAAACGGTTGTGCCATCAACACCATTGCCTCGTAACAGGCAGAGTCGCCATGCGGATGGAACTTGCCTATTACATCGCCGATCGTACGTGCCGATTTCTTGTATTTGGCCGTGTTCTTGAGACCGAGCTCACTCATCGCATAGACAATGCGGCGCTGCACCGGCTTGAGGCCATCACCGATGTGCGGCAATGCGCGATCATTGATGACATACATTGAATAGTTCAGATACGCCTGTTCAACGAACTTGCGCAGCGGAATCTGTTCCATGCCCTCGGCGTTGAATGTGGTGGGTTCTTTCATGTTCTGTGTTTCCTGTAATCGGGCACGGCTTCAACAGCCGCCTAGAAATCGGCCTTGTTGCCATTGGCTTCCAGCCAGTCCTTGCGGTCACTCGCACGCTTCTTGGCCAGCAACATGTCCATAAGCTCGTTGGTAAGCTCGAATTCATCGACACTGAGCTGGACCAGCCGGCGCGTATCCTTGTTCATTGTAGTCTCACGCAATTGCAACGGATTCATCTCGCCCAGACCCTTGAAACGCTGCACGTTGGGTTTGCCTTTTTTATTTTCGGCAACCAAACGGTCCAGAATGCCGTTCTTTTCCTGTTCGTCCAGGGCATAGAAAACTTCCTTGCCTAGATCAATGCGATAAAGTGGCGGCATTGCGACAAAAATATGGCCCGCTTCCACCACGGCGCGGAAATGGCGGATGAACAGTGCACACAACAAGGTGGCGATGTGCAATCCGTCAGAGTCGGCGTCGGCAAGTATGCAGACTTTGCCGTAACGCAGCGCGCTAAGATCATTGGAATCCGGATCAACCCCGATGGCCGTGGCAATATCGTGCACTTCCTGTGACGCCAGAATTTCATTGGAACTGACTTCCCAGGTATTCAGGATTTTGCCGCGCAGCGGCATGATTGCCTGCGTTTCGCGGTCACGCGCCTGTTTGGCAGAGCCGCCTGCCGAATCACCTTCCACCAGGAACAGCTCGCCGGCAAATACATCCTGCGTCGAGCAATCTGCCAGTTTGCCCGGCAGTGCAGGACCGGAAGTTATCTTCTTGCGCACTACCAGTTTGCTTGCCTTCATGCGCAGTTGCGCATTGTTGATGCACATCTCGGCAAGCTGTTCGGCTTCGGCTGTGTGCTGGTTCAACCACAGGCTGAAGGCATCTTTTACCACGCCGCCGACAAAGGCCGCTGACTGTCTTGATGAAAGCTTTTCCTTGGTCTGCCCGGAAAACTGCGGCTCCTTCATCTTGGATGACAACACATAACTGCAGCGGTCCCAGATGTCTTCTGCCGACAGCTTTATGCCCCGCGGGATCAGGTTGCGGAACTCGCAAAACTCCTTGATGGCTTCGATCAGCCCGGTGCGAAAACCGTTGACATGGGTGCCACCCTGCACAGTCGGGATCAGGTTGACATAGCTCTCGGTGAGCAACTCTCCCCCTTCCGGCAGCCATAACACGGCCCAGTCAACCATCTCTTCATTGCCTTTCATCGAGCCTGTGAACGGCTCGGCCGGCAACGTCTGCGACTGCAGACAGGACTGCCTGAGATAATCAGACAGCCCGTCTTCGAAATACCATTCGCCGCTGCGGGCCTTGTCGGCACTCACCGTGTTGTCAATGAAACTGATGCGCAGCCCCGGGCACAGCACGGCCTTGGCGCGCAGCACATGAATCAGGCGTGAAATGGATATGTTGGGGCTGTCGAAATATTTTGGGTCCGGGATGAAGCGCACAGTGGTGCCGGTGTTGCGAGCGCCCACCTTGTCGATGATTTTCAGCTCCGACGCCTTGTCGCCATTTTTGAACGACATGTGGTGAACATTGCCGTTGCGGCGCACCAACACTTCCAGACTGAGCGAAAGCGCATTTACCACCGACACACCTACTCCATGCAAACCACCCGAAAACTGGTAGGTGTCGCTGGAAAATTTGCCACCTGCATGCAGACGCGTCAGGATCAGTTCAACGCCACTGACTTTTTCTTCAGGATGAATGTCGACCGGCATGCCACGCCCGTCATCGGTTACTTCAACCGTTCCGTCTTTCTCCAGCGTCACACTGATGTGACGGGCATGGCCGGCCAATGCTTCATCAACACTGTTATCCACCACTTCCTGCACCAGATGGTTGGGGCGGGCAGTATCGGTGTACATGCCGGGACGTCGACGTACCGGATCGAGTCCGCTGAGAACTTCAATCGATCCGGCGTTATATTCTTTGCTCATGGGAAAAGTATTTCCTTCAATAACATGTTGCCTTGCAAGGCAGATTCATTTCAGTCCGGCAAATTGCATTATCCGGGGCAAAACACCGGCAAAATTTTCAAAACCGTGATTGCCGCCCTGCTGGATGATTTGTTCACAGCCCCCATAGCGCTCCACAGCCTGGCGGTAATCAAGAACTTCATCGCCGGTCTGCACCAGCAGCAAGTAGCGGGACGGATCAGCAAGTGTTCTCACATCATACAGACGCAAGGCGGCAACGTGGTGTGCGGTAAAGTCATATTCTTCCCCGGTGTAGTAGTTACGGTGCCTGCCGGGGAAGCCGGCATCCAGATGGTCACAAGGAGAAACCGCCGGATTGACCAGTGCCGCCTTCAGTTTGAACTTTTCCGCCAGCCAGGTGGCGTAATAGCCTCCCAGGGAACTGCCAATCAACAACGCCGGCGGCTCGCTCCGCTGTGAAACACAGGCCATCGCAGTTTTCATTGCCAACGCAGGATCATGCGAAAGTGCCGGAACCACACTTTCAATCTGGAGGGCATTGCAGTATTCGACGAAGAGACGGGCTTTGATGGAAGCAGGAGAACTGTTGAAACCATGCAAATAGACAACACAGGGACGCTGTTCTCTCATAGCGGGAGGCTTTGGTGAACTGCCGGCAAGGTTAATAGCCGATACCTGAAAAATCAACCGCGTAGGTCTTGTTCCTGACCCGATGGACTCCGGTCCTCAGTTGGCCATCAGGGTGGAGTTCCAGCCAGCGATAACCGGGATTGCGATGTTCAAGTGCGAAATCTTCACTGGTGGGATGGAACTGGATGCATGTGGAGGGCGAACCAAAATAAGTCACACCATTGCGCTGGCGCTTCAGTTCATGGTGGATATGGCCGAACAAGACAGCACGCACAGCCGGATAACGATCGATTACGTCAAAAAACGCTCCCGGATTCTGAAGTGCATGATGTTGCAGCCACGCCGCCTTCACCGGCACCGGATTGTGGTGCAGGCATACCAGCACATGCTGCGCATCCGTGGTTTTCAACTGCTCTTCAAGAAATTCCAGTTCTGCTTTCTTTAAAAAGCCGTGTACTGCGCCCACCACGTTGCTGCTCAGCATCAGTACCAGCCAGTTGCCAAACCGGATCGACTTGTCAAAGCAGCGATTGCCGGGATCAAGCGCTTTCTGCATGGCCTTGAGTTCGTCGTGATTGCCGGGTATCCAGTGCTGGCGTGCACCCAGAGTCGCCAGAGTGGTGTGCAGGCGGCGGTAGCTCACGGCGCTGTTGTCCTGCGAGGCGTCGCCTGTCAGCAGGACTCCCGCAATCACCTTTTCCTTTTTGCGAATCAGCTCCATCACATCCAGCAGACCTTCTTCGCAATTCATTCCCACCAATACATGGGAGGTATCTGCATATAGATGGGTATCAGTCACCTGAACCAGACGAAAACTCTTGTTTTTCGAGATCAGGCGCTGCATGGCTATTTTCCGGTCTCGAATATTGACGGCGCTTCACCGGTTGTTGGCAGGGGAGCTGCGGGTGGGCGCAAACAGGCAGGCACACACAGATATCCCAGCCCCCCTTCCAGACAAAGACTTAACCATTCGGCCAGGAACAGGTTGATCTGGTTTTTTTCATCCCAGCCGAAACGGGGCGCTTCGTCTTCCCGGTAAACAGCCTTGAAACCGCGCTGGTCCTGATAACTGACAACTTCGGCGGTCCCGGCATCGTGATAGATTCTCACGGTGAGACGCGGACTCCTGAACCAGACCGGGGTCGCTTCTGCTATCGACAATGCCAGATCCACCGTGGTGGTGTAGCGGAATGATTCCAGCACACGCAGTTCAAGCTTGTGTTCACTATTGATGCCTGCCCCAACACCCGGCAGCAAGATGGTGCGGACAACCCCGGTTTCGAACCGGGGCAACAGTTTTCTCAGGCGCAAATAATTGGCATCACATACTGCCATGCGGGCACTTAGATCAAGCAAGGGGCGCCGCTTGTGCATTGCACACGACTTCAGCACAACCCGGCGTCCTGTTCGATACCGAAAATAAGTTGTAGTTTCATTTGGCACTTCCTTCCAGGTTTGCTTCAGGGCTTCGCTTTTGCAGTTCAGACCTGACCCGCTGCAAATTGAGCTCCAGCCATTGCAGGGCAATAATACTCATCGCATTGTTGATTCTGCCACTTACAATTGCCGCAAGTGCTGCAGTTCGGGAAATAATCACAGTGCGGATATCTTCATTTTCATCAACCAGACCGAAAATTCCGCCACTTGTGCCTGAATCAAAACCGGCGCAGTAGATGGTCAGGTGCTCATTGCTGCCGCCAGGGCTGTTGTAATAGTCGCAAACCGGGAGCAAGTGGCTGATTTTGATACCTGCCTCTTCGTTGGCTTCCCGGATGGCTACCTCTGCAGCTGATTCACCCGAATCCAGTATTCCCGCCACCAGCTCCAGTGCCCATGGGCCATTGTGGCTGTCATCAAGACAGCCGGCGCGGAACTGTTCCACCAGCAGCACCTTGTCGGCGACAGGGTCATAGAGCAGCACCCCCACTCCAGGGTGACGCAACATCAATTCACGATGGAAGACCCGGCTCCAGCCACCCTCATAGCGGCGACATTTGAGCGTCAATTTGTCGATCTGCAAAAAACCCCGGTGGCAGGACTGTCGGTCGATCAGATCAACATCAGACAATTTGAAACCCGGCTCCAACTCATTATTCATTGTGATACAACCGTGAAAGACGCCCGCAGAATCAGGGTTTGTTTGCTACAATGCAACCGCTTTTTTTGGTGTAACCAAGCCTTGAATCAGCCTCGATTCCACGGCTTGCAGCCCGCTGACCCGGTGTTGCTTTCCAGTTACGACCGAAGTGCCAAGCCCTTGAAGTGCTTGACAACCCAAGCACGGAATTTAGACTGACTGACCAGTCAGTCATGGTTTATACACATTGTTGGGGAGTTTCCATGAAGGCCAAGTTTCACCGTTTCCTGCCCGCTGTCAGTCTGGGCGCAATGCTGGTGTCTTTTCTCTCATCAGAGCTGGTCAAGGCGGAAAATCTGCAGGAAATTTTTGACGTGGCCGTGCAGAAAGATCCGGAAATCCGGGGTGCGCGTGCCCGTTACAACGCGGCTCATACTGTGATCGACCAGGGTCGTTCACAACTAATGCCTTCGCTAAGCGCCAACCTTGCCACTTCACGCGATACCAGTGGCGCCGCCGATGCCTCCCAGGATCCTTCCGGCCGCTCCAAACAGCATTCCTTCGACAACGGATACAATTCCCACAGCTGGGGGCTCAACCTGAGCCAGGCGCTGGTGAATTTCAAAGCCTGGTATGCCTACCAATCTGCCAAAATTGGAGACCAGAGCGCCGCGCTGACTTTGCAGCAATCAGAGCAGGCCTTGATCCTCAAGGTGGCAAAAGCCTACTTTGATGTGTTGCACAGCAAAGCCAACCTCAGTTCTTTCATGACCGAAGAAGAGGCCGCCAAACAAGTATTGGCACAGACCAGGCAGCGTTTTGATGTGGGTCTGGTCGCCATCACGGATGTCTATGACAGCCAGGCCAATGCCGATCTGGCCGCTGTAAATCGCCTCACTGAAGAAAACAATCTGCAACAAAAGCTCGAAGCGTTGAGTGCCATCACCGGCCGCCCCTACATGGAAATTGCCGGGCTCGACAAGGATTTCCCGATTGCCACCCTGGAACCCGCCAACGTCAACGAGTGGGTGAAAATTGCCAATGAAAACAATCTGGCCATCAAGATCGCCCAGCTTGATGTTGATTCCAAAGTGCAGGACGCCAAAGCCGCACGCTCGGATTACCTGCCCACCGTCAACCTGGTCGCGAGCTTCAACTATAGCTTGAGTGGCAACACCGCCAGCTTCTTCCCTGGACTGGCACAGGAACGCTCCAGTATCGGTCTCAACTTTACCATCCCGATTTTCACGGGGGGCCTTGTCGGTGCCCGCACCAGCCAGGCCTATTACAACCGCGATGCCAGCCAGGAAGCCTTGCTGAAATCGCAGCGTGACAACATTCAGGCCGCCCGCAATGCCTATCGCACTGTGGAAACTGATGTAAGGGCGGTTGCAGCCCGTGCGCAGTCAATCAAATCAGCCCAAAGCGCGATGGATGCCACCAAAGTAGGGGCTGAAGTGGGCACTCGCAACATAGTAGATGTGGTGCTGTCACAGCGTACACTGTTCCAGGCCCAGCGTGATTACGCCAATACCCGTCTCACTTTTGTAACGGATATCCTGACACTGAAACAGGCAGCCGGGGTATTGAGCCCGCAGGATGTGGCCGAACTCAATCAATGGCTGAAACAGTAAGATCGAGGCAATAACGCTCAATCACTTCCAGTGTACGGTCAGTGGCACCAATGTTGGCTGCCACTACTGCCTTGGCCTGTTGTGCCATCATCTGTCGACGCTCTGGATTCTGCAGCAACTCCACCACCACCTGGCCCAACTCGCTGGCATCCGCCACCACCAGCATTGCACCTGCTGCTCGCAGTGCCTCGCTGGCAGCCTGGAAATTGAACAGAGAGGGGCCGGTGACCACGGGCAAACCGATTGCGGCCGCTTCCACGATGTTCTGGCATCCGGATGGCACCAATGATCCACCCACAAATGCCACATCTGCCAGACCATAATAGAAATGCATATCGCCCAGGGTATCGCCAACCAGCACCTGGGTATCAGCAGTCACCACTGGCTGGCTGCTTTGTTTCACACATGCCAGCCCCCTTGCGATTGCCTTCTCCTGGGCTGAACGGAAACGTTCAGGATGACGTGGCACCAGCACCAGCAACAGGTCAGGAATCTTTGCCAGCATCTGTTTATGGATCGTCAATATCAAGGCATCTTCGCCTTGTCGCGTGCTGGCTGCGATCCAGACTGGCCGCTGCCAACCGGCTTTTGTTATCCGGGCTGCTGACAACTTTTCCTGCTGGACAGCTATATCAAATTTGAGTGAACCGTTTACTGCCAAATGTTGTGCCGGCAACCCCAACTGCACAAAACGCTCACCGTCTGCGCTTGTTTGTGCCGATACCAGAGCCAGCTGCTGCAACATCACCCGGGTCAGGCCCGCAATATGCTGATAGGAGGCAAAGGATTTGGGTGACAGCCTGGCGTTCACCAGCAACACCTGACACTGATGCTGGTGGCAAACATGCAGCAGGTTGGGCCAGAGCTCGGTTTCCAGCAACACCAGCAGTTGCGGGTTGAATTGCCGCAGGAAACCGTCAACGCACCAGGGCAGGTCATAGGGCAGATAGACATGCCTTGCCCGCTTGCCCAACAACAGACGCACACGACTCGAACCCGTTGGTGTTGTGGTGGTCACCACCACCGGTATTTGCGGATGCTTGCCGAGAAAAGCTTCAAGCAATGGCATGGCGCCATGCAATTCGCCCACAGACACGGCATGAAACACGACACAACGTTCTGCGGTGGAAGCAAAGCCATAACGACCCAGGCGCTCGCCCCAGCGCTGACGATAATCATCGTTGCGACGACCACGCCACCACAGCCGCGCAAAAATCAGCGGCAGTGCCAGCAGGGTCAACAAGGTATATAGATGGCGCAACTCTTACTTCCGTTAACAGTGACTGCAACAGGGCCACATGTTGCCCACAAAGAACCGGCAATTCAACGCCACTTCATGAGTATTCCGGGTGCCGGTGGCTTTATACTGCACCAGTGTTTCCGATTGCGTATTCCAGGTTTGCATGCTGGTTGAAAAAGACATAGTCATCCTCGGCGGCGGCATCGCCGGACTCTGGCTGCTGAACCGCCTGCGAAGCTTGGGTTTTACGGCGGTATTGCTGGAAAAATCCACGCTGGGCAACGGCCAGACCATGGCATCGCAGGGCATGATTCATGGTGGTCTCAAATATGCGCTCGCGGGGGCGCTGACTGGAGCATCGGAAGCAATCGCCGGCATGCCGGCGCACTGGCTTCGCTGCCTGCAAGGCCAGGGAGAAGTGGACCTGCGCGGAGTACAGCTGTTGTCAGACTCCTATTACATGTGGCCACGCAGCAACATGCGCTCTCGCCTCACCGCATTTCTGGGCAGCAAGCTGGTCAGCAGCAAAACCACCGAGGTCAGTGCCGAAGCAGTGCCGGAATTTTTCAAAGGCCATCTGCAGGGCCCGCTCTATCGCTTGCACGACATCGTGCTGGATGTGCCCTCGCTATTGCATACTTTGGGCGAACACTGTCGTCCGCACATCTACCGCAGTGCTTGCAAGATTGACCACGATGCCACCGGCAACATTCGCACGCTTGTCCTGGACAATGGCAGCCGGCTGAAAGCAAGCATTTACCTGTGTACTGCCGGCGCCGGTAATGAAGAATTGCTGCATACGTTGCAACCACCAGCGCTGGCAATGCAGAAACGACCGCTGCAAATGGTGGTGGTAAAGCACCGGCAGCCATATCCGCTCTATGTGCACTGCCTCGCCGACCAGTTTTCCTCCACCCCGGAACTGACCATCACCACCCACCCTTGCCAGGATGGTTCCTTCGCGTGGTATCTGGGTGGCGGGTTGGCAGAAGCAGGAGCCCTTGTTGATGGCCCAACGCAGATTCGGCGCGCACGTGCCAAACTGGCCGAGCTGTTTCCGTGGTGCAATTTTGCCGACGCACATTTCCACAGCTTCCATATAGACCGGGCTGAAGCCCTGCAAGCAGACGGCAAACGCCCCGACCGTGACAGCGTGCTGCACAGCGGCAATGTACTCTATTGCTGGCCGACCAAACTTACGCTGGCGCCGGCGCTGGCCAATACTGTTATCGAAAAAATCAATGAACTGGGTATCAGAGCTGGCAGCGGCAATGATGCACCGATCAGTGATTTGCAGTATCCGGGTGTGACAAGGCCAGTGTGGGACACGCTATGAGTTTTCTGCGCCCGCTCGGCAATACCGGTTTGCAGGTGTCGGCACTCGGACTCGGCACGGTGAAATTCGGCCGCAACAGCGGCGTGAAATATCCGGCGGCTTTCGAGTTGCCTGATGACAACACCATTCGCAATTTGCTGGCTGTCGCCCGGGAATCAGGCATCAATGTGCTCGACACTGCTCCCGCCTATGGCAGCAGTGAAGAACGCATCGGGCAACTGCTGCAGCATCGTCAGGACTGGGTGCTGGTCACCAAGGTAGGCGAGGAATTTGATGGCACCCACTCAAAGTTCGATTTCAGCGCGGCGCACACTCGGATCAGTATCGAGCGCAGCCTGCAACGGCTGCGCACGGATTATCTGGATCTGGTGCTTGTTCATTCCGACGGTGATGACGAAGCCATCCTGAGGCAAGGTGACTGCATACAAATGCTGCGGGATTTTCACAAGCGCGGGGCGATCCGGGCGATTGGCATGTCGGTGAAAACTGATGCCGGCGGGGTGCTGGCGGCAGAACTGCTTGATGCAGTGATGGTGACATACAACCTGCAACAGCAGGACCATGCGGCGGTGGAACGCGCGCATGTGCTTGGCAAGGGAGTGCTGGTCAAGAAAGGATTGATGAGTGGACATGTGAACGCCGATGCCACTGGTGGCATGCAGGATCTGGTGCGGGACAGCATGAATGCAGTGCTGGGCAACAACTGCATCCACAGCATGATCGTGGGAACCTTGAGTACGTCACATCTGCGGCGCAATGTGGAATTGGCCCTGGCCGCGCTGGCCTAGCCGGTTTTTTGCCCGCGCTGGATCTTGTCGACGATGGCTGAAGTGGAGCAATTATCGAGGAAAGCCAGGACCATGACTTCCCCGCCATACGAATGCACAAACTCCGAGCCCACTACTTCGCCGATACCGTAGTCGCCACCCTTGATCAGCACATCCGGCTTCAGCTCACGCAGCAAACTTTCCGGGGTATCCTCACTGAATGACACGACCCAATCCACTGATTCCAGTCCCGAAACCACTGCCATGCGGCGGTCAATGGAATTGATCGGACGACCTTTGCCCTTCAGACGCGTTACCGACGCATCATCATTGATCGCCACAATCAGCCTGTCGCCTTGTTTGCGGGCCTCTTTCAGATAACCGACATGGCCGGCATGAATGATGTCGAAACAGCCGTTGGTGAAGACAACTTTCTCGCCGTGGGCGCGGGCATCGGCTACAGCCAGCAACAACTGTTCACGCGTCATCACGCCGCGATCAGAGCCGCCATCCAGCTGGACTTCACGCCGCAGTTCCGGCCCGCTGATCGCAGCGGTACCCAGTTTGGCCACTACCAGTCCGGCAGCAATGTTGGCGAGCGCCACCGACTCCGGCAAAGGCAATCCGGCACCCAGAGAAGCTGCCACTACCGCTATTACAGTGTCTCCGGCCCCGGTGACGTCGAACACATCACGGGCACGCGCCGGGAAATGCTGTTCGGGGCCATGCTGGCGGATCAGGCTCATGCCATGCTCGCCACGGGTGATCAACAGTGCCTGCAAATCCAGCTCTTTCAGCAATTGCCGGCCTTTTTGCACCAGCTCATCCTCGCTGTTGCAGCCTCCGACAATGGCTTCGAATTCATGCAGGTTGGGTTTGACCAGGGTAGCCCCGCGATAGATCGAAAAATCGACACCTTTGGGATCGACCAGTACCGGCACTCCGGCTGCCCGCGCCAACTGGATGAGATGTTGTACATGATGCAACGCGCCTTTCTTGTAATCCGAAAGCACCAGAATATCTGCTGTTGGCAGCAGCGCCTGCAAACGCTTGTTGAGCGACAGCGCATCTTCAGGGTCGAACTGTTCTTCGAAATCAAGCCTGATCAGTTGCTGATGACGGCTGATCACACGCAACTTGGTAATGGTGGGTTTGTCGCTGACCTTGTGGAAATCACACAGTACACCGGCAGCGTTGAGGGAAGTTTGCAGTTCACGTCCGGCTTCATCGTCGCCGACCAGCCCGACCAGTGACGCGGCAGCACCGAGTGCCGCCAGGTTAAGCGCCACGTTGCCGGCACCACCGGGGCTGTCCTTGGTATTTTGCACTTTGACAACCGCCACCGGTGCTTCCGGCGAAATACGGGATGTGCCGCCATGCCAGTAACGGTCGAGCATCACGTCCCCAAGGACGAGAATGCGGGCCTTGTCAAAGCGGGGGATGTCGAGTTTCATGGGGAGCCCTTGCCTGTCAACGGCGGCATCATAGCACAGCAACTCTCTTGAACTGAGCATGGGCGGCCTTCTGCTACAATCCCGGCCATGCAACAAATCTTCGGCTTTTAACGAGTTGTTTCGCCATAGTGGCTACCCAAACCCTTCCTTCATTCCGTACTTTTCTTCACCCGCGCCACTGGCTGACCTGGGTTGGCGTGGCTGTGCTTTTTGTCATAGCCTGGCTGCCCTATGTAATGCGCATGGCAATCGGCGATCTGCTTGGGCGTCTGCTGTTTCTGGTGGCCCGTGAACGCCGCTATATCACCACTATCAATATCCGTCGCTGCTTCCCGGAGCTGAGCCCGGCTGCCCAGGACAAGCTCATACTGCAAACTTTTGTTGAATACGGCATCGGCCTGATTGAAACCACCACCGGCTGGATGCGCCCACCCGAGCATTTCAAGCACCTGCTGGTATTAAGTGGTGCAGAATACATGGACGCTGCGCTGGCACAGGGGCGCGGGGTATTGATGCTGGGGGCCCACTTCAGCACGCTGGATTTTTCTGCCAATCTGCTGGGCTTGATCTATCCGTTCGGAGTGACCTATCGCCCCCAGCGCAATCCATTGTTCGACGCCTTCATGTTGCGTGGCCGGCTGCGCAACTGCGATAGCGTGTTTGACCGTCGCGACGTCCGCGGTGCTTTCCGGCACCTGAAGCAAGGCAAAATCCTCTGGTATGCGCCGGACCAGGACTACGGCAACGAACAGGCCGTGTATGCCCCATTCTTTGGCCGTACTGCTGCCACCATCACGGCTACCACCCGTTTCGCAGCTTTCAACAACTCACCGGTTCTGCTGGTGCGTCACCATCGTTTGTCTGAAAAACGCAAATATGTGATCGAATTCATTCCGGTGACCCCGCCGTTCCCCTCAGGCGATGAAATGGCGGATGCCACACGCATCAACAAGATGCTGGAAACTGCCATTCGCATGGACCCCACCCAATATCTCTGGATGCACAAGCGCTTCAAGACCCAACCCCATGGCAAGCCACAGAGCCCTTACATCCTGGCAAGCACACCCCGGCGTGCACTCACTCCCGCGCTGTACGAGAAACTGACTGCAGAGTCGACGCCTTTGCCACTCAACCGGCTGCAACTGCAGAGTGGATTACAATTATGGCGCTACCCGGGACTGGCTCGCGGCCTGTTTGCCCGCCGTCACCCGGTGATGCAACTGGATGCGATGAGCAAACTGCTGCGCAACAACGGCGTTGTCACGGTGACTGTTGACAACATATTCCTGTTTCCTTTCAGCAAGGAAACTGCCCTGACTTGTTTTATTCCGCGTGGTGAAACTCTCACCAATGCGTTTACCCATCCGGTGACTCCCGACCGAGCTGCATTGTTTCTGGGCAGAATCCACGAGCTTGGCTGCCATTTTGCAAGCATGGAGCCCGACAACCTGCTGCTGCACAACAACCGGATCGCCGTGCTGGACCCGCTTTGTCTGCAGCGGAACAAAACCACCGACAACCGGGCTCGCATCCAGGATCTCAACCGCCTGCTGGCCCTGCTTCCTTATTCAGCCCAGCAACGGGCACAATGCATCGAGGAGTATCTGCAGGTCTGCCACACTGCCGATATCCCCAAACTCCGCACATTGATGCAAGCAACCGGATCCGCCGCCAACCCATGACCAACCTTGCCAGGCAAACATGGAGTCAGTTGAAACAGCTGTCACCCCAATGGGTGGCAGCGGCGGTGGGCGCCCTGTTTTCACTATGGCTGATCGTGAAGGCGCCAGTACTGAATGCCGACGCCTACCAGTATTTGCGGGCAGCGGAGCTGTTCAACAGCGATGGTGCTGCGGCAATGCTGTCGCACTATGGCTGGTTCCATTATTCGATACTGATTGCACTGCTCAACAAAATATTGCCCGGCAGTCTCCTGGTGAGCGCCCACGTTCTCAATCTGCTGCTGCAGACTTTGTTGATCACCACTTTCATCAGGCTGAGTCAGCGCCTGCATGGAGGCAGGCGCATTGCATGGCTGGCGGCACTCACGCTGTTGGCTCATCCGCCATTCAATGAAATGCGGGCAATGTTGATCCGTGATTTCGGCTTCCTGGCCTTTGCGTTGTTGAGTCTGGAGTTCCTGTTGCTGTTGCGGGACACAGGTCGTTGGCAACATGGGGCTCTGTGGGTGTTGTCGATATGCCTGGCCACGGCATTCCGGCTGGAGGCACTGGTGGTGGCCGCATTTGCACCGCTGGCACTCTGGGGCAATGGCAACAATCGCAAGGTGTTGATGCTGTATGCGTTGTTATTGGCTCTGGCGGCAGTTGCCAGTCTGGTCTGTGCATTGTTGGATGTGGACTTGCTGGCGCAGATGCAATTCGCCTGGCGCTATTACCTCCCACGCATGCTGGATCTGCCGGCCCTGATTTCCGGCTCAAGCCAGGTACTCATGCAACAACTGTTCACTCCTGACAACTTTCCCGGCAACCACAGCCCAGGCCACGGCCTGATCATCCTGCTGTTTGCCTATGGCTACACTGTATTGGCTGTTGTGGCACATGCTCTCACCATCCCGTTGTCGGTGCTGCTGCTGCATGCTTGTTGGCGCGGCTGGTTGCGACCGACCGAAGGCTGGCGCGGACCACTGTCCGTCTATGCGCTTTGCTCACTGCTGAGCCTTTTGGTCTTCATCAGCATCATGCACTTTCTCACGGAACGATATGCGATGCTGCTGTGTTTGCTGTTGCTGCTGCTGGTGCCGGGCGTACTCAACCACTGGATCGATCATGCCCGGGCCCAAAACAGCAATCGTCGCTACCAGGTTGCAGCCTGGGTTTTCGTGGTCTATTTTTTCACTGACAGTCTGGTCAGCTTCGGTTATTCCACCGCCTACATGCAGCAAGCACTGACCTGGCTGCAAAGGCAGGACACTACCGGCAATACTCTGGTAACCAACAACTCCTACCTCGCCTATGGCAGCGGCCGGGTGCGGGACTATGACAATACCGATATGACCGTGCCTGAGGCCCTGGCCAAGGCTCAAAGCGGCACCACGCTGGCGCTGAAACTGAAAGTCCGCGAAACCGATGCGCGAGCAGTGCTGGAGCATGACCAGAGACTGACGCTCGTGCAAAGTTTTTCCAATAAAAGAGGCGACGAAGTTCGCATCTATCAGGTGCACTGAATACATTTATGCAACGCTTTCAATCATGAAACAGGTAATTGTCGTCAATGAAGCCCTGGCACTGCCGCGTGGCAAACTCGCTGCACAAGTTGCCCATGCAGCAGTCGATGCATTCACTGAAGCAAGCGTTACTTTGCAAAAACGCTGGTTCGCACAGGGCATGCCGAAAATAATCCTGAAAGCAGAATCCGAACAGGAACTGCTGCAACTGGAGAATTTGGCGCGCAAGGCCGGTCTGCCGGTGGCACTGATCCGTGATGCCGGCCACACCGTCGTGGAGGCCGGCACACTGACCTGTCTCGGCATTGGCCCCGCCAGTGCCGAAGCCATCGATGCCATCACTGGCCATCTGAAACTGGTGAAGTGAGCACACCGGCAGGCACACGCATGAACACGCGCAAACCGGCCTAGTTGCTCCCTTGCAACTGCACCAGTTCTTCCAGCGTATTGATGTTGCGGGCCAGATCGGTTCGGGCCGGATTGCCGGCGTAGACTTCACGCATCAGCTGCAGCGCACGCGTGTAATTGTGCTGGTCTATCGCGACTTGTGACAACAACAACTGCGCATTTTCCCTGAACCCGGCACTGGCACTGGCCCGCTGCAAAACCAGCTCAGCCTGGGCATAGCTCTTGTCCTGCCGATACAGCCGGCCGAGCGCAAACAAGGCTTCCGCGTTGGCCGGATCCAGCGTCGTAGCCTGTTGCAACTGGGACTTGGCCAATGTCACCTCGTTGTTGTGCACACTGACACTGGCGCGGTGCATGAGCAGATGACTCTGCTGGACATCATTCAAGCCAGTCCGGTTTTTGCCGGTATCTTCCAGCAACTTTTGCATGGACGCCCACTGCTCATGCACAGCCAGCCACTGCAGACTCTGGTCGATAAAGCTGAAGTCCAACCCCTTGTCCATTCCGCTTTTCAGCAACGCTACCGCGCGCTCGACACTGCCCAGCTCCATGTGGAGGGAAGCGCAAACCTGCAGATTGGCCAGCGAGTCATCCCCGAGCCGGATCGCCACTTCCAGGCTGTCGAGTCCCTGTTGTTTTTTGTCGGCTTGCAACAACAGTGCCGAGCGGTAAACCCACAAATCGGATTTGTCCGGGTCGGCAGCCAGTAATTGATCCACCAGCGCAAGTCCTGCTGATTGCTGTTTGGAAGCTGCAAGACTGAACAGCAATCCTTGCTGCCACTGCTGGTTGTCAGGCTCAAGCATCATCGCGTTCTGGTAAGCGCTGACAGCACCAAAACTGTTGTTGAGTTTCTGGTTGAGATAGCCGAGCGCACCATAAAGGTTCGGCGTGTTGAGTCCCAGCTGTGCAGCCCTGCTCAGATACATGAATGCATCCTTGTAGCGCTCCTGCACCAGCATCAACACACCAAGTGACTCATAGACACGTATGTATTCAGGCAACACACCCAGTGCCAGCCTGAATGCCAGTTCCGCTGTTTTGTAATTCTTGACACCAAGATAGGCATTGCCGATCAGGTACATCATCGTGGCGCTGATGCCATTGGGGCGCGTGGTTGTGAATACGCCGCCAGTTACAATCCGCCCTTTGACCACACCTTCGGAATCACCCGCTTCCAGCAAAGTTGTCACTTCGCCATAGCGCGTCTTGATAAGTTGCAGCACCTGGTCCGGTTTATTGGTATTGAGCAACGGCAAAACTTTTTGCACGAATTCATTTTCGATTGGCAATACCTGTCCTTCACGTTGCTGCAGCGGCAATTCGGATTGCTGCAGCACCCACTGCTGTTTCGGCAATTCCAGCTTCAGATCCGCTGCCTGCACACAAGTGCCTGCCAGCAGCAGTAGCGTCAGCACAAACCTGGACATGCTAGAGTCCATTGCGCCTCCTGCCGAGGTCTGCCTTGGGTATTCCATCGTCGGCAAACTTCACTGGCCACAGGTATTGGGTTTTCACTTTTTTACCTGCCCGCACCGGCGGCGTGAATACTACATGCGAGGCATATTCAAGGAGTTGCGTATCCAGTGACGGATCAGGACTGTCAATCACCCGCACCGGATAGGTGCGACCATCTTCATCCACAAAAATCTGGAAGTTCACAACAAAGTCACGGACGTTCCTGCGTTTCAGCAGTTCAGGATAAACGTAAAATGGTGCGCTCACTACGGAGGGTGTCGAATCCAGCTGATTAAGCTGCAGTATATTTTCTTCACCGCCAAAACCATTCACTCCCGCGCCAATGCCATTGCCGAAAAGACTGCTGCCGGTCAGGCCAGCTGCCACCGGCACGCCGCTCGCACTTGCATAACGGGTATCCAGCTGCATCAAGCCCAACTGGACCTGGCGCTGCGGGATCTGGACCTGCAAGGTCCCGGCAGCCCCGGCCTTGCTGTTGCGCTTGACGGGTTCGGGTGTCGGTGGTGGTGGTGCCGGCGCATAAAGCTGCACGTTTTGCAGTACTGCCGGTTTTTTCTCAGGGGGCACATGCACAACATTGAGCGATGACAGTACCAGCAGCACCGCCAGCAACAGTGCACCCAGAGAAGCTGCCAACACACGTCTGCGCAGCAGCATCATGGCGGGGCGCTCGTGGCAATGTTGAGCGATTTGGCACCACCCAGCTTGGCCTCATCCATTACCTGCACCAGCAATTCGGTCGGCACTCTGCGATCGGCCAGCACTACCACAGGCCTGTCTTCAGCGGACAACAATGCCGACACAACAGCACGTACGCCGTCAATGCCGATGTTGCCATGGTCATACATGACCTGGCCGTCGGCAGTGATGCCCAGTTCGATCACTTCAGTCGGCAAACTCTGCGCGGTGGAAGCTTGCGGCTTTTCCACTTCGACACCGGCTTCCTTGACGACCACGGAAGTGATGATGAAAAAGATCAGCAGGTTCAGCACAAAATCCAGCATCGGTGCCAGATCAATGCCGTGACCATGGTGTTGTTCGAGCCGCTCTTGCAACGAAGGTTTCATGCGACATCCGCCCGCTGGTGGCAATAACGCAGATACCCGCAAATCAGGATACCTGGAATGGAAGTAATCAACCCCAACTGGGTAGTGATGAGAGCATCCGCAATGCCGCCACTCATCAGGGTTTGATGATCAACGGCGGTGTCGCGCGCCATAAGCCTGAAAGTTTCCAGCATGCCATTGATAGTGCCAATAAGGCCCAGCAGCGGCAAGGCTGCGGTCAGCACCGGCAATACACGCAGCCAAATACCGGCCTGCTGTTTCCATTGGGCGTCGCGTTCACGCAGCAACAAATGGAATTCCAGACTGAAGCAATAGAGTGCCAGCAGCAGGATGGCCCAGATCACCGGGTTGCTTGCGTACCGCCACAACCAGAAATCAAGTGTCATGACGCTCCCCTGTCAACGGCAACTGGCTGAGCTCGACGGCAAGGTTTTCCAGCTGGCTGAACCGGTTTTTCACCAACCGTGTCATCAATGCATGTGCGATCAGCGCGGGCACGGCTACTACCAGGCCCAACTTGGTGGTGATCATCGCTTCGGAAATCCCGGCCGACACTGTGTTGGCATCACTGGAACCAAACACTGTCATCAGCTTGAAGGTGGTGATCATGCCTGACACCGTCCCCACCAGACCCAGCAGCGGCGACACCGATGCTGTCAGCGCAATCGAACCCAACCAGTGTTCCAGCTTGTTGCGCCAGGTCAGCAGACATGCATAGAGCTGCTCATCGCGATGGACCTGGTTTTGGTCGGCAAGCGCAATGTCGAGCAATTCGGCTTGCGCTCCCTTCACCTGTTTTCGCAACGCCGCGAGCGCGTCACTGCCGCTGTGGCTGGCAGTACGCACCTGCAGAGTCAAAGCCGGCAATAATGGCGGCAGCCGGTACAGATATACCCCTTTGCTGACAGCGATGATGCCTGCAAACAGGCCGAAGCCGATGATGGGAATCACCCAGAACCCGCCTTTCACCAATTGCTCCCACAGGCTTTCCTGGCTATCGGCCAGTTTCAGCACACGCGTCAACGTCGGATCAAATGTGATGGCGCCTTCGCCGTGGTCGTGCAAACGCATCAGGCCGTCGGTTGCCGCGCTGTTGAAAACCAGGCGGGCAGTGCTGATGTTGTTACTGGTTGCAGACAGGCCGCCGGTTTTTTGCACTGGCTGCAGAAACCATTGCACCGGCCCGAGCGTCAGCTGCATGCCCTCGGCGAACTGGCCATCAGCCAGCAGTATTTGTCTGGCTTGCCAGGCTGGTTGCAGATTGGCGGCTTGCATCTCAACATACTTTTGCAACTGGTTGAGCTGGTCCGTGAAGTCGGCGGCCTTGGCTTCACCTGCATTTTGCCGGCCGACCTTGTCGAGAAAACCTGTCAACAGACGCTTCTGGAAACGACTTTGTTCCTGCCACACGGAGAGCCTTGATTCAATCTGGCTCAGTCCCAGTGTCTTTTCATCGGCCAGACGACGGGTGGCGGCAGTTTTGTCGCGCAATTCGAGCACCCGGGTCTGCGCCTTGTTCAGCTGTTGTGCGAACTGTGCGCGCTCACGGCTGATCTGGCCTTCGGTGTTGCTGAGCTGGGTCTGCGCCTGCCTGATCTCGCCAGTCAGCTGACGTGTCACTTCAGCGAGATCGGCGGCGTGGGTGGCCGCAGCAAACGCGAGGCACACGGTCAGACCAAGCGAGCGTGCAGCACACAACGAAACAGGCAGACGGAAACAAGTGGACATGACTATTTCCCCGCAGCCTTGCTCAAACGGGCCGGCAGACTTACCAGCGCGGGGCTTTGTTTGCGTTCGACAATACTGATCACGCGAGTGATGGCAGCAGCCTCGTCGGTATCAGTCCAGTGCCAACCATCGACGGCGGGTGAGCCAACTGCAGCATGCTTGAGATCAGCGCTGACATACCAGCCTTGTCCAAGTCCCAGATACACCTGCTTGACCAGATGCTCCTGCCCGTCCGGAAGTTTCATCACCGTTTCGTTGACAGTCACCTTCTGCTGGAAATCGGCCAATTGTCCCAGCAGCACCAGCGCCAGTTGCAACTTGTCGCTGGCACTGCGTTCTGGCTGGTCGAGCTTGCCAAGCTCCTTGTCCCAGGCTGTCACCAATGGCGGCGGCAATTGCGAATGGAGCGCGTGCAAGGCCGCAGTGATACGGCCAAGACTGGCGGCCGTGGCAGCCTGTTCCTGCTCCAGTGTGGTCTGTTGCTGTAACAGTTCCAGGCGGCGCTGTTCAACCTGCCCCTGCTGTTTCGATGATTGTTCAAATACTTCGCTCAGGCTTTTGCTCTCGCGCTCCAGCAAATCCAGCTGTTGCTCCAGCACCGGCTTTTCGCTGCGCCAACTGGACAACAGTACATCCTGCTGACGCTGCAGTGTGGTCCATTGGGTGGCGAGTTGATCGACTTGCTGGACTGCGCTGTCAGCAGCCTTTGCGATAGGCACACACGCAATCAGCAAGGCAGCGGAAATCAGACGCTGGATGAACTTCATGGGTCCCTTTACTTGTCGTTGCTATCCGGATTGTAAGCCGACCCGGTGCTGGGGCGTGACTGACCCGCAGCGTAGCCATCACCTGCGCAAAGCGCAAGATCGCCGGTTGCAGCGTTCCTCAGGATGTCCCGCCATCCAGCAAAATATTGGCAGCTACCTGCGGCATGTCGTAGAGATTGCGGGTCTGACCATAAAGAATGCCTTGCTGACGCCATGCCGACCGGTCAGCGCCCAGCATTTCAATCAGCTTCCCATTCAGGTTTTCCTGCACAAACGGCTCGGCACAAACCAGCCCGGCGCCGGCATCGATGACATGTTGTGCATAACCGCAATTGGCGGTTGTCAGCACCGGTAATCCTGCCACAACTGCTTCCAGGATCACCATGCCGGCACTTTCCTGCACCGACGGATGGATGAGCAAATCCGCCCCTTGCATGCAGCGCGGCACGCTTTGGTCAGCACCCAGAAAATGCACGCGGTCTCCCATTCCGGATTTTTCAGCCCTTGCTTGCCATTGCGCGGGATTTTTGTCTCGCCCCATCAGAAAATAATGTACACGATCACGCAATCCGGCCGGCAATGCTGCGAGTGCACGCAGCGACCGGTCCACTCCCTTGGTGCTGAAGCTGGAGCCTATCTGCAACACCACCAGTTGTTCCGGTTTGATGTTGAACGCAACACGAAAACTGTCACGCAATGCGGCAGCATCACTGCCTGCTCGATGCTTGCGGTCTATGCCTGGTGGCAGATCAATCAATCTTTCTGGCGGTGTATGGTAGTGGTAGCTGTATTGCCGGTGTTGCTGTGCACTCAATAACAACGCAATCGTGCTGCTGCGGGTACCAAACACTTCTGCTTCAAAACGCAAATATTGACGCGCGCGCGGTGTCAGCCGGTACCACCAGCTGCGTTCCACCAATGCCCTGTGGGCAAAACAACTGTCGGCTGCAAAGTAATAATCGAGACCGGGCAAACGATTGAAGCCGACCAGCACATCCACTGAGGGCTTCACCACTTGCACTACATGCCTGGCAAAGGCTTCTCGCACTGCGGTTTTGCTGAAGCGACGGATATCGACCACATGGGTTTCAACACCTGGCAGCCGGTCCCCCTGCCATTGCAGGCAGTGAATGCTGATGTCGGCACGGCCCTGGCATGCACGTACGATCTTGACGAGATCCTGCTGCAGTCCGCCGTGCGGGAACCAGTTGAATAACACAAAACCGAGTCGCATCCCCGAGTGTCCTGTCGTTGTTCAACCCGGATAGAACAAACCGTCGAGCGTGCCCATGCCGCCAGCCATCAGCGCCACCAGGTTTTTCCAGACCAGTGCCGGTGAATGGGCGCGAAAACAGGGAGGATTCACATTGAAGCGGTTTCCGGCAAATTCATCTTCCAGCGCCACCCCTTTGTAGGTGCATTGACGCTGACGGCAGGGCGCGCACGGCAATGTGGCCTTCATGTGCAGTTGCCGGCGGCCATAGGTGCCGGTGAGACTGGGATCGGAAGCGCCATAAAGTGAAACAGCGGGCAACGACAAGGCAGAGGCAAGGTGGGCCAGACCGGTATCCACCGAGACCACACCGGCGCATCTGACCAGATGGCCGGCAATATCAGTGAGATTCTGCTGGTCGAGAATTTCGACATTGGTGCCGGCGCCGGCGATTGCCAGTGCGCGGCTGCGCTCTTCAGCATTACCCCACAACAGTTTCACACCATAGCCGGCAGCATTGGCCAGCTGTGTAAGTTCCTGCCAATACTCCAGCGGCCATAGTTTGGTATCCCAGGTAGTGCCGTGGAAAAACATCAGGTGTTTGCTGCTGTCTCCCGCCACTGGCTGTTGCAGACCCAAAAACCTGCGCGGATCCAGGCCATAATCACAGGTGTGGTAATCAAGTGTGTAGTTGAATGTGCGCGAAAACAGGTCACGGATGCGTTCCACCGCATGCTGTTGCCATGGCACTGCATACACCACGTTGTAAAACAAGGTTGCCAATGGTTCACGAATCGTACGATTGCTCAGGCCTACGGTGAGCCCGCGGGCAATACGACTGATGAGCCCGCTCTTCACCAGTCCCTGGGCATCAATTACCAGGTCGTAATGTTCCATTTTGAGACTGGAGGTAAATTCCCTGAATTCACCACTGCGCCAGGTGTGAAACAGGTTTTTGCGCCAGCGACGGAAAGCCACCGGAATGACTTTGTCCACCGCAGGATGCCAGGAGGGTATTTCGGCGAAGGCCTCCTCTACCACCCAGTCGAACCGCAAACCACGCTTGGCACGGTAGGCATCAGTCACCGCCGGCAAGGTATGGATGATGTCGCCCAGGGATGAAACTTTTACTATCAAAACTCGCATTCAACTTTCCAGTATTTCCGCTCAGTATTTCCGCCCGGTATTAGCGGCCAGCAATTCGGACCCGCTCAAGCGAGCAGATCACTCACCGCTGCAATAACCATCGACGGCGCCAATTGGCGCAAACAATTCAGATGCTGTAACGGGCATTCCCGTTTGAAGCAAGGACTGCAGTCAAGCCCCAACGACAGGACCTTCACACGTTCCGCCAATGGCGGAGTGAACACCGGCGAAGTGGAACCGTACACTACCACCAGCGGTCTTGCCAGCGCAGCCGCCACATGCATCAATCCTGAATCATTGCTGACCACAGCAGCCGCATCCGCCATCAGATCAACGGCCTCTCCCAGGGTGGTGCGACCACACAGATTGATCAGCACTGGCACTCTGCCAGCGAGGTCGAGTATTTCATTGGCTATGATGGCATCACGTTCGGATCCCATCAGCCATACTTGCAGACCCTGACCGGCAAAATGACGCGCAACTTCCGCATAGTGGGCAGCCGGCCATTGTTTGGCTGCGCCAAATTCGGCCCCGGGGCACAACACCAGTGCCGGCTTGTCATCGGCAAGCCACAATCGCATTTTCAAGGCCCTGGTGGCAGCCGGGTCCACTTGCAGTTGTGGCTTGGGCAAAATGGGTGGCAATGCAGCTCCGGCTGCAAACGCAAGTGCGGCAAAGCGCTGCACCATCAGCGGATAACGCTGTTTGTCGAGAACCCGACAATCATTCAACAACAGGCCCCTGGCTTCACCGCGCCAGCCGGTGCGGAGCGGAATTCCCGCAAAACGCGGGATCAACGCTGATTTGAATGAATTAGGCAGCACAATCGCCTGGTCATAATGGTCCTGCTCAAGTTCACGGCCAATGTGCCAACGCTTGCCCAGCCCCAGTTCACCATGGGCCAGCGGCAGCGGCAGTGCAAACCTGATTTCCGGCATGCGAGACAGCAGTTCACGGCACCACGTTGGCGCCAGCACATCAATGATTGCGTCAGGATGTTGCAGCAACAGACTACGGAACAGCACCTGTGCCATCACCATGTCTCCCACCCATGCAGGCCCGATCACCAGTATCTTCATGGCGCACTCCCGGCTTTGCTGCTGGCCAGTTCGGCATTGAACAACAGTTGCCATACCTCTCTCACCTGATTGCGCTCTTTTGCAAAGGCATCACCGTCCATCACGGAACTTTGCAGATTGAGCGCACGTTTGTGCAACTCGGTGCGGTAGTCGAGATAGATTGCCTGCAATGTCCTGGCTGTAGCTGTTTCCAGAATTCCAAGGGCAGCAGCAATATCCAGCAACCGCATGTTGTCATTGTATTGCAGCAACTGTGGATGGCTGGCTGCGTTTGCCAGCACAAGATACTGCACCATGAATTCGATCTCGATGAGGCCGCCGCTATCCTGTTTGAGATCAAACCGGCCCGTTTGTCTGGAGCCGTGCTGGCGCAACATCCTCTCCCGCATTTGCAGTATGTCATGCTGCAATATGGCTCTTTCACGCTGCCGTGAGAGGATGGCAGCGCGCACAGCTGCAAATTTTCCCGCCAGTTCCGGCGCTCCGCTGACTACCCGGGCACGCACCAAAGCCTGATGCTCCCAGGTCCACGCCTGCCGTTGCTGGTAACGCTCAAATGCAGACAGTGAACTCACCAGCGCGCCGGAAGCGCCGGATGGGCGCAAGCGGAGATCAATTTCATACAGTTTGCCAACAAGGGTCTGGGTGCTGAGCAGAGCGAGGATTTTTTGCGCCAGCTGTACATAGAATGCCGTACTGTTGATGGCGCCACTGGTACCGCCGGTGGTGTCAAGGTCAGCATGGCCGTCATGCACAAATACCAGATCGAGATCGGAGCCATAGCTCAACTCAAGGCCGCCCAGCTTGCCATAGGCGATGATGATGAAATCACAGTCGCCACTGTGGCCCGCATTGTTGAGAGGACAGCCATGCCGGTCGGAAAGCTGTTGCCATGCCAGCTGCAACACCTGTTCAACCACTGTCTCCGCGATCCAGCTCAGATAATCGCTGACCTTCATCAGCGGCATTTCGCCCAGCAGCTCTGCTGCTGCCACATTGAGCAATTGCTCCTGCTTGAAATACTGGATGACATTGAGCTGACCTTCGATGTCGTGGCTGTTGCTGCGCAACAATTGCAGCTGCAACTCGCTACGCAACTCTGGCAACAGTGGCGGCTGTTTGAGCGGCCGCAACAATTCATCAAGCAGTACCGGATAGCGAGACAACAATTCCACCACCCAGGGGCTGGCCGCGCACAACTTGGTCAGTTGCCGCAAAGCCAGCGGATTTTCCATCAACAGCACCAGATAGGCAGTTCGCTGGACTACTGCCTGTACAAATATGAATACCCTCAACAATGCCTGTGATGGCGAATCCAGCCCGGCGATTTGTGTCAGCAGCAACGGCATGAACTGGTCAAGCCGGTCACGGCTTCTGCGGTCAAGCCCCAGCACTTGCCGGCTGCGTTTGAAGTTGTCGAAACTGCGCAGCAACTCGCCCGCATCCTCATATCCGCCTTCAACCAGCACCGCCAGTGCACGCTCAGGCTCAAGATTGCCCAGCCACACTTGCTGCATGCTGATATCGGCGGCATCCTGCTGATCATGTTCGCGGGTTTTGATCACATCCTGGAAATGCCGGGACACTTTTGCACGCACTTCCGCCAATTGCTTGCGTAATTGCGTTACATCGAGAATTTCCAGCGAAAGGGCAATCCGGTATTCCGCCAGCTCGTCTTCCGGATAATCGTGGGTCTGCTGGTCGCGCAGCGCCTGGATCGCATGTTCGAGCCGGCGCAGGAAACGGTAACTCGACAGCAGAATTCCTGCATCGTCTGCAGTGACCAGACCGCTTTCCACCAATGCCGGCAGCGCCTCATGCACAGCCCTGACCTGCAGGTCTGGCCGGCGCCCGCCATGGATCAGCTGATTCACCTGCACAATGAATTCGATTTCCCGGATGCCGCCGCTGCCAAGCTTGATATTGCGCTGCATGTTTTTGCGGCGCACCTGCTGTTCAATCTGCCGCTTGAGATCCCGCAAGGCATCAATCGTCGCAAAGTCGAGATAACGGCGATAGGTGAATCCCTGCAGCATCAGCATCAGCGACTTCACTGCCTGGTCTTGCCCGGTGACGGCGCGTGCCTTGATCATCGCAAACCGCTCCCAGTCGCGCCCCTGGCTGTGGTAATACTCCTCAAGTGCCGCATGCGACAGCGCCAAGGCCCCGGAACTGCCGTAAGGACGCAGCCTCATGTCAACGCGGAACACAAATCCGTCAGCAGTAACCGTGTCGAGTGCGGCCAGCAACTGTTGGCCCAGTCTGGTGAAGAAACCCTGGATAGTGCAGGATTGTGCTTGCGGGTATTGTTGCTGCAATTCAGCCGTCAGTTGCGTCTCGCCATCTTCAGGGAAAGCAAAAACCAGATCGATATCAGATGACAGGTTGAGTTCCCCTGCTCCGTATTTTCCCATCGCCACCACGATCAATTGCTGTGGCTGTCCGTCACTGCCCAGCGGTTGTCCACACTGGCTTTCCAGCTGGGTCTGCAGCAGCGGCAATGCGTACCGGATGCAAGTGTCAGCGAGCGAAGTGAGGTCCTTGCAGGTTTGTTGCAGTGAAGCGCGACCACTGATGTCACGCCACACTATGCGCATCCATTCACGCTGGCGAAAACGCCGGAGCAACAACTGCAATGAAGCCGGCGATCCAGCTGTCGTGCCTGCATCCGTTTGTGGCAGGCAGCGCTGCCTGAACTCGACCAGATGAAGAGGCCAGTTTCCGTATTCACGCAGCAAGTCACCCTGCTGCAGCAAATCGGCCAGCAGCTCGGTACGCGTCAGACACAATTCAATGGCGTGATCACTGGCCAGCCAGAGTGCAGGCAACTCTGCCTGCAGCGGGCGCTGACCATCCACAATACGCTTCCATGCCGGTTGAGCGGCCAATACTTCCTTGAAGCGTTGCTGAGTGCGAAGCAGCAGATCGGTGGCAGCTTGCATCAATACCGGCTCAATCTGAGTGTGGTGCCACGCGCAGCACCTCGATCATCGAAGTGCGTCCAGCCGCCACTTTCTGGGCTCCGCTCAGACGCAGACTGCACATGCCTTCGCGATAAGCGAGTTGTCGCAATTTGCCCAGATCCGATTTGTTGTCGACCAGCAACCGCAAGCCGTCCGACATTTCCATGATTTCATAGATCCCCTGCCGCCCCTTGTAGCCGGTATCACGGCATTCGAGACAACCGCCAGGTTCGTACACCTTTTTCGGCACGGTGGCCTGCCAGGGTGTTGTCAGTTTTTGCCAAAGATCAACATCAACATCGACTTCACGTTTGCAATGCGGGCACAGGATGCGTACCAGCCGCTGTGCCAGCACTCCTATCACCGTGGCCTTGATCAGGTAGGAAGGCACTCCCAGCTCCAGCAGTCGCGTTATCGCGGCCGGCGCATCATTGGTATGCAGTGAAGAAAACACCAGATGGCCGGTGAGTGCAGCCTGGATGGCAATTTCTGCCGTTTCCAGATTGCGGATCTCGCCGATCATGATGATGTCCGGATCCTGCCGCAGCAGGGCCTTCACGCCACTGGCGAAATTGAGGTCGATGTTTTCCTGCACCTGCATCTGGTTGAAACTCGATTCAACCATTTCAATCGGGTCCTCAATCGTGCATACGTTGACTTCCCGGGTGGCCAGTGTTTTCAGTGTGGAATACAAAGTAGTGGTCTTGCCGCTGCCAGTGGGTCCGGTGATCAACACAATGCCATGTTTGTGTCCGGTCATTTGCTGCCACTTCGTCATGTCTTCTGGACTGAAACCGAGATCGCTGAACGATTTGAGCAACACATCGGGATCAAAAATCCTCATCACCAGCTTTTCACCAAAAGCAGTTGGCATGGTTGAGAGCCGCAACTCCACTTCATTGCCTTCCGGACTTTTGGTTTTGAGCCGTCCATCCTGTGGCCGGCGTTTTTCTGCAAGATTCATGCGGCCCAGCAGTTTCAGGCGACTGGTCACTGCTGCCATTACCTGCATCGGAATCTGGTAGACGGTGTACAACACGCCATCAATGCGAAAGCGCACATTGCCGATATCGCGGCGTGGCTCGATGTGAATGTCACTGGCGCGCTGTTCAAATGCATATTGCAGCAACCAGTCGACAATATTGACGATGTGCTGGTCATTGGCCTCCGGATCCTTGCCTCTACCCAGCTCCAGCATCTGCTCGAGATTGCCCAGTGAACTGACTGCGCCCACTTTGCTGGTGGCGTACTGGATTGAAGTTGAAAGCCGGTACAACTCGGTGGTAAGTCGTTGCAATTCCAGCGGGTTGACCACTACCCGTTTGATGGGGCGCCGCAGAATATGGGACAGGCCCGGTTCCCACGAACTGACAAATGGTTCGGCCGATGCGATCGTGACTTCCTTGTCGTTGACGTCCACTGCCAGGATCTTGTGGCGCTGACTGAAGGCAACTGACATCACACCGGTAACTTTGGCAGCGTCAATATTGAGGGGATCTATGCGCAAGTAGGGCTGGCCACTGTAATGCGACAGTTTTTGTGTCAGCGTTTCCAGATCCAGCGTGTGACCTGGCCGTTTGTGGTCCGGCAGGTTCAGCTCTGCCAGATATACCAGCACGTGTTGCCTCGACTGGGTTACGCCACGACGGTCATCTACCAGTTTCTCGAGTTCTTCCCTGGTGAGTTGTCCTTCTTCCACCAGAAGATCACAGAAATCCCTGAGATCGAGTGGCCGGTCATGCCCCGGGGCTGGCCGGAGTTTGATGGCGGCATCACTTACTGTAGCCATTGAACACATCCGAGGAAATTGGTGTCTGAGTCGAATTTTCCCAGTTTACCTGCTTCATACCGGTAAATCTTTTGTGAAATTCGACCATGGCTCCATTTTCTCAGCACAACTCCTGCATCAACTTGCCTACCTGCCGTTTCAGAGCGGGGTTGTCTGGCAGCTCTGCCCGCAACTTGCCGATGGTGGTCGAGACAGTGCCATAGCGCTGCAAACCGAAATGTTCTGCGATTACCTGCAAGGTGACACCGCCGGCTTCCTGACAGAGGTGCATGGCCACCCAGCGTGCGAGGTTCTTGGAATCAGGACCACGTGCGGCCTTTACGATGGTGCGTTCATTTACCTTGAAAGCCCCCGCCACCCTGCTGATGATCTTGCGTATCGATGGTCTTGCCCGTGTTGCGGGCACCGGTGGCCGCAGTGAAGAATCAGCCTTGATTTTCCGGGCAAACGCATCATCTCCCAACAAGGCAGGCCTGCTTTTGCGAGCAAAGAAATGCTGGATGTAAGCGGGTGGAGGTGAACTTTGCTGGATCTTCAGCAAACGTTTGCGGTAATCGCCGCTACCCAGGATTGCATCCGTCTTTACCACGGTGCCCGGCCTCTGCTTGCCCTGATAGGCAGGCAGGCTGCTCGCATTGACGGCGACATCCGAAACCCGGGAAGTGACGGTCAAATGATGCAGATGGTGCAGTACATCAGTCACCAGAGCGGTCTGAATCAACACACTTTTGTAACGGCTTGCAAACACCGTGCCCCGGCGTCCTTGCAGCTGCTGACAGCGCAGTGTGTAAAGCCCATCAACCTGACGCATGAAACGACTGAGGTTGGCCTCAGGTGTTTTTACCAGCAATTGGTAGTGGGATTTGTTCAGGTACCAGCCATGCAGTTCTACATTGAAGCGGCGGCCAGCCAACAACACCAGCTCCATGAACAGCGAGGCATGCGTTGCAGTCGGGAACAAGGGCTTGCCTGATTTTTTGCCGTTACTGACATGGTAAAAAGCGTTGGCGAGTTCGATGCGTTGGGGTCTTGCCATGAGGCTGAAAGGATCCTGTGAAACATCCAAGAAATGTGTGCACTTTATCTGCACAGGATACCCAAATATGCACTTAATGTGTAAATTTTGTGCATAAATTTCTTGCTGGCCTGCCTCAAGTCACGCAAAAAAGCCGGCGCAGGAAATTACAAGGTTGCCACCAGCACAGCCCGCACAGGTGCCGGATGTCCCTCCACCGTCAAGGCAGCATTGGCGGGAGATAACGCCTGGGACAGGGAGTCGAAAGTCATCCAGCCGGTTTGCCGTTGTTCGTCGATGGTAGTGGGGGTGACATCTACTACCTGAACGTCACGAAACCCGGCTTTTTGCAGCCATAGTTGCAAAGTGGGACAACTGGGCAGAAACCACACGTTGTTCATGCGGCAGTAGCGGTCGGGCGGCACCAGCGTCATGCCGGCCTCACCTTCAATCACCAGGGTTTCCAGTACCAGTTGTCCGCCTTTGCGCAATTTCTTTTTCAACAGATCCAGATGCTCGAACGGTGAACGCCGGTGATAGAGCACTCCCATCGAAAATACGGTATCGAACCCGGGCAGAGACTCCGGCAACTGTTCAAGTGTCAGCGGCAACACATGCACCAGTGGTGACTGCAGGTACTTGCGCAAAGCCCAGTACTGCAGCACATACAACAACATCGGCTCCACTCCGATCACAAGCTCGGCCCCGGCGCCGGCCATGCGCCAACAGTGATAACCGTTGCCGCAGCCGACATCGAGTACGCGGCGCCCAGCCAGTGGCGCCAGCTGCGGCAACACCCGCTGCCATTTCCAGTCCGAGCGCCATTCAGTATCGATGTGTACTCCAAAAATTTCCAACGGGCCTTTGCGCCAGGGATGCAACAGCATCAACGCCTGTTGCAGTGCATCCTGTTGTGGTTGCGACAATTGCCCGGGCTTGCCGATGCGTACTGCGTCAAGCAGCTCCACACTGTCCGGCACAAGATCAGGCAGCGCCTGCAATCCTTTCAGCCATTTGGCAAAATCACCATGACTGGTTTCCGCTGCCAGATCTGCAGGGATCAGTGGTGACAGGGGCGCCAGTGGAGTACCGGCAATGCTGCGTTGCAATCCTGAATAATCGAACAAGGTTGTGGCCACTATTTCACCGCCACCATCGACGCAAAGTTGAAACACTGGAACCACACTGCATAACTGCTGAACCCTGCAGACCTGATGCGCTGTTCATGGACACGCAGTGTTTCCGGCACCAATACATTCTCGATGGCAGCGCGTTTCTGGCTGATTTCCGTGCGTGTATAGCCATTCTGTTCCTTGAAGCGGTGATGCAGATCGATGAAGAGTGCGTTGAGTGCAGCGTCTTCGAAATGGATTTTTTCCGACAGGATCAGCATGCCCCCGGGGCGTAACCCGCCGAAAATTTTGCGGATGAGCGCATCGCGCCGCACAAGTGGCACAAACTGGAGTGTGAAATTGAGCACAACCAGTGACGCATTGCCGATGGTGACATCCAGGATATCGGCACAACGCAGTTCCACCGGCACGTCACTTTGGTCCTGGTCCATCACCGCCTGGCACCGTGCAACCATCGCCGGGGAATTGTCGACAGCAACAATGCGGCAACCTCCGGCCTTGATGTGATGGCGCATTGACAAGGTGGCAGCTCCCAGCGAACAGCCGAGGTCGTAGCAAACAGATTCCGGTTGCACGTAACGTTCGGCCAGGGTGCCGATCTGGGTGATGATGCTGGCGTAGCCTGGCACCGAGCGGTTGATCATGTCGGTGAAGACGTCAGCCACCTTGTCGTCAAACACAAAGTCGGCGACCGGACCTTCGTGCTGAAAGAGTGTGTCTTTCTGCTGCATGACCGGATCAGGGCTGCGCAGGTTTGTGACCTGCCGTCATCAATGCTTGCCGTATGTTGGCCGCAGTTTCCGCCAGCAAGGATTGCGACATTTCACGCGCATGCCGGAAATCAAAATCAGCAGGGCTGTCGGCGGGAATCAGGTGGATATGGGTATGCGGGACTTCCAGCCCGACAATCATCACGCCAACCCGCTTGCATGGAATCACCGCCTTGATGCCCTTCGCAATGTGCTGGCCTACCTGCATCAGATGTGCAACCGTTGTCGGCGGCACATCGTCCCAGTGATTCACTTCCTGGTTCGGGATCACGATCAGGTGTCCCTGTCGTATCGGATGCAGTGTCATGATCGAAAAACACACCTCGTCTTTCCAGACAAAATGCCCGGGTAATTCGCCTGCAAGAATTCTGGTGAAGAGACTGGCCATGGTGGGTCCTGGGTCAACGAAAACAGCGCGCATTTTCCGTTACAACGGCCCGCTTCAGCCAGTTGTTTTGGAATTGCTGGCGACAGGAAAATGCTCTGGCTGTGTCAATGATTGTCGATGGGCAATGCGGTGGTACTGAAAATCTGCCGCAACACGAAGCTGGAGCGCACATCACTGACACCGGTGATGCGCGTAAGTTTCTTCAGCAGAAAATCCTGGTATTCATCCATGTCTTTCACCAGCACTTTCAACTGGTAGTCAGCCGACTGGCCGGTGATCATGATGCACTCCAGCACTTGCGGGAAAGTCTTGATGGTTTCCTCAAACTGCTCAAAGCGATCCGGGGTATGGCGATCCATCGCCACCTGCACTATGGCCATCAGCTTCAGACCAAGTTTGGATGCATCCAGTTCAGTGACATAGCCCTTGATGAGGCCAGCCTCTTCCAGCTGCTTGACCCGCCGCAGGCATGGAGAGGGCGACAAGCCGATCTTGTCTGCCAGTTCCTGGTTGCTGATGCGGGCATTGTGCTGCAGTTCCTTCAGAATACGTTTGTCTATCCGGTCAAGCTCCACATTGGGCCCCATTGCCAGTAATTTCGAATTAATATTATTATATTCCAAATAATCTAATTAAATTAGCATTTAATGCCATTATTATTTCATATATGGCTATATTTGCAAGATACTGCTGCCGGCTTTTCTATACACTGCGCAGCCAGTGAACAGCGGTCATCCGTTTTGACCTGCCAGGAGACAGCCATGAGCAGCACCAGCAAGCCTTATAACCACACCAAGTACAAACCGTTCCCGGCCATTGCACTGAAAGACCGCAGCTGGCCTGACCAGGTCATTACCAAAGCGCCCATCTGGTGCAGCGTTGACCTGCGTGACGGCAACCAGGCCTTGATCGAGCCCATGTCAGTGGAACAGAAGAAACTGATGTTCAGCTTGCTGGTGGATGTCGGTTTCAAGGAAATCGAAGTGGGCTTTCCAGCCGCGTCGCAACCCGACTTTGACTTTGTACGTTACCTGATCGAGGAGAACAAAATCCCCGACGACGTCACTGTGCAGGTACTTACCCAGGCGCGCCCGGAACTGATCCAGCGCACCTATGCAGCCCTCAAGGGGGTGAAGCGTGCCATTGTGCACCTGTACAACTCCACCTCAGTGGTGCAACGCCAGAAAGTGTTCAAGCTCGACAAGGCCGGCATCAAGGCAATTGCCGTCAACGGCGCCAGTGAAGTGCTGCGTTGCTCCAGGCTCGCGCCTGAAACTGACTGGTTCTTCCAGTACTCGCCGGAAAGTTTCACCGGCACCGAACTCGATTATGCAGTGGAAGTGTGCGAGGCCGTTTGTGATGTGTGGCAACCAACGTCGCAGCGCAAGGTCATCCTCAATCTGCCTGCCACGGTCGAAATGGCAACGCCTAACGTGTATGCCGACCAGATCGAGTGGTTCTGTCGTCACCTCAGGAACCGCGAATCAGTCATCATCAGCCTGCACACTCACAATGACCGTGGCTGCGGTGTTGCTGCATCCGAACTCGGTGTGATGGCCGGAGCTGATCGTGTCGAAGGCTGCCTGCTGGGCAATGGTGAACGCACCGGCAACCTCGATGTCGTCATCATGGGCATGAACATGTACAGCCAGGGCATCGATCCGCAACTGGATTTCAGCGACATGGATCGCATCACCAGTGTCGTCAAGCAATGCACACAGATTGATGTGCATCCCCGGCAGCCCTATGCCGGCAGTCTGGTATTTACCGCGTTTTCCGGCTCGCACCAGGATGCAATCAAGAAATGTCTCGACCTGTATCGCGAAGGAGAAACCTGGGAGATCGCCTATCTGCCGATAGATCCGCGCGATGTTGGCCGCACCTATCAGGACGTGATTCGCGTGAACTCACAGAGTGGCAAAGGTGGTGTCGCCTATGTGATGGAGAGCAAGTACGGCTTCCAGCTGCCGCGCTGGCTGCAGATCGAATTCAGTCGCGTAGTGCAAAAAACTGCCGAGGCTACCGGTGCGGAGGTTTCACCCCGGCACATTTACGAACTGTTCCGCAGCGAATATCTGGCGCCGGCTTCCCCGCTGCTGCTGAAAGGTTTCACGATCGAGAAGAGCGACCGCGAGTACATCAAGGGCCGCATTGAACTTGATGGCAAAAGTTTTGATGTGCAAGGCAAGGGCAATGGCATGCTGGAAGCGTTTGTCGATGCCCTGCAGAATACCTTTGGCATACAACTGCAGATCCTCGAATACGGCGAACACGCACTGAGCCAGAATGCCAACGCGGAAGCAGTGACCTATTTGCAGGTGAAGCATGAAGGCAACCGCTATACCGGCATCGCCATCCACAGCGACATCGTCAGCTCCTCAGTAAATGCCCTGCTGAATGCGGTGAGCCAGATATTGCACAGTGCCCGCAACGATCAAGCCGCCTGATTGGCAATTGACCCCTCTGTTTGCTTTTGTCAGCATGGCCGGAATCCTGATTCCGGCCATTTGCTGATTGCGCATGCTTGATATTCTGGCAATTATGGATATATATCCCCACTTCTTTGTTAATTTATTTTGAAATATCCTTAATATTCTCCACACTTAACATTTTTATAGCCAAAATTTACCAATAAATAGCGGTTTAGATGCAACAACTCGAATTTCAATTACAGGAATTTCCATTTCCTTACACTTTGACAAGAAGTCGCCGTAAAACCTTGGTTATTTACGTTAAAAGTGGAAAAGTAGATGTGAGATCACCGCTAAAAGCTTCCACAAAGTGGATAAACAGCTTTCTGGCAGAAAAAACTGCCTGGATACAGGCTCAACTGGCAGAACAGCGCAAGAAAATGCAACAACGGCTGGTGATAGCTGAAGGGAGCAAGATTGAACTGCTTGGCAACCCGCTAACACTGCAAGTGGCCATCTCCGGCAGGCCCCGGGCCACACTGCAAGGATCCACACTCACCCTGTTTGTGAAGGAGCATAAAAAAGACAAGCTGGAAAAGCTGTTTCTCGACTGGCTGCTCGAACAGGCCAGGCAATACATGCCCACTATGGCAAAGCACTATGCACGCCAGCTCGGGGTTGATCACAAACTGAAGGAAGTCACGTTCCGCAAGACCAGAACCAAATGGGGACATTGCTGCCAGGATGGCGATATCCAGTTCAACTGGTTGTTGATGCTGGCACCACAGCCGGTGCTCGACTACCTGATTGCGCACGAGACCAGCCACCTGCGCTATCTGAACCATTCAACCAAATTCTGGAGCACGGTTGAGCAACTGTGCCCCGACTACAAGAACTGCCGCAACTGGCTGACCCACAACGGCCATCGCCTGTGGCCGTGAGTTGATCAGGCTCCGGTTTTGGCAAACAACAAATCCCACACCCCATGCCCCAGCTTCTGGCCCCGCTGTTCGAACTTGGTGGAAGGCCGGGCGTGCCGGGTTGCATAGCAGTTTTCCCCGGCGATATTGGCGAAATCAGGCTCAGCGCTCAGCACCCGCATCATCTGCTCTGCATAAGGTTGCCAATCTGTCGCCAGATGGATCACACCGCCTGCAACAAGCTTTGACCGCACTTCGTTGATGAAATCAGGCTGGATCATGCGTCGTTTGTGATGACGCTTCTTGTGCCAGGGATCGGGGAAATAAACCTGCAGGCAGTCGAGACTGCCATCAGCTATGCACTTCTCCAGCACAACGCGCGCATCAGCCTGATAAACCCGCAGATTGCGCAACTGTTCCTGGTCCACCAGTTTGAGGATATTGCCGATACCGGGCGGATGCACTTCGATGCCGATAAAGTCCTTGTCCGGAGCAGCTTTTGCCATCTCGATCAGTGAAGTCCCCATGCCGAAGCCAATCTCCAGCACCAGCGGCGCCAAGCGCCCGAATATCTGTTCCTGCCTGACGATACCATCGGCAACTTCCAGGCCAAATTGCGGCCACACTTTGTCGCGTGCAGCTTTCTGGGCTTCTGTCATGCGGCCTGCACGAATTACAAAGCTGTGAACAGTGCGCAGGGGCACGTTGTCAGGTATCGGTCCAGTCATGCAGCAGCTTTCCCCAACAACAACCACGCTGCCAGCAATGCAACGCCACCTACTGGTGTGACCGCTCCCAGCCAATGCTGGCCGGACAGTGCCAGCAAATACAAACTGCCGCAGAACAATACCAATCCGGCAATGAACAAACTCCCGCTCCATTTCAGGGCAGGCCCGGCTTTGCCGCTCTGTGCAAGCCACGCCACTGCCAATAGTCCAACAGAATGGAACATCTGGTACTGGACAGACGTGCGGTAAGTGTCCAGCAATTCAGGCGTGAACCAGCTTTTCAGTGCATGCGCACCGAAAGCGCCAAACGCGACTGCCAGAAAACCGTTTATTGCCGTACACAACAAATAAAATCGTGACATCTGCTTACCTTAGTGGCTCCAATCAAAGCCCAGGCGTCTGCGGCGTTCGAAGCCTACACCACCCGAACGATGCCTGGATTATGGCGATGGCTCCAACTGAACCCCAAAGCGCCTGCGGCGTTCGAAGCCAACTTCACAAGAACAGCGCACCAGGCTTGCAAGTAGAACCAGTTCCCGTTCATGAAAAAAAAGCCGTCACAAGGACGGCTTTTGATTTCATTCGAGGGACAAGCTCACGCCTCCATCAGCGCTTTCACTTTATCCATCGCATTCTTTTCCAGCTGACGGATGCGTTCGGCCGACACATTGTACTTGGCTGCCAGATCGTGCAGCGTTGACTTGCTGTCACTGAGCCAGCGCTGGGTCAGGATGTCACGACTGCGCTCATCCAGTGAATTCATCGCCACATACAAGCCATCGGTGCTGGTTTTTTCCCAGTCATCACTTTCCACACTATTGGCCGGATCGTAACGGCTGTCTTCCAGATAAAACGCAGGAGATTGGCCAGCCTCTTCATCATCAGCATCGGCAGCGCCATCAAATGACGCATCGTAAGCGCCCATGCGACCTTCCATCTGGACTACGGTTGCTGCATCTACACCAAGATCTTTGGCCATTGCTTCCACTTCGTTCTGGCTCAACCAGCCCAGACGTTTTTTGGAACTGCGCAGATTGAAGAACAGTTTGCGCTGGGCCTTGGTGGTGGCCACTTTTACAATGCGCCAGTTGCGCAGAATGAATTCATGGATTTCAGCTTTGATCCAGTGCACGGCAAACGATACCAGCCGCACTCCCACTTCCGGATTGAAGCGTTTAACGGCCTTCATCAGACCAACGTTACCTTCCTGGATCAGGTCAGCTTCGCTGAGGCCATAACCACTGTAGGTGCGGGCAACATGGACAACGAACCGTAGGTGAGCAAGTACTAACTTGCGCGCAGCATCCAAGTCCTGCTGATAGAAATATTGTTTGGCCAGTTCGCGCTCTTCATCAGCGATGAGAATGGCTATGCGATTGACAGCCGTAACATAAGCGCCCAGATCGTGTCCGGGCACCATCGAATCAGGCACCTGCAATTCTTTACCGGTGGCCTTAACGGTGACTTCTTCGTCTTCCTGGACTCCTTCAAGGAGTTCCAGGTCGTCTTCAATATAATCTTTCATAATTAACTCCTTGGTACGGCTTGCCGTACGACCCTGCTCTCGTGACCCGCAGGTCTCCGAAGGGGCAGCAATGGTACCACTTTCACCATTGTGGCCGCCAACATGCTTCCCCTGTTTGACAGGGGTCAAGCCTGTAAAGTTGCACCCGTATTGAGTATGTTGTTCAGCTGACTTTCAGCAATGACCTTCATTGAACATAGTAGCAGCACCCAAAAATTCAAGGTTGTCACGGCTCAATAATTTCTTTGCTGCCACGGCAAATTGCCCGCTAGAATCCAAATCCTCCCCAGAATAAGCATAACTCCTTTGATTTGTTATAAATTTAATATAAATCAATTAGTTAGCTATTTTTCACCCCCAAGAGACCCCTCATGATCAAGAAATCGATCGATACCTCAGCTCCTTTGCACCAGCTTATTGCTGACCGCTATAGCGGAGTCAGCTTTGACCCCGACCGGCCGGTAAGCCTGGATGCCTTGCGAGCTCTCGCCGAAGCAGCCCGCTGGGCACCCTCCTGTTTTGGTGATGAGCCGTGGCGTTTTCTGATCTGCAGCAAGCAACACGATCCTGCCGGCTGGCAAAAGGCGTATGACGCATTGATGCCCGGCAACCAAAGCTGGTGCCTGCACGTGCCAGTACTGGTACTGGTCTGTACCGATACACTCTTCAAACACAATGGCAATCCGAATCCGTTTGGACCTTACGATACCGGAGCAGCAGCAGTGAGCTTGTGCCTGCAAGCCACTGCCCTGGGGCTGATGACCCATCAGATGGGAGGCTTCAGTGGCGACAAGGCTCGTGAACTGTTCTCAATACCGGAACAGTTCAAAACCCTGGCAATGATGGCTGTGGGTTATCAGTTGCCCGAGGATAAATTGCCGGAGTCACTGAAAGGCCGGGAGCTGGCTCCACGCAAACGCAAGCCGCTCGCTGAGCAGTTTTTCCTGGGGGCCTGGGGCAAGGGTATGGTTTAAGAAGCAACCAGGCACTTTTTTCGGTGCCTGGCACAGGCTTACTTGTAGTAAAAGTCTGTATAGCCTGGCAACAGCGTGTAGCGGGAATTGAGAAACGCCACAATGTCGATCAATTCCGTGACCTTCATATTGGGGTTCATGTACATCGGTGAAGTATTTATGCGGCTGCGCTGACTGGCAGGCAGCATATCCAGATACCGATCCGAGATCACATGATTCGGATTGATGATAGAAGTGACCAAATCAGCATAGGTTTTGGCAAACTTGAGCTCGCCGCCCAAGGGCATGCTGATGAAACGGGTGCCTTTGTATTCCGGCAATTCAACTCCCGACACCACATGACACTGTGGGCAACCCAGTTCCACGAACGACTCCCGACCCCTGGCGATATCGCCACTTTGGATCGGAAACCGAAAATCGTTGGCATAATTCGGATAGCTGCGGCACGCACCGACAGCGACCACGCCCAGCAATGACAGTACCAGCATGGGGAAATACGGTTTCATTGACATCAACTCCTGTCTGAAAGCGACACTAAACTAATCCTGTAGTCCTTGTGACCCCTTGACCTGGATCAGACAAGGGTTATATCCAGTGCAAACCTCTGTACCCGGCAAGGTCCGCAACCTGGTCAGAGGGTAGCAGCCGTACCAAAAACCGCTGAGACCTGGCTGGAAAGATAGCCACCATTGCCGTTGCACGCAGCCAGCTCAGCGCCTTTGATCTGGCGCGCGCCGCACTCGCCTCGCAACTGCTGTACCGCCTCAATCATCAGGAACATGCCATACATGCCCGGATGCACACAACTGAGACCGCCGCCGTTGGTGTTTACTGGCAATGAACCACCGGGGGCAATATTGCCATCCGCAACGAAAGCCCCGCCCTCTCCCTTCTTGCAGAAACCCATGTCTTCCAGAAACAGGATAGTGTTGATGGTGAATGCATCATAAAGCTCCACCACATCAATATCAGACGGTTTCACCCCGGCCATCGCGAAGGCTTCGGGGCCGCTTTGGGCTGCTGCTGTCACTGTCAGATCCGGCATCGCGGAAATGATGTTGTGGGTGGTGCGCGAACTGGCACCGAGCATGTAGACCGGCGCTTTCGGAAAATCCGTGGCCCGGTCAGCGCGCACCATGATCATCGCTGCGCCGCCATCACTGACCAGACAGCAATCGCGCACTCCAAACGGATCCACGATGCGGCGGGCACCCAATACATCAGCAATGCTGAGCGGATCGCGCATCTCGGCCGCCGGGTTCAGCTGTGCCCACTTGCGGGCGGAGACTGCCACTTCAGCCAGTTGTTCAGGTGTGGTGCCGTACTGGTACATGTGTCGCATCGCCGCCAGGGCATAGGCCTGGATCGGATAACGCGGCTTGTAGACACTTTCAATGGTTTTCGCATGTGCAGGCGCAACAATGCCGTTACTGCGATTGTTGCTGCCATAGCAGATCAACGCTACATTGCAGAGACCATGCTTGAGCGCCAGCGAGGCCGACAGCAACGAATTCACGAACGCCGAGCCGCCGATATTGGAACCATCCATGAAATCAGGATTGATGCCGAAATATTCGGCCACCACCAGTGGCGTCAGCTGATCAACGAAATTGGACGCGAAAATGCCATCGACATCGTGGACAGTCAGCCCGGTTTCGGCGAGCGCGTGATATACCGCTTCTCCCATGATTTCCATATGAGAGCGTCCACCGAGATCGCCAAAACGGCTGAGACCCACACCCACAACGGCGGCTGCGCCACGCAGCGATTGCCAGCCTTTGAGCATCTTCACCATTCCTTGCTCCCCTGCTCCTTGTTATAGAAAACCACAGCATGCTGGCCATCGAGCAAACCGATGTGCGCGCTGACCTTCATGCCAATCTTCACCTTGTCAGGATCGAGATCCATCACCCGGCTCAACATGCGCGGGCCTTCATCCAGCTCGATCAAGGCGACATTATAGTCGCCACCTTTCTCGGGTTTTTGCCGCACAACCGAGGTGGAATACACGACACCACGCCCGGTCGGTTCGACCCACCTGAGCTCAATGGAACCGCAATGCGGGCACAATACTCGCGGATAGAACACATGTTTGCCGCAACTCCGGCATTGTTGAATGATGAATTTGCCCTGGGTCAGGGCCTGCTGGTACAGCTGTACCGGACCCGGCCCCTCAAATGCAGAAATCTCTGTCACACATATTCCTATTTGTTTTTACGGAGCGTGAAACAACAAACCGGGCTTGAACATTATATGCCAGAGCCTGGGCTCAGGCTGCCAGGCGGATTTGACTTGCTGAGGTCCGCTACACAATGGCAGGATCGGCAAACTCGTTTATTCCTGCTCCCGCAAGGAAGGCTCCTCAATGATCGAAGACTTGCTGCAAAGCGGCACCATGCAGCTTGAGATGATTCGGTGAGCCAGCAACTCAGCCGCCAGCAAATCGCGTGGCGTGTGGCACAAGACATTCCTGAGGGTGCTTACGTCTATCTGGATTCCGGCATGCCGCTCATGGTTGCGGATCATGTGCCGGATGGTCGTGAAGTAATCTTTCACAGCGATTCATTTGCAATGGTACGCGGTGGCCACATCGACTTCAGCGTACTGGGCGCTTGCCAGGTGGCCGGAAATGGTGATCTCGCCAACCGGGATCTCCCCCAGGGTCGCAAGGCACCGGCTGTCGGTGGCGCGATGGATCTGGCCGTGGGTGCGAAAAATGTGTTCGTGATGATGGAGTATTTCTCCAGGGACGGCAGCTGCAAGATAGTACCGACCTGCACACTGCCGCTGACCGGACAGCGCTGCGTGACAACGATCTACACGGATATTGCCGTGCTCGACCTGATAGATGGCAAGGTGGTGTTGCGCGAGCTGATCGACGGCATCACCTTGTATACGCTGCAGGCAGAAACACCGGTGGAATTACAGGTTTCGCCACAATTGCGGCTGCTGACCGTGCCTGCGCCGGGCGCAGGCTAGTCCTGCACTCTTCCGGATTTTCACGGCAGGCCCTTGTCGCGGTGCACCGGAATGCGCGCCCGCCATTCTGCCAATGCAGCCAGTGCTCCCTGGGATTCCTTTTCGACCAGATCTGCTTCCCGCTCGGCGATTACCTTGTCCATAAGTGCTTCCGATACGGCTTCAGCAACGTTACCCGCATGACGTCTGCCTGCCTCAACCACTTGGGGTAATGCATTCCAGCCACTGATCCCTACCTTGATGGACTGCTGTTCCGGATAGCGGATCGTGACCCTGCGTGTTTCACCGGGCAGCAGCAGCAGATAATTATCGGAATAATAGGCCGGCAACAATCGTTCACCGCCGGCATTCAACAAGGTGAGCTTGGTGGCCAGTACCGGCACTTTGCCGGGATTGTGCAACTGCAGGTCTGCCACCCCCTCACTGCTTCCATTGTCAGCAACAGCGCTGGAGACAGATACTGACGCTACGAGGGCTTGTGCAGGCATTTGGCTGAAACGCTTGCCGTCCGCTTCAGTCAAGGTCTGCCAATAGTGATTTTCCGACAACACGGTTCCTTCGCTTGCAGTCAGAATCAGCTTCACCAGCACCGCCCGCTCTGCTTGCAGGGCAGTGCCCAGCAAGTCATCAAGTACACCCACGTTCGTCACAGCATTGGCGGCAGCATCAAGATTGATGCCGAGCGCTCCCAGGCGCCTCCCGTCCAGTGCATAGATATCAGCCTGCAATTTGGCCTTGCTGATTTTTTCCAGCGTGTTATTGATTACAGCAAGGTGATTGTCGGAGGCGTTGAGCTGCACATGCACAGGCTCTGCCGCATGCTGCACACCATAGAAAGACGCATGCGTATCGTAATCATGACTGAGCATCTGCCACATGCTGCTGGGCCAGGCCGGTTGTGACATCCACAAAATTCGCCCGCTGTTTTTCTCCCACAGGCCGGCGTTGAATCCTTCAAAAATCGCCCGATAGGCTTCGTAGTTCAGCAACTGCGCCTTGCGTTCAAAATCTTCCAGGTTATCCGGTTCACCAAATCGTCTGGCAATGGCATCTGTAAAACTCCTGGTACTGCCATTACCATCCTGCAGCCAGTCGTGATAAGCCCAAGTGTCATTCATTGGCCACCAATCCTGTGCCGGCACTGTTGCTTTGAAGGCTTCCAGGGTCGGGAATGAGGGCACACCCACTTCCATCGAGAAGCCATCACCCCAGAAGTTGTAATAAAAACTGTCTTGCTGGTGTGTATACGGCCCGCCCAGCGCCAGATTGATCACCAGCGACGAAGGCAAGTAATAACGCGTGCCATCCAGCTCATGCACCAGCTGCATGATGCCATCATTCAGCCCCGGTTGCGGCACACCCTCGTTGCGCCCTATCCACAGTGCAATCGAGGCATGATTGCGGAAACGCTTGATGACATCGGCAACATTGGCCAGAAACAATTGTTGATCAAGCGGTTCCAGCTGGAAGTTCTGGGTGGAAGCCCAGAAATCGTTGATCACCAGCATGCCGTATTCATCCGCCAGCTGGTAAAACGCTTCTTCAGTGCTCTGCCCCATCCAGTTGCGGATCGTGTTGAGGTGGGCATCCCGATGCAGCCTGAAATACGGCTCCAGCCCCTGTTTGCCAACGCGCTTGCGCCAGTCATCCATGCCCCAATTGCCACCACGCGCGGCGATGCGCACACCGTTCACTTTCAAAACCAGGCTATGGTTGATGCGCAGGTCACTGACCGGTGTTACTGCAGGTGATTGCTCCATGCCGGGAAAAAATGAAGGTGCCCACAACCCGAAACCAGGCGTCAATTTGCGCAGACCGGATTCGCTGACATTGATCAGTTGCTGGCCCAGTGCGCGCGCCCTGGTGAAGTCTGCCTCCACACGCTGCAGCCGACCTTCGCCATCCAGCAACGAAAGTTCATAGGTAATTTCGCGGATGCCAAAGCGCGTTGTTGCAACAGCGGAAACCTGTTGGTCTTCGCGAGCAGTGACAGTCAGTGTATGCAGCGCTGGCTCACCATAACCGTTGGGCCACCACAGTTTTGGATGCTGGATCCGCAGTGCCGGCAAATCAGCAGAATTCAGGACCACGGCACTCGACCCAGGCGCTGCATTTACTGCCTTCTCTACTCTGACCGCATCGAATTCGGCAAAGAGAGTGAACTGACGATTGCCCTTGTCGTGATTGACCAGCGGTACCGTGATTTCAATCTCTGCAATCGAGCCATCGTGGTTCGGGAGCGCAGTCACAACCTGCACATCGCCCAGTGAAATTGTTTCAGTTGCAACCAGCTCTACGTTCTGCCACAAACCGCTATTGCGGTCACGCACCGCCGGAATCCAGTCCCAACCTTCACTTGCGATGAAGGTGGGACCGTCGAGTGCAAGCATGCCGCCATTGTTGCCGGCACCCGCCGTCATCGACTGCTCATGCGGAATGCCGGGATGCGGTGGCGGGGCAATTTTCACTGCTATCGCATTGCGCTCACCTGGCTTCAATAACGCAGAGACAGCAAACTGGCCACGCACGAAGGCGCCTTTGATATTGCCAACCCGCGCACCATTCACCCAGATTTCTGCCGCGTAATTGATGCCGTTGAAATTGAGCAGCAGCTGCTGGTTTGCCAATGCCAGCGGCAATTCAAATTCAGTGCGATACCACCATTGCTGCTTGTTCAAACTTTCCGGAATGGCCATGTTGTTGAGGCCGAAGTCAGGATCAGGATAAACGCCGCGATCCACCAGAGTGGTCAGCACTGTGCCGGGGACTGTAGCGCCATACCAGCTGCCGGTATCAAAGCCGGGTTGCGAAATACGGCTGGCATCAGCAGCAACCATGGGTGCTGCCTGCAGTTGCCATCCATTCAACTGCCAACGGTTGTTGGTCATGGCCTGCAATGCAGGCGTTTGCAGCAAGGGTTTCTTCGAGGGAGTGGAGAATGGTGCGCGGGTTTTTGGCAAAGTCCACGCATCTTGCGGAGCTGCCTGCCCCACCATCTGCCGGGTTTGCACGCTCCAGACCGGGCTGGCCTCATCAAAATTGAGCGAGGAAAAATCGGGTTTGGCGGCGGCGGTGTTTACCAATTCCTGCTGAGAAAGTGCCCGACCCCACACCAGCAAATTCGCCACTTTGCCGCCGAAGCGTGCTTCATTGGCGGCAAAGGCGTTGCGGGGAGCGATTTGCAGCAAAGCCCGCAGTTCAGGCAGCTGCATCGCCCTGTTCGCCTGTGCCTTGCCATCCAGATAGAGTCTGATGACTTTGCCATCGTAGCTGACAGCCACCTGGTGCCAGTTGCGATCAAGTGACGCTGCGCTGACAACACGGCTGTCAGCACCGCTCCAGAACGCCAACTTGCCTTCAAGCAAGCCGATGAACACCCCGGGACCTTTGGCAGCCTGCCGCGGTCCGCCAGGCCCGAATCCCGGCACACCCACCAATACCTGTCCCAAGCCTGCTATCAGCTGCTGGCCGCCAATATCGGCATTCGGCTGTACCCATGCTGCCAGTGTAAAAGCGGAATTCGCCGGAATTACCGCGTTCTCCGGCAAGCCGGCAAAGTTCTTCTCTTCGCCCCAGCCGCCCTGTATCACATTGACATGCCAGGGGCCGAAACTGCCTCCAGTGAATTGCTGGGCCTGCACAGCCAGCACAATGAGCAAATTCATGGTGATTGCGCGCAGCAGGGTATTCAGCATATCGATCCGGGTTTGAAACCAGGCTGGTAGGCCAGCCAATTGAATTGTGAATCTAACATTACTGATCTGGATCAGACAAAGTCGAAAAGCCGCACACAAACACTCTCTCCGAGATTATGATGAGGAACATTGACCACGAATCCGGAGCAAAGCATGCAATCCAATCAGCCCGTAACCTATCTGGTAGTCGCCGACAGCAGTCAGGCGCTTATCTACAAAACCGATTCCAGGCTCGACAAACTGGAGTTGGTGGAGCATGAAAATCATCCTACTTCCAGACTGACGAATTCCGAGCTGGATTCAGACAAGGCTGGCGGGGCTGCCAGTGCAGGCAGAGGCTTCCACAGCCTGGGTGGCGACTCCAACTCGCACCAGGAAGAAGCTGCCGACTTTGCGCTCAGGCTCAGCAGACATCTGCACAGCGAACATCTGGCCGGCAAGTTCAGCCATTTGCTGGTGGCAGCACCCCCGCACTTCCTTGGCGATCTGCGCCATCATCTGAGCACGGATTGCCAGAAAGTACTGGGCAAGACCGTCAACAAGAACCTGACTCGCGTAGGTGAAAAGGCCATCATCGAGCACTTTGCCGAAGCCTCCTAGTATGTTTCGGGCCGCTTGACAGCAATGCACCGCCTGTGTGACTGTATGAATACTATCATACAGGTATTGCACCATGCTGGATTCACTCCATATCGACCCGCGCAGTGGTGTGCCGATCTACATACAGATCCGCAACCAGATGTTGCATGTGATCGGTGCCGGCATGCTCAAACCCGGCGAGCAAATGCCAACGATGCGGCAAGTTGCCGTCGCACTCAAGGTTGATCTCAATACAGTTCGTCATGCCTATGACGAACTTGAGCAGTCGGGCGCCATCACCATCGTGCGGGCCCGCGGCACCTTCGTTGCCAAACCTCCTTCCGCCATCAAGGGCCGCGAACTGGCCGCCCGGCTCGATGAACATGCCCACAGATTTTTAGCTGTTGCCAAAGGCGCTGGAATTGATCCTTTGCAGCTCGCACAACGCGTGACCCAACTCGTAAAAACCCAAGGAGGCAAATAATGAAACCCAATGGCCCCAATGCACCGGCAGTACTCTTGTCAGCCCTGTTCTGGATTGCTGCTTTGGCAACCATCCGGACTTCCCAGTTCCAGCACGAGATCCAGTTCACCATCATTTTTCCGGTGCTGCTTGCATTGATCGCGATCCTGATCCCGATGTCACTCAAAATGGCCAATCAATGGGAGCAGGTAGTCGTGCTGCGCCTTGGCAAACTGCTCGGCATTCGCGGTCCCGGCATGTTTGTCATCATCCCTTTCATCGACGAAATAGTGGCTTGGGTCGATTTGCGGATCCAGACTACGGAATTCAATGCCGAAGCAGCGCTTACGCGCGACACGGTGCCGGCCAATATCGATGCAATCCTGTTCTGGCAGGTACATGACACCGAGAAAGCGGCACTGGAAATCACCAACTACCGTCAGGCCATCCTGCAGGTCGCCCAAACCTCGTTACGGGAAGCCATCGGTTGTTCGCCACTGAGTGAACTGCTGTCCAACCGCAAGCAAACCGATGAACTTTTGCGTGAAGAAATCGGCCGCAAGAGTGCAGAATGGGGAGTATCGGCCATTTCAGTAGAAATCCGCGACGTGGCGATCCCCGAAGCTTTGCAGGACGCGATGAGCCGGCAGGCACAGGCCGAACGCGAGAAGGAAGCCCGCGTGATACTGGGCTCCGCCGAGGAAGCCGTGGCAGCCAAATTCCTGCGGGCTGCTGAAATTTATGCAAACAATCCGGTGGCTCTGCAATTGCGGGCGATGAACATAGTCTATGAAACCACCAAAGAGCGCGGCGCAACGATACTCATGCCGTCATCAATGGTCGATGCGATGAATCCAGGCAGCATCATGGGGATCGTGGCTGCAGCCAGAAACACGACACCCACATGAAATAATTTCACAACCTGGCAAGCTGTGGTTCAGCACCACGATGGCTACACCAAATCCATCGCTGTTGTATGATTTGCACCGCGACAAATTCGGGCCGCTGCTGGCGCGCAGCGGCTGTCCTGATTGAAATTTGCCATATTTCAAGGAGCAGGATCATGAACTGCAAACATCGGGTGCTGTGGAGTTCGGCAACGATTTTCCTGTTTTTTGCACTAACGGCAGCTGCAAAAGACACTGCGGCAAATGATGCTACAGAGAGCAAGCCGGAAGAGATCACCATCACCGGCCAGAAATCGCGCTGGGCACTGGAAGCGCAGTTATGGAAAGCCGAGGAGGCGGTGTACGAAACCTTCAACAAACTCAATGATGATCATCAGTATGATGTGCATTGTTCCTGGGAAATCCCGATGAATCGCCATATCAGGGAACATGTTTGCAGGCCGGCCTTCCTTGACACTGCAACCCAGGTCGAAGCCCAGGCGATCTTCGGCAGAATCACAGGCTCGAACGTTGGCGTTCCCCCGCCGGTACAAATGGAGGCCGGTCGCCGCTACCCCATTCTGCAGCAGAAAATGAAAGAAGCGGTGAAAAAGAGCCCGGAAATGCGCAAGGCCATGCTGGAGCACTACGAATTGCAAAAAACCATTGATGAGATGGACGGCAAGCCCGCCAAAGAGCAGACACAGGCAAAGTAACAATACGGATTATTATCTGCCTGTGACGCCCTGCTCATGATCTGCGGCTGCTTTATTTCTGCCAGTTTTCTACAACCTACTGGTACTGCGCCGGCAGCGGGAAAATACCGTCATAGGGTGGCCAGTTGGGTACTGGCAGTTCCGGTGCCGGGTAATAGAACGCGGCATGCACACTGCGTATCTTGCCACCATCGATATGGAACAATTCCGTGAAATGGTTGCGTCGCTTGGGGTTCCCGGGATCGCGGCGGAACACGGCGTTGACCATTACCACCTGTGCCTGTTCATCCACCAGGAAGTAGTTGCGCAGTGCCACAATGGCGACCCCGAAATCTCCCTGGGTGCGACAGTCAGTCTTGCCTTCGAAGCCCAGATGTCCCTCTCCTTTCAGCGGGGTTCCGAAAGTAGGAAAGCCGTTTTCATAACGACTGCAGCCTGGATGGCCTTTGACAATGTAATCGTTTTTGCTGGTGATGCCGTCGAAATAGGAGTTGGTGATGGCAATCAGCGCTTCGCGGGACAAACGATCCTTCTGCGGTACTTTGCGCTCAAGCGGCAGCGTGTCAGCCAGCGTCTTCACATTGAAGGGGGTCTTGCCAGATTCACCGGTCAGCCCGGGGTCAGTCTGGCGCGAAACCATCCATTCGGCTTCAGTCACTTCACCTCTTTCCACTTTCAGGCGTACGGCAACCACGGCTTCCTTGCCACTTTCACTGATGGTGCCGAAATAGGCTGCTGTGTTTTTGACAGGATCAAAATACCGGCGCTGGACGGAACCCAGTGCGGTGGCACTGGCCCACATTCCCTGGCCTTCCGGAATCACCACCGAGTTCTCGGTCTGCCGAAAGCCGATAAACAAGCCGGCTTCTGCAGGTTTGTGACTCACCACCCCCTTGAGGTAGGTATCAAGACGGGTTGACAGACATGCCCGGTCACAATCTTGTGCGTTGGCAAATGAGCTGATAGTAATTGCTGACAGCAAGGTCAGCAGCAGGCCTGATCCTTTCATGGTCCATCCCCTCTGTGGTTGTTTGCAGGGGATAATATTTCCAGCAAAGGCTTTTTGTAACTGTTATTTCAATTTTCGACTTCGATAACCAGTCCTCGCCTGCTGTTCTGCCTTTTGCTGGCCACAGGCTTCCACCGCGCCTCCCACAATCGTGCCCACCACCGAACCGGCAGCGGGGATTCACTCCGGACTGCTGTTTCGCCGACAGGCAACATTCGTGGCAATTCCGGCCCGATTGCACTTTGTTCCCCGGTGCAACTCTCTTTCATTCGCTGTGGACTGCTCATAAACTGTGACCAATAAAGGGTTAACCCAAAACCGATCACAGGTCTGCGCAATGCAGTTCTCACGCCGTCGTCTTGTCATTCTTTCAATAATCGTATTCCTGGCTCTGGGCTACACAGCCGCGGGCTTTTGGGGTGTGCCGCTGCTTGCACGTTCGCAACTGCAAAAATTCGCCGAAATGACCCTGCATCGCCAATTGTCACTGGGGATCGTGCAATTCAACCCCTTCACTTTCGAACTGCAGGTTGCCGATTTTGCATTGAAAGAAAAAGATGGCACACCAATCACCGGCTTCCGGCATCTTTATGTCAATGCAGAGCCGGCCTCATCCCTATGGGAACAAAGCATCAATTTGCGCGAGTTGCGACTCGATGCCCCCGATCTCATCGTTGCGATTGATGAAGCCGGACGACTCAATCTGGCCCATTTGCTTCCCGCCAGTGACGGTGCCAATACAGACAAAAGCCAGGCCTTGCCAAAAGTCCACATTGGCGTCGTGTCGGCAACGCAAGGACACATTGCCTTCAGTGATTTGTCGAAAGGCAGTGCTTACCACTCTGATCTGCAGGCGATCAGCATTTCAGTGAAAGATTTCCGGACAGAGACGGACTATAAAAATGTTGTCAGCATTGCTGCCCTCAGCAAGCTGGAAGAGAAGTTTGAGTTGTCTGCTGACTTGAAAGTACAACCACTGTCGGCCTCGGGACACTTTGCGATCAGGCAGTTGCAAATGCCACCACTGGCCGATTATCTGGCAGCAACTCTGCCCTTCCGGATTGCTGACGGCAAACTGTCGGTTGAGGCACGCTACAACTTTGCTGCGTTTGCGCAGGCATCCAGACCTTCCGAGTGGGAACTCTCTCTCGACAAGATTACCGCCAGCAATTTTGTTGTCGCAGAAACCGGCGCTGCTGCCAGCAGTGCCGCCATTGTGATTCCGGCCATCGAAGTGACCTCAGCCCTGGTGTCTTCGGTCGGGCATAAAGTGACAGTAAAAGCCCTTGATGCCATGTCTCCACTGATTGATATCCGTCGCGACAGCGATGGTGTACTGAACCTGTCGCGATACCTGGCGCACAATGATGCGCAGGTGCCCGTCAGCACTCCCCAGCCAGCCGCAGAAGCCTCGACCGCCGCCAGCAGCAAGTCGACAACAACTCCGCAGGATCAGCCCTGGCAATTCAAGATTGAAGACACCCGCATTGAAACAGGCACTGTGAATATTACTGACGCAACCGTGACACCTGCTGCCAGTTTCGTTCTGAAACCGGTCACATTGCATATTGCCAACCTGGGCACTGCTGGCGACAACATGCACCTCACTTCGGATGTAGTAATCGACAGTGACAGCAGCCTCAAGCTTGACGGAGATCTCGCACTGGCACCGTTGCAAGCCGGCGTGAATATCGATCTGGAACGTTTTGCACTGCCGGCCTTGCAGCCTTATCTGGCGCAACAGAGCCAGTTGTCGCTGGCCTCCGGCATCTTTTCCATGCATGGCCGTATCGATTATCTGCAGCAGCAGGCTGACCTGAAATTTGGCGGCGAAATCACCATCGACAATGTACATGCCAATGACAAGGCCAACGATCCGTTTGTGGATTGGAAACAGCTGACTGTCAAAGGCATCAAGGCCGTGATCAACCCGGATAGCGGCGCACTCACAAGTCTGGATGTCGACAGCATTGTCGCTGACCAACCCTATGCGAACGTGCAGATCAGAAAAGACCAGACCACCAACGTCTCGCATCTGCTGGCGCCGCCGCTTGCGCAAAGTGCCGGCACCAAACCGGTTGTCGCCAGCAACGCCGGCAAAGCCGATACGGGGCCATCACTCAAGACCCGGATCCAGATAGCAAGCATCAAATTCATCGATGGCTCTGCCGATTTTTCCGATCTGTCGATCGAGCCCAACTTCTCTACCGGCATTGTGCAACTGAACGGTGCTGTCAGCGGTTTGTCTTCGCAACCAGATTCGCGTGCCACCGTTACTTTGCAAGGCAACGTCGACAAATTTTCTCCGGTCAATATTGCCGGTGAAATCAATCCACTCGCCGCCAACAAGTTTTCGGATGTGACGCTGAAGTTTTCCAACATCGAACTGACCACCTTCAATCCATACTCGGGCAAGTATGCCGGCTACAACATCAGCAAGGGCAAGTTGTCGGCGGATATGCACTACCGCATCCTTGATCGCAAACTGGAAGCCGAACACCACGTCATTTTCGACAACCTGGAGTTCGGCAGCAAAACCGATTCCAAGGATGCGGCACCGATTCCGCTCAAGCTGGCAGTGGCGCTGTTGAAAGACAGCAATGGCCTTATCATTGCTGATCTGCCGGTGTCAGGGACCCTGGATGACCCGCAATTCCGGCTGGCACCGCTGATCTGGCGTGCCTGTCTTGGCTTGCTTGGGGATGTGGCGAAAGCGCCGTTTGCTGCCCTGGCCAGATTGTTCGGCAGCAGCGATGAGCTGGCGTTTGTGGAATTCCAGCCTGGCATCGCCGAGTTGAGCCCGGCCGAAACCGGCAAGCTCACCACGCTGGCCAAAGCCCTGGTAGCGCGCCCGACCCTGAAGCTGAACATCCCGCTCAACACCATTGCTGCAACCGACTCGGATGCACTTGCCCAACAATCCTTGCAGGCCTTGGCCACTGCCACTACTGATGTTGCGGTGAGAGCCACACAGCTGGCAGCACTGGAACTGGAATACAAGAATCGCAGTGGCAAGGACATGGTTTATCCGGCCAGCGCCCCTGATGCTGCCGCCACTACCGCCGATGCAGTGATAGACACCAAAATACAAACGGTTGAGCAAGCATTGTTGCCGTTGCTCAAGCCCAATGCTGACGATCTCGCCGATCTGGCACGTCGCAGGGCTGAAGCTGTTGAAGCCCTGATTTTGGGCAATACTGCAGTGCTGCCGGAGCGGATATTTCTTGTCAATGAAGAGTCCAAACCGGCAAAAGGCAAAGTTGCAGCTGCAGTGAAAATGGAAATGCATCTGGAATAATCTGACCGCAAATGTAGCAAGATGTGGACGACCCGCCATTACCGGGATAGTCTCACGCTGCTTTCGCTCCCTATTACTGCGAGGTATCCATGAAGCGCTTCCTGCTAGCCACTCTGCTGTTCAGTTTTCCACTCACAGCTGCCTTTGCCCAGACTGCCGCAACCGTTCCTGAGCTGCCCTTCGAATCCGTCCCCAATCCGCTTCAACTGCCGGCCGATATCAATTTCGGTGAAGTTGCGGGTGTGGCAGTCAATTCAAAGGGCCATGTCTTTGTATTTTCGCGTGGCAACTCCGACGGGCCTTCTTATATGGCCACCGCCGCGCAACTGCTGGAGTTCGACCAGAAAGGCAGGTTCATCCGCGAAATCGGCAAGAACCTTTATGGCTGGTCCTATGCCCATGCAGTGCGCATTGATCCACATGACAACATCTGGGTGGTCGACAAGGGTTCCAACATGATCCTGCGTTTCAAGCCCGATGGTCATGTTGACTGGGTGTTTGGCCGCAAAGGTGAGGCCTCGCATCTGCAGGTACCGCCTGACTACGCCTCAACCATGGCGGAACTGCTGAAACGCGCCGGGGTGAATGTAGAGGTTCCCAAGGACAACAATGCGCGCATGCCGATCCCGGTGCATCGCGACAACGAGTTCAATCAGCCTACCGACGTGGCGTGGGACTCGGAAGGCAACAGCTATTTCAGCGATGGCTATGTCAACTCACGGGTAGCCAAGGTCAATGCCAAGGGCGAGTGGATAGCGAGCTGGGGTTCGCTTGGCAGCGGCCCCGGCCAGTTCGATACCCCGCACGGCATCGCGGTTTCTCCTGCCAATGAAATCTATGTAGCCGATCGCGGCAACCGCCGTATCCAGGTGTTCGACCCGAATGGCAAATACATTCGTGAATTTGTGATCGATGTGCCGGTGGATACCAGGCGCGGAAAAGTGGTGTACGGCAACGAAAATCCCAACGGCAAGACCGGCTCGCTGGCTCCTGGCGCTCCCGATGCGCTGTGCATGACGCCTGGCCCCAATCCGGTGCTGTTTGTCGGCGATCTCTATCCGAGCCGCATCTACAAGGTATCACTGCAAGGCAAGGTACTGGGCGTCTATGGTGAGCCAGGCCGCAATCTCGGCGAGTTCGGCTGGATCCATGCCATTGCCTGCCCGTCGGAAGATGAGATCTGGGTGGCAGAGCTGATCAACTGGCGTGTACAAAAGCTGGTGACCAAAACCAGGAGCGGCAAGTAACACGCAATGCTCAACTGGAATGATTATTTGCGCATGCTCACCGGCCTGATCGCGATCGTCAGCCCGCTCAGCACAGTGCCGCTGTTTCTGAATTTTACCGACAACGTACAAGCGCAACGCAAGCGTATCGCCCGCACATCCGCGCTGGCGGTGGCCTGCATTCTGGCGATCAGTGTGGTAGCAGGATCAGGCATCCTTCATATCTTCAACATCAGCATTGAAGGGTTCCGGGTCGCGGGCGGCATTCTGTTGCTGAGCATCGCCTTCGACATGCTGCAAGCCAAAACCAGTCGCACCCGCAGCACACCGGAAGAAGACGAGGAAGCTGTCAACTCCACCGCCATCGGCGTGGTGCCGCTGGCGCTGCCGTTGCTGGCCGGCCCCGGCGCGATCAGCACCGTGATCCTGTTCAGTCAGCAATCACCGACTCTTGTTCACAAGATGATACTGATTGGCATTTGTTTGCTGGTGGCGCTGATCGTGTGGGCGTGTTTTCACCTGGCGCCGCAGATCGGCAAGCATCTGAGCCAGACTTCGATGAACATTGCGTCACGCGTTATGGGATTGATTCTGGCCGCAATGGCGGTGGAGTTTATTGTCGATGGCATCAAGACGCTGTTGCCTGGCCTGGCTTAAACGCCAGGCCGGGATATCCGGCACTGAACCCACAATCTACTCGTTTGTGCTAACCACTTTTGCGGAAGCCTGCACCAGTTGCAGGTTTCATCCAGACTGACAACGGCTCCTGCTGTTTCAGTCACTTCAGTCGGTAAACAGCCTGCATCCCGGTAGCCGAAATCACTTCAACATCCAGCGTGCCATCACCGTTCAGATCGGCGCTGCGGTAACTGAGCCCGCTTTGATCTTTTCCGGCGTTCCACTGGGCGACAGCAGCTGCATCCCTGGCATAAACGAAATAGGACGGACGGTAGAAGGCGCCGTTAATGGCGATCACTCCGTTATTACGGTCGACTTTTGGTTCGAGTCCGTAACTGCGCAGTGAGGATACAAACCCGTCATCGTGGATGTAAGGTTGGACAACCTGCTGCACACCGTCGCGGTATGTCAAACTGTAGAAGAAGGCAACATTGGCCTCATCGGTCCCTGCCATTGGCGGGTTGACCACAGTGGCAACGACTGGTGTGGATTGCCCCACTATCACGCCGGCAAAATCAAACGTGCCGGAAAAACGGAAAGTAGTACCGAACACCGACAATCGGCCGGAATCATCCATGACCACACTGCCATATTTGCTCAGATCAGCAAACAAGCCGATTGCATCGTAAGACGCAGGCACAAGCGTACTGGAGATGTTGTCCGATGTAATGACCACGGAACCATCGGCAAGGACCAGCGTGCCTGTGGGTACTGAAGACGACACGACGCTGGTCGTTATGATCCGCGCCGGAATTGTTTTCGGCATAGTGAGCGCAAAGATTGAATGGCCAATTACAGGGCTGACTGTCGTTGAGCCGACTCCGCCAAATGTAAAGAAGGCTGTTCCCGATTTTGCATCGAAAGTAAATGTCGCCGCTTTATCAATTGAGTCAAGACCGTCGTTTATCGAGTCTTTGCCGGTCTTGTTCCCAAGTGCCACATCTGAAGGGTTTATTGAAGCTCCCAGATACGCAAGGAACGAGTTCTGTCTGTCACTTGTCACGCCAGAGCCTGCAAGCGCAACAGTCAGGTCAGCCGCTGAAATCAGCCCTTTGTTTTCCGGCTTGACTGATATGCCGGTTCCCAACCGGGTTTCCAGCGAAGCATTGCTGTCAGTTGCTTTGTTTGCCATGTCAACCAATGCTGTTTTTTGTACTGTGTTTAACACAACGCCAAGATCAAGGTTGCTGGTTGTGATCTTGCCAACCGTGTCCATAATTGCATTGCTGGTTACTGCATTGGTTGATGCGTCGATGATCTTCCCGGCAGAGGCAACATTTTGCAGTGTGTACTGCTGCACCTGGTCTTTTTGCGCAGGCGACAATGCAACATTGCTCCCCAGGTTTTTTACCTTGTGGTCGATGGCATCAAGCAGTGTTGCAAAGCTGTTCAGGGACTGCGCGCCGGAATCGACCAGACTAGCCGTACTTTGGGTATTTGCCTGGGATGAAGCTATCTCCACCGCCTGGCCGGAGACACTGATGATCTTGGTGATCACCGCCAGGGTATCAAGCGTGCTACCGGTATCGGTCGTTACAATGCTGGTCACAATATCGGCCACCAGCGTTGTTGACCTGTCAGCTGCCACGCTGATGGTTGCAACCGTTTGATCGGTGATGTTGCCGCCCGCACCAGGAATTACAGCCCCACTGATGATGATGTTCAGCTTTTCGGTCGGAGTTGATTCCGGAGGGAGCGGTACAGAGTAAAGCGTGGTCAGGCCGGCATCCAGAAACCATGGTGTGAAATTCACACTGCCAGACACACGGGCTGCCGGGCTGGTGGCTGCACCCCACCAGTTATGCTCTGCATCCACGCTGATGTTCGCCGGCATCGAGGTGGCCAGCGCAACGCCGTATTTTCCACCTGTCAACTTGTTGTTTTGCAGTATGACAGTTGCGGCCGCACTATTGCCCTCAAAGAATATCGCAGCCTCATCGTGAAGAGGCGCTGACAGGTCGCTGATGGTGTTGAAGGTTACACTGGAATTGGTTGTTACAGCTTCGAGACCAATGGCACGCACCCATCCTCCTGACAAGCCGGCAATGGTGTTATTGGTTATCACCAGCCTGTCTACAGTACCGGTTCCGCTGAAACCATAATTGACCAGGATGCCGTAGGCACCTTTGCAAGTGATATCGGAAATGGCCGGCGGGCACGCGCTTGCACCGGCCTTGATGCCGCTGATGGCATTGCCGGTAATCACGATATTGGACAGCAAATTGGTGGCGATGCTGTCCCCGATATAAATTCCCATGGTGCTGCCGGTGCTGCCTGCGTTGCCGACATTGTTGATGGTGTTATTGGCAATCGTGATGTTGTTGAATGAAGCGCTCCCTTGCAACACAGTTATTGCCTGTGTCGATCCTGTGAAAGCAGTCCCGATGTCATGCAACGAGTTGTTGCGAATTGACACATTACTTGCGCCTATGATTTCAATGCCTGCGGAGCCGGTCGGGTTTGTAATGTCAAAACCGGTGATGGTAGCGCCGCTCGCAGCACTGGTGATGATGAGAGAACCTTGAATGCTTGCAGCCCTGCCCCCTCCATCAAGTGCAAGAGCTTTGGTTACAGCCAGATCACCGCCATAGATACCAGCTTTTGCTTTGACCGTGTCACCATCCTGTGCGAAATACATGGCATCCTGAAGACCCGCGGTTATTGCAGACCAATTGAGATTGTAGTTGGCAGCCGGTGTGACGGACGTGTCCTGGTATGGAGACGCCTTGACGCGCGCAGTGTTGGTACTGCCTGCATACGCAAGCGCTGCACCGCCTTTGAAAGTGTTGCTGGTGAAGATTTCATTCAGCCCCATGTCCGGCAGGTCAAGGCCGCGCGCAAACACAGGAATGGCCAGGTCAGTGAAAGTATTGCCTTCAATAGTCACGGCGCCGACCTGCAAGGCGAGATGGGAAAACCCGGGCACTACTCCTGCGAAGCGAATGCCTTCTTCATAGGTCTGATTACCGGTAATTGAATTGTTTCTGAATATCCTGTTGGCCTTGGCACTGGCGTTGCCAGCACCATTAGCCAGCACAACAAGTCGGTCAGTGTTGGGCCCTGCAACAAAGTTGTTATTTTCTATGGTAAAGGTTTCAACATCCTTGACCTTGCCTTCAACAAGGCCGAATTCAGACATGTATAAAACGATGGTCCCGTATTCACCACCCTCACCCACATTGTCAATTACCGAATTACGCAGCGTGAAGTTGTTGCCTACTACTTCAAGGTTCTTGCTCTCTTCGCCGGGCTTGGTCAGAAATCTCAGGCCGTTGATGGTGACGTTGTCACCAAACACAAAATGGGCAGTTTGGAATCCCGAGACATGGGCTGCTGTAATTGTTGCCTGTGTCAGATCCGGACCAGCAATGGGGCGTCCAGCCATATCGACGCCCTGCAGCGTGATACCGTCCTTGTAAACGTGCAAGCCGAATACCTCACCTGCATCCATGGTTCCACCAAGACTGGTATGGGTGTGACCTTCGGTATAGCTGCCGGGATAGACAGTGATGCGTCCATACGGGACTACTGCAGTTATGCCATGTTGTACAGCACCATAGGGCTGTCTCAGGTTGCCAAGTCCGTTATCAGGTCCAATGTCATCCAGCGGGCCCGGGCTGAAGCCTTGTTTTATAAAAATATGCGAGCGGTTGCTGTCGGCAAAGCGCCGGTCCAGCACGGACATACCGCCATTACCCGCTGACAGCTCCATCACTGCAATCCCGTAGTTTGCGAGACTGGACTGATCAGGCAGGATTTTCAGGGCGATTGGTGCTGCGGGGTACAGGCTTGCCAGCACCTCAATATCCCACTCATTGCCGGTGACCCCTGTCGAATTATTGCTGACAAGCGCATCTGAACGCAGAAAAATGGAGCCTTCGGTGTTGTCGATGAGGTTGCCGGTGATGCTGACTGCAGAAGCAGATTGGAGCACTGATATGCCCGTGCGTGTGTCCCTGACAACAGAGTTCTTGATAGTGGCAGACGTATTCGGTCTGACCTGGATGCCGATGCTGCTGCCTTCGAGGTTCCAGTCAATCTGGGTAAATGACCGCGCTGCATAGGGGCCTCTGATCTCCACTCCGCTGATTACAATGCCAGTGGCAGCAATGTCGATACCGATACCGCTGGCAGCAGTGCCGAACCCGGCTTGCACTATATTGATAATCGTGCCGGCATTTCCCTGTAACTTGACGTTATCGGTGTTCAGCACTATGGGGCCAGCATATATTCCTGCGGCCAGGATAATGGTGTCACCCGGGTTCATGTGGTTGAGTGCTGTTGATAGCTGAGCATCGTTGCTTGCTGGCAAATCAGCAGCCATGCCCAAGCCAGCCCAGAACAAAGGCAGAACCTGCAGCAATGTGCAGGGGACGCGTGAACGCATACCATTCTCCGTCAATTTTTATTTTTCAGATTTTCAAATGCGTTCTGCTTTACACCCAACTCCAAAGGAACAGGCTCAACACAAAGGAGAGGAACAAGAAAGACAATGGCATGATCAGGCTATCGCCCTGAGCTCGTCCGGGCGGTAGCGTACAAATGACTGTTGGTGGTGACTTGCTTGAATGCAGGTCAGGAAGGGTAGAAGCCAGGCCTGGAAGAACGCCTTATTCCAGGGTGGGTAGAATGAACTTCAGAGTAACCGGTTACTGGATGCCGGACTTGAGCAATGCATTCTGGATCAGGTCTGCAGTGTCTTTGTGAATGGTGCCGCTGTTGCCGCGTCCTGCAGCAGCGCCGGACTTGCCCATGGCGATGTCCAGTGGAGTCAGGCCGCTTTTGTCCTTGAGTTTTACATCAGCACCCTGTGCAATCAGAAACGAAACTGCATCATTCCAGCCCCAGCTGGCTGCACCATGCAGTGCAGTGCGACCGGTGTTGTCCTGCTCATTGAGATTGCCGCCGTGCGCAAGCATGAAGGCCAACGCGTCTTTTGACTGCCTGGCAACCAAAGGCACGGTGTAATCGCCACGCGTGTCAATATTGTTCGAGCCCAGGCCGGCGGCGGCCATCGTAGGAGTGATGCCGGTATGGTTGGGCAGGTTGGGAAGTGCGCCATGCTTGATCAACAACTCCATCGCCGGCACATCAAAGGCTTTGGCAGCGCGCAGCAACGGCGTGGCACCGATGCCGAGGATGCCATCGGCACCGCGATCGTCTTTCAGGTGACGATAGGTGGGTTGCAGTTTGAGCTGCAGATTCGGGTTGGCGCCTTTGTCGAGCAGCAACTGGATGATTTGCAAACTGGTGGTGGCGTCCACCGAAGGACGATCCGGATAGCCGCCATGCGGGACCGTGTTCACATCGACTGCCGAATAAATCGGGTTCTCGCCGCGCAGGCTCCACTTGTTGACGTTGGCACCGGCTTCAATCAGGTATTTCGCCGTATCAAAGTGCAGATTGATGATGGCAGTGAGCAGCGCGGTGACATTCTCGGCATCGCCCTTGTCGATGTCAGCGCCGGCCTTCACCAGCAGCTTCGCGCATTCGAGACAGCCTTCGCGTGCAGCATAAATCAGCGCAGTCATGCCGCCGGCCGGACGCCACTGGAAGCGGCGCTCGGCAGAAATCTGGCGATCACGTTCATTCAGTATTGAGCGGGAATTGGGATCACCACCGGCCTTCAGCAACAGTTGCAACATCTTTGGTTGCGACTGCGCCGCGGCCCAGATCACAGCATTCTGGCCGCGCCATTTTTCGGTGGCATTCACCTTGGCACCAGCTTTCAACAACAGCTCGGCGGTTTCAGTATTGCTGGAACGCGCCACGATCATCAGCGCGGTTTCGCCATCGGCATTGGGTGATTCCACATTGGCGCCGGCTTTCAGCAACGCAGCTACAATTCCGGCATTGCCCAACTCAGCCGCTTCCGACATCGGACTGGCGCCATAATTGTTCATGGCATTCACTTTGGCACCGGCCTTGATCAGTTTCTCGACCAGCTCGACATTGCCGTTATGTACCGCCCAGTGCAAAGCCGTGGTGCCGTTGGATTCGGCACTGTTGACATCCGCACCTTGCTTGAGCGCAGCAAACGCCGCTTCCTGATTGCCGGAGCGAACACTTTCCAGCAACGACGCAGCATTGATGAATGGCGCAAAAACCAGCGCGGCCAGGCTGAGACAAAGTGCTGCACGATTCATGGCTTTCCCCTTATACCGCTTCAAACGTGCCTGTGCTGTCGCCGTGCTTTTCCGCCGGCACGCCGGCACGTTGCAACAGTGTCAGCAGCAGGTTGGCCAGCGGTTCCTGATTGTCGAACTTCAGATGCTGGTTGCCCTTGATCTTGCCGGCACCACCACCAAGCACCACGGTTGGCAGCGGATAGTGATCGTGGTTGTTGCTGTTCGACATGTTGCCGCCGTACAGGAAAATCGAATTGTCGAGGATGGAATTTTCGCCTTCCTGCATTTTCGACAATTTGCCCATGAAGCGCGCAAACATTTCCACATGCCAGGCTTGCAGCTTGGTCAGTTTGGCAAGGTTGGCGGGGTTGTTGTTGTGGTGCGACAACGGATGGAACGCATCCGGAATGCCGATATGGGTATAGGCCTGGGCACTGACTTCTGCCGCCATCATGAAGGTGACCACGCGGGTCATGTCAGCCTGAAAAGACAGTGCGATCATGTCGAACATCAGGTTGAGGTGCTCATCGAAATTGGCAATACCAACCGGAATATTCGGCAATTCATACTTGGACAGATCCCGGGTTTCCACGTTGTGCACCCGGCGCTCGATTTCACGCACGCTGTCGAGATAACCATCCAGCACCACCTGATCGGAAGCGCCCAGGGTTTTTTTCAGGCTGCCGGTTTCTTCATTGACCATGTCGAGCATGCTCTTGTAGTCATTGGCGATGCGCGCGCGTTCCTGGTCGGAGCGGCCTTCACCAAACAGCTTCGCGAAAAATTTCTTGGTGCTGTATTCCATCGGCAACGGACTGGTGGGCGAACTGAATGAAATGGTGTTGCCAAAGCTGCAACCGTAAGTGCCGTCACAGGCCGAGCTGCCGCCTTTTTCTTCGGTAGCCACTTCCAGCGACGGCATGGCAGTGCCCTGCCCGATATGTTTGGCTGCCACCTGGTCAGCGGTGACGCCGCCAAACGGTGCATTGCTGCGACGTGGTGGCACACAACTCAGCCAGGTACCGGGCGTGATGGCGTGCACTGCACCACTGCGGGCGGATTTGTTGTCGAGGCCTGACACTACTGTCACGTATTTCCGGTAGTTCTCCAGCGGTTTCAGGATCGGCTTGAGATCAAAATCCTTGCCGACGATGTCCGGCGTCATGTCTTTCATCACCGCGCCATGTGGCAGATAGAAAAAGCCCATGCGCGGCTTGGGAGCCGCTGCCGTATTTGCAAGAGCCGTTGCCGCTGGCACCATGGCATCCAGGAAGGGCAGCGCAATGGTTGTCCCCAAGCCACGTAATACCGTTCTGCGGGATAAATGCTTCTTGGTAATAAACATAAGCTTTCTCTCCTGTTACGATTCGTGCTGTTACGATTCGTGCTGTTACGATTCGTGCTGTTACGATTCGTGCTGTTACGTTTCTTGCTGTTGCTTGCCTGTTACTGGTTGAGCGTGAGCGCACTGCCCTTTTTGGCTTCGTCCTTGTTTTCGATTACCGGCATCGACTTCATCTGGAAAGCCGGGCTTGCCACGATGCCCTGCACAATCGCTTCGAAGCGGTAATCACTGGCGGCAGCCTGTTTCACCACACTGCGCACCACCGGCATATCGTAATACTCAACACTGCGGCCAAGTGCGAAAGTCATCAGTTTCTTGGTCAACGCCCACACGAATTGTTCCGGGCGTGAAGCCAACGCCTTGCGCAGATCCTGCGGTCCGGCCACCGGCTGGCCACTCACCAGTTTGCCGACAGCATCGATCGGCGAGGCGGCAAAACGGTCGATGTCGCGCCATTCGCCTATCGCATCAAAATTCTCCAGCGCCAGCCCCATCGGATCAATAACACCGTGGCACTGGTTGCAGGTGGGCTGCACGCGGTGGGCCTCCATGCGCAAACGCACCGTTTTCACCACTTCACCCGGTTTGGTTTCCAGATTGATTTCAACACCCGGCGGTGGCGCTGACGGTGGCGTTCCGATGATCGCATCCAGGATATAGGCGCCACGCAAGACCGGCGAGGTACGGTTGGGATAGGACGTCAGCATCAGCACTGCGCCTTTGCCGAGCAGACCAAAGCGGCGCTGGTCTTCCAGCACAACCCGGCGGAATTGTGAGCCGCGCACACTGTCGACACCGTAATGACGCGCCAGCCGCTCATTCATGAATGTGTAATTGGCAGTGAGCAAATCCACCACACTGTGATCGCTGCGCAGAATGCTGTCGACAAACAGCGCCATCTCTTCCTTGAAGGCAGCTTCCAGATCCATGTCGAATTCCGGAAACAGCCGCGGATCGGGCGTAATGGTGCTGATGTCATCAATGCGCAACCACTGGAATGCAAAATTCTCGGGCAAGGCCCTGGCGCGCGGGTCGGCCAGCATGCGGTGGATTTCCTGCTTGAGTACTGCGGGCTCGTGCAGCCGGTTTTGTTCGGCCAGCGTCAGCAGTTCTTCGTCCGGGCTGCGGCTCCACAGGAAGTACGACAACCTGGAGGCGAGCTCCACATCGGTAACCGCAAAGGCCTGGCCTGGCTTGGCGTCGACCGGCAACGGCTCGGCGCGATAGAGGAACTTGGTGGAACCGAGCATCGCCATGATGGATTTCTGGATGCCGGTTTCAAAGCCGCCCTGTTCGAGACCGTTTTGGTAGAACTTCATCAGCGTTGCCATGTCGGCATCGGTCAGCGGACGCCGGAACGCCTGGCGCGCCATTGAGGATATGATTTGCTTCGCACAGGGAGCCTGTTCTGCCGTGGTGTGCGGATAGCAGGAGAAAATCTTCCTGCGGCTCGGCACATCCGGCATGCCGCCCGGCTTGAAAGGGCCCACTGCCTTGAACGCGACCACCACCGGAATATTGTCCTGACCTTCACCCGGGCTGAGCTGATCAACAATACGGTCGGATTCGGCATAGGTTCGGGCAGCGAAGGTAACACCAAGATTGTGCGTGCCGGCTTTGACCGGAACGCGGATCTTGTTGAAGCGGTTCTGGATTTCGGTAATCGCCGGCGTCTGGTTCAGATCAACCGCTTCCTCGTCTTCTTTGCCGCCGAGTGTGGCGGTATACACTTCCTGGTCATCGATGGTCAGGATGAAGCGGTGTTTGGATTGCAGCCACCAGGTCGGATAGGAGCGTTGCAGCGAGCCTTCCTGCGAAGCAATCTCGACATTGAATTCGTATTCCCCATCCACCGGGAAAAAATGCTCGGCTGCGAAACCGCCGCGCGTGCCCAGCGGCAATCCGCCGACATGACGATACTGGTTCGCCAGGCTGGGGGCTTCAAACGAAGCCACATCCGGCGGGGGAGCTGCATTGCCGATAGCGTCGATACTGATCGCGCGGGCTGCCGACAGATACTGCTCGAGAAATGCCGGTGAAACCTGCAATACGTTGGCGACGTTGTCGAAGCCGTCGCTGGCAGTGTCGGATGGCAGCAGGGCTTTGGCATCCACTTTCATCGCCAGCAAGTCTTCAATGGCATTGGCGTATTCCTTGCGGTTGAGCCGGTGCGCCACGATGTGGCCGGGGTTCACCTTGTCGCGGGATGCCGCGTCGATATAGTTTTCCATGTGGGCCACAAAGGCATCAATGGTCTTTTCATCCGGCCGCTCATTGCCGGGAGGCGGCATCAGCCTGCCTCGCAATTTGCGTATGGCCGCTTCGAACACCTGCGGATTTTTGGCAACATCGGCGGCACCAAAGCCGCCAAAGTCGACGCTGCCGGCCCAGTCTTCGGAGTTGTGGCATTTCACGCAATATTTGTCGAGCACTCCCCACTGCCCTTCCATCTCGTGCAGGGCTTTGGCGGTATCGGCAGTTTCGGCTCTTTCGGCAGCCGCCAGCGCCAACGGGTTCAATGCGAGCCCGGCCAGCAGGGAAGCACCGGCAAAAATTCTGTTCGCCAGGTTTTTCATCTCAGATATACCCTCCCATATCGTAGGTATGCGCCCACATGCCACGATAGGTTTCCATCACAAATTCTTCCGGATTGCCGAAGCGGGCATCATAGTCCGCGGTAAGTTTCTCTTTCAGCATGTCATGGTCGTTGGCGCCTTCCCTGGTGCGGGTTTTCATCTTTTCGAACAGATCGGCCAGCATGTCATGCTGCGCTTTCAGATCGGCCTTCTTCCGGGCGGGCCCGCGGTCAGGCACGATTTGAGTATTGTCATTGATCTTTGCCAGTATGGCGGCATTGGCCGGGATCAAGCCGCCAATCCAGCCGCCGGTAGCAATGTCGGAAACCGGATATTTGCCGTTGGCCAACAGGCCGCCGGCCACCAGCACATTGCTGTCAGGGAAAAACAGCGCAATGTCACCATCAGTATGCGCTTGCGGAAAATGCAGATACTCGACAATTTCGCCGCCAACATCGTGTTTGCCGCTGACGTAGAAAGTCTGGTCGGGCAAGGCCTCTTTCGGCCTTGGTTTGTGGCTCCAGTTGCGCCACTCCACATCAAAATCGGCGCCCAGCCACAGCCTGGTGTTTTCGTGCGCAATGATTCGGGTGCCGCGCTTGTGGATGGCTTCGTTGCCACCGCTATGGTCTTCATGCCAGTGGGTATTGAACAGCGTGGTGATCGGCGCTTTGCTGCTGATCTCGTCAACCAGTTTCAGCAGTGCCGTCGTGTGTTCACTCAAACCGCAGTCGACCAGGGTGAGCCCCTGGTTGCCATGGTAAACCACCACATTGCCACCAGCGCCCGTAATCACCGAAATGCGGTCAGTGAGTTTCTGAACATTCAGCATTTCGGCAGCTGCAAAGCCGGCCAGGGGCCAGCTGAATGCGGCAAGGCAATTGGTAGCCGCCAGGCCCTGCAGGAAAACCCGACGCTTTATTGAGGTTGTTGGCATGGACGTTTCTTGCTAAACAGTTTAAAAACCATCGCTAATGATATGGCAGAGAAATTGCAGATGTAACGGGTTTGCACAGCTTTCCCGACATTTCCTTTTTGTAGGGTGAAACGACCCGAAATATTGGCTGAAATCAATGTTCAAGACAGTTAAATATGCAATATTTCCAGCTTTTGGGCTGCCCCTGCATGTCTGACAAGAAGCCGTTTTTGCCCTCAATGTTTGAGTCCATGGTTGGCAACATGACGGAAGGCATTGTTGTGTCGCTGCCGGACAGTGGGGTCATCGTTTATGCCAATGCGTTTTTTGAAACGCTGTTTGGCTATGGTGACGGTGAGCTGGCCGGCAAACACTTGAGCGTCCTCGGTGAATTCGAAGAGTCGGGCTGGCACGGACTGGTATCGGCAATCCGCAGCAGCATACTTGACACAGGTTGCTGGCAAGAAGAGGTCAAACATCGCAGGAAGGACGGCACCTGGTTCTGGTGTTCAGACAATGCTTCCATATTTGCAGATGAGCAGTATGGTGAATTGTTACTGTTGGTGCAGAGGGATATCACCGCGCAAAAAGCTGTCCAGGATGCGCTGGAAGAAAGTGAGCGCTTGCGCAAGCAAGCCCAGCGGCTGACCCTGATCGGCCACTGGCGACTCAATCTCAATACCAATCACCTGTTCGGAACGGATGAGCTGTACGCTATCTTCGATTTGCCCAAAGGCTCTCCGCTGAGTGACTTCGACCTGGCGGTGCATCCCGACGACCGGGAAAGCACCGCCGAAATGATGCAGGCTACCCTGGCAAACCGGGGTCGTTACGACTCCACTTACCGGTTGATAACAAGCACCGGCAGCAGGAAATGGGTTCATGCGATAGCCGAAGGCATGTTTGATCAAAACGGCTCCCTGTACGAGCTTGCCGGCTCCGTACAGGACATTACTGCCCTCAAGCTTGCCGAAAACGAACTGCAAAAAATGCAGAAACTGCAAAGTCTGGGAGTGATGGCAGGCGGCATTGCCCATGATTTCAACAATATAAATACCCTGCTGTTCGGCAGCATATCGTTGGCAAAGAGCAGGATGGCTGCAGATCACCCCGGATTTGCCGATCTTGAAATTGCGGAAAAAGCCCTGCAAAGAGCAGTAAATCTTTCCAACCAGTTGCTGACTTTTGCCAAGGGTGGCGAACCGCTCAAGAAAAATATTGATCTGAAAAAACTGATCGAAGAAGTAACAAAACTGGATTTGACCGGCACCAATATCAAACTGGATTTTGCATCAGCTCCCGATTTGTGGCGGGTGGATGCCGATGCCGGCCAGATGGAACAGGTATTCACCAATCTGGCGATCAATGCCTGCCAGGCCATGCCACGCGGCGGAATTCTGCATATCCAGCTGGACAATGCCAGGTTTGAAGCCGGCAATGACAAGAATATAAGAGCTGGAAAATATGCAGTTGCGCGAGTCAAGGATGACGGGGAAGGTATCCCTGACGAAACCCTGCCAAAAATATTTGATCCGTATTTCAGTACCAAAAAGACCGGCAGCGGGCTCGGTCTTGCCACTGCGTATTCGATTGTGAAGAAGCATGGCGGCTATATTGATGTGGCGTCGAAAGTCGGCAAAGGCACCACCTTTTACATTTATCTTCCTGCTGCCGAATTGCAAAACACCGCCGCATCCTTCTCTGGCCACAACCGGGCCGGAGCCAGCAGCGGCAGGGTACTGGTGATGGATGATGAAAAGGAACTCTGCGAGCTGGTCAGGAAAATCCTGGCGACCAAGGGGTATGCGGTTGAACTGGCTTACGATGGCGCCCAGGCAATTGCCATGTACCGGCAGGCCATGGCGCAGAGCCTGCCTTTTGACTGCACCATCATGGATCTGACGATTCCGGGCGGCATCGGCGGCAAGGAAGCCATCCGGGAGATCCTGTTGCTCGACCCAAAAGCAAAGGCCATTGTTTCCAGCGGTTATGCGGAAGATCCGGTAATGGCCAGCTTTGGTGATTATGGGTTCAAGGGAGTCATCCCGAAACCTTATACTCCCGCAATGCTGGTGCAGGTGGTGCAGGAAGTGATCGCGCACAAGTAACATCGAAGCAGACCAACAAGAGTGGAGTAGCAGGCTATGAAAATATTGATCACCGGGGCCAATGGCTTTGTAGGCCAGGCATTGGCCACCCGGGTGTTGCAGCAACCGGTCAACGGTCGCAGCGTAAGCGGTCTCACCCTGCTGAGCCGCCGGTTCGAACAGCCGCCGCTGGATCCGCGCGTGCGGCTGATCAAGGGCGACATGGCCGACAAGTCACTGTTGCAAAGTGCTCTTGATGAAGAACCCGAGGTGATCTTTCATCTGGCCTGTGTGCCCGGCGGCGTCAGCGAAGCCAACTTCGACCTTGGCAAGCACATCAATCTCGATGGCACCATCGGCTTGCTGGAAATGCTGCGATTGCGCAATTGGCAGTCGCAAGTGGTGCCGCGCCTGGTGTTTACCAGCTCCGTCGCCGTTTATGGACAGCCTTTGCCGGCCACCGTAGAGGAAAACCTGCGCGCCTGTCCCGGACTCAGCTATGGCGCGCAAAAACTGACTGGCGAAATCCTGATCGCCGATTACAGCCGCCGCGGCTGGCTCGATGGACGCAGCGTCAGGTTGCCCGGCATCATGTCGAGACCACCGGATGATGCCGGCCATGCCTCGCGTTTTCTGAGTGACATCATCCGCAATCTGGCGGAAGGCAGGCCATTTGTGTGCCCGGCTGCGCCCGAGGCCCGCTCCTGGTTTCTGTCGCGCCCTGCCTGCATCGACAACCTGATCCACGCTGCCGGCTTGCCGAAAGAATCGATGAATGCCAGCCGCCAGTGGCAACTGCCGGCCCAGCATATTTCGATGCAGGCATTGGTGGATGGCATCGCCTCTGTGCATGGCGAGCAGGTCAGGCAGTTGATCTCCTACCAGCCTGATCCGGTGATTCAAGGCATTTATGCCAGCTATCCGCCGCTACTGACCCCCAATGCAGAAGCGGTCGGCTTCAAGCATGACGGCGATATCCCTACGCTGGTGCGACGCGCGCTGGAATAGCCTGCTGTTCCTCTCATTTCGCCGATAATTACTGAAAGGTTTTTAGCAAGCCAGGCTGCGTTCGCGTATACTTGCGCTTGCCCGGGGTGCGCAAGAAAGTTGCGCTGAGATGGTTATCCAAACCCGCGAACTTGATCCGGTTCATACCGGCGTAAGAAGAGCGACTTTTTACAGGTTATTACAGGTTACAGGCCACTACCGGCCACCTGTTTCCCCTCTCTCTCCTTCTTCAAGCTCGCCTGTTTCACCATTTGCCGGAGCAATGGTTTATCTACAGGAGACTTGCGATGAATGCGCCAGAGAAACTAGCCAGCTTTATCAGCCTCACGCGTGAGCCCTTGCCGGCTTCGCGCAAGATTTATGTGCCTGGCACCCAGACGGGCGTGCAGGTGCCCCTGCGTGAAATCACACTGAGCAACAATGAAGTCGTCACTGTCTACGACACCTCGGGCCCCTACACGGATCCGGCTGCGACCATCGATGTGACCAAAGGTCTGGCACCACTGCGGAAAGACTGGATTGAAGGTCGTGGCGACAGCGAGTCCTATCCCGGCCGCAAACCCTATGCACTCGACGACGGCCTCAAAAACGGTGAAAACGATTTGCTGGCCGCTCTGCGCGCGCAGGCGGCCGGTTTGCAACGCACACCACGCCGCGCCAAAGCCGGTGGCAATCTGTCACAGATGCACTATGCGCGCCGCGGCATCATCACACCCGAGATGGAATATGTGGCTATCCGCGAAAACCAGAAACAGGCATGGATGGAGCAGTACCTCAACAATGCCGAACGCGAACAGCGTCTGGCTGGCCACAGTTTTGGTGCCAGTATTCCGAAAGTGATGACGCCGGAATTTGTGCGTGATGAAGTGGCACGCGGCCGCGCGATCATTCCGGCCAACGTCAATCATCCGGAAGTGGAGCCGATGGCCATTGGCCGCAACTTCCTGGTGAAGATCAACGCCAACATCGGCAACTCGGCAGTGACCTCCAGCATTGAAGAAGAAGTGGAAAAACTGGTGTGGTCGATTCGCTGGGGTGCCGACACCGTGATGGATCTTTCCACCGGCAAGAACATCCACACCACCCGCGACTGGATTCTGCGCAACTCGCCGGTGCCAATCGGCACCGTACCAATTTATCAGGCGCTGGAAAAAGTTGGCGGCGTGGCCGAAGACCTTACCTGGGAAATTTTCCGTGACACGCTGATCGAGCAGGCCGAACAAGGCGTGGATTATTTCACCGTGCATGCCGGCGTGCGGCTGCCGTTCATCCATCTCACTGCCAACCGCGTAACCGGCATCGTCTCGCGCGGCGGCTCCATCATGGCCAAGTGGTGCATAGCGCACCACAAGGAAAATTTCATCTACACCCACTTTGATGAAATGACCGAAATCCTCAAGGCCTACGACGTGAGTTATTCACTTGGCGATGGCCTGCGCCCCGGCTCCGGTGCCGATGCCAACGACGAAGCCCAGTTCGCCGAACTGCGAACGCTGGGCGAGCTGACACAAAAAGCCTGGCAGCAGGACGTGCAGGTGATGATCGAAGGCCCTGGCCACGTGCCGATGCACATGGTGCAGGCCAACATGACCGAGCAGCTCAAACATTGCCACGAAGCGCCGTTCTATACACTGGGGCCATTGACCACCGACATCGCACCCGGCTACGACCACATCACCAGCGGTATCGGCGCTGCGATGATCGGCTGGTTCGGCACGGCGATGCTGTGTTATGTGACTCCGAAAGAACATCTGGGCCTGCCGGACCGTGAAGATGTCAAAGTCGGCATCATCACCTACAAGATTGCCGCGCATGTGGCGGATGTGGCCAAGGGTCACCCCGGTGTACGCGCGCGCGATGATGCGTTGTCGAAAGCGCGCTTCGAGTTCCGCTGGATGGATCAGTTCAACCTTTCGCTCGACCCGGACACTGCGCGCAATTTCCACGACGAAACCTTGCCGAAAGATTCAGCCAAAGTCGCCCATTTCTGCTCAATGTGCGGGCCGAAGTTCTGCTCGATGAAGATCACGCAGGAAGTGCGCGAATACGCCAAAAACAAGGGTGTCAGCGACGAAGCCGCGCTGAACGCCGGCATGGAGAGCAAGTCGGAAGAATTCAAGCGCGCTGGCGGGAACATCTATATCCCGATCAGCGAGGTGTGAGCGAGGAATTCTTCGATGCACATCGGAATAGCCGGTGCCGGCCTGCTGGGTCGTTTGCTGGCATTTGAACTGGCGCGCGCAGGCCACAAGGTCGAGGTATTCGATCCGGCCAGCGGTGCTGAGCCGCAGGCCGGATCACCAGCACGCGCAGCGGGCTGGACTGCAGCTGGCATGCTGAGTCCGGTGGCTGAGCTCGAGCGTGCCGGTGAGGAAGTTTTCCAGCTGGGGCTGCGCTCATGTGCGCTATGGCCCGGCATTGTGGCAGCACTGGCCCAGCCGGTGGCATTGACGATGAACGGCAGCCTGCTGCTCGCCCATCGCAGTGATGCCGGTTCTGCGCAACGATTGATCGGTTTGCTGCAAGCCAAGGCTGCCATCCATATCCATCCCCAATTGTTGTCACGCGCCGAACTGGCGCAGCTGGAACCGGCAGTGAACGGCCCGGCACTGGCGTGGCTGCTTCCCAACGAAGGACTCATCAATCCGATCCAGGCCATGCAGGCATTGGCAGCCCAGGCCACTGCGCTTGGTGTGCACTGGCATTGGCAATCCGCAGTTAACGATTTGGGCAATGGCGCACTGACTTGCGCCGGCCAGGCCCGGCCACGCCGGTTCGATCATGTGTTTGACGTGCGCGGTGTTGGCGCCAAACCCGCGCTGCCAGTGCGCGGAGTACGTGGCGAAATCATCTGGCTGCACGCGCCGGGTGTGCAGCTCAAGCGCCCGCTACGACTGATGCATCCACGCATTTCCGGTTACCTGGTGCCGAGACCTGATGACATTATCGTGGTCGGTGCCAGCGAAATCGAAAGTGAAGACCGCTCGCCGATTTCATTGCGAAGCACGGTGGAGCTGCTGACAGCTGCGCACAGTGTGATTCCCGAGCTGGCGGAAGCACGCATGGTGCACTCGGAAACCAATCTGCGTCCCGCATTGCCGGACAATATGCCACGCATCGTGAACCAGCCCGGGATCACCCGGATCAATGGCCTTTATCGTCATGGCTGGCTGATCGCACCGGCACTGGTGGAACGTGCGTTGCTACCAATGGCAGGCCCGGATTCCGAGCCCGCACAAGCAGTAAACGCCATGACCGCAAGCGAGGTGTTGTCATGAACAGCAAGAGTTCGTTTGATCAATCCGCAATCAACGCCCAAATACATATCAATGTGAATGGCTCTGTGCAAACCGTGCCGCGCATGACGCTGGCACAATGGGTTGATCGCACCGGCGTATTGCCTTCTGCGCTGGCAACTGCCGTCAACGGCCAGTTCGTGCCTCGCACTGCGCGCGACGGCTACTTGCTGAAGGAGGGCGATGTGCTCACTACCTTTCAACCGATTGCAGGAGGCTAGCAACATGAGCTGGGATATCGCTGGCCGCACTTTGACAAGCCGTTTTTTTCTTGGCACTGCCAACTATCCTTCACCGGAAGTGTTGCAGCAGGCAATAGTTGCGTCAGGTGCACAAGTCGTGACCATGGGCTTGAAGCGGCAACTGGCGCACGGCTCGCAAGCGAGTGATTTTTTCAGCCTGATCAAGGCCACCGGGGCGCAGCTGTTGCCCAACACGGCCGGTTGTCGCACTGCGCGCGAAGCGGTGACGCTGGCGGCGATGGCGCGGGAACTGTTTGATACACACTGGATCAAGCTGGAAGTCGTGGGCGACGAGCACACCCTGCAACCGGATCCGTTTGAACTGTTGAGCGCCACCGAACAGCTCGTCAAAGATGGCTTTGAAGTATTTCCGTATTGCACAGATGACCTCGTGACCTGTCGCCGCCTGCTTGATGCAGGCTGCAACATTCTGATGCCCTGGGGTGCACCGATCGGTTCCGGACAGGGCCTGATCAACCCGTTTGCATTGCGCACATTGCGCTCGCGCCTGCCGGAGGTACCACTGATCGTCGATGCCGGCATCGGCTCACCCGCCGACGCAGTACAGGCGATGGAACTGGGCATGGATGCGGTGTTGCTGAACTCGGCAGTGGCGCATGCGGTTGATCCGGTGATGATGGCGCGCGCGTTCCGTCTGGGAATTGAGTCAGGACGCCTTGCGTACGAAGCGGGCGTGATGGCACGCCAGGACATGGCTGTGGCTTCGACACCAGTGACTGGCCAACCTTTTCTACTGTGATGCGACGCTGAAGTGAACTCATCCAAACAACTCTCAGCTTCAGCACGACCAGTAGTCTGGACCATCGCCGGTTCCGATTCCGGCGCCGGTGCCGGCATCCAGGCTGATCTGAAAGCCTTTGAAGCATTCGGTGTACATGGCTGCACGGTCATTGCATCGATCACCGCACAAAATTCCACGGCTGTGTTGCAAGTAGTGCCGGTCAGTGCTGAATTGCTTGATTCACAACTGACTGCGCTTGCGCAGGATTTGCCGCCGCGCGCAATCAAGACGGGGCTACTCGCCAGTGTCGAAAATGTAAGCAGCGTGTGCCGCTGGATTGATGCTTTGCGCAAGCAGGTTCCCAACCTGGCATTGGTCGTGGACCCGGTGCTGGGTGCCAGCAGCGGCGCCAGCTTTTCCACGCCGGAATTGATTGCAGCTTACCGCACGGAGTTGCTGCCCCGCGCTTCGCTGGTTACACCCAATCGCGCCGAAGCTGCGCTGTTGCTCAACAGTGCACCCCTGGATGACGATGCCGCTGTAGAACAGGCGGCTGACGCCTTGCATCAACTTGGCGCCGCTGCTGTAGTTATTACTGGTGGTGATCATCAGGCAACAACGGATCAGGCCCGCGACTACATGCTGACACCCCATGCGCAGGGCTGGCTCAGCGTAACCAGAATTGAAACTGCACATCACCATGGCACCGGCTGTGTATTTGCTTCCACTGCCGCCGCCGCGCTGGCCAGTGACTATGTGGCAGCGGAAGCCGTAGTGCTTGCCAAAATGGCAACCACTCATGCGTTGCGACACGCTTATGCGGCTGGCACAGGTGCAGGCCCGGTATGTCCGCAAGCTGATTTTGCACAACACCTGCAAAATCTGCCGCGCCTCAGCTGCCCACCACAACAGATACCAAATACCGCGTTCAACGCACTCGCGAATCCGGATCCCGGAGTGTATGCAGTGGTCGACAGCGCGGCCTGGGTGCAGCGTGTCCTGGCTGCAGGCATACGCACTGTGCAACTGCGCATCAAGGATCCCAACGCTCCTGCACTGGAAGCGGAAATAGTTGCAGCCATTGCTGCTGCGCGTGCAGTGGCAGGCGCACAACTCTTCATCAATGACCACTGGCAACTGGCGCTCAAACATGGCGCCTATGGAGTGCATCTTGGCCAGGAAGATTTGCCGCACGCTGATCTGGCGGCTTTATGTACTGCCGGCCTGCGCTTAGGCGTGAGCAGCCACAGCTACTGGGAAGTGGCGAGAGCCTATGCAGTGCAGCCTTCCTATATTGCCTGCGGCCCGGTCTTCGCTACCCAAAGCAAGGACATGCCGTGGTTGCCGCAAGGGTTAGACAACCTGCGTTACTGGGCAGCACTGCTTGATGTACCAGTGGTGGGAATAGCCGGCATCAAGACCGGCAATATCGCGGAAGTAGCCGCGCAAGGTGTAGCGAGTGCAGCGGTGATTACCGCCATCACCCAGGCCGAACAGCCGGATCAAGCATGTCAGGATCTGCTGGAGCAATTTGCAAATGGGCATCTGGGCTTCGACTCTCACCAACAACCAAAGCGTGCGCGTCCAACCTTGTTATAAGTCAAGTCACTATCCATGAGCTTCCGCAGTGATGTACAACCCTGTTTGGTGCTGGTAATAACGTTGTATTTCTGAGGTCATACGGTGGCGGGCATAAGGCTGCAGGATTTCCAATGACACAATACGAATCTCTGGTACCGCAGTTGAATCGCCAGAAAGTGAATTCTGAGGGAACCACATGCCACCGCAAGTAAGTCAACAATTGGCTAATGCCGGCCTCACCGCGGCGGAAGCGGCGGAACGTCTCCGGAAAGACGGCTTTAACGAACTGCCGGCCAGTGAACGGCGCAATGTATTTCACATCCTTGCCGAAGTAGTCACGCAACCGATGTTTGCGCTGCTGATTGGCGGCGGCATCGTCTACTTCCTGCTGGGAGACAAGCTGGAAGCGCTGTTGCTGCTGGCTTTCGCGTGTCTGTCAGTGACCATCACCATCATCCAGGAATCGCGCAGCGAGAAAGTGCTGGAAGCACTGCGCAATCTCGCCAGCCCGCGTGCATTGGTGATCCGTGACGGCAAGCGCGTGGTCATCGCAGGGCGCGAAGTGGTGTGCGGAGACCTGCTGGTACTAGGCGAGGGTGACCGGGTGGCAGCCGATGCCACACTCATATCCTCGCATGACTTGCTGCTCGATGAATCGTTGCTGACCGGTGAATCGGTGCCAGTAAGAAAAGCGCTGGAGAGCGCCAGTGAGTCACTCGCTGAAAAACTGTCACAGGTAAACGCCGGCACACTGGTCGTGCGCGGCAGCGGCGTGGCCCGCGTGCATGCCATTGGCGCTAACAGTGAAATCGGCAAGATCGGGCGCGCATTGCATGGTATCGAGACCGAACAACCGCATCTGCAACTGCAGATCAGCCGTTTGGTACGAGACTTCGCTGTCATCGGCGGCATAGCCGGCGTGGCAGCAGTAGTGCTGTTTGCGCTGCTGCGTGGCACCTGGCTGGAGGCGATGCTCAGCGGCATTGCACTCGGCATGTCAATGATGCCGGAAGAGTTCCCGCTGGTATTGGCCGTATTCATGGCCATGGGCGCCTGGCGCATCTCGCGCGCACGCGTGCTGACGCGCCGCGCTGCTGCCATTGAGACACTGGGTGCGACCACGGTACTGTGCACCGACAAGACCGGCACGCTCACCGAGAATCGCATGACTGTGGTTGCGCTGGTCAATGCAGATGCCCACTGGATCCCTGCTGCCAACAACCAGATTTCACAGCAGGTGCAGGCGATGCTTGCCACCGCCTTGCAGGCTTGCCCGCAACAGGCCGCCGACCCGATGGACGCCGCTGTACATGTGCTGGCTAAAACGCAACTTGCAGCAGGATATGCAAGTTTCGCATCACGCACGCTCCTGCGTGCTTATGGCCTGCGCCCTGAATTGTTGGCAGTTGCCAATGTGGTCGCTGATGCCGATGGCAACGGCTGCAGGGCCTATGTCAAAGGTGCCATCGAAGCCATTGCTGAGCTGTGTGGCCTGACCGAAGCGCAACTGGCAGTCATCCGCACGCAGGCAGATACACTCGCGCGCGATGGCATGCGCGTGCTTGGTCTGGCGCAAACTGCCCTGCTGCCAACCACCCGGGAATTTTCCGATACACCGCGCGGCCTGCCGTTTGAATATGCAGGTCTGATCGGTTTCGCTGATCCCTTGCGCGCCAACGTGCCTGCAGCTGTCGCCGAATGTCGCAGCGCCGGTATCAGGGTGGTGATGATCCGGAAACGGCACGCGCGATCGCGCAACAAGCCGGCATTGACGCCAGTGAAGTACTTGACGGCAGCGCCATCGAAGCCATGTCGGCGGATGAACTGGCGCTGCGGGTTACTTCAGCCTCAATCTTCGCGCGTATCCGGCCCGAACAGAAACTGCGCATAGTCCAGAGCCTGAAAGCCAATGGTGAAATCGTGGCGATGACCGGCGATGGCGTCAATGATGCGCCTGCGATCAAGGCCGCCCACATCGGCATAGCCATGGGAGGCCGCGGCACTGATGTGGCGCGCGAAGCTTCTTCCATAGTGCTGCTCGACGATGATTTCGGCTCCATTGTGCTCACCATTCGTCTCGGCCGCCGCATCTACGACAATCTGCGCAAGGCCACGGAATACATCGTGGCCGTGCATATTCCGATTGCCGGGTTGGCACTGTTGCCACTGATGCTGGGGTTGCCGCTGATTCTCACGCCGATCCACATCGCGTTCCTGGAAATGGTGATAGACCCGGCCTGCTCGGTGGTGCTGGAGGCCGAACAGGAAGAAGACAATGTGATGCAACGACCACCCCGCGATCCCGACAGCCGCCTCTTGCTGCCAAGACGTTTGCTGTGGGCCGCGTTGCAAGGCAGCCTGGTACTGGCAATTCTCGCCGCTGTGCTGATTGTCGCCACCCGCAGGGGAATGCCGGACAACGATGTGCGCGCACTGGTATTCACTTGTCTGGTGCTGGTGAACATGGGCCTGATCCTGGTCAACCGCTCGTTCAGCGCCTCACTGGTGGGTGCATTCCGCCGGCCGAATCGTTCACTGTGGATTTTGCTGGGTAGCGTGAGTGGCGTACTGACAACAGCCTTGTATTGGCAGCCGGCACAAACACTGTTCCATTTCGGTCAACTGCATCAGCATGACCTGGCCGTTGGCCTCGGTGTCGGCATGGTCAGTCTGGTGTTGCTGGAATCAATCAAATCACGCTGGTTCCGCGCCAGCTTCAGCCAGTAAGGGTCGTAACAAGCCGCGCCGGCCCTGTGCCATAGTGCGATTCAGAGCCCATTCCTCTTCGATCTGCCCCACTAAGTGCGCGATCGTACCGACACTATTGGCAGGTATATCTAGATTCAGACTGCCGCTCGTTCCAACTGATCTGCAATCATGCAGGAAGGTAAACGACGAGCCCGCAGGTCTTGTCATGAAAAATCCAGATCAAACGGATCTTCCATTTTGCAGAGCCCCGGACAATGAACAATCCCATGCTGCCATGCGTCTGTTGCAGATCAGAGCCCTGTGGCAACCACGTGTCGGTGCCGGCAGGATCGTGTGGGGCAGACTGTCGAATGCTGCATTGCTGTGTCAACAGGAAATTCAGCTGGCTCCGGTTGCAATCAAATCATAGTGGTCGATGATGAAACTCTATTTCGCTTACGGTTCCAACATGCGGAAGGCCCAGATGCTGGAACGCTGCCCGCAGAGTCGCAGGGCCGGTGTGGCACAGCTGGATAACTGGCGCTGGATCGTAGACGCTGACGGTTATGCCAACATCATTGCTGCCGCTGGCGATAGTGTCAAAGGCGTGCTGTATGAAATCGGCTACGAAGACGAAACCGCTCTCAACTTGTTCGGAGAATCCGGAACCGGTTCCTACACCAAGCGCAGCCTGCCGGTGTTGTTCAACGGCAGAATCCTTATTGCGCTCTGCTATGTCAATGCCAACACGGCCGAGGGAATGGCAACACCTGAATATGGCCAGGAACTGCTGACTGCTTTTGCCGATGCCGGGGTTGATAACTCTTACCTGGAAAAAAATGTGCGCAGGTTTCTGCCTGCCAGAGCTGCCTGATCAATTCGCTTCCAGCAATTCACATGCGGTCGTGAGCGGTTGCGCGATCTTGATCAATTGCTGCAATTCCCGACAGCGATGCAGGACAGTGTCGTTCGACAACAGGAATTCCATTTTCGCTGCTACAGCTTCAGCGGTGAATTTTTCCGGCTCCAGCCCGTCGCCCGCCCCCAGCCTTTGCAAGCGCAACAGATTGTCAGGCTGATCATGCGCCATCGGCATCACCAGTTGCGGAATGCCGGCAGCAAAGCCTTGCGCCATGGTGCCAATGCCGCCGTGATGCACGAGTGCAGCACAGCGCGGCAACAATTGGCCGAACGGTGCGAACGGCACATGCAATACAGTAGATGGCAGATTGGGCGGAATATTTCCCGGGAAGCGCGACAGCAGCAAGGCCCTGCGTTGCAATTTTCCGCAAGCGCCGATGGCTGCTTCGAAAAACTCGCGTCCTTGTTGCATTGCCGAGCCTGGCGTAAAGGCAATTGGCGCTGAACCTGCTGCGAGAAATGCTTCCAGTTCCGGCGACAAAGTACCGATGTTGCTTTCATCGTAAAGCGGAAAGCCGGCCAGTTTCGCCTGCGGTGGCCAGTCCGGCCTGGGTGAAGCAAACCACCCAGGCCAGAGGCCAATGATGCGCTGCGGTGAATTCCACCAGCTTTGCATCACCCGTTTTACCGGTGACAAACCCAACTCCTGTCTGAATGCATTGAGTTGCGGACAGATGAGCGGATCGATCAGAAATTTGTCAGCAAGCCAATAGATCAACCTGATACACCACCCCGGCGCCCATGCGGGAATCGGCATCGGCAAACCCGGCACTTCATGCACGGTGCGAAATACCAGCGGTTGCAGGTGGGTGGAGATCAGCTGCACGCCATGGGTTTCCTGCAATACTCGCGCGCTCAAGCACAGCGGCGAGGCCACCAGCGTGAATTTTTCTGTTTGCCAACGCTGCAACAAAACTTCATAGGCAGGCCGCAGCATTTTCATCATCGCGGCTATCACCACCGTCGCTCCTTTTCGCGCATCCCACAAGTCGGGGTGAGAGGTGGAGTCGAGATATTCCTGCGCAGTACCGAGCTCAATGTAATCGAGCTGGTTCTTTTCGATCAGCGAACGGAAGTAGCCATTGGTACACACGGCCACTTTATGACCGCGCGCCTTCATCGCAACAGCAAGCCCGACGACGGGATGTACGTCGCCGTGGCTGCCCATCGGCACAAATACAAATGATCGTTGCGACACAACAACTCTCCGTGTTGAAACCGGACGCCTGATGATAGCGGCTGCGGCGGAACTCAGTTGTCGGTATAGGGAATCATGCGGCCCAGAATGATCACGCTTATCCATACCAGGATCGAAATCAGTGCGATCACCTTGGCGCGGAACGGCGCTTCTTCACCATCGGCCAGTGCCAGCAATTGCTTGTGCTCACCGAACCAGAACCACAACGCATTGATGCCGGCCACCACGATCATGATCATCTTCCACTGGAAGCCGTAGTTGTAGATATAGTTGTTGGGATCGGATGTCATGAAGAAATAACCGGTGGTCAGGTTTACCGCAAACCCTGCGATTGCCACCGGAATGAACTTCATCGATTCCTTCATGCTGACGAACTTGCACAGGCCCAGGATGCGGCCATCCACCACCAGGAGCGCTCCGAACATGAAGGAGAGCCCGATGAAATGCAGGGTTTCGCACAGGGGGAAAAGCCAGAACTGCTCGATGATCCACTTGTGAACTATGCTGCTTGTGAAGAAGTCAGCGACATCTTGCATTGTCATGTTGTTTCCCCTTTACGCTGTAATGTAGGCCATCAGGCGGCCGGTGGTGACACCAACCAGCCAGCTGGTCATGCAAAGCGCAGCCCAGAATTTCTGGACCCAACCGCTCTGGTTGGAGCGAACACTGTTCATCACAACCTTGAGCAGCACACCGCCGAGCAGGATGGCCCCGATCTTCAGCTGAAAGGTCCACTGGAAGAAATACATGCTGGCACTGCCGGCAAACAACATGATGCCGGACCACAGGTTGAGCAGAAATCCGGCCCAGCCCACAGTAAACAATTTGTCGAACGCCAGTACGGAAACGCCTTTGGCATAACCCATCACGCGCATGCAGGTCATCAGTGCCACACCCATCACGGTGGCCATGCCGATCGCATGGGAGGTCAGCACGAAGGGGTAACCCCACAGCGATTCCCGTACAAACACACCTACGGGGCCGTTTTCATACCAGAGCAAAAAATCCATGAGCATGATCAGTTCTCTTTAGTTAGTCACTTCCGTGTCGGGTTGATGGGTGACTGCCTGCACAGCCATCATGAAATCATAGTGACGGATTTGGCAGCAATGATGCACATCAATAACTTGGATCGTACATGGCTGCTGCAACTTTGGCAGCGAAATCCGCCGGTAACGGCGCCTGCAACAACCCGGCAGCAGCAGCGGTTTCGGCTACTGCCACCGCGATTGCGGCGGATACCTGGCGAATATCGCGCAAGGGTGGATACAGGCATCCCTGCTGGATGCGGGCCGGACTCACGGCTTCGGCCAAAGACCTGGCGGCCGCAATCAGCATCGGATTGGTGATGCGCGTGGCCTTGGCCAGCAAGACTCCCAGCCCGAGGCCGGGGAATATATAGGCATTGTTGCCCTGCCCTGGCACTTTCAGGCCCTCACGCACCTGCACCGGTGCGAACGGACTGCCACTGGCAAACACAGCCTTGCCCTTGGTGTAACCATAGGCCTCTTCAGCAGTGCACTCGGCTTTGGAGGTGGGATTCGACAACGCAAAGATGATGGGCTGGTCGTGGAACTGCGCCATTTGTTCGAGGATTTGCCGGGTAAAAGTGCCACCTTTGGCAGTGGCGCCGATCAATGCATGCGGTTTGATGCTTTCAATGGCCTGTTCCAGCGTCATCGGCGGCAGGCTGGAAGCAAACGGTGCCGCATGGTGAGTCAGGGTTTCACGATCACGGGTAATCAGGCCCTTGCTGTCACACAGATAACAGCGGCTGCGGGCTTCTGCTTCGCTCAAACCTTCCAGCTGCATCGCCACACACAGCAATTCGGCGATGCCTGTGGCAGCGGAGCCGGCGCCGGCGAACAGGAACTTCATTGCGGAGATTCTGGTGCGGGTGATGCGGGTGGCGGCATAGAAACCGGCCAGCGCCACTGCGGCAGTGCCCTGGATATCATCGTTAAAGCACAGCAGCTGGTTCTGGTATTTTTCCAGCAAGGCAATGGCGTTGGGCGTGGCGAAATCCTCGAACTGCACCAGCGCCTGCGGGAAGTTTGTTCTGACGGCGGTGATGAACTCGTCTACAAATTCGAAATATCCGGGCCCGCGCACACGTGGTTCGCGCCGGCCCTGATAACGCGGATCCTGCCGGAACCTTGCATTGTCAGTGCCCACATCCAGCACCACCGGCATGCACTGGGCCGGATCAATACCGGCACAGGCGGTGTAAAGCGCCAGTTTGCCGATGGGGATGCCCATGCCACTGGTGCCGAGATCACCCAGACCCAGGATGCGTTCACCATCGGTAACCACGATCAGGCGCACATCCTGGTCCAGCCAGTTTTTCATCAGCGCATCGACACGACCTTTGTGTTCAATGGAGATATAGAAGCCCATGCTCTCGCGGAAGATGTTGGCAAATTCCTGGCAGGCCTGGCCGACGGTGGGGGTGTAGACAATCGGCATCAGCTCATCGATATGATCGATCAACAGGCGGTAGAACAGCCGTTCGTTGCGCTTCTGCAATGACGACATGAACCGGTATTTGTCGATGTCCTGGGGTTTGCGGCGCAGGTTGTCGAGCGACCACTCCACTTGCTGTTCGAGGGTGCTTACGCGTGGTGGCAACAGGCCGTGCAGGCCGTATTCATCACGCTCGGCCATGGTGAAGCCGGTGCCTTTGTTCAGGCGGGGATCGTTGAGGAGTGCAAAGGCTTTGGGATTCATGTCCGCTGTTCAAACTGCCGGCTGACTTCCTGGAAGTTAACCGGCGAATAATGTTGTTTTTTCATATCAAGGAAGGGGCGCAAGGTTAGCCATCCGCCCCCTTTATGTAAAGCCGGGAATGAGAATTTTGAGTGAAAGCAAGGCCTTGCATCCTCGCTGGCCTGGCCCGGTGCCGAACACGAATTTGTGTGTAGTTGCTACTTACGCCCGGTCACCGGATTGGGGTAATGCACCGGAATCTCATAGACGGCGGGGAACATCGCAAACTTGAACGAAGGCGGCGCATCCGGCGGGTAATCCGCGCTTGGTCCCGGCACACGCGCATTCGGCGGCGCCTTTACCCAACCGCCGGCATAGCTGGCAGTCCAGGTGTTGTAGGCATGGGTGGCGGCATACTTCCACTTGCCATCTTCCTTCACTACATCATTTTCATAGACAGCCGCACCCATCGAAGGCCGACCCGAGAAACTCAATTGCTGCATCATGCGGCTGCGGACCTTGCCGCTCTTGCCATCCGGATTCACATGGATCACGGTTTGCAGATGGATATGATTGCCGAGCCGGCCTTTTTGCGGGCCTTCGGCGCCAAACACCTTGAACAACGATTCGCGCACACGCTCACGGCCCTTGTAGACCCCGCGCTGTGCCAGCTCCATCGAACCATTCACTGCAAACAAATCAGCCAGGTCGTTCCACAGATTCTTGTCGAGGTAATAACCATAGGCGTTTTCGAGATTTTCGATCTCGTCATAGTCCTTGGTCTTTTGCACCAGTGCTTCAGCCTGCGCTACTGCAGCCGCGACATCCCGCACCGCCGGCGCTGCATAAGGAGCCGGCTTGAACAATGTAGCTGCACGACTTTCCTCGGCAGGCGCACCTGCTTTCGGATAAGTGGTTTCCTTGCCGGTTACCGGATTCAGATAGTGAAAGGCCGGTACATGGGCTTTCGGATAGATCTGGTAGACCACAGTAGGTGGCGCATCCGGTGGCAGTGCTGCCAGTGGGCCAGGTGCTGCTTGCGCATCGGCAGTCCAGCCTTTGTCATAGTCGGTAATATAGGTAGGAAAATAATGCACGCTGGCAAATTTCCACACACCATTTTCTTTTACGAAACTGTTTTCATAGATGCCATCGCTCCACTGGCCGCTCTTGCCCACGACACCCAGCATGTCCCACTCGCGATTGCGGGCGCGGGCGGTATGGCCATCGGGGGCCACCGTCACAATGGTCTGCAATTGCATGTGATCGTTGAGCCAGCCATCAACGAGACCCTGTTGCCGGGGTGTGCGTCCAGCCACGGCATTGATGCTGCCCAGATACTGGCGAATGCGGGCTTTGCCGACATACACGCCCTGCTGTGCGAATTCGATGGTGGCCTTGTCGGCAAACAGATCGGTCATCTGGTCCCACTGGGCACGATCGTAATAGTAGCCATAACTGCGGATCAGGTTTTCGATATCGTGCTCATCGCTGACCAGCTGGGCCCGTTGCAGCAACTCGCCTGCCCGTGCGGACGGATTTGCCATGGGCTGCGCCGGCAAGGTTGCAGGCAGGGTCCACACTGCACTGTCTGCACTCGTGCCAGGATTCTTGTAGAGAAACGGGGTGACACATGCTTCGGGAAAACCATTGCAGGCTCCCGTGCGTGGCGCATCAGCCGGATGTACATAGGTTTGCGCGCGACGCGGTGCCGGATTCTGGTCGCCGCCCCAGCCAGTGGAATAGGAATCGCCGTAGTCACTGCCGTAGTCGAGCGTCTTGATTTTCCAGACGCCGTTCACCTTGGCGTAAGTCATGTTGTAGATGCCTTCGGCCCAGGTGCCGGACGGGCCGCCAAAACGGCCGAACATCGCCATTGCGCGCCAGCGGCCTTTGCCACTCACACCATCAGCGCCCAGATGCACTACCGGCTGCAGGTTGAGATGGTTGTAGAGACGGTTGTCACCCAGTCCCACCTGCCCCACTTCAACACCACCGACATTGCGATACAGATGTTCGCGTATGCTGGCCTTGCCCTTGAAGGTGCCTGCCGGATAGCTGGCCACTGCATCATCCGCAAAAAAATCGGCAAGGTCAGTCCACAGGCCCTTGTCGACGTAATAGCCGTAGGCCCGCTGCAAGCGCTTGAGTGCGCTGACATCTTCGGCATATTCAACTGACTTTGCCAACTGCTCGATGCGCTGCGCAAGTACAGCATCAACCTGCTTCGAAGGTGCGGCTGCCTGTGATGAAACAGTTGATGACTGCGGACCAGCACAGGCAGCCAGCAGCACCAACGAAGAGGCAAAAAGCGTAGAGCGAGCCACAGTCAGCATAAAATTTCCCTAAACGAACAGCTGCCCATAAACAGGAGTCTGTGGATGTTCTGCAAACAAATGCGCACGACCGCCTGGAATGGACTCGGCGTAGCCTGGATAATTCTCCAGCGCTTCATCGCGCCCCATATCAAGGGGTGGCACTTGCCCCCACTTGAGCGCGACATCAGCCAGGGCACTGCTGCTGAACGGGATGGCAGTGAATACCACGGCGGCTCCACCCAACACTGTCATCTGCACCGCGAATTCGCGGCGCGTCATCGAAATTGCGACCAGTGTGCTCATACAATTTTGCTCCCGCGCAACGGCAACTGCCAGGTGGGGAACCAGTTGGTGTGGGTGCCACCGCGCAATCTGAAGGGCAGTTTCACTACTGCTACCGCGCCTGCTTCCATCTGCATCGCATCAACGATGTGCAGTTCGCTGGTCATGTCGGCATAGTTGTTGGCAATGCCGAGCAGGTACCCGTCGCCTTCTGCACCATTTTTGCTGCGCGGTGCAAACATGCATTCCTGCAGGCCATGGGTGTCGCCCACGAAGAACGTGCTGGTTTTGCCGGTGTGCACATCGACCTTCAGGTATTCGTTGGTGGCACGGACCGGCTGGCCGTTGGCGCTCGGGATCTTGTTGGGCCGATCGGTGTTGCTGTTGCCGACGAAACAGTACTTGTAGTCGAGCGACAGGAAACGGTCGTCCATGCGCGCCAGCGGCGAGTTGGCTACCGATACCAGTTCTTCGTCGAACTGGTCCTTCTTCGAATTGAGATTGAAACTCCAGCGACTGATGTGCGACGGCGTTCTTTCGCCATCGCTTACCGGCAGCTCCATCGTGATCTTGTTGCCGCGATCAGTGGCGTTGAGGAAGTGCAAGGTGTTGCGGGCCGGGCCGCGAAACCAGCGAATGTCTTTGGCTTCACCATCACGCGGGATCACTGCCACCATGGTTTCCTTGCTGCCGTCCCAATCCCACATTGGCTCACCACTCCTCAGCCGGGCTTCGCTGGTGGTGCGGGCGACGAGCGGAATCAGGATGTGTTTCTGGGTTATTGCGCAGTCGTGCATGATGCCGACGTACGGCGCCTTGAAGCGCCATTCCTTCACCACTTCGCCCTGCGGGTTTATGTCATACACGAATACGTCATCGCTCATCAGGCCCGTGGCCTGGTAGCCGTACGCAATCATGTGGCCGTTTACAGGATCGATCTTGGGATGCGCCGAGCAGGTCTTGCTCTGGAACTTGCCGTTGTAGTTGAAGCTGCCACTGATGGTTTCCAGCGAGTAGGGGTCGATTTCGTAGGGCAGGGTGTCTTCCTTGTAAGTCAGCATGTGGCCGCCGTGCCAATAGATGTGGGTGTTGGCGGCACTGCGATCGATGCCGGCAACACTCGGGTCATCGGTGTAGGGATTGCGATAGACACCCCACAAACGTTTGCGTGCTTCTTTTTCTTTTTCCAGCCTTGCGGTTTTTACGAAACGTGAGCGGAAATCCACCGAGCCGTGCTGGAAGCGGAACAGGCTGACATGGCCGTCGCCGTTGAAGCCGGTGGGCCATTCGTTGTTGGGTGGACGGTAAACGAAATCGCACTGCATGCGATAGAAGTGGCCTTCAAGATCGGCAGGGATCTTGCCCCACACTTCACAATCATAAACATCGGCTTCAAAGCGCGTGGGGGCGTTGAAGCCTGGCGGAAACATTGGGTGCTTTCTGAAATCGACGGCCATATTAATACCCTCTAGGCAAATAATTTGGTGCTATCGCCGACAGCAGCCACACCGCCTTGAGGTCTTTGACGTTGAAGCGGTTGATCTGGGTCAGCGTGGAATAGCGCTGGTTGAAGGTGTTGCCGCCATTGGTAATCCAGTAGCCGGCGGGCAAGGCAGTGAGCTGTTTGCCGCTGAATGCGGGCGCGGGGACGATGGGCTGTGCCAGCACACTGGTGGCAATCCCAACAGCTGCAATGGCGCACAACCACGTTAGTGGATTGCGTTGCATGGAGATCCCCTCAGATCCGGTGGTGCGTGTGGTACTGCTTTTGGTTTTCTTGTCTTTCTTTTGATTTCAGGTCCGGCTGTACCGGCCTGCCTGCAGTGTAGCCCGGATAGTTGGCCGGAGAAAACAGGATTTACTCAGCCTTGGGTCCCAGGCATTGCATATAGAAATCGGCAATATCCTTGATCTCTTCCGGACACAGCGCATGCAGCATGGTGTAGGAGCGAAACATCGGCACCAGCCCCAGCTTTTCCAGGTTGCGGCGACTGTTGCGGGCCATGCTGATCGGCACCACCTGGTCTTCGGTGCCGTGACAAATCAGCACCGGGATGTTGGCTTGGGCTTGATTGAGCACCACCGAGTCAAAGGTGGGGAAATAAGTGGAAAGCCCCACAATGCCGGCCAAAGGCCGGGGATAGCTGAGGCCGGCATGGTAGGCCACCGCTCCGCCCTGCGAAAATCCCGCCAGCACTATCTTGTTGCTGGGCACGCCGCGGGCGATTTCGCGGTCAATCAACGCATGGATTTTCTGGGCTGACAGCACCAGTTGGACACGATTGAACTCGCGTTCTTCCCCAAGTTTCATGATGTCGTACCAGGCTGGCATCGCGAAGCCGCCATTCAAGGTCACCGGCATTGAGGGCGCGTGCGGCAGCACAAAGCGGATCGCCAAAGCAGCCGGCAGTTTGAGCGCCGGCACCACTGCTTCAAAATCATGGCCATCGGCGCCGAGGCCGTGCAGCCAGATCACGCAGGCTTTGGCGGGGGTGGCAGGTTCAATTTCAACGGTGGGCAGCAGATCAGTCATGGCAGGGATCACGGCAATTCGGAAGGGCGCATTCTAGCGCCAACCCCCTTACAATCCGGAACGTCTTTTTGAGGAGAAACGTATGTCTGATTGCTGGTTCCCCCCGCGCTGGCCGGTTGAAGATCCCGACCTGGTCCAGCTCTATACCCTCAACACCCAGAATGGCCAGAAAGTGGGCGTCTGTCTGGAAGAAATGGGCGTGCCGTATGAGGTGCATGTGCTCAACATCGGCAAGGGCGACCAGTTTGATGCCGACTATGTGAAACACCTGAACCCCAACGGCAAGATTCCGTCGATCATTGATCCGCACGGTCCTGAGGACGAGCCGGTGTACCTGATGGAAAGCAACGTAATCCTGCAATATCTGGCCGACAAGACCGGCCGTTTCTTTCCGCGCACCTATCGCGCCCGCCTGGAAGGCATGCAATGGATGAATTTCCAGGCCGCCCACATCGGGCCGATGTTTGGCCAGCTGGGCCATTTCTTCAAGTTTGCCAAGGACAAGACCAGTGATACCTATGCAGTAACGCGCTACATCAATGAAACCAAACGCCTGCTCAATGTGCTGGAACAACGGCTGCAGGAGCGCGACTACCTGATTGGCGAATACAGCATTGTCGACATGGCCACAATGCCGTGGGTGGAAGGGTTGGTTGATTTCTATGGTGCTGGTGAAGTGCTGGAAATCGACACGCTGCCCAGAGTGAGCGATTGGCGCAAGCGGGTGACCTCCCGACCGGCCTACCGTTGGGGCAAGGGTGTGGGCAAGCTTGACTGAGGTCAAATGCATTCCACCCGCTTGGCCACAATATCAACTTTCAATATTCCAGGCCCCACACTCCCAAGGAGCATTTCATGGCAACCCCCTCAGACTCAGCCACACCCACACTGTTTTCGCCTCTCAAACTTGGCGACCTTGAGTTGCCCAATCGCATCTGGCTGGCACCGCTGACGCGCGCCCGCTCAGGCCCCACGCGTGTACCGAACGCGCTGATGGCCGAGTATTACCGGCAACGTGCCAGCGCTGGCCTGATTCTGACCGAAGCCACCGTGGTATCAACGCAAGCCATTGGTTATGCCGACACGCCTGGCATCTGGTCGCCAGCCCAGGTGGAAGGCTGGAAGCTGGTGACGAGCGCCGTGCACAAAGCCGGCGGCCACATATTCATGCAGCTGTGGCATGTCGGTCGCATCTCGCATTCTTCCTTTCATAATGGCGAACTGCCGGTGGCGCCGAGCGCGATTGCGCCCGCCGGCACTGTGAGTTTGATCCGGCCACCCACGCCCTACGAAGTGCCGCGTGCGCTGGCGCGCGAGGAATTGCCCGGCATTGTCGAACAATTCCGGCTCGGCGCTGCCAATGCCAAGGCCGCCGGTTTCGATGGCGTGGAAATCCACGGCGCCAACGGCTATTTGCTCGACCAGTTCCTGCAGGATAAAAGCAATCATCGCACCGACGACTATGGTGGCAGCATCGCCAATCGTGCGCGTCTGATGCTGGAAGTCGCCGATGCGGTGACCGGCGTATGGGGCGCAGCCCGAGTCGGCATGCATCTGGCGCCGCGCGGCGAAGCCGGTGATGTGGGGGATTCCGATCGTCTGGGCACTTTTGGTTATGTGGTCAGCGAGTTGGCCAAACGCAAGCTTGCGTTCATCGCCGTGCGTGAAAAGCAGGGGCCGGACAGCATAGGCCCGCAGTTAAGAAAACTGTTCAGTGGTGTCTATGTTGCGAATGAAGGCTTCGATCTGCAAAGTGGCAATGCCGTGCTTGCCGCTGGGGAAGCCGATGCAGTGGCTTACGGCAAATTGTTCCTCGCCAATCCGGATCTGCCCAGGCGTTTTGCGATGGGTGCTGCGCTTAATGAGCCCAATTTTCAAACGTTCTATGCGCCAGGCGCCGAAGGTTATACCGACTATCCCGCACTGGGCTAGCTCACACGCCTTGCTGCAACAGCCACTGCTTCAGCTGATTCAGTGGCAATGCACCTGACATGCGCGCCACTTCATGACCTTCGCGGAACAGGATCAAGGTGGGGATGGACTGGATGCTCCACAAACCCCCCAGTTGTTGTTCCACTTCGGTGTTGAGTTTGGCAAAACGCAGACGCGGTTCCAGCTGCTGCGCTGCCGCCTCAAACACGGGCGCAAAACCCTTGCAGGGCCCGCACCATGGCGCCCAGCAGTCCACCAGCACCGGCACTGAGTTGTGGTTGAGCACAGCCGATACGTTGGCGGTGTTCAGTTCAATTGGATGACCCTGCAGGATCAGCTGCTTGCATTTGCCGCACTTGGGCTTGTCGCCCAGGCGTGTGGTGGGAACACGGTTGGTAGTGAGGCAGGAGGCGCAGGTGAGAGTGGTGGTGGTCATGACACGCTCTTGTTATATGGCCGACACGGATTATCTTAGCGCATCCTGCTGCAAGCTTACCCCATGGCTATTGCCCCGGATCAATAATTACGTGAACAACCCGGATTTCCCCATTGCCGAAGTACTGCCCGCCATCAGGCAGGCGCTCGCCGTTCACACCCGTCTGGTGCTGGAAGCGCCGCCCGGCGCCGGCAAAACCACGCAGGTGCCGCTGGCTTTGCTGAATGAACCCTGGTGCGCCGGCAAAAAAATCCTGATGCTGGAACCACGGCGGGTGGCGGCGCGTGCAGCTGCGATGTTCATGGCGAAACAGCTGGGTGAGCAGGTGGGCGAAACGGTTGGCTATCGCATCCGCTTTGACAACAAGGTGTCGGCACGCACGCGCGTGGAAGTAGTCACTGAAGGCATCCTGACGCGGATGATCCAGGATGATCCGTTGCTGGATGGCGTGGGCGCAATCCTGTTTGATGAGTTCCACGAGCGGCATCTGCCCGGCGATCTCGGACTGGCGCTGGCGCTGGATGTACAAAGTGGTGTGCGCGATGACCTGCGGCTGGTGGTGATGTCGGCCACGCTGGATGGAAATACACTCGCCGGGTTTCTCGATGCCCAACGCATTACCAGTGCAGGCCGCAGTTATCCGGTGCAGATCAATTATTTCCCGGCTGAGCGTGACGAAGCCCTGGCGCTGCATGTGCGCCGCGCACTTGAACAGGCTGTGCACAACCATGCGGGAGATGTGCTGGTATTTCTGCCGGGCCAGCGCGAGATCAATGACGTGGCGCGTCTGCTTGAGCGCGAGCCTTTCACTCGCTGCAACATCATTCCCCTCTATGGCGACATGCCGATTGAACAGCAGAGTGCGGCACTCTCACCAGATCCTGATGGCAGGCGCCGGTTAATTCTCGCCACCAACCTTGCCGAATCATCGGTGACCTTGCCCGGCGTGCGCGTGGTAGTGGATTCGGGCCTCGCACGTGAGCCACGCTTTGATCCCAACTCGGGATTTTCCCGACTGGAGACCACGTTTATTTCACAGGCCTCAGCCGATCAACGCAGCGGTCGCGCCGGCCGTGTGGCTGAAGGTTGGAGTTACCGGTTGTGGCCGAAATCACAACGGCTGGATCTGGCACGCACTCCGGAAATCAGCAATGTCGATCTCGCCGGCTTGGTACTCGAGCTGGCAGCCTGGGGCAGCAGCAAGCTGCGCTTTGTCGACACACCACCTGCCGGCACTTTCGCCGCCGCCCAGGATTTGTTGCAAACACTCGGCGCGCTCGACTATGGCAAACACCTGACAGCGCTCGGTAAAAGGATGCTGACGCTGGGTACGCATCCACGACTGGCTGCCATGTTGTTGTGTGCGCATACCCCGGCAGAAACCGCCATTGCCTGTGACTTGGCCGCACTGGTGGATGCGCGCGATCCCTTGCTTGGCTATCGCGGTGATGACTGGCAACGCCGCTGGCAGGCGCTCAATGACAAACGCCACAATCTGAAAGCAGATGGCGCTGGCCCCGGCGTGTCACGTGGCGCGCTGGCGGCCATCGAACAAACAGCTACCCAGTGGCGCAAACGCTTGCGACTGGACACCAAACCCCCGGCCGATTTTTCCGCACGTGCACTCGGCGATGTGCTGGTGCATGCCTACCCTGATCGCATCGCCCACCAGCATGCCAGTGACCGCCATCGTTACCAGCTCAGCAATGGCCGCATGGCAAAACTGGCAGATGACAGTGCCCACATCGGCGAGCCCTGGCTGATAGTGAGTGAATTGCGTTTTGACAACAAAGACAGCCTGATCCTGCGCGCTACACCGGTTGATGAAGCGCGCTTGCGTGAAGATTTCCCGCAGCGCTTTGTAGAAAGCGATGTGGTGCGCTGGGATGACAGCAGCCGTTCGCTGATCGCACGCCGCGAAGTGCGCTTTGACCAGATCGTGCTCTCTTCGAAACCGGCAGGACGTCCTGATCCCGCGCAGGCGGCCCAGGCCCTGTGTGATGCAGTAGCAAACTACGGACTGGCTTCACTGCCGTGGAGTGAGGCGTTGCAACAGTGGCGTGTGCGCGTGCAATGTTTGCGGTTATGGATGCCGGAACTCAATCTGCCGGATTTGTCGGACACCGCGTTACTCGCCACGCGGGAACATTGGCTGAAGCCGGCGTTTGTCGGCAAAGCACGGCTGGATGCACTCAGCGGCGAAGAACTGGGCGAAGCACTCAAAGCGCTCATCGACTGGAACCTGCGCCAGCAGATTGAAGCGCATGCCCCGGCACGCATCACGGTGCCGTCGGGGCTTGAGCGCGCAATCCATTACCAGGAAGGTGCACCGCCGGTGCTGGCGGTGAAACTGCAGGAGCTGTTTGGTCTCGCCACCACGCCGCGCATCGCCAGCAACAGGATTCCACTGACGCTGCATCTGTTGTCACCCGGGGGCAAACCGCTGCAGATCACCCAGGATCTGCAAAGTTTCTGGGAGCGAACCTACCCGGAAGTAAAAAAAGAAATGAAAGGCCGCTACCCGCGCCATCCTTGGCCGGATGATCCGTGGAGTGCCACTGCCACACACCGCGCCAAGCCCAGAGGAACCTGAGTAAACATGAACTTCGCGATCAAGCCTTACTCTCCCGCTGGCAATAAGCGACAAATGCAGGTGTGCAGGAATGTGGCAATTGTTCTGGCATACTCATGGCCAGCGGTCTCATATTGTTGAGTCGGGGGGTATGGCTTGAATGAGTTATTCAGACTTTCCGGGGCGGTTGAACATCTGCTCGCAATAGATGAATGGCTTTCTGGCGAGCCCAATGAGCTGTTTGCAATTGCGCGGCTATGGTTCGGCAAATTCCGGCTCTGTGGCGAAGATGTTCGTGAGCTCTTGCACGATGGATGCCCGGCGGCCTGTGTAAACGACGCAGCCTTTGGCTATGTGAATGTTTATAAAACGCATGTGAACGTGGGCTTTTATACCGGCGCATTTCTGGAGGACCCGTATCACCTGCTTGAAGGCACCGGCAAGAGAATGCGGCATGTCAAAATAAGGCCGGGCAGCGATATTGACTCAAGCGCGCTTGGTGAATTGATCGAGAGAGCCTATCAGGATGTAAAACGAAGGATGCAAAACAATCCAGACCTTTAATAACCCCAGTCGCAGGTCGCCGCTTTCGGCGAGGACAATGGGAAGCGAAACATTTCAAATCAGAGGATGATCGGCAATGCAAAAAATCTTCAAAAACAGCTGGGCTTCTCCATTTTCTCTCATGGTATTTGCAGGATTTTGCCTGTGGTTGCCATCGTGGCAAGTATCCAGGGAAATCAATGCGTTCATATTTGCTGTGCTAGGTGCAACGATTTTTGTGATGAAATCAAACTTTGCTGATCTGGAGCAGAGACTGCAAAAACTGGAAAGTTTGTCGAACGAAGAAAACAACGTATAGCAAGCCAGGCACCAACCACTATTTTTACAGGTACAACCGCCATGGACATAAACCCCAAAGATTCCAGTAATGATGGCCGCAAAACTGCCATTCTGGCAGGCATGATCGGCGGCCTGACCGGCGGTGTAACCATCTGGATTTACGAAGCCCTGGTGTGGGTGGGGGTGCAACACCAGATGCCACTCGCCGGCATCCCGCGCAATGCCACCGGCCTGGTGTTCGGGGCAGCAGTACAAGAATCCCTTGGCCTGGGTGCTCATGTGCTTGGCACCGCCATCCATTTTTTCTTCTCGATGACGTGGGGAGTTTTGTTCGCGCTGCTGTGGCCATGGTTTCGCCGGCGCGGATACGAGGCGACCCTGGTGGCACTGTTCTACGCGGTGGCGGCCTGGATCGTAATGCATGGGGCGATCATGCTCGTGTCAGACAATCATCCCAATTATTATGATCCCGTAGTGATCATCGGCGGTTTCATGTCGCATATTTTCTTCACGGTGCCGCTGGCGCTGGTGGTGAAAAAAAGACTGACGCTGGCTTGATCCGGTTGATCACTGCGGGTGCTGGAGAATGGTAATGGCAAAATATCATCACCCCCTCAACTATCCTGAACTTGGCGATGCCAGCCCGTATCAGCAGGATGGTATGCTGCGCCGTTACTGACTTTGGCTGCCAAAGCAGAGCCAGAGCAAACCGGAGCCTGAACCAGAGCAAACCATCATGTCGCTACTTATTCCCCAATATGGTCTGTTTCTGCCCGCGGTGTTGGCCATACTGGTTTATGTAATCCGCTTTCTGGCATTTGCAACCATAGCCTTTTTCACTTTGGATCCTTCCCGCAATCCTGGTGTAGGTTATACCCCCATAGCGCGACCCGCCATCTTCAACCTGAGATCCAACATTCATCGTGAATTGCTGCAATCATTGCGCACACTGATAATATTTTCAGCGGTGATTGCGGTGTTGTTCGGCTACGGGTTGCTGCAATCGAGCCGGCTTTACTACCAGATCAATAATTACCCGCAATGGTGGTTCTGGGCCAGTATTCCCGTGATGATCTTCTTGCACGACACGCTGTTCTACTGGCTGCACAGAGTGCTGCATGTTCGCCCGCTCTATGAGCTGTTCCATCGGCCTCACCATGATTCCCTGTATACAACTGCGTTCACTTCCTACAGTTTCGGATGGGGGGAGGCACTGTTTGAAGCGATGATAGTGACGGTGATACTTTTCATAGTACCTGCGCATCCGATGGCGTTTATTGCGTTCCAGACCATTTCCACTGCCTTTAATATTTATGGTCATTGCGGCCGGGATTTCTTTCCGGAATCGATGTCGCGGCACTGGCTGGGGCGCTGGCTGAATACTTCGTCACTGCATGCCCATCACCACCGCTTTGCCCGGGGCAACTACAGCTTTTACTTCACGGTCTGGGACCGTCTCATGCATACGCTGGTTGCCAACGGCAAATGACCTGCGAAGAATACAACCGCTTTTGCGCATCGCTGCCGGTGACGACCCATGTGGTGCAATGGGGGCTCAACCAGGGTTGAACCCCTTCACTTGCTAGTGATTATGTTCGCCGGCCTTGTCTGCAGGTACGGCTGCGGCCTTGTCACTGTGCGGCATCCCGTCCATTTCATGCTGCATTTTGTCCATGTTCTCTTCCATCATGTGCATGCGGCCCATCATGCCTTGGTCTTTGGCAGTTGGGCCCATTTTCATCATGTGCATGTCATCACGCATCTTCGACATGTTCTTTTCCATCATCTCGTGGCGCTTGGCGGGATCCTTCTCGCCCATCATCGCATTCATCTGTGCTTCCATCTTCTGCATTTTTTCCTGCATGCCCTGCATGCCCATCATACCCATGTCATGATCTTTGCCGGTATCGGCAGCATAGGCCCCTGCAAACACAAACATGCATACGGCAATCAACAGCATTTTCAAGGATTTCATTGTGGCCTCCATTGGCATTGACGAGACAGCCGTTTGATTATCAACTGACATTGCCTGCGCGATCATGATCAGGATCAAGCCGGCTAACTCTCCTGCACTTGCCCATCCAGATACAGCCATACTCCCTGGATGCGTTCGAACAGCGAAGTTTCGTGATGGGTATGCGGCTTGCCGGCGGTGTCTTTGTAGGTGGCATTGAACTCCACCCAGGCGCGGTCACCTTTCTGTTCGGCTTTGAGGATGTCGAGCCCGGTCCACTCGTAGTTGTCGTTGGTGAGGTCGGCAAGATTGACTTGTTGCGGAGTAGCCGGATGCCAGGTGCGCATCAGGAATTCGCGGTGAGTGCCGGCACCAAGTGCATAGGCACAATAACGTGCGCGCACCATGGCGCGGGCTGACAGCGGCTTCGCTTTCATCAGCAGGTGGGGTTCACAACAATCAGCAAATTCCTTGCCGCTGCAACACGGGCATTTGGTCATGACGATCTATTCCTCTTCTTCAATGCCGGGTGCGGCCTGATGGTTTTGGCCAATCGACATCCCTGCGATACGTGACAGCCTGGTAAATCCCAGCCCGGTTTCTTCATGCCAGTGGTTGAACGCCGCCTGCACCAGTTTAAGATCGCGTTTGCTGGTGGGTTTGCCGGCAATTTCCACGCCTGAGGCCTGCAAGCGTGCGACTACATCGCTACTCAAAATGAAACTGTCTTTGCCCATGAAGCGGATGAAATACATCGCGGTGCTGCCTCCGAGCCGTGAGCCTTCCTTGTGCAGCCAGGCCATAAGGCCAATTTGGTCTTCGCCCGGCCATTCGGCAAACACCTTGGCGAACGAGCCCTGTTCCTGCGCGGTGCGCCACACAAAGTGGGCATTGTCGAGCACTGAACGGATCTTGATGGTGTTGCGCACGATGCGTTTGTCATTGGTATAGGCATCCCACTTTTCGGGTGGCAGATACGCGAGCCCTTTCGGATTGAAACCATGGAAGGCTTCTTCAAAACCTTTCCATTTGTGTTCTATCACTTTCCAGTTGAAGCCGGCGTTGAATACGCAACGCGTCATCATGGCCAGATAACGGTCGTCGGGAATTTTGGCGAGGTGCTTGCTTGTGATGGGCTTGTAGTGATCGGTAAGAAGTTTTTCCAACGCAGACTTGCCACCCTTGCGTTCGGCGGCGAGCTTTTCGATTTTGGCAAATGGTGTAAGCAGCATGAAAGCCATTGTAACGCCAATCGCCTGCGCCCATCAGAGGGGAAAGTAAGCGGCTGCTCAGCTCATGCCGAGCTAATCGCGGCGAGCCAGTCGTGCCAAGGAGGAGCGGAAGCGACGGATGCACGACTGGGGAGCGCAAGCGATTAGCGTCCGCGCAAGAGCCCGATGCCGCTTACTTTTTAGCTGCAGTGAGTTTTTCGATCAAAGCAGCAGTGTCCGGATGTTGGTCGCCACCAGAGCCACGCCCGAACTGGCCGGCCTTGCCCATCGCAGCATCCAGCGGGGTTTTGCCGCCTTTGTCGACATGCTTGAGATCGGCGCCACGATCAGCCAGCAATTGCACCATGTTGTTCCAGCCATTGGTGGCAGCGCCGAACACCGCCGTCTGGCCGAAGGATTCCGCCGCATTGATATCGGCACCGGCGTCCAGCAATCGTTTGGTGACTTCCATCGCCTGTTTCTCGGTGCGGAACTTGCCGCGGGTATCGATGGCACCTGCGCGGTAACCGGCCGCAACGATCAACGGGGTAACACCATCTTCATTGGGCAGCTCGACCAGGGCTTTGTGTTTGAGCAACAGCTCGGTCATCACCAGATCACCGCCGCGGGCTGCACGGAACAACGAAGTAACTCCGGTTTTCAGCAAGCCATCGGCGCCACGATCCGGTCCGAGTGCGCGATAGGGCGGGAACAATTTCAATTGCAGATTGACGTTGCCGCCTTTGGCCAGAATCAGCTCGGCGACTTCCGCCGGTGTGGTCAGATCGCCCGAAAGTTTGTCGGCACGGCCACCGTGTGGCAGCGTGCTGTAATCAACCACCATGTACAGCGGATTGCGTCCGTATACATCCCATTTGTCGGGATTGGCGCCGGCTTCCAGCAACACTTTCATTGAATCCCAGCGAGCATTGAGCCCCGCCATCACCAGCGGGGTGACGCCATCGGGATCAGTCATGTTGAGATCGGCACCGGCCTTGATCAGTGCAGCCACACAGGCTGCGCAACCTTCGCGTGATGCATACAGCAAGGGCGTGAAGCCACCCACCGGCAGGATTTTCATGCGGGGTTCGGCCGTAACCTGGCGCTCCCAGTTATTGGGCAATGAGCGTGCGTTGACGTTGGCGCCTTTTTCAATCAACAGATTCAGCATCGCCGGCTGCTTCTGGGCCGAGGCCCACATCAGCGCAGTCTGGCCGCGCCATTTCTCTACTGCGTTGACATTGGCGCCGTGCTTGATCAGCAGCTCGGCCGCTTTCACGTTGGGCGTGCGCGCAATCACCATCAGTGGCGTCTGGTCATCGGCTCCGGCTTCATCGGCTTTGATGCCGGCATCGAGCAAGGCTTTGAGAATCTCGACATTGCCGGTGATGGCGGCTTGCGACATCGGGGTGGCACCAAATTCGTTTTTGGCTTTGACATCGGCGCCCTGCTTGATCAGCTTCTGCACCAGCGCAAGATCATTGTAATAAATCGCCCAATGCAAGGCGGTGGTGCCATCGGCCATCGACTGGTTGACGTCAGTATTCTTGCTGAGCAGCGCCATCGCACCAGCAGTATTGCCGGTACTGGCCAGCTGCAGCAGCTGCTGTTCCTTGCCGTCGATAGCCAGCGCTGCATTACTGAGCAATGCTGCCAATACGGCGCTGGCGAGAGTACGGCTGACAAATTTTGCGTTCATGTACGTTGTTCTCTGTTTGGCCGCCAATATGCGGCTTGGTTTCGCCCTTACACTTCCGAGACCAGCCCGGAGCTGTCACCCAGTGCATCCTGCTTGACGCCGACGCGATCGAGAATGGTCAGCATCAGGTTGGATACCGGTGTGCGCTCGGCTGTCATGATGTGCTGGCCACCTTTGATCCTGCCGCCGGCCTTGCCAATGATGGAAAGCGGCAATGGCCAATGGTCATGGGCGTTGGAATTGCTCATGTTACCGCCATACAGCATCATCGCATTGTCGAGCATTGAACCGTTGTCACCATCCGGCAGCGCTGCCAGTTTGTCGATGAACTTGGCGAACACCTTGGTGTGGTATTCCTGCACGATCATCAATCGCGCCATCTTGGCCGGGTCGTTCTGATGATGTGACAACGGATGGAAAGCATCCGACACGCCGACATGGTTGTAGGTCTGGTTGCTCACTTCCGCAGCAAACATCATGCTGGCAATGCGGGTGATGTTGCCCTGGTAGGCCAGCAGTATCAGATCCATCTGCAAATTAAGATGCGCATCAAAATCAGTCGGGATGCCTTGCGGTGCATCCGGTATCTTCATGTGCGAGAGATCGTGCTCCTGGGTTTTCTTCACACGGCGTTCGACTTCGCGCACGGTTTCCAGGTAGTCATTTAGTGTGGAGCGATCGGCAGCGCCCAGACGTTTGGCGAGGTCGTTGGATTCGCTCATCATCAGATCGAGGATACTGGCAGTCTGCTTGCCCAGACGATCACGCTCGGCGGCATTGTCGCCCACGCCAAACAGGCTCTGGAACAATTTGCGCGGATTGTTTTCCATCGGCAACGGCGTGGTGGGGGTACGGAACGAAATGGTGCCGGCGTAGCTGCAGCCATAGGCACGGTCACAGGCACCGGCAGCACCGCTGGTTTCCGTACAAACCTCGATTGACGGCATCGGTGTGTCCTGGCCGATGTGCAGAGCAGCAATCTGGTCAATGGTGATACCACCAAACGGTTCATGGCTGACGCGTGGTGCATCGCCGGTCAACCAGGTGCCGGGTGTGATCGCGTGTACCGGGCCATAGGCACGTTTGTTTTCCATGTTCGACACAATGGTCATGTGCGACTTGTACTTGTCGAGCGGCAACAGCAGTTTTTTCAGTTCAAAGTCGGTGCCGACCTTGTCCGGTGTCCAGCCGCCCATCACTGCGCCATGCGGAAAATAGAAGAAGCCGAGACGTGGTGGCGTGACAGCAGCGGTCTTGGCCAACGCAGTACCGGCCGGAATCATCGCATCCAGCAATGGCAGTGAAATCGTGGCCAGTGCGCTGCGCAGAAAGGTGCGGCGATGCAAATGCTTCTTGGTGATGAACATGGTGTTTCTCCTCTTCCTGCCGGTAGCGTTACAGGCTGCCCACTTTCATTTCTTCGGTGGGGACATTTGTTTTTTGGAACTGCTCGCTTTCAATGATGCCTTTGATGATGGCCGACAATTTGTATTGCTTGCGGGCTGACTGATGCACGATCTGGCGCACGGTTGGCATGTCGGTGGCTTCCACGCCGCGACCCAGTGCATAGGTCAACATTTTCAGTGTGAACACCTGCGCAAACTGGTCGGGCCTTTCCACCAGCGACTTGCGCAGATCATTGATGCCATGCAGCGGTGTGCCATCGGCCAACTGGCCGCTGGAGTCAATCGGTGCGTTGCCGGCATCACTGTCACGAAGGCGGAACTCGCCGATCGCGTTGAAGTTTTCCAGTGCCAGCCCCAAGGGATCCATGATGTCGTGACAACCTGCACACACCGGGTTGTTGCGATGGTGGGCCAGACGATCACGCACAGTCTGCGCCACTGCTGCCCCTTCCGGTGTTTCCGGGAAAGCCGGCACGTTTTGCGGCGGATTGGCTGGCGGCACGCCCTGGAAGTTTTCCATGATGTAGGCACCGCGAATTACCGGCGTAGTACGGTTGGCATAGGAAGTCACCATCTGCACGCCACCCTTGCCCAACAATCCGCGCCGTTCTTCCTGCGCCAGTTTCACCTTGCGGAAATTGTTGCCTTTCACATCGGTGTAGCCGTAATGCAACGCGAGATCTTCGTTGAGGAAGGTTTCATCGGAGGTCATCATGTCATGCACATCAGCATCGCGTTTGAGCAGATCACCGACGAACAGGCTGATCTCCTTGCGGAACGCCAGCAACAGACCCGGCTTGTAGTTGGGGAAAATTTCCGGATCAGGGTTGATGCGATCAAGATCGCGCAGCCGCAGCCACTCGGCCACGAAGTTGTCGACCAGAGCCGAGGATTTCGGATCTGCCATCATGCGATTGATCTGGTTTTCCAGATTGTTGCCTTTGCGCAATTCACCTCGCGCAGCGAGATCGAGCAACTGGTTGTCAGGAATCGTGCTCCACAGGAAGAACGACAACCGCGAAGCCAGCTCGAGTTCACTGACAGGCACCACAGAACCGGGCTTGCTGCCAGGATCCGGAATTTCGGCACGATAGAGGAATTTCGGGCTTGCCAGTATCGCCATCATGCCGTTCTTGATGCCGGCATCGAACGACCCTTGTTCACGACCCACCGCGTAGAAGCGCATGGGGGAAGCCAGATCATTGTCAGTAATCGGCCGACGAAAGGCTTTCTTGGCCATGTTGGCAAAAATCTGGCGCGCACAATCGACTTCTTCGGCAGGCGCTTTTGGCTGACAGATCATCACCGTGTGGCGACTCTCGGTATTGATCACCCCATTGGTCTTCAGCGGGCCCTTGATTTGTACCGCCTGCATGCGGGCAATGCGATCCATGCCACGATTCGCATCCAGACTGTGCAGGAATTCATCAGACTCGGCAAAGCTGCGTGCGATGAAGGCCACACCGATGTGGTGTTTGCCGGAGGTGACAGTGATCGGAATATCCTTGAAGCGACCGTTGATTTCGGCAACCGCGGGCGCCTGTACCTGGTCGAGCTTTTTCAGATCTTCGCCACCACCGATGTCATGCTGGAATATCTTCCTGCCGTCGAGCGTGACTACTACCGTATGTTGATATTCCATGCCCAGCGTGTAACCGGCGCCAGCCATGCCGGGGATGGTGATCGTGTAATCGCCATCGACCGGAAATTCATGATCGATCAGCACGCCACCGCGGGTCCCGAGCGGCAAGCCATCGACATGCGCACCCTGATGGGCGCTGCTGACGCGATAAACTGCGGTGTCATTGCGCGGATTGGGGGTTCCCACCGCTCTTTCCGTTACCTGACGGGCGGCCGCAATATATTGATCGAGGAAGGATGGCGATACTTTCAGTACGCCGGCAATGTTGTCGAAGCCATCGCTGTTATCGTCTTTCGGCAGTGCCAGGTCGGCATCCAGTTTCACCCCGGTCAAATCAAATACGGCATTCACATATTCAGTACGATTCAAACGATGCAGACCGACGCGGCCAGCATTGGGATGTTCGGCAGCGTGGGCATCAAGGGTATTTTCCAGACGGGATATCAGCGCCCAGCGCTCATCCTTGGAAGGACGCTTCTGGCTCGGGGGCGGCATCACGCTGCCGCGCAGTTTTTTCAGGGCGCGCTCGAACAGGTCAGGATGCTCCCCCACCGTATCTGCAGTGTAGGCAGTGAAATCAACGCCACCAGCATAATCATCGGGGTTGTGGCACTTGGTGCAATAGGTTTCTATTGTGCTCCACTGGCTTTTCATGTCCTGCAAAGCAGTCTTGTAGTCAGGAGTTTGCGCTGAGGCAGTAGCAGCCAAAGTCAGCAAGCCGAGCACACTGATTGCAAGCGACAGTTTGTTTCTGGCGTTCATCTGTTTGTTGTTCTGTTCGTTCTTCTGTTCGTTCTTCATAGGCATCTCCACTACTTCCTGTGCCATCACACAACGTTGCGTACAGCACGACCCGGCACGTGATACCAGGTGCCGCGGTACAGCAAGGCCAGAAACAGGTCGGGATTGCCGTAATGTGCACGGTAATCCTTCATTGGATCGGCTTGCTTGAATTCTTCCAGGCTTTTGCCGCCCTGGAAGGCTTTGGATACTGCATCATAGGCAACCGTCAGCAGGGCTGCCTGCTCCTGCAGGGCGGCCTTGCCAAGCGCACCGCCATTGGAGGCAATGACCCTGGTTTTATCGCTGCATTTTTCAAGCAGCGTTGCCGTGGTTTTCTGTGCACCGCTGATCCAGCCGCCTGTGACATAATCAAGCAGCAGGTAACCGTCGGGGTTGAGCATGTCGCCCACCACCAGCACATCGGCCTTGATGAAGCGCACGTAAATGTCGCCGTCGGTATTGGCCTGGCTGACGAAACCGTATTCGATGGATTCATCGCCAAAGCTCAGGGTGCCATTCTGGTAGAAACTCTTGTTGGCTTGCGCCTGTTTCGGCATGGGCTTGTGTTGCACATCCTGCCAGTCGATGTAGAAGTCGGCGTTTTGCCAGAGTCTGGTGTTCTCGTGTGCGTAGATCGGTGTACCGGTGGCACCCAGCAGAAAATTGAGCCCGAGATGCTCAGGTCGCCAGTTGGTATTGAACAGCGCCTTGATGGGCTTGTTATGGGTGAGCTGCCTGATTTCTGCCAGTAGCGCTTCGGCTTTGTCCTGGCCGCCGCCATTGATGATGACAACACCGTCTGCCGCTTCAGCCACCACTACATTGGTGCCGGCACCCTGGATCAGGGTAAGGCCATTGCCCAGATCCACCCTGGTAAAGACGGCAGCGGCTGCCTGCAGGCGGGAGGCCAGGCCGATCATCAAGGGAGCCATACCGAGCGCTTTCAGTAATTCTCTGCGTTTATTCATAGGTTCTTTTCATCGACTTTTATGGGTGCTGCATGTCTTTGACAAGCTATTTAGGCCGCCTTCATGCAAGAAACCGGGAGCAATTGCGGAACTTCAACCTGGAAGGATTTATACGCGATGCTTTCTTTACTTTCCTTGATTGAAATCAGGTACTTCTAACCCGCGCTCCTGCAGATGCTGGTCATAGATCTCCTCGCTGCACGAATATTCCATGATTGGGGTAGTGGGCGACCAGCGCAGGCTGGAAGTGACGGTAACCGGCTGGGTGTAGAGAGCCGGATCGGTCAGGGTCATCTTGTCGGTAAGGTATTTGGTGGTCACACCTTTGCTGTCAGTGCGGTTTTCGAGTGTGTAGCGCTCGCTGATGGTGGCATTTTCAGTGTTGGGCAGCCGGCGCATATAGGGGTATTCCCGCAAATGCGTGGTCTCTACCACCAGCGTGTCACCTTCCCAGTGGCCGATCGAATAGCCCATGCGGGTACTCAGGATCGGCTGCGGCCGCGGATGGCCATCCAGGTAAATCTTGTGGTACTGGAAATAGCCTTCCCAGAACATGTTGATGAAATCCTTGGTCTGCACGATTTCGACCGGGAATGGAGCACCCCAGATGCTGCGAGGCAGGCCCGGCGACACGCACCAGCCGCCCGGATCGTCTTCGATCTTGAACTTGGCGACATACTCGTCGAACAGCTTTTTGCCAAGTGGAGTGAACGGATACTCTTTCGGGCTCTGGCCGGGGCCACCACCCGGAAACCACAGGCCACTGAGATCAACTTCCGCCCGCGACAATGGCGCGAAAGCCAGCATGGATACGATTTGCATTACCCCTGCCACAATGGCAGGTGCCCTGAATTTGAACATGATTCCCCCCCGCGAGGCTGAACACGACAGGCTCTTGGGCGGCCTGGGCTGTTTCAGCAGCCTTAACTTTAGCAGAAGCCAGCCTCGTGTTGACAGGTCAATGTTCTGCTCGCATATTGCGGCACGCAAAAAAATTCAGGGGGATTGAACATGCGCACTAAAACAGGCTTTGCCTTGGCTGCAGCACTGCTGTTTTCAGCCGGATTTTTCCGGACGGCTGCTGCCGCGCCCGATTTCACCGGGGTGTGGCAGGCCTTTGCCAGCGAGTCGGCAGGCCCCCGCGGCGGCCCCGAATACACCACCGAGGGCAAGACCAAAATGGCGGATTTCAACGCCAAATATCCCAACATGGTGGAACCGGGCGCCTACTGCGTACCCCCAGGCATGCCCTTCACGATGACCGCCATTGTCAGTTACCCCATCGACATCACCCAGACTGACAAACGTATTACCATGATCACGGAATTTGACGACCAGTTCCGTCGCATTTTCCTCGATGGCCGCAAGTTCCCGGACGACTACCCTGACACCCGCATGGGTTATTCGATCGGCCACTGGGAAGGCAACACACTGGTAGTGGAAACCCGCCTGTTGAGTGATGCGCTGTACGGCAGACTGCCGCGTACCGAAAACACCACCGTGGTCGAACGCATCAGCAAAATCAAGCGCAGTGCCGTGAAACAGTCCAACAGCCCGGTCGCCACCCACAAAGCTGTTGATGACGACGTGCTGGCAATGGAAATCACCACCACTGATCCAACCCTTTATGCCAAACCGATCAAGACCACCATCTATTACCAGCATCTGGAAGACAACGCGATGCTGGAATACGTGTGCATCTCGGATATTTGGGAACAGGCATTGGATGCTGCCAACAAAAAATGAAATCCCCCGCGCCGATTGCTTGCGCTCCCCAGCTCGCGCATCCGTCGCCTCCGGCTCCTCCTTGGCGCGACTGGCTCGCCGCAATCGTCGCTGCTCTGATCTCACGGAGTTTTTAAATGGCTGAACCAGTACGCTTTCCGAATATTCCGCTCTACGAGGGTTGGGGCGCGCCCAACCGTGTTGAATCCGAAATCATGGGTCTCGAGCTGATCAGCGGTGAATTGCCGAAGGATCTGCGCGGCTGTCTGTTCCGCTGCGGCCCCGACCGCCAGTTTCCGTCGCTGTTCAAGGACGACATCTTCATCGACGGTGAAGGCATGATGCACGGCTGGTATTTCCGTGACGGCCAGGTGGATTACCTTTGCCGCTGGGTGCGCAATGAACGCTTTCTGTTGCAGGAAAAAGCGCGTCGCTCGCTGTTTGGCCGTTATCGCAACCGCTACACCAATGACCCGAGCGTGGCTGGCAAGGACCAGAGCACTGCCAACACCAGCGCAATCTGGCACGGCAAAAAATTATTGGTGCTCAAAGAAGACGCATTGCCGATGGAAGTGGATCCCTACACCTTTGCTGTGAAGGGTTATCACAACTACAACGGCAAAGTGAATGCCGTCAGCATGACGGCGCATCCGAAATTCGATTACGCAAAAAATGAACTGCTGAGTTTTTCGTATCAGGCCAAGGGCGATGCCACCACTGATTTCCTGCTGCATGTAGTCGATGCCAGCGGCGACATCGCTCACCAGATTGCCTTCCACATGCCGTACCCCGCGATGGTGCATGACTTCGCAGTGACTGATACGCATTTCGTGGTGCCGTTCTTTCCGATCATGACCGACATGGAAGTGGTCAAGGCCGGTGGCCCGTACTATCAGTGGCATCCTGACAAGGAAACCTGTGTAGCCATCGTGCCGCGCCGCGGCACTGCCGATCAGATCAAGTGGTTCAAAGGCCCTGCTTGCAGTGCCGGCCACATGATGAATGCCTACAACGAAGGCAACAGCGTGCATCTCGATCTGTGTTTGTATGAAGGCAACTGCTTTGCGTTCTTCCCTGCTTTTGACGGTAGCGAATACAAGCCCTGTCCACCCTTGTTGACGCGCATGAGCTTCGATCTCGATCATCCAGAAGCGGGTTATAGCAAACGCGTACTCGGCCCCATGCCAAGTGAAATGCCGCAAATAGACGAGCGTTTCGTCGGCAAGCCCTATCGCTACGGCTATACGATCAGCTTTGCACCACCACGTCGCGTCAGTCAGCTGGGCGCATGGGATCACCAGACTGGCGAATTGAAGTTGTGGAATCCGGGCCCGGATTCGTCGATCCAGGAACCCAAGTTCGTGCCGCGCGGTCCCGGCGAAGGCAATGGTTATCTGGTGATGCCGGTCAATCGTGTGGCGGAGAATCGCAGTGATCTGGCAGTGCTGGATGCGCAGAATGTGGAAGCCGGCCCGATTGCGTTGTTCAAGATGCCAATCAGAGTGAAAGCATCATTCCATGGCATCTGGGTGCCGGAAGCGACGATGACATCCGGGCTCTATCACTATCCCTGATGCACCACTCCATAAAAAAAGCCCCAAAAGGGGCTTTTTTTATTATGCAATGAAGTGAACCTGTTACTTGGCTGGCTTGCGCACCACAAAGAAGAACTGGTCTGTGGCACGGCCCAGGGAAGGATCATGGCTCGACTTGCTGTGATCATCAGCCGGATTGAAGAGCAGTTTTGATTCCTTCACGATTTCAAAGCCGGCTTTCTGGATAAACGCCTTGGTGGTGGCAGCAGTGACTCGATGCAGGGTTTTGTTGTCGGCGCCTTCGCTGCCAGCGTGGTCGATGATGGCAGCCATTCCGCCCGGCTTCAGCACGTTAAAAATGTCAGTGATGAATTTCTGGCCAGCTGCTTCACTGTTGTTGGCTTGATCATGCAGGTTCTGTGCGGTGAAAGCGAAATCAGCGCTATTGGGGGCAATGGTGTCCACACCTTCAAACACCGGGGTGACATTGCCGAGTGCTGCCGCCAGATCTTTGGAGGGCTGGCCATTGTTCTGGCGGAGCGCAAAGGGGCCAAACTGGGCTATGACTTTGCCTTTGGGACCCACAGCAGCGGACAACACAGGCGTGAACCAGCCACCCACAGCAGCTACTTCCACCACTGTCGAGCCTTCTTTGATGCCCAGCTCTTGAACAGTTTCTTTTGGATGCCGCGCGGCATCACGCGCTTTGTCAGCATCCGAACGGGCAGCCATTTTGGCGTCAAAATCAGCCGGCAAGGCCAGTGTCAGTGATGACAGCGAGCACAGGCTCAGGCCCAGCACCAATCCCATAGCAGTTTGTTTGATCAGTTTATTCATAAGTTACCCCTCAGTATCCGTTGTGGACTTTTTGTTAACTACGCAGTGAACTTGGTTGAAAGGACTTCAACGTGGCGGGGCAAGTTAAACCACGCGCGCATGCAGACGCAAGGCAGACCGCACCCAACCTGAATACTTTCACAGTCCCGGTATGTCCGGATGCAATTTTAACATTGCCGCAATCAAGTCTTAACAGAGCCCCTTTACCATGCCCGGCTGTGGAATATCTCGTTATGCACGCCGGCCCCCACAGCTGCGCACCTCCCCCCCTGCTAATCGAGTTGCTTTGGAGCAAGGAAGCTCCATCCTTTTAGCCCACCCCCAAAACAGTGTAAATATTGTGCAGGTGTCAACTCAGTACTGGCTTGGCAGCTGCGGACGTCGTCGCCACCACAACATGGCACACACAGGAATGCAGGCGACCACCATCGTAGCCGGAAACAGCACGGTAGTGAGCGTGAAACTGGCCAGTGCCAGCACCGACAAACCGCTGCGCACCGCAAACAGCGCATAAAAAGCAATGCTCTCTTCCTGTGGCCTGACCCAGGCCTTGCGCAACGTGGGGCCGAAGCCAAGCGCATCCACCACGGTAAGAATCACTACTGACCACAGCGGATCGGCAGTGACAAACCAGGCTGGCAACGACAACAGCGCTGCCACCAGGAAAATCCAGTCAGTTCTGGTGGCGCTGAAATCACTGCGCAACACCATTGCCAGCCAGGCTACATGGATCGTGATCGCAGCAGAAACACCTGTTGGCCAGGCACCTGCACCCCCCTCAGCGGCAAGCTGTGCAAAAAATACTATGGAAGTGGTAAGGCTCCAGATCAGCCACGAGAAAAAATGCGGCTTCACCCGGGCTGCCCTTATCGATTTGATATAGGGCACAAAGGCCGCCACTGTCAGCACGATGGCGGCGAGGCTGGCAATTTTTTGCAGCATCAGCGGCATCTCAAAATTCGCGAAATGGCGCTTATGCAAATGGGTAAAGTGATGCCGATCATTCTTTCAGATAGTGCGATTTCGCCACCGGCTTCATCAGTGCATTGCTTACCAGCCCGATCGCCAACAAAACCGCCATCAAGTACATCGTAGTGTTGTAGAGCGAAGGCGTTGGATCGACCGTGCCAGCTGGTGCAATTTCCATCAGGCGTGCGATGGTGACAGTCTGCGCCGAAACCAGTTTATCCAGTTGATCTATGCCGGCGCCGAAGCGTTGCTGGAACATTGCAGGATCAACCTTGGCAGCCAGATCGGCCACAGCATGCGCCACTGCTGACTGCCGCAATGAAGTGATGGCAAGCGGACCGACCACACCCGCTGTGCTCCAGGCTGTGAGCAAACGTCCGTGAATGCCGCCGACAAACCTGGTGCCGAACACATCTGCCAGATATGCAGGGATTGTCGCGAAACCGCCGCCGTACATAGTGAAGATCAGCATGGTGGCACCGTAGAACAGCACCAGCCACATCACTGACGGATCGGCGCTGACGCGGTTGGCAGTAAATGGCACCGAGCAATACAGCACGATGCCGAGCGCGAAGAAAATCCAGTAGGTATTCTTGCGGCCGATATAGTCGGACGAACTGGCCCAGATGAAACGGCCCAGCATGTTGAATACGCTGATCATGAGCACATAAATCCCGGCAAACGCACCATTGACGATGCCGGGCAACGTGGTCCCGAAAATTTCACTCATCATGGTGTTGGCGACTGCGAGCACGCCAATGCCGGCTGACACATTCATGCACAGCACTATCCACAACTGGTAGAACTGACGCGTCTTCAACGCTTCGTCAATATCGACGTTGTGAGTGGTGACCAAATTTTCCTGTTCGGCTGATTCCGGCGGTGGCGTCCACCCTTCCGGCAGCCAGCCTTCGCGCGGAATGCGATAGGAAAATGCAGCGATCAGGATGACAACGAAATACAGCAATCCCAATGTGATAAATGTTTGCGCAATACCAATGGAACCAGTGCCCACTACATAAACACCTTCCGGCCCTGGCACCAGCATGTTGGCCACATCCTTGGCTCCCACCACTACTACTTCCAGTTTGTGGCCGGCCTGCTCAACAAAACGGCGACCGGCTTCGGTCACCAGATTCACTTGCGAGGTAGTGCCCAGATATTGCGGTGCTTCATAGAACTGCTGCATGCACCAGCGCTTGAGGGGCGAACCGATAATGGCACCACCACCGAAACCCATGATGGCCATGCCGGCCGCCATGCCACGATGATCCGGAAACCAGCGGATCAAGGTGCTTACCGGCGACACATAACCAAGCCCAAGCCCGCAACCGCCGATCACGCCATAGCCCAGATAGAGCAACCAAAGTTGATGCGTGAAAATGCCGATGCTGCCGATCAGATAACCGCCGCCCCAGCAACACGCGGCCACAGTGCCCACCATGCGTGGGCCCACCTGCTCCAGCCAGCGACCGGCAAATGCGGCTGACAAGCCGAGAAAAACAATGGCTACCGAAAAGACCCAGGTGACGCTTTGCAGGTTCCAGTCTTCGGCAGCAGGTGCAACTACACCGAACAATCGCGTCAATGGCGGGTTATAGACACTCCATGCATAGACCGAGCCGATGCAAAGATGAATCGCGATGGAAGCTGGCGGCACAAGCCAGCGGTTGAAGCCGGGTTCGGCAGTAATGCGCGCTTTGGAGAGTAGTCCGGCCATAAGGTCACTCCTTGTTCAAACTGAGCTGCCCTTATACCAAATTGGAGGCGGAGGAGAACCCTCCGCCTTGATGGTTAAATTGATTTCCGCAATTATTTCGGTTTGACGAACTTGAACAACGAACGGTCGGTGCTGCCACGCGTGCCGGGGGCAAACACCATCTTGGTGTGATCGTCTTCCTTGGTGGCTTGCAGCTTGCTGTCTTCAGCCAGCACAAAACCGACGGACAACACTTCTTTCTTGATCACTTCCGGATCGATGCGATGCAGGGCCTTGGTAGTGGTAGTGCCGGAGCCGGGTGCCGCATTGTGGTCTTCAATCAGGAACACGCCGCCTGGTTTCAGCGCCGCAAAGACGGCTTTGTCGAATTTGATGGCGTCAATGTCGTTAATCAGCATGTCGTGGTAATACAAAATATCGAAGACCACATCCACATCCTTGGGCAGCTTGATGTCGTTGTAGTTCACCTGGGTGTACTCAATATTCGGATGTGCCTTGGCAAAGGCACGACTTGGCTCACCGGCACGGGCATCGGTGTAGGGCAGATCAAACACATAGACCTTGCCTTTGGGACCGATGATGTCCGACAACAGCGTGGTGTAGTACTGGCCGAAGCCCGCGATCTCTACCACCGTATTCCCCGGCTTGATGCCGGACATCGCCAGCACTTCGCCCGGATGCCGCGCCGGATCACGCACCGTCATCTCGCTGGTGCGCTCTTTGGAAGCCAGCGCTTTCTGGATGTAATCCGGTATTGCTGTTTGTGCTGTGCTCAGCTGGCTCAATACCAGCAAACCTATCGCACCCAGCATCATGCCTTTATTGTTCTGAAAAATTGACATAGTCCCCTCTCTGGTTTTGTATTTGAAAACTGTGTGCACTCTGCAACTGCATCACTGCCCGATAATACCACCCGCCTGCTACCTTACAGTGCCGGCTCCCGTTACAGACTCACGCCGCCCATTTCACAGATTCTTGCAAACTCGCTGTCTGAAACCTTGCCCACACTCAACCTGCCCAGTCTGACCAGATCCATCTGTACAAAAAATGGATCCTGTTTGATGGTTTTCAGCGCGACCGGGGTAAGCATTTGCTTGAACGGCGCAAAGCCCACCGCCAGCCAGGCCGGATTGTCGCTGGTGGGATCCTGGAAATGTTCGCGCACCACCTTGGCAATGCCGACAATCTCCTGACCCTCGTTACTGTGGTAGAAAAACGCCAGATCGCCTTTCTGCATCGCGCGCAGATTGTTGCGGGCTGCGTAGTTGCGCACACCGGTCCAGTCTGTCTTCTTGTCAGTTTTCAGTTGTTGCCAGCTGAACTCGTACGGCTCGGATTTGATCAGCCAGTAATTGGTCATAGGGGTCCTCTCCTGCAAGCGCCCAGGCACTAATGCCCAAGCTACCATGGCCCACCAAAAACTGGCAGAAACCTGAATGCCTACTAGACTGCAGAAGCGCTGTTTTAAGTCTCCACGACTACGAGTACATTCTCGACAAATATAACTCCAGGGTTATAATTATCCGGACAAAGGATTGTCTGTAACATGAAAAGCACCGACTTGATTCGGGAAATGCAGGCCGCTGGCTGGTATTTGCACCGGGTGCGAGGCAGTCATCACATTTTCCGGCACCCCGTCTTGCCCGGCTCGATACCAGTGCCGCATCCGCAAAAGGATTTGCCCAAAGGAACACTGCAGGCAATCCGCAAGCAAGCCGGCCTATTCCATTAATGGTTTATGACTACGGAGCACCGCCATGCAATACCCAGTAGCTATTGAATGGGGCGATGAAGACACCGCTACCGGCATTGTCATTCCTGACATCCCCGGCACCCACACTGCAGCTGACTCAACAGAGGAAGCTTATGCGATGGCAGTGGAAGCAGCACATATCCAATTGGAGGAACTCGCCACCAAGGGCGACGACATTCCTTTGCCCAGCCGCATAGAGGATCTCAAGAATCGCCGCGAATATATCGGGCGCGGTTGGGGCCTGGTTGAGATTGATGTAACACCCTATCTGGGAAAAACCGAAAAGGTGAACGTAACCTTGCCCGGCATCGTGATACGAAAAATCGATGACTACGTAAGTCTGCACGGCATCAAGAGCCGATCTGCTTTTCTTGCCAATGTTGCAATCGAAAAGTTGGGATTGAAATAGTCAGGCAGTGACAGCGCCAACTTTGCTGTTGGCACTGACACTTTGATCCTTACCTCTTGCCACCATAACTCGAATAGAACAACGACATCGCAATCTCCTTGCAGGTAATGAACTCCAGGAGCACCGCTTCGCCGCGCTCGGTGGCGGCGATGCCGCGTTTGAGGGCGTTGACGATGTCGTTGGGATCGGTGATGCGCTCGCTGTAACCACCGAAGGCTTTGGCCATGTCGGCGTAGTTGCCGCCGATGTCGCAGGTGTTGTACTTGGCATCGGAGACTTTCATGATCGGCAGCTCCATCGCCATGCAGAAGTTGTTGAACACGATCGACATGATCGGGATGCGTTCACGCACGGCGGTTTCGAAATCCATGCCGGTAAAGCCGATCGCCGCATCACCCCACAGGTTGACGCAAAGGTGGTCAGGCTTCGCCAGTTTGGCGCCCATCACCAGCGGCAGGCCGTAGCCGAGCTGGGTGGTTTTGCCCCAGCCTATATACGTGAGCGGATGCGTGCTTTCCCAGAAAGGAATCAACTGATCCCGGGGGCTGCCAGCGTCGTGAGTAATCACTACTTTGCTCTTGTCGACCAGTCGGTTCAGTTCATAGATCACGCGATAAGGCGTCATCGGTTGCTGGTTGGAAGTCAGCTTCGGCAACCACTCGGCCATCCACTCGGCCCGCACTTTGGCGATGGCTTTGGGGGTACTGTCCTTGCGGGATTTGGCTTTGCCAAGGCTGAGCTTTTTCAGCTCGGCAATGATGGCCTTCAGCGTCAGTTTGGCGTCGCCGGCGATGCCCAGTTCGGCCTGGATGTCCTTGTTGAGATCGACCGGATCCAGCGTGGCATGGATGTAACGCTTGTTGGGTGGCATGCGGGTGGCGAACGACGAGATCGCAAAGCTGCAACCGATGCCGAAGATCAGATCGGCGTCATACAGGAACTCGTACACCATCTTGGTGGTGGCATGGCCACCGGAACCCAGTGCCAGCGGATGGGTTTCATCAAACGCACTCTTGCCGGCAATGGAGGTGGTCACTGGCGCATTCAGCAGCTCGGCGATTTCCTTCAGTTCAGGCCAGGCCTTGCTGTAGTGGATGCCCTGGCCGGCGTATATCACCGGTTTGTCGGCAGCCGCCAGTGCGCGGGCGGCGGTTACCACATGGTCGGGGTCGGGAGCGGTGCGGGTCTTGAATACCGGCCGGTAGCTGCTGATATCGGCTTCATCACTGCAAACATCCCACGGAATTTCCACCAGCACCGGGCCGGGGCGGCCGTTGCGCAGCTGGGTGAAAGCGCGTCGCATGATGTTGACCACTTCGGCACCACTGGTGATGGGCTCGGCCCACTTGGTGATGTGCCTCATGTTCAGCACGGAATTGAAATTGGGAAAGTAGTTGGCCACGTTGCGGTTATAGCCGGCCGGCATGAACAGCACCGGCACCGATTCGCCATAACACTGGGCCACGCCGCCGAAGCTGTTTTCGGCACCGGGGCCATGCTGCATCACAAATACGCCGATTTCTTCACCACAGGTCATGCGGCTGAGCGCATCAGCCATATGGGCACCGGTACGCTCCTGCCGCACGATGATCGGGCGGATGTCGACCGCTGCCGCCGCTTCGATGATCGGGTTGAGCGGATAGGCGAACAGGTATTTCACCCCTTCCGCCTTGAGAATGCGGGCGATGGCTTCGGCAACTTGCATGGAATACTCCAGTCCAAAAATTGAGGGGCGGGATTTTACCCCGCCCCCAGTGACAGCGCGAATGAGAATTTCGCGCTTTTTATTGGTAATTTCCTGTTTTTACTTCGAATCGGGGCCAAACAGCTTCAATCTGGCGGCGCCGGTGTCAGGATCGGCAAATTCGCGGTTGTTCTCGCACACATACTCGTACATTTTGTAACCGGAGTGACGGGCATACATCCAGGTCCATTGCCAGGGCGCTGTCAGGTAGTCCGGGTCGGTCACCGTCACTTCGTCCACCATGTGATCCTTGTCGATCAGGTGGATGCGCTCATCAATATGCATTGCTGCCGAATGCGGCACATTGCGGAACAAGACGTTTTCCTTGATACCGACGGTTTCCGTCACCAGCGTATCGCCCTCCCAATGCCCGGCTGAATGACCCCAGAACCTGGGCTCGGCATCCTGCCAGTGGGGAATCTTGTCATTGAGGTAGATGCGGCGAATCTGCTGATAGGCTTCCTGGATGATGGTGACCTGGCCATTGCTCTCCAGCACTTCCATCGGAAACATGCCCATCATCATGGCCGGCATGCCGTCCGGCAGGCAGTGGGTATAGCCGGAAGCGATGGGTTCGCCTTTCTTGTCAGCCTCCTGCAGCTTGGCCTGATGTTCTTTCCAGGGCGCCAGATATTCCGGTTTCAACGGCGGTTCGGGGATAGGCTTGGGCGGATCAATGGTGCGTTCGAGCGGATCCACCTGGCCCGGGTAGGCAAACCATTTGCCATCAATACGGGTAGCCGCCGCTGTCGCAGAATCAGCCGCCGGGGTGGCGCTGGCAACCGACCTGGAGGCTGACTCCGCACTTTGGTCGTGGCAGGCCACCAGCAACAGCATGGCACCGGACAACGCAATAAATGAAGCAATGCTTGGTTTCATAAGCCTTAACCCTCGACCAGTTTGGGGTCGGGCGGGCCGGCCGGGTTGCCATTACCCATCTTCCTGCCGTCCGGCAGTGTCACCTGTTTCAGCAAAGCCCCCGGCTGTCCGGAGTTCAATGGTGCGACGATGACAGTGATCTGATCCCCCACCTTGATCATGTTGAAGGTCCAGCCTATGCGGCCCAGGATGCTGATGTTGGCGCACTCGATCGTCCATTTTTTGGTGCTGCCGTCCGCTTGCGACGCCGTCATTTCGATATAGACATGCGGGTTGGTCCAGTCAAAGCGGGTGACCTTGCCGGTGAATTTCATCTGTTGCGTGTTGTTGTACATCGCAAACGAGTGATGGGCGAATGCCTGTGGCGTCAAACCGGGCAGGCTCGACAGCAGTAGCACTACCCAAAGGGATTGCAGACGTTTGATCATGGGTTTCCTCTGTAATCGTGTGTTCCCCGCAGCGGGGAACCGGTTTTGGTTTTTGTATTGATGAATTTCAACCCGGCATCTGTGTGCCGGTATCAGCTAGCCTTGGCAGCATAAACCCGCGCTTGTGACAGTAGCAACAACAAGGCAGAAAAAAGGAAAGCCGGCAGGCTATTTCCGGCCAGCTTGGACGCTCGTATCAATGGTGGTAACTTGCCAAGCCTTGGCTGTTTCACGGCAAAAATAAAGTAGCCGGTAATATGCTCGAATTCCTTTTCAAATATCCCCGGCAAGCCTTTGCCGACAGCAACTTTGTGCTGGCCAGTTCGTGGCCGCTGTGGCTGATGGCTGTGCTCGGCATTTTGTGTGCTGCGCTGGTGTTGGCGGGGCTTTATCTCAAACGCAACTCGCTGCGCATCCATCAACTCGCCACGTTGGGACTGCTGCAACTATTGATGCTGGCAACTGTGCTGTTTGTGCTGTGGCAACCGGCGCTGGTGAATGAGCGATTGCTGAAGGGCGAGAACGCAGTGGCGATCATGCTCGATACTTCCGCCAGCATGGCGCAGACCGATGGCGACAGCACCCGCATGGCACAAGCGCGTGTGCTGCTTGCTGCCGACAACCTGCGGCCACTGGCAGAAGCCTATAAAGTGCAGCCCTATGCATTTTCCGATCACGCGCAGGTGTTGCCCTCGTTCGACGAAGCCAATCTGCCGGCTCCCGGCACCTCCACGGTGTTGGGCCAGTCCATCCTGCAAACTTTGCGCGGCGCCGGCACTACATCACTGGGCGCCGTGATCCTGATCAGCGATGGTGCCGACAACAGCAATGCCATCAGCCAGAAAGAGCTCGGTGAAATTGCCGGTTACGGAGTGCCCATCCACACAATTGGCATCGGCCGCGAAGTGATTCCGGAAGACCTGGAACTGGAAAGCGTGCAATTGCCCAACAAGGCGCTGGCCGGCACCACGCTGACTGCACGTGTCACCATCCGCCACGACCAGGGCGGCACGGCACGCATCAAGGTATACAACGGCGACACTTTCCTCACCGCCAAAGAAGTGCAGCTGGATCCGGCACAAAAATCCACGATGGCTTTCATCAACATTGAAGTGCCGGCGCCGGGCCAGCTGGATCTGCATTTCAAACTGGACCCGCTCAATGGCGAACACAATGTGGTCAACAACACCCGCAGTCACGTGGTGGATGTGCCGGAAGGCAAATACCGCATCCTTTATGTGGAAGGTGAGCCGCGCTGGGAATACAAGTTCATGCAGCGTGCGTTGATTGATGATCCGAGTATCCAGCTCACCACGCTGTTGAAAGTGACACCCAACAAGTTTTACCGCCAGGGCATCGACAATCCCAAAGAGCTGGAAAAAGGCTTCCCGACCGCGAAACCGGATCTCTACAAATACGACGCGCTGATCATTGGCAGCATGAATGTCGCGGAGTTCACGCCGGAACAGCAACAACTGGTGCGCGATTTTGTCAGTGAACGCGGCGGTACCCTGATGATGATTGCCGGTTTGCACGGGCTGGGCCTCGGCGGCTGGGGTGAATCGGTGGTGGATGAAGTGTTGCCGGCGCGACTGTCGCAAAAGGATGGCGGTTTCGTGCGTCAGCAAGTTTCGGTGGTGTTGACGCCAGCTGGCCGCACTTCACCCATGCTGAAATTCAGCGACAGCGACAGCGAAAACGTCAAACTGTGGAGTGACATTCCGGCGGTGGCGGATTACCAGGGCATGGGAGCCTTGCGCCCTGCCGCCACCACACTGCTGGAGGTGACGGTTGACGGACACAACCAGCCGCTGCTGGTAAGTCAGCCCTATGGTCGCGGCCAGAGCTTCATCCTTGCCACTGGCGGCACCTGGCGCTGGCAGATGAATCTGCCGCTGGAAGACACTCGTCATGAAACTTTCTGGCGCCAGCTGGCGCGCACGCTGGTGGCCAATGCACCGCGACCGTTTGAACTGAGCTCCAATGTGGAAAACCAGCGCATCAGGATCAGGGCCGAGCTGCGCGATCCAGATGCTCCGGAAAACAGGGGAGTTGCGGTTACTGCAGTAGCGAGCTCAAGCAATGGTGAACTGATCAACCTGGAGATGGTGCCGGTGGCGGGCAAGGCTGGCGTGTTTGAAGCAGCGTTCTCACCCAAAGCGGAAGGTCTTTACAGCATTGAAGCCATTTCACGCAAAGGTGAAAAACTGGTGAGCTCCGTGCGCACCGCCACCCGCTATGAAACCAACGAAGAAATGTTCAACATCCGTCAGAACCGCGCACTGCTGGAGCGCCTGAGCCAGACCACGGGCGGGCAGTACTGGTTGCCGTCACAATGGCGCAAGATGACAGAGGCCATCAGCTATTCGAAAGCCGGCATCACGGAACAGCAGATCAGTTATTTGTGGGATGCACCGTTCTTTTTCCTGTTGCTGGTGCTGCTGAAATCAACTGAATGGTTGCTGCGGCGCCGCTGGCGTGTGATCTAGGAGCTGGTGATGAAACTGCCCAAAATCCCTGACTGCTGTCTGTGCCTCTCGCTCGCGGCGCTGGCGCTTTGGCCATCGTTGTCGCAGGCCGCACTCTATATCAGCATCGTGCAGGGTTTGGGCGGACAGCCGCAGTATGATGAGCAGTTCAATGATATCCGCAAAAAAATTGAAACTGCGTCGGCCACCGTTACCGATGCCGACAAGGTGTTTTCGTTCTCGGGTGATCACGCCACCAGGGCGGCCCTGCTGAAACATTTCACCGATCTCGGCAAGAAGATGACTGCCAATGATCGCGCCGCCATCTATCTGGTCGGGCATGGCAGTTTCGATGGCGACACCTACAAGTTCAACATTCCGGGGCCGGACCTCACCGCGCAGGATATCAAAGGCATCCTCGAACATTTTCCCGGCCGCAACCATTTCATCGTCAACACTTCCAGCACTTCCGGTGCGATGCTGGAAACACTGGTCGGCAAAGGTGACAAGGCCAGCAATCCGGCCTTTGTCGTGATCAGTGCCACCCGCAACGGCAATGAGCGCAACGCCACGCAATTCGGGCGCTATTTTGCCGAGGCGCTGCACAACAAGGATGCCGATCTCAACAAGAACAACAGCATCAGCATCCAGGAAGCCTTTGACTACGCCGAGAAGCAGGTGAATGCGCATTTCCAGGACGAAGGCAAACTGTCGACCGAACATGCAATGCTGCGCGGCGATGGCGCCGCCCAGTTCAATCTGGCGCGACTCAATGCTGCCGAACAGCAAGCCGAACTCGCCAGTGCCACCGGCCAACTGGCCCAATTGCTGAAAAAACGCAAAGACCTGGATGCCGAGATCGAAGACCTGCAGGTCAAACGCAGCCAGCTCAACAATGCCGATTACCTCAAACGTTTCCAGCAACTGATTCTGCAGAGCGCCGAATTAAGCGAACAGATTGATGCGGCGCAAAAACCGGACACCGGCAAAAAATCAGCTCCTGCCGCGGGAGGCACCAGTGTGCCTTGAGCAACGACAACTTCGCGGCCTTGGCTCGCTGGCAGTGGCGACACTGGCACTTGCCGTCAGTGCCGGCTCTGCACTTGCACGTGAACCGCTCTATGGCGTGCTCACCGATGCCGCGTTGCTCAAATGTGAAGACCAGTTCTGGCATGGCCGCCTCACCGACGCCCGCAATTGTTACCAGTTGCTGCAAACTTCCAAAACTCCGATCGCAATCCGTGCCGAAGCCAGCTGGGCGCTCGGTGATCTGCAAGATGCCAACAGCCTGTTCCAGCAAGCGGTGAAAGCCGAGCCCGACAATGCGCTGTTGCGCATACGTTGGGGCGAGCTCTACTTGCAGACCTATCAATACAACGAAGCCGACATGCTGTTTGACGAAGCGCTCGGGATCGACAGCAAAAATCCCTGGGCCAAGATCGGCTCGGCCGAAGCTTTGTCGAAAGGCGGCGGCGACCCCAAGGTCATCAACAAGTTGATGGAAGATGTGGTTGATAACGAGCTCACTCCCGCTGGTGTGCGTTATCGTGGCCTGTTGATGCTGTTGCACAACGCACTCGGCAAGGACAAGTTTGACGAGGCGGCCAAAGCCATTGAAGAAGCCCGCAGCGTAGCCGAAAGTGGCAAGCTGCCGCAGCTGGAGCTGTACGCACTGGAAGCTGCCAACGCGTTCATGACCTTCAAACCGTACCAGTCCTATATAGACACTGCACTGAAGCAGGACCCGGCCTATGGCGATGCCTGGGCCATACCCGGGCGCTTTGCAATGATGACGCGCCGCTACCGTGAATCCGGCGAGTTCTATGAAAAAGCCGTCGAGATACAACCTGATCATTGGCAGGCGCATCTGGAGCTGGGCCAGAATTTCATGCGCCTGAACCAGATCAATGCAGGCGTTGAACATATCCACACTTCATTCGATGGTGACAAGTTCAATCCCACCACCATCAACCTGATGCGCATGCTGGATGTGTTCCTCAACCAGACCGAGGTGTTCAGCTTTCCGAATCCGCCGGATGGGCCGTTTCCCAAACTGGAGTTGCGCCTCAACAAATCCGAATCGACCGTCATGAAGGATTACGTGCGTGAGCTGGCGCAGGCCGGCATGGCCACTTACCAGCAGCGTTACCGCTTCACACCCAAGGAGCCGGTGGTGATCGAGGTGTATCCGAACCATGAAGATTTCGTGGTGCGCTCGGTGGGCATGCCGGGTGTGGGCCTGCTGGGTGTGACCTTCGGTTATCTGCTGGCAATGGATTCACCCACGGCGCATGCGAGAGCCGAGAGCTATCACTGGGGCACCACGCTCTGGCATGAGCTGGCGCACGTGTACACGGTGGAGGCCAGCAATCATCTGGTGCCGCGCTGGTACTCCGAAGGTATTTCCGTGTTTGAAGAATGGCGCACCGGCCCCATCCCCGGCCGCAAGATTCCGCTTGATGTGTACAAGGCGATGGCGGAAGGCAAATTCCTGCCGGTGGAAAAACTCGATGACGGCTTCATGCGGCCTGCTTATGAAAACCAGGTGATCGTGTCGTACATGCAGGGCGGACTGGTGATCGATTTCATCAACACTGAATACGGATTCGAAAAAATCGTCGACATGCTTGAGCTGTTCGGCAAAGGCGTGAAGCTGCCGGAAGCGATCCAGCAGACGCTCGGCGTCAGCGTGGAGTTGTTCAACAAGCAGTTCAAACAGTTCATCGACATTGAGTACGGCAAACTCCTGAAGAATTTGCCTGGCTGGCAGGAAGACCGCAAAGCCGCCTTCGCAGCTCTCGAAAAAGAGGATTGGAAAGGTGCAGTTGATGCCGCCAAAAAGGCCGTATCCAGTTTTCCTGATTATGTCGAAGCCGATTCAGCGTACATTGCGCTGGCGCGCGGCTATTCAAAACTCGAGGACAAGGACAATGAATTCAGGACGCTGGAGACCTTCTGGCAGAAAGGCGGCTATGCCTCGCGGGCGTTGCTGGCCCTGGCCAGGGATTACGGCGAGCGCGGCGACAGCGAGCACGAATTCAAGGTATTGAAGGATGTGGTGTGGGCAGATCCGTTTGCGCAGGATCTGCACATCAGGCTGGGGAATCTGTATCTGAGCCACAATGATCCGGCCAGGGCCCTGCGCGAATATCTGGTGCTGTTGTCATTGAATCCGCCCGACAAGGCCGATGCCAATTACAAAGTGGCAACTGCCTACAAGGCCCTGAACGACAATGACAAGACCTTGCAGTACCTGATGACCGCACTGGAAGTTGCACCGCAGTACCGGCCCGCGCAGTCGCTGTTGCTGGAACTCAGTCGCAGCACCGGCAAACAATGAAACAGGAACCAATCCGGACACGGTTTTGCAAACCATTTTTGAAACACGAGACCCACAGGACTAACCCATGAGTGATGTAGCAGAGCAGAACAACAACGACTCCACCCGTCAGCTGGTGCAACGCTTCCATACTGCCACGAACAAGATCCGCGAACAGGTGCGCGGCACCATCGTCGGCCAGGACGAGGTGGTGGACAACCTGCTGATTACCCTGTTTGTCGGCGGCCATTGCCTGATCACCGGCATGCCGGGCACGGCCAAGACCTTGCTGGTGCACACACTGGCGACTGCACTGGGGCTTACTTTCAAGCGCATCCAGTTCACGCCTGACCTGATGCCTACCGACATCACCGGCACCGACATGGTGGAAGAAAACCAGAGCACCGGCAAACGCGAATGGCGTTTCATTGCCGGCCCGGTATTCACCAACGTCCTGCTGGCCGACGAGATCAACCGCACTCCACCCAAAACCCAGGCGGCACTGCTGGAAGCGATGCAGGAAAAAACTGTTACGGTGCGCGGCAACAACCACAAGCTCAGCAAACCCTTCTTCGTGCTGGCCACGCAGAACCCGATCGAGCTCGAGGGCACCTATCCGTTGCCGGAAGCCCAGCTCGACCGTTTCCTGTTCAATGTGCTGCTTGATTACCTCTCGGCTGAAGAAGAAGTGAAAGTAATCGAGCGTTTCACCCACAGCGTGGACATGCCGCCGGTTTCCGCCTGCACCGATGCCGCCGAAATCGTGGAATTCCAGGCGTTGGTGCGACAGGTGCCGATTTCTGCCTCGCTGAGCCGCTATGCAGTGGACATCATCCGCGCGACCCGCCCGACTGATCCGCTTGCGCCCGACATCATCAAAAAATACGTGAACTTCGGCTCCAGTATCCGCGCCACCATGAACCTGGTGCTGGCCGCGAAGGCCCGCGCACTGATGGAAGGCCGTTATCACGTCACTGCCGAAGATCTGAAGAAACTGGCGCCGCCCATCTTGCGTCACCGCGTGTTGCCGAACTATTTCGCAGAATCCGACGGTGTCACAGTCGACAAGATACTGGCAGACATGCTCGACGCTCTGCCGGCACCCGTCGCTGACAACGTCTGACGCAAAGGATCAGGAACCTGCCCATGGCCACCACTGCTCCCTCCCGCTCACCGATGCACCTGCTGGATCCCAAGGTGCTCGCCAGCCTGTCCAATCTGGAACTGGTGGCGAAAATGGCTGTGGAAGGTTTTGTGGTGGGGCTGCATCGTTCACCCAAGTTCGGTTTCAGCCAGGAGTTCGTGGAATACCGCGCCTATGGTGAAGGCGATGATCCGCGCTACATCGACTGGAACGTATACGCACGCACTGACAAGACCTACATCAAGCGTTTCCTCGGCGAAACCAACAGTCACCTGATGATCCTGCTCGATAGCAGCGCCTCGATGGGCTATGGCAGCCAGGGTCTCAGCAAATTGCAGGTTGGCAAATTCCTGGCGGCGTCACTGGCCTACATGGCCTCGCGTCAGCATGATGCTGTGGGCGTGATGGTGTTTGCCGACGAAGTGCTCAGCTATCGCCCCCCCGCTTCACGCAGTGGCTCGCTGCAGGGTGTGATTCACACGCTCGACAAAGCCGAAGCATTGAAAGGCACTGCCATCAGCAAGCCGATGACACGCTTCCAGGAACACATACGCCGGCGCGGACTGGTGGTGGTGATCTCTGATTTCTACTGCGACACCCAGGAACTGCTCGACAACGTACGGCCGCTGGCGGTGCAAGGCCAGGATGTCATTCTGTTCCATCTGCTGGACCCGTCGGAACTGGCACCCGAGCTGAAGACCTCCACCTTGTTCGAAGACATGGAAACCGGCCAGGCCATAGAAGTCTCGCCGGTATTCATGCAGAAGGAATATCGCGAACGCATCAATGCCCACATCAGTGCAATCCAGAACGCTGCCAGTGGCATGAATTGCGACCATGTGCTGATCAACACCTCCGATTCGCTCGACAAGGCGCTGCACAGCTATCTCACCTTCAGGGAGAAACGCGGATGAATGCCGTGATTGCATACTTGATCTGCGCTGGCCAGAGGTATCGCCCATGCTGATTGCACCGCTGTTCCTGCTTGGCTTGCTGGGCCTTGCCTTGCCTTGGTGGCTGCACCGGCTGGAAACCCAGATCACCGAGCGTGAACTTTTTTCCACCACCCGCTTTCTGGAACCTTCAAAAAAGCGTATTCATGTGCAACGCAAACTGCGCTACCTGGTGCTGATGGCGCTGCGCATGGCCTTCCTGGCATTTCTGGTGTTTGCGTTTGCGCGCCCGGTCCTGTTCAAAAAACCTGAAGTGAAAGTGGTCGGTGACGACAATGTTCACCACGTGCTGATGATTGATACTTCCTTCTCGATGCATGAAGGCAGCAAACTCAATGACGCACGCGAGCATGCCGTGCAGATTCTCGCCAACATGAAATCCGGTGACGTCGCCAGCCTCTATGCGGCCAGCTCCACTCTCACCACACTGGTTGACCAAAGCTCTGCCGATGAAGTGCGCAAACAGTTGCCCGCAGTTGCCGCCGACAATGGCCGGCTTGATCTTGGCGCCATGGTGGCCGCGCTCAATGGTCTGCTGAAGAACAGCAAGGCCAATGTGGTGCTGCATGTGATCAGTGATTTTCAGCTCACCGGCCAGGCGGTGCGTTTTGCCGACATGATTCCGGATGTGGTCAATGGTCGCGCAGTAACGCTCGACATCCAGCAGCTGGGCGCCAAGACTCCCGCCAACTACATGGTGGAATCGGTAGTGGTGGAAAACCGCGCCAGCGTGATTGCATCGGTGCGCGTGTTCAACGGTGAAATCGCTGCTGGCGCCAAAAAAGCCGGTCTCAGCATCAATGGCTCGGCGGTGCAGACCCTGGATGTGCCAGCCAGCAGTTCCGGTCTCGCTACTGTGACCTTCAAGAATGTGATGTTTGCCGAAGGTTACAACAAAGTGGATATCAGGCTGAGTCCTGCCGATACCCTGGCTGACGATGATGTGCGTTACACGGTGTTCGACAATTCCCCGCCGGCACCAGTGCTGTTGTTGACGCCTGATACCAAATCGCTGGGCGTTACCTATCTGACCGCTGCGCTCAGCACGGCGCCGCGCGGCTATGCGGTGGAAGCGAAGACCATCAAGGATTTTGATACCCGCGTATTGCAGCGTTATCCCTGGCTGATCATCGAAGACCTCGGCGCGGTCACGCCTGCGCTTGCCGCTGCGCTGACCGATTATGTGCATGGTGGCGGCTCTGTGTTTGCCGCCCTCGGCCAGCGCAGCAACACCCTGACAACCGTGCCGGTGCTTGGGCTGGCAGTTGCCGCGCCCACTCCAGTGAAAGACCAGGCCACTGCACTGATCAGCCAGATCGACAGCAGTCATCCGGCGCTGAACGACAGCAGCGGCTGGAACACCGTCAACGTGCGCGTCTACAAAGTGGTGCCGGCAGCAGAAGACCGCATCCTGATCGCCCAGAATCGCAATACGCCAGTGTTGATCGAGCGCAATATTGGCGCCGGCCATTTTGTGTTGTTCACCAGCAGCCTCGACAACTCTGCCTCTGACCTGCCGGTGAAGCCGGTGTTTGTCAGCTTCATGGCGGAATTGGCGCAATATCTGTCCAATGAAAAACTGCTGGTGAAGGAGCAAACTGCGGACAGCTATCTGCAGTTGACACAAAGTGGCGGCGGATCCGGTCAAGTTGAAGATCCCAACGGCAAAAAGCTGTTGTCACTGCAGGGCACCACGCAGGCACAGGAGGTGTTGTTGAATCTCACCGGTTATTACCGTGTATTTACACCATCCGGCGAAGTGCTGGTGGCGGTAAACCCTGACCGGCGCGAATCCGATTTGAGCCCGATGTCGGCCAAGACCTTGCAGGACTGGCAGACCAGTGTGGCGGGCGCTGCCACTGCAGGTGCGGTGGCAGTGGACACGGCGCTGGCATCGAAACCGTCAAAAGATGCCAATGAAATTGAAATCTGGCGTTTCTTTCTGCTGGGCATGGCGGCGCTGGTGCTGGCCGAATCCTTGCTTGGCAATCGTTACCTGAACTTCAAGACAGGAACTTTCTGATGAACGCAACCGGAAAGCTGGACCTTTATCTCGCCGCCTTCAACCAGCGCCTGCGCAAACTGATGCTGTTGCGCGGAGCAGCTGCTGTGGCAGTAGTGCTGCTGGTAGTGGGTGGCATCGGTGCCTGGTTTTCAGTGGAGAGCGGATTTGCTCCTACTACCATCAGCGCTTTTCGTGTGCTGCTGGTGCTGGCGCTGGTGGCGGTGGCCCTGCGTTTTGTCATCGACCCTTTGCAGAAACTGAAAGACAACCTCAGCCAGCCGGTGGAAACACGCGTGCCCGAGCTCAATGGCCGCATCGAAACCTACAGCCAGCTCAAGGCTGCCAACAATCCGTTCCTGGATCTGCTGGCCGAGGACACGCTCAGGATCAGCGACCAGCATCCGGTGGAACAGTCAGTGCCCCGCAGGGAACTGGCGGTGGCCGCCAGCGCGCTGGGTGGCGCCGTGGTGCTGCTGCTGTATCTGCTGATTGCCGGCCCCGGCTTTCTCAATTATTCGTTGCGCAATCTGCTTGCGGGCTGGGCATTCCATGATCTGCTGCCACCACAAACCATCACGGTAACGCCGGGCGACCAGAATGTCCGGCGTGGCACCAATATGCGCATCACGGCGGCGATGAGCGGCTTTGATCCCGATGATGCCGTCATTCACATCCTCGACACCGGCGGCAAATGGCAGGATGTCGGCATGGTGAAAAGCCCGCTGGGTTTCGAGTTCACGTTTTTTTCGATGCAGAACAATGCCCGCTACTACATCAGCGCCACCAGCCTGCGCTCGCCCGAATACAGTCTGAATGTGGTGGACGTGCCGGGGATCGAGAAACTCGAATTGACCTACAATTTCCCGGACTGGACTGCGCGTGAACCGGAAGTTTCCACCATCGGCGATGTCAATGCGCTGCCCGACACCCGCATCGCACTGAAGGTCACCACCACGGCTCCGCTCCGGGATGGCCAACTGGTGCTCAACGGCACCAAACAATCGCTGAAACAAAGTGGCAATGATTCCAGCGGTGAATTCACGATAACCGCCGATGGCCAGTACTTCCTGGCGGCAATGGTGGGCGGTGAACAGGTGCGTCTGTCGGACGACTATTTCATCCGCCTTACCGCCGACGGCAAACCCGAAATCAGGATCACCAGGCCCAATGGTGACTACAACGCCAGCAGCATCGAAGAAGTACTTGCCCGTGTTGAAGCCAAGGATGATTACGGCCTGCGATCACTGGCGCTGCAATATTCGGTCAATGGCGCTCCGTTCCAGAAACTGGATCTGTTCAAAAAACCTGCGCGTGAAATCACGGCCGACCACCTGTTCATGCTGGAAGACATGCGCACACCGCGCAAGCAACTGGCTACCGCCAATGTCGGCAAGTTCAAGGTCGCACTGGATGACAAGTCGGCTGATGCTGCTGCCGACAAAAACAAAACCGCCGCTGTGGAACCAACACCGTTGCAGCCTGGCGACCTGATTTCGTTTTACGCAGAAACCTCGGATCGCACCCAGACTGTGCGCACCGACATGTTCTTCATCCAGATCCAGCCCTATAACCGTCGCTACTCGCAGTCACAATTGTCGGGCGGTGGCGGTGGCGGCGGTGGTGGCCAGCAGCAGGATGAAATTTCCAAACGGCAACGGCAGATCATCGTTTCCACCTGGAACCTGATTCGTGAAAAAGCCAATGGTGATGCCAATGGCCAGGTCGAGATCAATGCGAAACTGCTGTCGGATCTGCAAAACACGCTGGCGGAACAGGCCAATACCCTGGCTGATCGCGCACGCGCGCGCGGCCTCGACAATGACGAGCAGATCCGTGAATTTGTCAGCAACATGGATCTGGCTGTGCAAAGCATGCACCCGGCTTCGGAACAACTGGCCAAAATCGGTTTGAACGAAGCCATCCAGCCTGCGCAGGAAGCACTGCAACATTTGCTGCGCGCTGAATCCGTGTTCAACGACATCACCGTGTCGCAGCAGCGCGGCGGAGGTGGTGGCGGCGGAGGTGGTGGCCGTTCCGGCCAGGATCTGGCCGAGATGTATGAGCTGGAAATGGATTTGTCGCTGAACCAGTATGAAACCGGCAACAACGTTTCGCCCCAGCAACAGCAGCAGCAATCCGAAGACATTATGAAAAAACTGGATGAGCTCGCCAAGCGCCAGGCCGAACTTGCCAACAATCTGCGCAACCAGCGGCAACTGACCGATGCCCAGCGTTATCAGCAGGAAATGCTGAAACGTCAGGCCGAACAATTGCAGCAACAGTTGCAGCAACTGCAGCGCGGACAACAATCAAATCAGCAGGGACAACAACAGCAAGCACAAAACTCGCCCGGCCAGCAGGGTCAGCAAGGACAACAGGGTCAAGCAGGTCAGTCTGGCCAGAGCAATCAGGCCAACAATGGCAACCAGCAGGGTAATCAACAAAGCGGCTCACAGCAGAGTGGCCAGCAGGTGGCCCAGAGCCAGCTGCAACGACGCCTGGACAGTGCACTGCGGGCCATGAACCAGGCCCAGCAAGGCATGCAAGGCAAGCTGACACCGGAAGAAATGCAGCGCGCAGCTGAAGAAGCCACGCGCCAGTTGCAAGGCGCGCGTGACCAGATTGCCCAGGATCAGCAGGCCGGCGTACAGCAGACCTTCGACAACATGGCCAACCGCAGCCAGCAGATGCTGCGTGACCAGCAACGCATGGAACAGCAACTGCAGCAAGCCATGCAAAAAGCCGTGAAAGACCGGGAAGGCGGCAAGGATCCCAACAGCCGCGGCATGTCGCAGTCAGAAGAAGCCGCGCTGGCCGCCGCCAAACGCCAGCTGGCCGCCCAACTGCAAACCCTGCAGCAACAGATGTCGACAGCAACCTCGAGTTACGGCAAGGACCTGCCACAAGCCAACAACGAATTGCAGCGGGCCAACAGTGAAATGAGCGAGAGCCAGTTGCAGCAAGCGGTGAATGATGCAGCCACCTATATAGATGCGGGTTATGGTCTGTACATTGCCGGCAATGAAAGCGCTGTCAGTGCCGCGATGCGCAATCTGGCGCAACGCCTGCAGCAAGCCCAGAAATTGGCGGCGGCCAATCTGGGCAATGATGGCAACGCCCTCGACAAGGCGCGTCGGCAAGCACAGCAATTACGCACACAGATGCAGCAACTGGCGCAGGCCGGCAATGGCCAGGGCAATGCCCAACAAAACGCCCAACAAGGTGCACAAGCTGCACAGGGGGGCAATGTTGGTGCAGGTGGCGGCGGTTACTTTGGCGGTGGCCGTGTTGGCGGCTTCTGGAACAATCCGGCTGACTTCTATAATGGGCCAATCCGGCTGCCACAGGGCTGGTATGACAACATCGACAATTTTACCCGCCAGGCCCGCGATGCGGTGACCAGTGCCGATCTGACGCCGGAACAGCTGAAACAGATCTACGACATGTTGCGCCAGCTCGAATCCACGCGTGGCAACCGCAATGATGCGATTCTGGCGCAGGAATACGGCAGCATGCTGACCTTGCTGGAACAGCTGGAAACCGGCCTGAAAGCCAAAGATGCGGGCAAAGACACCAGCAATGTGCGCACCGTACAGAGCGATGCAGTGCCGGAAGAATATCAGGACTCGGTGGCGGAATATTTCCGCCGGCTGAGCCGGCAGTAAGCTGGCATAGTTTGTGCTTTGGATCTATGTAACTTTTTGTTACCTTTTTGCTGATCTTGTGTGTTACTGTTACTGTCAAGTGTGGGCGTGTGATTCCAAATATATTTCGCAGCTGTGACACTGTACTCACTTTGCCTCATCTCAAAACTTGAGGCGCAAACTTGATATATGCTAAATAGATCACATAAAACCCGGCATTTACATTGACCGGAACAGAGCGCCAAGTTACGATATTGTTACAGAATTTTAAAGGTTATTGCGCCGGTCTTGATTCGAATTACTCAAAAGTGTTTTTCTTTTGAGAATCAATGAATTATGAAGGCAGGCCCCAGCGTTGTTTTGGAGAAATTAAAATGCCAGTAACAGTTAAATCTGCCGATGGTGGCACATCGACAATTACGCTAAATACAGACACGCACACCCAGAACGTTATTGGCAATCTGCTAGCAAGTGGCAATAACACTGTAAGCTCTTCCAATTCCAGCACAATTTACTGTAAGCTCTTCCAATTCCAGCACAATTTTTGGCGGCGGCACTAAAATATCCACCCATTTTTCTGATGGCACCGATCAGGTATTCATAGGAGGCGGCGCCGCCACTATTAGTGGTAGTGGCAATAATACTATCTCCTTTAATTCTGGAAATGATCATATTACCGTTAATGCCGGCGACTCTATGGTGTTGACTACCAAGCTCATTTCTACTGCTACTGTTGGCGGAGGGACTGACACCGTTACCGCTACCCACGACGCAATCCTTTCCCAGTTGGTATCTGATTACCACGCGAACGTCCCCCCTCCGACTTCTATCCTAGAAGTGCAGCAGCAAAGTAGCCAGCTTCTCAGTCTTAATGTCGCCAGTCTTCTCGCTGCTAAGGCGAATACGGCAGGCGAACAAACTCATCTCACCAAGCTCACACTCGTCAGCTCAACATATGCCCCCCAAGTTTCCAGCATTGTTAGCGGTATTTCTACAGATGCTGGCCATCAAACTTTTGCCCTCCTGAATACCGATGGCAGCTATGCCGGCGTGGATTCACTGGTAGGTGCCAATGATATTCTGGTGGATGGCAGCGGCACCGCTGGTTACAACTTGTTTGCCCTCAATCTGGCCTACACTGGCACTGCTGCCGTGGTACTCAAGGGTGTCGACGCCGCCATATTGTCTGCGCCAGGCACTGTGCGCGTCGACGGCAGCGCGCCTATCGTTATCACCAGCGACAGCCAGGCCCAGAATATTACCGGCGGTGACGGCAACGACACTCTGGTCGGCAGCGGTAATGACACCCTCACCGGTGGCGCGGGCAGCGACTTGTTCGCCGTGAATGCTACCGGCCATTACACTATCACTGACTTCAACAAATCCGTCGACAAGCTTGCTGTTGAGTTTGCCGGAGTCGGCAACATCGACCAGTTGAACACCAAAGTGACCAGTGTTGTGAAGACCACGGCCGGTGTTACCTACAATTTCGGTCCCGATTCCTCAGTTACCCTGGTCGGCGTCTCTCCAGCCGACCTGACCGCCAGTATGCTCGCGTTCAAGATCATCGGATGATCCTGGCAAGCAAAAGCCACCAAAACAAAGCCCGCTTCATGCGGGCTTTGTTTTAGGTGGACAATGACCGTATGCATTCATTTCCGCCGAAAATATCCCCGCTTGTGCTCCATGACGGCAGGCTCTGGGGCTGGGCCAGCACTGGCAACAGGCAGGAGCTGAAGGTTGATCTGCTGCTGGATGGTGCGCTTGTAGCCAGCGAACTCACCGGGCCAGCACTGCCAGCTGCCGTGCAGCGAGTTTGCGGTCAGGCTCCCGATACGATGGCGGGATTTTGTTTTCCCTTGCCGCACCAGACCAGGGATGGCTTCGAGCACCAGCTACAGGCCATGATCCCCGACCTCAACGATGGTGGCTTGTATTCCCCTCTGCTGACGCTGCCGGCCAAACCGTTACGAGGCGACATACAGCAGTACGGCCGTGATCTGGTGGGTAACATCTGGCTCGAAGTAAAACCAACACGCCTGCCGACCTTGCGCATCACCGGCAACGACGGGCGCTTGCTGCACACCCAGCGCCTCACTCCAGGCAAGCAGCCAGACTCTGGCGACTGGCGGGCCTCTTTCTCGGTGGCCTTGGCCTCGCTGGGCCCAGGCCCGCTGAACGTCTGTTGCAATGGCATCACGCTGCGCGGCTCACCGCTGATTCCCCACAACCGGATCGGCGGTGTCGTTGAAAACCTGACGCCAACAACCATCTCCGGCTGGGCACTGGATATTTGCGATCTCCAACGTCCGTTGCAGCTGGCCTTGCGTGTCGATGGCATTGTGCTGGACTGGTTCCACTGTAATGTCGCCCGCCCCGATCTGACTTCAGAACTGTCTCTGCCACAAGACAGGATGGCACTCCCCGGCTTCAGCATTCCTGTGCCAAACCTGCTGCACGATGGCAAGCCGCATCTGGTGGAAGTGCTCGAGACCAACAGCGGCCAGGTGCTGGACCAAGGCCAACAACGCGTGCAGTGGCAGCCTGTCGGGCTGGCATATGTGCCTTCGCTGCCCTCACGTCGAAAGCCGGCTCGAGCCGGCGCGCTGCGCAAGTTTCCTGCTCCACAAGTATCTGTGGTCATCCTTAACCGCAATGGTGCAGGCCTGTTGCAGGATCTGCTGACGAGCTGGCAGACGCACAATCACAGCATACCGGCCGAACTCATCATCATCGACCATGCCTCCACGGACCACAGTCTTGCCGTGCTCAAAGGTTGGCAACACAGCCTCGATCTGCAGGCTATCCCGCTGCCACGCAACGACTCTTTCTCAACATCCTGCAACCTCGGGGCCAGCCGTGCGCGTGCGCCGGTACTGTTGTTTCTGAACAATGACATCCAGTTGCTGCAGGACGTATTGCCACAAATGCTCAGTATTTTGGCGGAGCCCGGCACAGGCATCGTCGGGCTGAAGCTGCTGAAGCGGGTCGCCAGCTTCTACAATGACGCCATCAGCACCCACGTTGTGCAACATCTGGGCGTACGGTTCACGCTCAACCACGGCTACCTGCCTTTCGAAACCATGCCGAGCAGTTCTGGCAAAGAGCCTGAGTTCAGCCCGGCCCTGGTGCCGGCAGTTACCGGCGCTGCACTGATGTGCCGCAAGGCTGATTTCGATGCAGCCGGCGGATTCGATCCGGAATATTTCTACGGCTTCGAAGACGTGGAGTTCTGCCTGCGTCTCGGCGAGCGTCTGGGCAAACAGGTCATCTGCTGCAACAATGTAGCAGCCTTGCATCATCACGGTTTCACACGGCTCTCGGGCCGCGAGCGGGCAGTGTTCGACCGGCTGGAACAAAACACCGCAGTGTTGCAACGTCATATCGGCCTGTGGATCAAGCGTCGCTGGTGGAGCAGCCTTGTCTCGGGCGACGGGTACTTTACGCGCGAGCCGTTGCGTATCGGGCTGGTCGGCGCAGCTACTGCACTGGCACCAGCGCTGGCCGTTGCCCACCCCCTTGCCGATCTGCGTCTGCTCCAACCTGGCCAGGACTGGAAACAGGTGAGTGGCCTGCAAGTATTGGTAGTGGGTGATCCGCGATACGATGTGCGCCGGCTCGAAGCTGCCCGCAGCGACTTGTTGCTGGTCGCCGCAGTCGATGCAGACCCCGGTGTGTGGCTTAAGCAGCCCTGGTGGCAGGAATTCGAAGCAGTGCTGGCGCCAGCGACCAAAGCGAAAACACTGGCCAAACGCTTGCAGGTCAGTGTGCACTCAAGCTTGCCAGCGCAGCCCCTCGGAGGCTTGCTTGATCCCGGTCAGCCACGGGTTCGCGTGGAGATTACCGGTAATTGGCAAGACGATTCAGCGCGCCACCGCGCCCAACTGTTGCAGCAGCACCTGCGGCAGGCAGGCATGGGCTGTCGTCTGGTAGAACCCGGTACTGCCGCCCGCATGAGCGATGTTTGTGTCAGGCTGCATCCCCGGCGTGCCAAGCGAGTGTGCAGTCGTATAGAAAATGATGTACTGATCGTGGAATGGCCGCCCGGACTGCCCGCCCCTGGCGCGGCCTGGCTTTCCGAAGAACTGGAGAAACACCTTGGAAGTACTTTTCGTCCATCCTAATTTTCCTGGCCAATTCATGGGCGTTGCCCAGGCCTTTGCCCGCGAACCCGGGCTGAAAGTGTTTGCAATTGGCGACGAAAAATGGACCCAGGGCCAGTCCAAAATAGCAGGCGTGACCCTGCTGACCTATCCGGCAGTCGAAAATCAGGCTGTCAACGAAAGCCTGCACCCCTATGTACGCTCTTATGACGAATCGGTGCGCCGTGCGGAACAGGTGCTGATTGCGCTGTCGAAAGCCAAGGTGGAAATGAACCTGGAGCCCGACATCATCATTGCGCATCCCGGCTTCGGCGATGCCATGTTTCTCAAGGACCTGTTCCCGGGCGCCAGGGTCATTGGCTTCTTCGAATTTTACTATCAGCGCCTGGGAGCCGATGTCGGCTTCGATCCCGAGTATACGTCCACCATGAATGACGTGTTCCGCATACGCGCGCTCAACGCCACGCAACTGATGGCGCTCGATAGCTGCGACTTTGGCATCACGCCGACCCAATGGCAACGCAGCCGCTTTCCCGAAGTCTGGCAGCCGAAACTGCAACTGCTGCACGAAGGCATAGACACCAACCTTGTGGCTCCCAACCCCGGCGCGTCGCTGCAGATGCCCAATGGCACGGTATTGCATGCCGGTGACGAAGTGTTGACCTATGTCGGCCGCTGCCTCGAACCCTATCGCGGCTACCACACTTTCATGCGTGCACTGCCGGGCATTCTTGCGGCCCGCCCCAATTGTCATGTCGTCATCGTGGGCGCTGACGAAAAAGGCTATGGTCGCCCTCCTCCGCCCGGCACCACCCACCGTGAAAATTATCTGGCCGAGGTGCAGTCGCGCCTCGACATGTCGCGCGTGCACTTCCTGGGCCGGGTGGGGTATGAGACCTTCCTGCAGGTACTGCAGATCTCGCGCGTGCACATCTATCTGACCTACCCGTTCGTGCTGTCGTGGTCGATGATGGAAGCAATGTCTGCCGGCTGCCTGGTAATAGGTTCCGCCACACCACCGGTTGAAGAGTTGATCAAGGACGGCGAAAACGGGCTGCTGGTGCCGTTCCACAGTCCGCAGGTTCTGTCCGATCGCACCATCGACGCTCTGGCCAACCCGCAACGGTATGAGCTCTTGCGCAAGGCAGCGCGCCAGACCATCATTGATCACTATGATTTCGAGACTGTAGCACTGCCGGCATACAAGCGCCTGCTACATAGCTGAGGAAGCAAAACAATGAGTAACAAAGTCACCAACCTGCTGGCGCAAGCTTCGCAAAAACTCGAAAAGTATGATCTTGGTTCGGCACTGCGGCTGTACCATGAGGCACTGGAACTCGATCCTGAAAACGGTGCCGCAGCCATGGGACTGGCAATGGTGCTCAATCGCAACAACCAGTCTGCAGACGCCTTGCCGATCCTGCGCCGCATCTGGGCTGCCATCAGCGTAATGGTGAAGAAACCCCCGCAGGAACAAATGGCCGCCGTACTCGCGCAGATGGGACTCGCTCAACAGCAGCTGGGCCAGGTAATGGAAGCGCTCGATTCCTACCGTCAGGCCGCCCGCCTTGTGAATTCGGAAGATCTTGAGCGCCGCATCAAGCAACTGGCTCCTCTGGCCAACAGTCCGAAGCCCGTACAACAACTGATCCTGCACGCGCGCCAATTGCATGCCAGTCGCCAGCATGAAGAGGCCATTCGCACCTACCGCGCCGCACTGCAGCTGCAGGCCGACAGTGCCGAAGCCCTGCATGGTCTGGCGATGGTTTTGCGCGAACTCCGCTCCATCGATGAAGCGCTGACACTGTTGCAGAAAGCCACTGTGCTGGCCCCGGACCGCGCGGAATATTTCAATGACCTCGGCATGCTGTTCCAGGACAAAGGCGATTTCACCAAGGCCATCAGCTTTCATGGCCGTGCGCTCAAGTTGTTGCCCAATTTCTCCTGGGCCCACATCAACATGGGTGTGGCGTATAAACGCCTTGGCCAGCACAAGGAGGCACTGGCTGCTTACCTTAAGGCCTTGCAGATCAATCCCAACTCGCCGGAAGGCCATAGCAATGTCGGCAATCTCTACCGCATCATCGGCGACTTCAAGAATGCCCGCATGCATATGCAGCGAGCCATCGAGCTTCGGCCCGGCTACCAGGACGCCATCGTCAATCTGCTGGCCTTGCAAAAGCAGATAGCGGATGCAGAGAGTGCAAAACCAGGGAAAGCCAAGCCATCGCAAAAAAGCAAACCCGGCATCAAGGCAGCAAAACCTGCCGGCAACGGCAAAGCCATGAAACCTGCGCCATCTTCTGCAAAACCCAAACCCGGGCTCGCACCGGCGAAGAAACCGGTTGTGAGCAACAAGGTTGTTGCCAAGGCGTCAGTCAAAGCCAAACCAGCACACAAACCTGTCCCGAAAAGCGCCAAACCTGTGAAGCAGACACGCAAGAAGCAGGCAGGCAAGAAGCAGGCACGCAAGGCTAACCGCAAGAAAAAGAAATAAGCGGGATTGATGATCCTACAGTTCATGAAAATGGGGAAAGCATGCAAACCATCGTCATTTCCGGCGCCAACCGCGGCATAGGGCTGGCCCTCACCCGCCAGTTTCTGCAGGCAGGCCATCATGTGATAGCGGGTTGCCGACAACCTGCCGAGGCCGCCGACCTGCTCGCCTCGCTGGGTTCGCTGGAGCTGGCACAGCTTGATGTCGGCGATGCAAAGTCAGTGAGTCTGTTCTGCCAGCAGCTCGGCACGCGCGCCGTCGATGTGCTGATCAACAATGCTGGCGTGATGGGGGGCGAACAGCAGGGTATCGGTGACATGGACTACGCTGACTGGCTGCACACCTTCGAAATCAACACGCTGGCACCTTTCCGTCTTGCTACTGCGCTGTTGCCAAATCTGAAACTTGCCGCACGTCCGCGCATCGCCACTATTTCCAGCCAGATGGGCGCCTTCGGTCTGGAATTGGGCACTGGCTTATACGCATACCGTTCTTCCAAAGCTGCCGTCAGCAAGGTGATGCAGGTGCTGGCGCAAGAGCTGGCTGCTGACAACATCATCGTATGCCCATTGCATCCAGGCTGGGTGCGCACCGATATGGGCGGCCAGAGTGCCCATATCTCCACCGAAGCAAGTGCATCAGGTCTGTTCAAACTGATCGATAATCTGACCATGGACCAGTCCGGACGCTTCTGGACCTGGGAGGGTCGCGAACATGTATGGTAAGCCGGCAACTGGCTGCCAACTCCAACCCAAGGATCTGCCAATATGTTGAAACTTTATTACGCCCCCAACTCCTGCGCTGTGGCCTCGCATCTGGCACTTGAACACAGCGGTGCCACCTATGAAGCCCGCAAGGTGGATTTTGCGAACCAGCAACAACGCTCGCCTGAATATCTGGCCATCAATCCAAAGGGCCGGGTGCCAGCACTGATTTCCTCGCATGGCGTGCTGACCGAAAACCCGGCGATTCTGGCCTACATTGCACAATGTTTTCCTGCCGCCAGGCTGGCTCCGATTGGTGATGCCTGGCAATTCGCCCAGGCGCAGTCATTCAACAGCTATCTGTGTTCCACCGTGCACGTGGCACACGCACATCGCTATCGCGGTGCACGCTGGTCGGACGACGCCGCGGCGATAGAGTCGATGAAACGCAAAGTGCCACAAACCATGAAGGCCTGCTTCGACCAGATCGAACATGATTTTTTCAAAGGGCCGTTCGTGCTGGGTGAGGATTACAGCATCTGTGACATGTACCTGTTCACCATCACCAACTGGCTGGAAGGCGATGAAGTCGACGTGAACTGGTTTCCCAAAGTGGCGAAGATGCGCCAGTGGATGCTCGACAATCCGGTGGTGCAGAAAGTACTGAAAGCCCAGCAGTAGCATCAGCATCCATTTCATGCGTATCCATTATCTGCAGCACGTGGCGTTCGAAGGTCTGGGCAGCATGGAAAGCGAATTGCTTGCGCACGGCCATCAGCTGAGCTGTACACATTGCTTCGCCAATGATGCGTGGCCGGCCCAGGACGGGTTTGATGCGCTGATCATCATGGGCGGTCCGATGGGCGTGTATGACGAAGCCACTCTGCCCTGGCTGGTAACAGAAAAGCAGTTCATCAAACAAACCGTGCAGGCAGGCAAGAAGGTGCTCGGCATCTGCCTTGGTGCGCAACTGCTGGCTGAAGTGCTGGGAGCCAGCGTGTTCAGGAACTCATATCGTGAAATCGGCTGGTGGCCGGTGACGCGACGTACTGACTGCGCAGGTTCAGCTCTGGCCAGCGCTTTTCCCGCAGAAGCGGAAGTTTTCCACTGGCATGGAGATACTTTCAACCTGCCCGAAGGTGCACGCCTGCTGGCTTCCAGCAGCGGTTGCCGCAATCAGGGTTTTGTGTGGAATGAACGAGTGCTGGCATTGCAGTTTCACCTGGAAACCACGCTGCACGACGCACAGACCTGGCTGGCCCAGGACAGCGGTGAACTGGATGGCAGCCGCTATGCGCAAACTGCTGCAGCCATGCTGGCGCATCCCGAGCGTTTTGCTGCCGCCAATGAATTGATGAGTGCGTTGCTCAAGCGTTGGCTGGCATAATTGCACATCGTTTCCAGGCTGCATTTATGTCAAACAAATCCAATCTCGTTCTGATCGGCATGCCGGGCTCCGGCAAGAGCACCATCGGCATCATCCTTGCCAAGCGCACCTCGCACGACTTCATTGACACCGACGTATTGATCCAGCATGTCGAACACCGTTCGTTGCAGAACATCCTCGACCAGGAGGGCTATCTGCGCCTGCGCGAAATCGAAGCGCGTGTGCTGCAGGAAATCAACGTGGAAAATCATGTAATCTCGACCGGTGGCAGTGCCGTTTACAGCGCTGCGGCCATGCAGCACCTGCGCAAAAACGGAACTTGTATCTATCTTGATGTGAGCGTCGACACGCTGCGCAAACGCATCACCGATTACGAAACCCGCGGTATCGCCAAACGCCCCGATCAAAGTTTTGCCGATCTGTTCGGGGAGCGCACTTCGCTGTATCGCCAATATGCCGATATCACCATCAACGGCAATACCATGACGCAGGACCAGATCTGCGACGCAATCCTCAAGCAGCTATAAACGCGCCCTTCCACTTTCCATGTGCTGTTTGTTTGCTCCAGATTAAGTGTCAGCGATTGTAATGCGGTAATGAGTTCTGTTTAATCCAGCTGCGAAAACAGATGGAGACCTGCCATGGCACATTTCCCCGACACTCTTGCCTTTTCCGGCATACTCAAACCCCTGCGCTTTGAAGGCGACATTCTGGACATGGAAGTGGAAGGCGTGATTCCGCCCGAACTGCACGGCACTTTCCACCGCGTGCATCCTGACCAGCAGTTCGCGCCCATGTTCGACAATGACCAGTTTTTCAATGGCGACGGTCTTATCTCCCAGTTCCGTTTCCGTGGCGGCAAGGTCGATTTCAAGCAGCGCTATGCGCAGACCGACAAATTCAAACTGGAACGGGCGGCCGGCAAGGCACTGTTCGGCGCCTATCGCAACCCTGCCACCGACGACGAGTCCGTCAAAGGCAGGATTCGCGGCACAGCCAATACCAACGCCTTCGTGCATGCCGGCAAGCTGCTGGCACTGAAAGAAGACAGCCCGGCGCTGGTAATGGATCCGCTGACGATGGAAACCTTCGGCTATACCAACTGGGGTGGCAAGAGTCACAGCCAGACATTCTGCGCCCATCCCAAGGTTGATCCGCTCACCGGCAACATGGTGGCGTTCAGTTATGCCGCCAAAGGGCTGTTGACCCGCGACTGTACCTATATGGAAATCAATCCCCAGGGCGAGCTGGTACGCGAAGTGTGGTTTGAGGTGCCCTACTACTGCATGATGCATGACTTCGGGGTCACCGAAGATTACGCAGTGTTTCATATCGTCCCCAGCACGTCCAACTGGGATCGTCTGAAAGCCGGCCTGCCGCATTTCGGTTTCGATACCACACTGCCGGTTTATCTGGGCTTGCTGCCACGCAAAGGCGGCGAAGCCAAAGACATGAAGTGGTTCAAATCCCCCAACCTGTTCTGCTCGCATGTAATGAACGCATTCAACGACGGCAGCAAGGTCTACTTTGATACCCCGGTAGCGAAGAACAACATGTTCCCGTTCTTCCCCGACATCCACGGCGCCCCCTTCAACCGTGAAGAAGGCCGCTCGTTCATGACACGCTGGACAGTCGACTTCAACAGCAAGGGCGAAGAGTTCGAGAAAGTGGAACGACTCACCGACATGATGGGAGAGTTCCCGCGCATCGATGATCGTTATGCCACCCGGAACAACCGCTACGGCTGGCTGCTGGTGATGGATGCCTCTTTGCCATTCAATGGCCCCAGTGCCCGCGCTTCCGGTTTGCGCATAAATCTGCTCGGCTTCATGGATTTGCACACCGGCAAACAGAGCACCTGGTTCTGCGGGCCGGATTGCCTGATCCAGGAGCCCTGCTTCATTCCGAAATCAAAGGACGCGCCGGAAGGTCACGGTTATATAGTGGCGCTGATCGACAACATCGTGCTGAACTATTCCGAGCTGGCGATTTTCGATGCACTCGCGGTGGAGAATGGTCCGATCGGCCGCGCCAAACTGCCGTTCCGTCTGCGTCAGGGCCTGCACGGCAACTGGACCGATGCCAGTCAACTGCCGGGCTGGGTTTCGTAACTGTCGCTTTGCAGGATGCGCCGGGACCGGCTTACAGCGTTTCCGGCATCTTGGCCTTGGACTTGGCTTCGTTGCGATCGACCACGCCTTTGGTGATCAGGGTTTTCAGGCATTGATCCAGTGTTTGCATGCCGAGTGATGCACCGGTCTGGATAGCAGAATACATCTGCGCAATCTTGTCTTCACGGATCAGGTTGCGGATCGCGGGCGTGCCCATCATGATCTCGTGTGCCGCCACGCGGCCACCGCCCACTTTCTTCAGCAGGGTTTGCGAAATCACCGCCTGCAGCGATTCCGACAGCATGGAGCGCACCATCGATTTTTCTGCAGCAGGGAACACGTCAACAATACGGTCGATGGTCTTGGCAGCAGAAGTGGTGTGCAGCGTGCCGAACACCAAGTGGCCGGTTTCGGCTGCAGTCAACGCGAGGCGGATGGTTTCCAGATCGCGCAACTCGCCGACCAGAATGATGTCCGGGTCTTCACGCAGTGCCGAGCGCAGCGCTTCGTTGAAACCGAGGGTGTCGCGATGCACTTCGCGCTGGTTGATCAGGCTCTTCTTGCTGGTGTGCACGAATTCAATGGGGTCTTCGATGGTGAGGATGTGGTGATAGTGGTTGGAGTTGATATGGTCGATCATCGCCGCCAACGTCGTGCTCTTGCCGGACCCGGTGGGTCCGGTCACACAAATCAGCCCGCGCGGGGTTTCGGTAATCTTTTTGAACACTTCACCCATGCCCAGCTGTTCCATCGACAGGATCTTAGACGGAATGGTACGGAATACGCCACCGGCGCCACGGTTCTGCACGAAGGCGTTGACGCGAAAGCGCGCCAGGTTGGGAATTTCAAACGAGAAGTCGCACTCAAGATCTTTTTCGTAGTTCTTGCGCTGCTTGTCATTCATGATTTCATAGATGAGGCCGTGCACGGTTTTGTGGTCAAGCGCGGGCACGTCGATTTGGCGAATATCACCGTCGACACGGATCAGCGGCGGCATGCCGGCTGAAAGATGCATGTCAGAGGCTTTGCTTTTGACGCTGAAATTCAGCAGTTCCTGGATATTCATGGTGTGCATCCCCCCTGTAATACAACTGATAGAATGAGTCGATGGCTACGCTTACCAACCATACTGGAAATCTGCAAACCGCACTGGTGAACGTCCGGCAGCGCATCGCCGAATTTGAACGGAAGTATGCGCGAGAGCCCGGCTGCGTGCAATTGCTGGCCGTCAGCAAAACCCAGGGGCCTGAGCGCGTGCATGCAGTGTATGAATTGGGCCAGCACCGATTTGCCGAGAACTATCTGCAGGAGGCACTTGGCAAAATGGATGCCCTGGCCGACTGCGCTATCGAGTGGCACTTCATCGGTCCAATCCAGTCCAACAAAACGCGCGATCTCGCTGCCCGCTTCGACTGGGTGCACAGTGTCGACCGGCTCAAGATTGCCCAGCGCCTCAACGAGCAGCGCCCGCCGGCGCGTGGCCCGCTCAATGTGCTGATCCAGGTCAACCTTAGTGATGAAGACAGCAAATCCGGTGTTGCCGTTGGCGAGGTCGCCAGTCTGGCTGCCGGCATTGCCGGCATGCCGCAGCTGCAACTGCGCGGGCTGATGGCAATCCCGGCAGCCGCTACCGATTTCGCCGCGCAGCGCCTGGTGTTTCGCCGGTTGGCGCAGGCGCGCGACCAGCTCGTGGCCAATGGCCATTCCGGATGCAGGGAATTGTCGATCGGCATGAGCAGTGATTTCGAAGCCGCCATCGCCGAAGGCGCCACCATGGTGCGCATAGGGACTGACATTTTCGGGGCTCGGGTTACAATGCCCTGATGCTTTCCAACGACATTTCCATAGGCACCATTGGTGCCGGCAACATGGCCACGGCGCTGATCGAAGGGCTGTTGGCCACCGGGGTTGCACCCGCCAAACTGTGGGCCAGTGACCCGTCTGCCGACAAGCTGCAGACCCTGGCCGCCAAGGGCGTGCAAGTCAGCACCGACAATGCCCGGCTGACCAGCGCCTGTGATGTGGTGATCCTGGCCGTCAAACCGCAAGTGATGGCGGCTGTCACCCGGAGCTTGCGTGCTGCGCTCGCTGCCAAACCGGTGTTGCTGATCTCGGTTGCTGCCGGGATCACTTGCGCGCGCTTGCAGGAGTGGACATCGGCTGCACAAGCCATCGTTCGTTGCATGCCCAACACGCCGGCGCTGGTGCAGGCGGGTGCCAGTGCCCTGTTTGCCAACAGCCAGGTGAACGTCAGCCAAAAAGCTTTGGCGCAGACCATATTGCAGTCGGTCGGCCTCGCCTGCTGGCTGGAAGATGAAAAGCAGATGGACGCAGTCACGGCCCTGTCCGGCTCCGGCCCTGCCTACTTCTTCCTGTTGCTGGAAGCGATGCAGGCGGCTGGCATCGAACTGGGTCTGGCGCCTGAAGTGGCAAAAGCCTTGTCGCTGCAAACCGCGTTCGGTGCTGCCAAGCTGGCCTTGGCCAGTGATGTGGATGCTGCCGAGTTGCGCCGCCGGGTCACCTCGCCGGGTGGCACCACGGAAGCGGCCATCCGCCAATTTGAATCCGAGCATTTCCGCGCTATTGTGGCGCGCGCCCTTGCCAGTGCGGCCAGGCGTTCTGCCGAACTTGCCTCTTCCTGACAAAGACGAACAACCATGGTTTCAGCATTCAGCGAGGGTTTGATCCTCATCATCAGCAAACTTGGCGGCCTCTACATTGCGGCGGTCATGCTGCGGTTTTTGCTGCAGACAGCTCGCGCCGATTTCTACAACCCGGTGTGCCAGGCCATCGTCAAAATCACTGCGCCGTTGCTCAATCCGCTGCGCCGGGTGATTCCCAGCTGGCGACGCCTCGACATTGCCTCACTGGTGCTGGCCTTGTTGTTGAGTTCGCTGGCTACTGCGTTGATGGTGTTTCTGCTGGGCAGCACGTTGCCGGTGGGCAAGATTATCAGCTGGGCCTTTGTCGGCCTGATTGGCCTGACCCTGAACATCTATTTCTACGCGATGGTGGTGCAGGTGGTGGCCAGTTTCATCGCGCCGTTCAGTGGTCATCCGATCCTGCTGGTGATCTTTCAACTGCTGCAGCCGATTTATCGCGTCACCCATCGCGTACTGCCGCCGATGGGCGGTCTTGATTTCTCGCCCATGCTGTTGATCCTGGGCATCAAGGCCGTGGAATACCTGATACTGAATCCGCTGGTGGTTGGCCTGCGGGTGGCAGCTTCGGTGGTGATTGGCCTGTGAACACGCCAGCCACTCACAAAACAATTGCGGCAGACTCGGTCGGACTGGTGGCACCGCAGCGGTATCATTTTGAAGAGCCGCTCAATCTGCGCAGTGGCCGCACCATAGACCGCTATGATCTGATGGTGGAGACCTATGGCACGCTCAATGCCGAACGCAACAATGCAATTCTGATCTGCCATGCGTTAAGTGGCGATCATCATGCGGCTGGCTTCCACGATGCCAACAATGCCAGGGAAAAACCGGGTTGGTGGGATTGCTGCATCGGTCCCGGCAAGCCGTTCGATACCAATCATTTTTTTGTGGTGTGCCTGAACAACCTTGGTGGCTGTGCCGGCAGCACCGGCCCGAGCTCCATCAATCCCGACACCGGCAAACCGTTCGGCCTCGATTTTCCGATCATTACCGTACGCGACTGGGTGCAAAGCCAGGCGCGACTGGCCGACCGCCTCGGCATCGAACAGTGGGCGGCTGTGATTGGTGGCAGTCTCGGCGGCATGCAAGTGATGCGCTGGGCGATTTCCTTTCCGAAACGTCTGCGTCATGCGCTCATCATTGCAGCAGCGCCGAAGTTGTCGGCACAGAACATTGCGTTCAACGAAGTGGCTCGCCAGTCCATCATGAGCGATCCGGATTTCCACGAAGGCCGCTACTACGACTTCAACACCTTTCCGCAGAAAGGCGTGATGCTGGCGCGCATGGTCGGCCATATCACCTATCTGAGTGACTCCTTGCTGCGCGAAAAATTCGGCAAGGGCGGCAGCGACAGCAATTTCGGACGCGACCTGCGCGACGGCAAGCTCAGCTTTGGCTTCAATGTGGATTTCCAGGTACAGAGCTATCTGCAGTACAAAGGTGAGACTTTTTCAAAGAGTTTCGATGCCAATACTTATCTGCTGATGACCAAGGCGCTGGACTATTTCGACCCGGCCGTGGACTACGGCGGTGACTTCTCCAAAGCCTTTACCCACAGCCAGTGCAAATTCCTGGTAGTGTCATTCACCAGTGACTGGCGCTTCGCACCCGAACGTTCGCGTGAAATCGTCGACAACCTGCTGAAAGCCCGCAAGGATGTCAGCTATATGGAGATTGCCGCAGCGGAAGGCCACGATTCATTTTTGCTGCCGATTCCGCGCTACATGCAGGCATTGCATGCCTACATGGGCCGCGTGGCCGCTGAATGCCAGAGCGGGGGCCATCGCTGATGCGTGCCGATCTGCAACTTATCCAGGACTGGATCGCGCCCGGCAGCCGCGTGCTCGATCTTGGCTGTGGTGACGGCTCGTTCCTGGCGCATCTGAAGGCGACGCGTCACATCCACGAACTCGGCATGGAAATCGATGCCGACAACATTCTGCAGTGCCTGAAAGCCGGCGTGAATGTGATCGAACAGAACATGGACAAGGGCCTGCACAATCTGGAGACCGGCAGCTTTGACACGGTGGTGCTCGCACACACGTTGCAGGCACTGCACCGGCCTGACGAGATCGTGGAAGAAATGCTGCGGGTCGGCAAGAACTGCATCCTGACCTTTCCCAATTTTGCGTATTGGCGTCACCGCCTGTCGCTGTTCACCAATGGCCGCATGCCGAAATCACCGCAGCTGCCTTACGAGTGGTACGATACGCCCAACCTGCATCATTGCACGATCAGCGATTTCGACGAGCTGTGCCGAAGCAAGCAGATCAAGGTGCTCAGCCGCAACGTGGTCGATGACGGCCATCACAGCACTGCGCTGATGCGGATGTCGCCGAATTTCTTCGGTATCAACGCGATCTACCACATCACGAGATGAGCGCCATGCGTGTCGTTCTGATGTTGCTGCTTTGGTTCACTGCCGGTTGCACACTGGCCGAGTCGCAGAAATTCGGCGAGTACACTGTGCACTACATCGCCGTGAACTCCACATTCCTGACACCGGAGATCGCCGGGCAATATCATATCGTGCGCAGCAAGCGCGCCGCGTTCGTGAACATTGCAGTGCTGCACAACAACCCCGACGGCTCCACCACGCCGGTCACCGCGAAACTCAGCGGTGGCAGAACCAACCTGATGCAGCAGACCGGCCCGATTCCGTTTGTCGAAATCCGCGAAGACAAGTCCATTTACTATATCGGCCAGTTTGATTTCTCCAATGCCGAAATCCTGCGCTTCAAAATTGACGTGCAACCGGAAGGCAAGGGTGAAACCCGTGTCATCGAGTGGACCACCCAGCTCTACTCCGATTGAGGCAGTCATGATCGAGATCGTGCTGGCCAGCAGCAACCAGAAGAAATTGTCCGAACTGCAATCGTTGCTGGCAGAACGGAATGTCACGCTGTTGCCGCAATCCGGCTTCAATATTCCGGATGCGGTGGAAGACGGCTTGAGCTTTGTCGAGAACGCCATCATCAAGGCCCGCCATGCCAGCAGGCTCAGCGGCCTGCCGGCGATTGCCGATGACTCCGGCCTTGAAGTAGATGCGCTCAAAGGCGCCCCGGGCATTTATTCGGCCCGCTTTGCCCACCGGTATTTTACCGGCGGATTTCCACAGCTGCCCTCGTTGCCGCATCTGCAATTGCAAAGTGACAATCCCGACGCAGCCAACAATGCGCTGTTGCTCGACCTGCTGCGCGACGTGGCTGATGACCAGCGCAGTGCCCGCTTCCAGTGTGCCATTGCGATGTTCCGGTTTCCGGATGATCCGATGCCGCTGATCTGCCAGGGTAGCTGGGAAGGCCGCATTGTGCGTGAACCGCATGGCGTGCATGGCTTCGGCTACGATCCGTTGTTTCTGGTGCCGACCCACGCCTGCACTTCTGCCTCTCTGCCTCCTGCTGTGAAAAACCGCCTGAGCCACCGCGCGCTGGCCCTGCAGCAACTGCTACTGCGCTGGCCGCTGTGATTCCACTCAGCCTGTATGTGCATGTGCCCTGGTGTGTGCGCAAATGCCCTTATTGCGATTTCAACTCGCATCAGCAGCAAGGCGAACTGCCGGAAGCCGACTATATAGCGGCGTTGCTGGAAGATTTGCGTCTCGACAGCGCCTTCATACAGGGTCGTAGTTTGCAGTCGATTTTCATCGGTGGCGGCACGCCCAGTTTGTTCAGTGCGGCCAGCTATGAGCGGCTGTTAACAGAAATCCACAAGATCGTGCCGTTTGCTGCCGACATCGAAATCACGCTGGAAGCCAACCCCGGCACTTTTGAGCAGGAAAAATTCAGCGGCTATCGACAGGCCGGCATCAACCGGCTGTCGATTGGCATCCAGAGTTTCGATGCGGACAACTTGCAAAAGCTCGGTCGTATCCACGGACGTGATGAAGCGCTGCGTGCGGCCGATATTGCGCACAAAGCCGGCTTTGACAACTTCAATCTGGATCTGATGTTTGGTTTGCCCGGCCAAAGCACGCAACAAGCTCTGGCCGATCTGCAAACGGCGTTGGACTGTAAACCCACGCACCTGTCGTGGTACCAGCTGACAATAGAACCCAACACCGAATTCTTCCGGCGCCCACCCACACTGCCGGCCGATGACACCATTGCCGATATGCAGCAAGCCGGCATCGACATGCTGGAACCACACGGGTTTTTGCGTTACGAGATTTCCGCGTTCAGCCGGCCTGGCAAAGAGTCGCGCCACAACCTGAATTACTGGCAGTTTGGCGATTACCTCGGCATCGGCGCCGGCGCGCATGGCAAGCTGACAACCCTGCTTCCACCAGATTCCATGAGCATTGTACGGACCCGCAAGACCCGCATGCCGCAGCATTATCTGCAAGCACAGGGGAAGTACACGGTTGAATCCAAGGCCGTGCCTGTCAACGAACTTCCTCTTGAATTCATGATGAATGCACTGCGCCTGTGTGAAGGTGTGGATGCTGCCCTATACCAGCAGCGCACCGGCCAGCCACTTGCCGCACTCCAGCCAATCCTGCAACATTTGCAACGCAAGCAACTTATGCAGTCACGTGATGACCGGCTGGCGCCCACTGCATTAGGCCTGCGCTTTCTCAATGAAGTATTGCTCGAATTCATGTGAATGGAGATCCGCATGCATCGGCAACAGGAACGAATTTTTACCACGCTTGTTTTCGCCACAATCGTTGCAGGCCTCAGCCTGCACACCCTGGATGGTTTCTGGCGCGCTGATGACACAGCTTTGCTTGCCCATACTCTCAAACACAGCCTGTGGGATATTTTCTTTTCGCCTGCTGCCTGGCAAGAACTGACCACTGCCAATCTGACGCCCTGGGAATCCTTTTCCTATTACGTAGACTATGCGCTGGCCGGACTGAATCCGTTTTGGTTTTATCTGCATCAGGCACTGGCGCTGTGGCTGGTTGCGGTCATTTCTATCGAACTGTTCTCGCTGTTCATGCAGAGATCACTGGCTATCGCCGGTGTATTGCTGTTTTTGCTGGGCACCCCGGTGTTGCGCATCAGCGACCAGTTGATGACGCGACACTATCTGGAAGGCCTGTTGCTGAGCCTGCTGGCTGTGTATTTTTTGCTTCGGTACCGGCAGAGCGGCAACCTCTGGCAACAGGCGTTGGCAGTGCTCTGTTATCTGTTGGTGGTGACTACCAAGGAAATATACGTTCCGGTTGGCGTGCTGTTGATTCTGCTCGCCAATGGCAGCTGGAGGCAACGGATTCGCCAGGCCCTGCCTTTTGTCATTGTCATCGGCCTATATGTGCTATGGCGTCATTACATGCTGCCCGGTCTGGTGGGTGGCTATGCGCAGGGATCGCAATACCTGAGCATGCACTTCTGGCATGAGGTAATGCTGGCGTTCTTCAATATTCCTGCCTTGTTGTTTGGCAGCTTTACTGTCTATGTCGCGATCCCGTTCTTTGTTGTGATTGTGGCGGGCACCATGCTGCAGCGTCGAGCCTGGCTATGGACCTTGTTGCTTGCCGGCATGGTGTTGGCACCATTGATACCGCTGGTAGCTTATCCGGGCATTACCACGGCCGATCGCTACCTGCTGCTGCCGTGGTACGCGTTGTGCTTTGCATTCGTGTTCAATCTTGATGCTGTGCGCAGGCATCTGGTTGCCAAATTTCCCGGGGGCGCCGTCAAGGCTGCTGCCATGGGCCTGTGTACTGTGCTCGCAGCCTTGTTGTTGCTGGAAAGAACGCAGGTGCAGCACAGCGAACAACCTTACTACCAGGCCATTGATACCCAGATGCATTACCTGTGGGACCACGATGGCAGCCAGGCGTTTGTGCCGGGCAATGGCATGGCCACTTCATTCTGGATGATCACGGCGCTGGGTGAGATCAAGAGAATGCAGGAGGCCTCAGCCTCGATCCCCAAACCGGTAGTCGATGACATTTTTCTGGACGACTCCCTGCCACTGTTTGAGTACTCTGCACAGTGCCGTTGCATGCAGGATATCTCGCCCACAATTCCGCAACGCTTGGCACAATTCCAACAAGCCAGAACGGCTCCGCTTGCCATTGCCATCACCAATCAGGATGGCCTCATCTCCTGGAAATTCGGGCCCTATACCAGCGGCAGTTACTACATCGTATCCGAATCGATAGGCAGCATCCGGCTGGCAGCCAGCCAGAACGCACTCCGCACCAGCATACGCAGCGGCGTGGATTTCCACTTGCGCTTTAACTCGCCTGACGGCTGGAGCACATATTCGCCCCTGCTGCATCTTGATGCCGATGGCAGAACGCTCCAATGGAGCAGGGAATAACCCGGATCTCACTGCCAACCTTTCCTGATCAGCCCAACCATGGCCATCACACAAAACAGTGCGCCGGCATAAAAGGTATACGCCGCCCCCAACTGATCCCACAACAACCCGGCCAGGCCGCTTGCAATCAGCATTGCAAGTCCGCTGACAAGATTGAACACACCGAACGCAGTGCCGCGCAAATCAGCCGGTGACGTGTCAGCCACCATCGTAGCCAGCAACCCTTCGGTGATGCCCAGGTGCACACCCCACAGCGCCACTCCTGCCAATACGGTCAACCAGTGACCATTGCGGGCCAGCACCAGATCGGCTGCGATCAACACCACCAGCCCCCATCCCAGCAACTGCTTGTGACTCATGCGATCCGACAGCTTGCCAAACGGATAGGCGACGCCGGCATAGACGATATTCATAGCCACCATTACCAGTGGCACCAGTGCCAACGGGATGCCACTTTGCTGGGCTCGCAGCACCAGAAACGCCTGGCTGAATCTTGCCAGTGCCACCACAGCACCGATGCCCACCACCCACCAACAGGCGGGACCCAACCGCTTGAGATTGGCGCGGTTGATCGGATTGGTTTTGAGTTCGCCTTGATGACGAGCGGGTTCATGCACTCCCACTATCAACAGCGCTACTGCCAACAGGCCAGGCACCACTGCTACCCAGAACACTTTGCGAAAATCGTTGGCCCACAACAGCATCAGGCCCACCCCCAGCAACGGGCCGACAAAGGCGCCTACCGTATCCAGTGCCTGGCGCAGCCCGAATGCCGCGCCTCGCACTTCCGGCGGGGCAATATCGGCCACCAGTGCATCGCGGGGAGCCCCTCGCACGCCTTTGCCGATACGGTCAAGAAAGCGGGCGGTGAGCACAATGCCAATGGTGGGCGCCATCGCAAACAAAGGTTTGGTAAAGGCGCCCAACGCGTAACCCAATACCGCCAGCAACTTGCGTTTGCCGAGATAGTCGCTGAGCGCCCCGGAGAATATCTTGACGATCAAGGCCGTCGATTCCGCCACCCCTTCGATCATTCCCACCGTGAAAGCACTGGCACCCAACACCCCCACCATGAACATGGGCAGCAGGCTGTGAATCATCTCGGACGAGACGTCCATAAAAAGGCTGACAAATCCCAGCATCCAGATGGCGGCGGGAACGCGGGCAAGCTTGTTGGCGGACGCAGGATTGGTCATTTATCATTGCTCATGTTGCAGTTTGGGGGAAAATGCTCCTCTCTGCTGTAGAATAAACGAAATACCAAAGGGTCTGCCCAATGGCTTCCTCGATCATCGCTACCAACTCCAGCGCCAATGCCTGTACCCATGGCTTCATCAAGGCTTCCTGCTCAGACTGCAACCTGAAAGGACTGTGCCTGCCGATTGCGCTGGATATTGGCGACATTGAGCGGGTGGACAAGATCATCCAGCGCAGCCGCCCGCTGCAATCGGGTGATCATTTGTACCGCACCGGCGACCCCTTCCGCTCCATCTATGCAGTGCGTTCCGGTTCCATCAAGACCTACCTGGTGGATGAAAACGGCATCGAGCAGGTCACCGGCTTCTTCCTGCCCGGCGAAGTGCTGGGCTTCGACGGCGTGGCCAACCACAAGCACGCTTGCAACGTGGTGGCGCTGGAAACCTCTTCGGTTTGTGAAATTCCATTCGAAAAACTGGAAGAGTTGTCGTTGCAAATACATACCCTTCAGCACCACATGTTCCAGTTGATGGGCCAGCAGATCGAAAGCGACCACCAGATGATGCTGACTCTCAGCAAGAAAAATGCCGAAGGCCGCATAGCTACTTTGCTGCTCAGTCTGTCCAAACGTTACGCACGCCGCAACCTGTCCCCGAACGCGATGCGCTTGCCAATGTCGCGCATGGACATGGGCAATTTCCTTGGCCTTACCATCGAGACTGTCAGCCGCACGCTCAGCCGCCTGCACAAGGAGGATGTGATCAGCGTGGATGGCCGCGAGATCGTGCTGAAAAATCACGAGCGGCTCGACGAGCTGTGTCACCTTCTGCAGTAACACAGACTGTCTGTTCCTTACTGACTGATACAAAAAGGCGCATGTAGTTGCGCCTTTTTGCTGTAAATCAAGTCAACATCAAATCAGCATTGTGCCGTCAGTGTCGCAGCACGAGAATCTCCCCCTACGCGCAGGAGGCTCCCATGATCGCTGCCCATTCCGTCCAACTGACCAAACAGCTGATTCCCGGCACCTATATCTTTGACGGCCGCATGGCGATGAAAGGCTACAACCTCAATCGCATGTGCTACTCGTTCAATTCCGCCGAAAATCGCAAAAAGTTCAAGGCGTTCCCGGAAGCCTATTGCCACAGCTTCAACCTCACGCGCGAGCAAATCCATGCGGTAACGGATCTTGATGTGCTGCGCATGCTGCAACTGGGCGGCAACATTTATTATCTGGCCAAACTGACTGGCATCTATGGCATGACCGTGCAGGATCTGGGCGCCCAGCAAACCGGTCTCTCACTTGACGAATTCCGCGCGATGCTGGCGTCACAGGCATAAGGCAGTTCTTTATGGCACGCATCATTGGCGCTCTTACTTCCTCCCACATTCCATCGATAGGCAATGCCATCTCCAATGGCAAACAGGGAGACGCCTACTGGAAACCGTTTTTCGATGGTTACAAACCGGTACTGCGCTGGCTGGAACAGGAACAGCCGGATGTTGCGGTAGTGCTTTACAACGATCATGGCCTCAATTTCTTCCTGAACAACCTGCCTACTTTTGCGGTAGGTGCTGCGCCCGAATACATTACCAAGGATGAGGGCTGGGGTTTGCCGGTGTTTCCGCCCTACAAGGGTTATCCGGAAATGTCCTGGCATGTAATCGAAAGCCTGATCGAACAGGACTTCGATATCGCGATGTGCCAGGAGATGGCGATGGATCATGCCTTCATCAATCCGATGCGGCTGTTCTGGCCCGATGAAAATCCGCCGAAGATCAAAACCATTCCGGTGGCCATCAATACTGTGCAATTCCCATTGCCCAAGCCTTCCCGTTGCTATGCCCTCGGCAAAGCCATTGGCAATGCGGTGGCGTCGTGGCCGACCGACGAGAAGGTGGTGGTAATTGGTACTGGCGGCATGTCACACCAGCTTGATGGCGAGCGCGCAGGCTTCATAAACAAAAAGTTTGACGAGATGTGCATGGAAGCCCTGTTGAATGATCCGGAGTCACTGACAAAATTCAGCAGCCTGGAGCTGGTGCGCGAAGCCGGGGCCCAGGGAGCCGAGATCATCATGTGGCTGGCAGCGCGCGGCGCGCTGCAGGGCAAGGTCAGCCGTATCCACAGCAGTTACCATATCCCGATTTCCAATACTGCTGCCGGGGTGCTGGCGCTCGCCAACAACTAGCAAAATCCACTCGGGGTCAATTTTCCGGCCAGGCAATTGAGCCTGGTGGCTGCATTTCGGGGAAATTGTCCCTGCCCCGGGTTTTCTCGACTCGCCTTGCGCTTTCCCGGCACAATGGCGTCCATGAAAACCCCTGCCCGCCTCATCCTGTTGCTGCTCCTGCTGCATTGGCTCCCTGTGCCGTTAATGGCAGAGCCTGCCCCTGTGCGCATCGTCAGCATGAACGTTTGCACCGATCAGCTGCTGCTGTTGCTGGTCGACAAAAGCCGTATCCAGTCGTTGAGCTATTTTGCGGCGGATCCGGCCTATTCCAGTCTCGCCACCCTCGCGCAAGACCTGCCCGCCAATCGCGGCCAGGTGGATGAAGTGATGGCCTTGCAACCGGATCTGGTGCTGACCAGTGCGTTCAGCGCCAGTTTTGCAGCTTCAGTGCTGGAACGATTGCAACAACGGGTTGAGCGGCTTGGCTTCGCTGCCTCGCGCGAAGAGGTCTTTGCCCAGATCGCACAAGTTGCCAACTGGACCGGTAGCGGGGTGCAGGCAACCGCAATGATCCGGGCCACCCGCACGCGGATAGCCGGCACCACCCAGCAACTGCAGCCAATGGTGGCCGGCAAGAAAGCGGTGTTCATCAGCAACAATGGCATCGCCTTCGGCAAGGGCACGCTGCAGGATGACTTTCTGCGCAGCATTGGCCTGCGCAATATCGCTGCTGAAGCGGGGCTAAATGGACCTGCGCCATTGCCGCTGGAATTGTTGCTGGCAGCTGCGCCTGACTTTGTCATCAGCGAACCCAGAGGCGTACTTGATCAACAACTGGCCCATCCGCTTTTACAGCTGCCGGCCTTGCAACATCTGCACACACGCTCACTGGTGTTGCCGGAGCGCTGGTTTGACTGCGCAGGGCCGTGGCTGGCAGAAGCCTATGCCAGCCTGGCCAGACAGATACGAGTATCGAAATGAGAACGTCTTTGGTGTTTCTGTGTGTGCTGGTTGCGGTGTTGTGGCTGATCGAGTTGCAAAGTGGTGCTGCCAGCGTCAATTCATGGGTTGCACTCACCGACTGGTGGCACGGCATCAACAGTGTGGCGCGCATCATCCTGCTGGAAGTGCGCTTGCCGCGCGCGTTGCTGGCCCTGCTGGTGGGAGCAGCGCTGGCAATCAGCGGTGCCGCGCTGCAGGGCTTGCTGCGTAATCCGCTGGCCAGCCCCGACATACTCGGGGTATCGCAAACTTCCGCCTTGCTGGCGGTATGTGCGCTGTATTTCGGGTTTTCCCGGCTCGCGTGGTTCGTGTTGCCGCTGGCGGCCCTGGGCGGTGCTGCCCTGGCGGTGTTGCTGCTGCTGCAACTGACGCGACGCCTGGCCGATGCCCAATCCCTGATCCTGGCCGGCATTGCGCTGACGGCGCTTACCAGCGCTCTCACCACTTTCGCACTCAACTACGCACCCAATCCCTATGCCTTGCAGGAAGTGTATTTCTGGATGCTGGGCTCGGTTGCCAATCGCAGCATTGCCGAAGTATTGCTGGCCGTGCCTTTTTTTGCAGTGGGCACTGCCTTGCTGTTGAGCAGTCGTCGTTGTCTTGATGCATTAAGTCTGGGTGAAGACACTGCTGCCACACTGGGCTTTCCGTTGTCACACTACCGCTGGCGACTGATTGTCGGTGTTGCCTGCAATGTGGGTGCGGCCGTGGCGGTGAGCGGCAGCATAGGTTTTGTAGGGTTGATCGTGCCGCACATTTTGCGACCGCTGGTGAAATCACAGCCCGGCCAACTGTTGTGGTGGAGTTTGCCTGGCGGCAGCGCGCTGGTGCTGTTGGCTGATGTGTTGGTGCAGCATTTGCCCGGCACCCAGGAACTGCAACTGGGCGTGCTGACCGCACTGCTCGGCGGGCCGTTCTTCCTGTGGTTGCTGCTGAGACAAAGGAGCTAGCGCGATGACGGCACTATTGTCGGCAACCGGGCTGTTGCTGCAAACCGGCGACGGTCGCATATTGCTGAACCGTGTTTCACTGCAAGTAAATGCTGGTGAAATTGTCGGCATCATCGGTGCCAATGGTGCCGGCAAGTCCACGCTGTTGAAGGTGTTGGCCGGTATCAAACCGGCGCAGAGTGGTCGCGTGTTGTTGATGGGTCAGGATGCAAACAGCCAAAGCGCCCTGCAACGGGCGCGGCTGCAGAGTTATCTTGAACAGCGGCCGGTGTTGCATTGGCCCATGCGGGTGCAGCAAGTGGTGGCACTGGCACGCTTGCAGTTTGGCGATGGCGAGTTGGCGGCTGGAGCCAATGCAGTTGCACAAGCACTGGCAGCCACTGGCATGGGCGATTTCAGCCAGCGCGATTTTCAACAGCTGTCCGAAGGCGAAAAATTGCTGGTGAATCTGGCGAGAGTGCTGGCAAGCGAGCCGCGCCTGCTACTGGCAGACGAACCCACTGCCGCCCTCGACCCCGCCCATCAGCAGCGGGTGATGCAGCTGTTGCGCCAGCGGGCGCAAGACGGCAAAGGAGTATTGGTGGTGCTGCATGATCTGACTCTGGCTGCCCGGTACTGCGACCGTTTGTTGTTATTGCATGAAGGCGCAGTCATCGCCGAAGGCAGTCCGGCTGCTGTGCTTTCCCGCGCGAATCTCCAGCGCGCATTCCAAATCGACGCCGTACTGGATGCCGGCAATAGTACCGTTATCATTCACAACAACAGTTGAGTCAATTCTGCTTATGGAAACCCTGTTCTTTTTAGTTTCAAAACTCGGCTGGTCACTGGTGCAGCCTGATGCACTGCTGCTCTATCTGCTGGTTCTGTGTTGCTTTCTGCTCTATCGCCATCATTTCCGGCTGGCCCGCCATCTGCTGACAGCCGTGGTGGGGCTGCTGATTATCCTGGCATATCTGCCACTGGGTGAGTGGATGATAGCTCCACTCGAACACCGCTTTGCAGCCAATCCCGTGCTGCCCGACTCGGTGGATGGCATCATCACGCTGGGGGGTGCGCTGGATCCTGACCTGAGCGCCTACTGGCAACAAGCCGAACTCAGCAACTCGGCGGAACGGGAAATTGCGTTTGCCACCCTGGCGCGGAAATACCCTAAAGCCAGACTGGTGATGACCGGCGGCAACGGCAGCCTGGTCAACAATGAATTGCGGGAAGCAGATTACTTGCCGCTGTTTTTCCAGCAGTTGCAGCTTGATACCACGCGTGTGGTGCTGGAGCGGGACTCCCGTAACACCAACGAAAACGCCATTCTCAGCAAAGCCCTGGTGCAACCCAGGCCGGGCGAGGTGTGGGTGTTGGTCACCTCCGCCAGCCATATGCCGCGGGCTGTGGGGATTTTCTGTAAACAGGGCTGGCCGGTTTTGCCCTGGCCGGTAGACCACATGACGGCCCCAAACCACCACCCAAATCGGTTTTAATCTCATCGGCAATATGTATGTGCTCAGCTACGCCCTGCATGAATGGCTGGGCTTGTTGGCTTATTATGTAACCGGGAAAACCACAGCACTGTTTCCAACGCAGTGCTCTGCCTGAAACCGGAGCTTTGATGAATATCTGGAAAAAACCTGCAACACTCGCAGACGCGAATGCGCTCTGCCTGGGCACCATGTGTGAACACATCGCCATCGCCATCACTGAAATCGGTGACGATTTTGTACGCGGCACCATGCCGGTCGACACCCGCACCCAACAGCACATGGGCATCCTGCATGGCGGAGCATCAGTGGCACTGGCAGAAACGCTGGGTAGTCTCGGTTCTGCACTGTGCTGCCCGGAAGGTTTTCACATCGTCGGACTCGACATCAATGCCAACCACCTGCGCGCCGGCAGACCACCGTTCGTGACCGGCACCGCCCGTCCGTTGCATATAGGCAGCACCACCATGGTGTGGGAGATCAGAATCACCGATATTGACGACAAGCTGGTGTGTATCTCACGGCTGACTTGTGCGGTGCTGAAGAACCGATGAGCACCTTGGCAACCAGTCCACTGGCCCCTTGCAAACGCGGTACGCCTCCGCTTGACCAGGCCGGGTGCGCAGAATTATTGCGTGAATTGCCGGCGTGGTCAGTCGAGCAAGTACAGGGGGTGGCGCAATTGCATGGCTCGTTTGCGTTCAGCAACTTTGTGGAGGCTATGCACTTTGCCAACACCGTGGGCGCGCTGGCGGAAGCAGCCAACCACCATCCGCTGCTGCAGATTGAATGGGGCAAAGTGGACGTGCATTGGTGGACTCACACCATCAATGGCCTGCATTCCAATGATTTTGTGATGGCGGCAAGAACCGATGCAGCGTTCAGGGAGGCAACATGAACACTGATTTCAGGGATTTGTTCGGCAAACTGCTGCGACTGCCGTCGGTAAGCTCTGCCAATGCGGCCATCGACATGGGCAACCGCAATGTCATCGAGCTGCTGGCCAATGTGTTCAGCGAGCTTGGTTTCAGCTGCGAGTTGATGCCGCTGCCGAACCAGAGCCACAAAGCCAACCTGATTGCCACCTATGGCAGCGGGCCCGGCGGACTGGTGCTGGCAGGCCATACCGATACTGTGCCGTTTGACGAGGCACTATGGTCGGTAAATCCATTGCAGCTCACCGAAAAAGACGGCCGCCTCTACGGTCTCGGCAGCACTGACATGAAAGGTTTCTTTGCGCTGGTGCATGCTGCCGTGCAGCCGCTAATCAACCAGGTATTCAAGGCCCCGCTGATCATCCTCGCCACCGCCGATGAAGAAAGTTCAATGGAGGGTGCGCGTGCCCTGGTGCAGCAGGGGCGTTCGTTCGGCCGTTATGCCCTGATCGGCGAGCCCACCGGCCTGCGACCGGTCAACCGTCACAAGGGCGTATTGATGGAACGGCTGCAGGTACAGGGCCAGAGTGGCCATTCCTCAAACCCGGCTCTCGGCAGGAATGCGCTGGAAGCGATGCACGAGATGATCTCTGCGCTGCTGGGTTTCCGTACGCACTTGCAGCAATGCTTCCACGATCCGCATTTTGCGATAGATGTGCCGACACTCAACCTTGGCGTCATCCATGGCGGTGACAACCCCAACCGCATCTGTGGCCACTGTGCACTCGAATTTGATGTGCGCATGTTGCCCGGCATGCACAGCCTGGAGGTGCGCAACGACATACGCGCGCTGATCGAACCCATCGCCTTGCGCCATCAAGTGGGTTTCACCTACACCCCGCTGTTTGCCGGGGCCGAAGCCTTTGCCAACGATCACTCCGAACTGTTGAAGGTGTGTGAGCAATTGACAGGTCTCAGCTCCCAAAGCGTGGCGTTCGGCACTGAAGCCCCGTTCCTGCAACAACTCGGGCTCGACACCATCGTGCTGGGCCCCGGCAGCATCAATGTGGCACACCAGCCCGATGAATATATGGCGCTGGACCAGGCGATGCCCTGTATTGCCCTCATTCAGCAACTTGTTGCAAGGTTCTGCTTGTAACCTGGGCTGTTTCCATTAAGAAAACATTAATTTGTGCAAACAGCATCAAGTTTGTTTTTGCTCGCGTCGACATTGTAGGCAGCTGAACTACACACCCCGCCAATTCTTCCGGAGTTTCCATGTCTGCCGATTCCCAGGACAAGTTCATCACTGAAGCCATTAATGCTGCCGGCACCGATTCCCGGCACATCAAGGAACTCTCTCCTTCGATTGACGAGTTCCATGAAATTTACCAGCGGGAATTGTTATACGCCGTGTTTCAACCAGTGGTTGATGTGGCACGCCAGAATGTCTTCGGATATGAAGCCCTGATCCGCGGGCCGCAGGGGAGCGCGTTTGAAAAACCGTTGACACTGTTTACCCACGCCAAATTGCTTGGGCTGGAAGTTGAATTTGAAATTCTGTGCCGCAAGATTGCGATCAGGGAATTCGCAGGTTTGGCCTTGCCAAATCGCCTGTTCATCAATATCAGTCCTTCCATCCTGATGGCGTCCGGCTACAAGAAATGCAGAACGGTGCAGTTTCTGAACGAGTTCGGAGTTGATCCGGAGCGAGTGGTGATAGAAGTTACCGAGCATCAGCAAACCAGCCAGTACGGAATTCTCAATACTGCGTTGCGGCATTATCGCAACCAGGGATTTCTGGTGGCGCTGGATGACCTTGGCGCGGGTTATTCCAGTTTGCGGTTGTGGAATGAAGTGCTGCCCGACTTCATCAAGATCGACAAGCATTTCATCCGCGATGTGCACCAGAACAAGATCAAGCAGAGTTTCATCAAGGGTCTGCTGGAAATTTCGGCCGGCAGTAATTGCAAAATCATCGCTGAAGGGATCGAGAAACAGGAAGAGTACCAATTCCTGCATGCAATGGGGCTTTGCTATTTGCAGGGATTCTATTTTGCAAAACCTGCTGCCCGGCCAGTGATTCAACTGGACAAAGCCCTGTTCAGGCTCAACCCTCTCAACGCCTCGCTGATTCCCGGCAACCAGGACAACCTGCTCAGCATTACCCGCAATGACCTGGCGATTCCGGCCACCACCAGGGTGCGCGATGTGCTGGAGATGCTGCAGAAAAAACCGGAGTTGCTGTTCATGCCGGTGGTAGACAAGGACAGGCCGGTAGCACTGGTCGAAAGAACCGCTTTTCTCAACAAGCTGATGCAAACCGATTACGGCATTGCCTTGTACGGCAAACAGAAAATTTCCGAGTTTCTGGACACCCAGCCGGTGCTGGTGGAAGTCGACACCAACCTGGAGCTGGCCAGTCAAATGATTACATCAATGAGCAGGGCCGTGCAGGCGTTCATAGTGACAGACAAGAACCGCTACTTCGGTGTATCCACCGTGCTTGATCTGTTGCAGAAGATCACACAACACCAGCTCAGCAATGCGCGTCATGCCAATCCGCTGACGCTGTTGCCCGGCATCGTGCCCACCAATGAGCTGATCAATAACCTGATCAGCTGTGGTCGCATGTTCGCGATCATTTATTTTGATCTCGACAACTTCAAACCGTATAACGACCAGTATGGCTACGATGCCGGTGATAAAGTAATCAAGAAGCTGGCTGAGGTACTGGGGGCAGTCTATTCCCCGGACCTGGGCGTGATTGGCCACATCGGTGGTGATGATTTTGTGGTGGTGGACATATCCGCCGACATGGTCGCCAATTGCGAAAATGTGCTCAACAGTTTCTCGCTGGAAGTGCCGGGTTTCTACACCCCGGAACATATCGCGGCCGGTGGCATCAATGGTTGCGACCGGCTTGGCAACGCCACCTTCTTCCCGCTGCTCAGCATCTCTGCCGGCATAGTGCCACCCGCAGGAACCGCCGCTTGCCAGTCCAGCATCCGCATTTCGGATCTGGCCTGCGAAGCCAAGAAACAGGCCAAAGCGCGCATCGGCAACGCCTGGTTCATCAACGACCGGGTGCCACGCTGAACGTTGCTTTCAGCCCAGCATGCTGTTGATAACCGCGTTCAGTTCACGCAAAGCAAAAGGTTTCTGCAGCAAGTAATCAGGCGTAGCGGTGTCTTTGCCTGCAGATTGAAACACCCCGGCTGTCATCAGGATGGTTTTGATGCCGGAAGTGGCCGGATTGCCCTTGATTTTCCTGATCAGCTCCCGCCCCTGGTCGTCCGGCAGGAAATTGTCGGTCAGCAACAACAAGGGTTGTTCCTGTTGCATGGCTTTGAACCCCTCAGAGCAGGTCTGCGTCGGGTATACCTTGTACCCTGCCCGTCCCAGACTGCGGCAGATCATGTCCAGTATGTCCTTCTCATCCTCCACAACTACTATCTTCCTGGGTGTATTCACACGACATTGCTCATTGATAAAAAGGACAAAGACTATGCCCTTCCATCGTTGATTTAATTTAAAGCTTTGGGGTAGTTAGGAAAAAATTTCAGGGGAAACAGCATGTTCGAGTAGAATGGCCCGTTTTTCGGGGCTCCGGCGAGGGCTAACAATGGAAGTGATCGACAGCAAGCAATATGTCAGTTGGTTCCGGCAATCAACTCCGTACATCAATGCCTATCGCGGCAAGGTGTTCGTGGTAATGCTGCCTGGTGAAGCCATCGGCCATGACAACTTCTGGAACATTGCCCACGACATCACGCTGCTCAACAGCCTGGGCGTGAAGCTGGTGCTGTGCTTTGGCGCGCGTTCGCAGATCGACTCGGTGCTGAAAAGTGCCGGCATGACCACGCAGACCCGCGATATCATCAGCCATGATGTGCACAACAATGTGCGCGTCACCGACATAGCCACGCTCGACATCATCAAGCAGGTGGTAGGCAAGCTGCGTATCGACATTGAAGCCGCTTTCTCGATGGGACTCATCAACTCGCCGATGCATGGCGCCGATCTGACCCTGGCCAGCGGCAACTTCATTGTGGCGCGACCGTTCGGGATTCATAACGGCGTTGACTTCGGCCTGACCGGCGAAGTGCGCAAGGTGGAAGTGGACGCCATCCGCAAACAACTGGACAACGGCAACATCGTGCTGATGACCTCGCTTGGCTATTCGCCCACCGGTGAAGTGTTCAATCTCACCGTGGAAGATGTGGCCTGTTCCACTGCAATTGCATTGAAAGCCGACAAACTGCTGATCTACGGCAACGAAGCCGGCATTCTCGACCAGGACGGCGAACGCATCAGCAAGTTGAGCGCCGAAGAAGCGATGGCGCTGATCAAGCAGAAGGTGGCGGTCAGCGGCATCGATGACCAGTTGCGCAATCTGGAGCTGGGCGTGAAAGCCTGCAGTGCCACCGTCAAGCGTTCACAGGTGATTTCCTATGAAGACGACGGCGCATTGCTGATCGAGCTGTTCACCCGCGACGGTATCGGCACGCTGATCACCCAGGAACAGTATGAACAGATGCGACAGGCCACCATCAAGGATGTGGGCGGCATACTGGAGCTGATCGAACCGCTTGAGCAACAGGGCGTGCTGGTGCATCGCTCACGCGAACGTCTGGAAGCCGAGATCGAGCAATTCAGCGTGATCACGCGCGACGGCATGATCATCGCCTGTGCGGCGCTGTATCCGCAGGACAGCCAGAGCGCCGAGCTGGCCTGCCTTGCCACGCATCCGGATTACCGCAATCACAACCGTGGCCAGCTGTTGCTCGAGCATGTCGAGAAGCATGCGCGCAAACTGGGCATGAACAAGCTGTTTGTGTTGACGACCAAGTCGCCGCACTGGTTTGTCGAGCGCGGCTTTGTGGCAAGCGCGGTGGAAGAACTGCCGGAAAAGAAAAAATCGTTGTACAACTACCAGCGCAATTCGAAAATTTTCGTTAAACCGTTGTAAATGGGGACAGCCCTCGTTTTCCTGTCCCCTGTGGAGATTGGCCATGCCGAAATATCGTTCCCATACCACCACCCAGGGCCGCAACATGGCCGGTGCCCGCGCGCTGTGGCGCGCCACTGGCATGAAAGATGGTGATTTCAACAAACCCATCATTGCGATTTCCAATTCGTTCACGCAGTTCGTGCCCGGTCATGTCCATCTGAAAGACCTCGGTCAGCTGGTGGCACGCGAGATTGAAAGAGCCGGTGGCGTCGCCAAAGAGTTCAACACGATTGCGGTCGATGACGGCATCGCGATGGGCCATGACGGCATGCTGTACAGCTTGCCATCGCGCGAGATCATCGCCGATTCAGTGGAGTACATGGTCAACGCACATTGTGCTGACGCGATTGTGTGCATCTCCAACTGCGACAAGATCACCCCCGGCATGCTGATGGCCGCACTGCGGCTGAATATTCCGGTGGTGTTTGTTTCCGGCGGCCCGATGGAAGCCGGCAAGACCAAGCTGGCTGACAAGTTCGTCAAGCTGGATCTGGTGGATGCGATGGTGGCTGCGGTTGATGACAAACTCAGCGACAAACAGGTGGACGACTATGAGCGTTCCGCCTGCCCCACCTGCGGCTCCTGCTCCGGCATGTTCACTGCCAACTCGATGAACTGCCTGACCGAAGCGCTGGGCCTGTCGCTGCCTGGCAACGGTTCCATGCTGGCCACCCACGCCGACCGTGAGCAACTGTTCCTGCAAGCTGGCCGCACCATCGTTGAACTGTGCAAACGTTATTACGAGCAGGACGATGAATCGGTATTGCCGCGCAACATTGCCAACTTCAAGGCCTTTGAAAATGCGATGACGCTGGATATCGCGATGGGCGGCTCCACCAATACCATTCTGCATCTGCTCGCGGCAGCACAGGAAGCTGAGCTGGATTTCACCCAGTCGGACATTGATCGACTGTCGCGCAAAGTGCCGAATCTGTGCAAAGTCGCGCCTTCCACCCCGAAATATCATATGGAAGATGTGCACCGCGCCGGTGGCGTCATGGGCATTCTGGGTTCACTCGAACGCGGCGGCTTGTTGCACACCGACGTTACCACCGTGCACAGCCCCACCATGAAAGCCGCACTGCATACATGGGATATCGCCCGTAAGCCTTCCGCCGAAGTGCAGAAGTTTTACAGTGCCGGCCCGGCCGGCATTCCGACCCAGACCGCCTTCAGCCAGAGCACACGCTGGCCAACGCTGGATCTTGATCGCCACCACGGCTGCATCCGCGAAGTGTCACACGCCTACTCGAAAGAAGGCGGCCTCGCCGTATTGTTCGGCAACATTGCTGCTGACGGTTGCATCGTCAAAACCGCCGGCGTCGATGAAAGCATCCTGAAATTCTCCGGCCCGGCCCGCATTTTCGAAAGCCAGGACAGCGCCGTGCATGCCATCCTTGCCGACGGCATCAAGGCCGGCGACGTGGTGGTGATCCGCTACGAAGGCCCGCGCGGCGGTCCCGGCATGCAGGAAATGCTGTACCCCACGGCGTATCTGAAATCGAAAGGGCTCGGCAAAGTGTGTGCCTTGCTGACCGACGGCCGTTTCTCCGGCGGTACCTCCGGTCTGTCGATCGGCCACGCCTCGCCGGAAGCGGCTGAAGGCGGCAATATTGCGTTGGTGCAGGAAGGCGACATCATCGATATCGACATCCCCAATCGCACCATCAATCTGGCGGTGTCGGATGAAGAACTGGCCATGCGCCGCGCGGGAATGGAAACCAAAGGCGCAGCCGCATGGAAACCCACCGAACATCGCACCCGCAAAGTATCGAAAGCGCTGCGGGCTTATGCATCGATGGCGACCAGTGCGGACAAAGGTGCTGTCAGAAAAGTCGATTGAGTTGAATACGATCATGAATAGCCCGGGCTCGCCCGGGCTTTTTTGTCAGCAAGGTTTGCTGGCCACGAAAATGGCGTTCGAGCTTTCACCACTCCAGGCCAGCAACACGCTGTAATCGTGTTCCATCACCTCCACCTCGAAGCCGATCTGCTGCAGCAGGGCCTGCAATTGCGGGAAGTTCAGCGCAGTCATGGTGTGATGATCGCACCACTGCTCTTCATCACCGGCCACTGTGCGGGTGATCGTCAAATGCAGATCCAGCACCTCGCCTGCACCACGATAATGCCAGCCTGACCTGAAGCTCAACGCTTCCCCGCCCTGGTGGAGATAGGTGGTGACCCCTTCATCATTCTGGATGCCGTGGGCATCCACCGCATTGAACAGCAGAACACCGCCGGGTTTGAGCGCAGCAAAACAGCGCTGCAACGTTTGTTGTACGCGGGCAACCGGATGGCTGTAATGGATCGAATAGAGAAAACAGGTAATCAGATCAAAGCTGTCCTGCTGCTCGAACTCTGCCAGATCGCACAGCTGCAAACGGGCCTGCGGGCAACGCAGCGCCGTCTGCGCCAGCATGGCACTGCTGTTGTCGAGCCCGTGCGGCACAAAGCCACGCTGCTGCATGGCCAGCAGATGCTGGCCGGTGCCGCAGGCCAGATCGAGATAATCAACACCATCCGAACTCGCAAAGGCACGGAATGCCCTTAACGCATAGTCGCACTGCCCGGCATAGTCCACTTCAGCACAAAAGCGGTCGTAGTAGCCGGCCAGCCCGGCATAGAGGCCGGTGCTCAGTACTGCCACAGGAACGGCGTATTGGCCGGCACTTCTTTCATGAATGCTTCCACCGCATTGATGCGACCATCGTAGACCTTGAACATCTCGAACACCGAGAGTTCACCATCACCGCGCATCAGCGAGCCTTTGCCGAAGTTCATGCGCAACCACACGATGCCCTGCTCTTCATCGACGGCCGCCACTTGCGCCTTGATGCCGGCCAGTGTCGGCAGCCCTTGCTCGCGGATGTGGTCGCAGCCCTTGAAGAAGGTACAGCCGGGGCCGGCCATCAGCTGGCCATTTTCAAAACGGTAGGCAGTTTCGGCGAACTGGGCATCGGCTTTCACGAAGCTGCCTATGCTCAGGCCTTTCGGATACAACAGTGCCAGCCGTTCCATGTCGTCGCGCTTGTTGCGCTGTGCTGCGGCTGGCGTAATGTTCATGGCATCGCTGGCTTTCACGATGGCATCGGTATTGAAGATCATGCCCTCTTCCTTGCTGCGCACCACCATGCTCTCCACACCGCTGATCTTGCCGCCTTCAATTTGCAGACGGATCGCTGCCAGCACCGGCTTGCCGCTGGCGATGGCTTTCACATGTACACCGGCCACGCCTTTGCGCACATCGATGATGTCCTGGCGAAAGCCGCTGAGGCTCTCGATGTCTTTCCACAAACCTTCGCCGATCTTGAGTTCCTGCGTGTCTTCCGTGAAGCGCACTTTGGCCGCCAGCGGCGCCTGTTTGGGATCGTGCTTCAGCATCGCAGCCAGGTATTGCGTGATGATGCCCTTCAGGCAGTCGCGGTTGCAGGTTTGCGCAGTAGCGGATTGGGCCAGCACCAGTGCAACGGCCAGCAAAATGATTTTTTTCATGGAGATTCCCCTCTCGTGTGGTTTGGCCGAACACTAGCATGGTGCCCGCAGAGGCGACCAGTGATCCGGCGGTTGGGGGGATGGTGCTTTGGGAGGTGCGGAAGGAACCGGGAGCGCGCATGGCGCAGCTCCCGGTTACTGCTTGCTACAAAGACGAAGCGCTTACTTGATCTTGGCTTCGGTATAGATCACATGCTTGCGCACGACGGGATCGTATTTCTTGATTTCCATCTTGTCAGGCATGGTGCGTTTGTTTTTGTCGGTGGTATAGAAGTGGCCGGTGCCAGCGCTGGATACCAAACGGATCAGATCTCTCATGGGTGCATCCTCTTCAAATTAGTTGCAGCAGAATCGGTGCTGCTCAGATTTTTTCGCCGCGGGCGCGGATGTCACTCAGCACCTGGTCGATACCTTTCTTGTCGATAACGCGCATGCCTTTGCTGGACAGACGCAGCGCTACGAAGCGGTTTTCCGACTCCACCCAGAAACGGTGACTGTGCAGATTGGGGTTGAAACGGCGCTTGGTGCGGTTTTTGGCGTGTGACACGTTGTTGCCAACCAGGGGCGCTTTGCCGGTCACGATGCAGACTCTGGACATACACTTGCCTCGGAATACGTAAACTGCGGATTTACAGAGAAAAAGAGGCGCGCTTTATACCAAAAGCCCCGCTTCAAGGCAACCAAAACGCCCGTGTTGGTGCTTCCCCGGCCCTGAATGACTATTCACAGGCTGTGTCACTGCTCGTCCACTCAGGACTAAATCAGCCCCCGTTCGGCCAGCGAAATGATCTCCACATCCCCCACCACAAAGTGATCGAGCGTGCGGATGTCGATCAAACCCAGCGCATTCTTGAGCCGGCGGGTGATGCCGATATCGGCCTGGCTGGGCTCGGCCACACCGCTTGGGTGGTTATGGGCAAAAATCAGCGCGGCGGCATTATGAAACAAGGCCCTATCGACCACGATGCGGGGGTGCACGGTGGCGCCATCGATAGTGCCGAAAAACAGCTCCTCGACCGCGATAACCCGGTTCTGGTTGTCGAGGAACAGGCACAGGAACACCTCGCGATCGTAGCTGCGCATGCGGCAGCGCAGGTAATTGCGGGTCAAGGCCGAGCTATGCAGGCAGTCATCGCGCTGCAAACCTTCCAGCATATGCCGCTGTGCCAGTTGCAGCGCGGCCTGCAACAACACGTATTTGCTCTGGCCCATGCCGCGCTCGGCGCAGAACTCGGCGGCACTGGCATCGAGAATGCCACGCACGCTGCCAAAGGTAGTGAGCAGGTTGCGGGCCTGATCCAGCGCGGATTGCCCGGCCATGCCGGTGCGCAGGAATATCGCCAGCAGTTCCGCATCCGAGAGGCTGTTGGGCCCCTGCTGCAACAGCTTCTCGCGTGGGCGCTCCTGCAGCGGCCATTCGTTGATTGCCATGCATCCTCCCTGAATCCGGCATCCGGGCCGGCCTCTGCCGGCACCGCAGTGTAGTAGAAATTCGCGGTTTCAGCCGGATATCGCAGGCTTGCGGTATCGCTGGCGTTTTTGCTGCGGGTAGAATGCGGCCATGATGACATCCACCCCAACTGCCCTGACCACTCTGCAAAACAAGCGGGTTCTGCTTGGCCTGTGTGGCGGCATTGCTGCCTATAAAGCTGCCGAGCTGTGCCGCTTGCTGGTGGGTGCCGGTGCCGAAGTGCAAGTGGTGATGACCAAGGGCGCCCAGGAATTCATCACGCCGCTGACGATGCAGGCCTTGTCCGGCCAGCCGGTGCACACCGAATTGCTGGACCCTGCCGCCGAAGCTGCGATGGGGCATATCCAGCTGGCACGCTGGGCGGATCTGATCCTGGTGGCGCCGGCCAGTGCCAATTTCATGGCCCGGCTGGCCCATGGTGAAGCCAGTGACTTGCTCACCGCGGTTTGTCTGGCGCGTCGGAGTCCACTGGCCCTGGCACCAGCCATGAACCAGGCCATGTGGAGCAATGCCACTACCATGGCCAATCTGGGCCTGCTGGAATCAGCCGGTGTATTGATGTTTGGCCCGGCCTCAGGCGCGCAGGCCTGCGGCGATGTCGGCCCGGGTCGTCTGTTGGAGCCCAGTGAACTGTTGCAGCTATGCGCGATGCAATTTGCCACCGGCGCCCTGGCCGGCAAGAAAGTGGTCATCACCGCCGGCCCCACGCGCGAGGCCATTGATCCGGTGCGTTATCTCAGCAATCACAGCTCCGGCAAGATGGGCTATGCAGTGGCCGCAGCGGCGATAGAGGCCGGAGCCGAAGTTGTCCTGATCAGCGGCCCCACCGGTTTGCCAGTGCCTGATCGTTGTCAGTTGGTGCCGGTTACGTCTGCGCTCGATATGCTGGCAGCGTGCGAGTCGCATCCGGCTGATATCTTCATTGCGGTTGCCGCTGTCGCTGATTATCGCGTGGCCCGGCCGGCAGCCGCCAAAATCAAGAAATCAGCCGAGGAATTGACCCTGAATCTGGTTCGCAATCCCGACATTCTCGCCACCATTGCCGGCAGCAAACCGCGGCCCTTCTGTGTGGGCTTTGCCGCCGAAACCGAACATCTGGCCGACTACGCCAAAGAGAAATTGCGCAGCAAGAAGCTGGATATGATTTTTGCCAACGACGCCATCGCGACCTTCGGCAATGACGCCGCCAGCATCACGGCTTACTGGCCTGGTGGTGAAACAACGTTTGAGCCGCAGAGCAAGGCGCAACTGGCCAGACGCATGATCGCACTGATCAGCCAGCGGAGCAGCACCACGGATGCCTGATCAGCACACCAACACCATAGCCCCCGAAATTTTCCGCGCTTACGATATCCGCGGCATCGTTGGCCAGGGCCTGGATGCGCGCAGTGTGCAGTTGATCGGCCAGGCCATAGGCACGGAAGCTCTCGCGCTCGGCGAACGTTCAATACTGGTGGGTGCTGATGCGCGGTTGTCGAGCCCGCAGCTGTCGGAAGCGTTGATGACGGGCCTGTGTGCCAGCGGCTGCAACGTGATTGATCTTGGTGTGATTCCGACCCCGCTGCTGTATTTCGCCACCAATGTGCTGGCAACCGGCTCGGGCGTGATGCTGACCGGCAGCCACAACCCGCGCGACTACAACGGCATCAAGATCGTGCTGCAAAAACACACGCTGGCCGACAACAAGATTTCACGCCTGCGTGAACGCATTGAAAACAACGAGCTCACGAGCGGCAACGGCAAGCGCAGCAAAGCCGATATCAAGCCCGACTATCTGGCCCACATCCGCAACAGCATTCGTCTGCAAAAGCAGTTCAAGATAGTGCTCGATTGCGGCAACGGCGTGGGCGGCCTGGTGGCGCCAGAACTGTTTTCCATGCTGGGTTGCGAAGTAATACCGCTTTACTGCCAGCCCGACGGCAATTTTCCGCATCATCATCCTGATCCGACCCGCAGCGAAAACCTCGCTGATTTGCGGGCCGCCGTGCTCACCCACCATGCTGATCTGGGTATAGCGCTGGATGGCGATGCCGACCGGCTCGGCCTCTGCACCGACAGCGGCAAACTGCTGAATGCCGACCATCTGCTGCTGGCGTTTGCGATGGATATCCTGCCCGAGACCCCGGATGCCTGTGTGGTATTCGATGTAAAAAGTAGCCACCACCTGGCCCGCATCATCAGTGCTCTGGGCGGCGTGCCGGTGATGTGCAAGAGCGGTCATTCCTACGTGAAACAGAAGATGCAGGAAACCGATGCGGTGCTGGGTGGCGAGTTTTCTGCACATATCTTCTTCAAACACCGCTGGTTCGGCTTTGACGACGGCATGTATGCGGCGGTGCGCTTCCTGGAGCTGATGGACAAATATGAAGCCAGTGCCGATATGCTGCTCGACCGCATGCCGCCGAGCTGCAGCACCCCGGAGCTGTTCTTGCCGATGCCGGAAGAGCGCAAATTCGCGGTGATGCACGAGCTCAGGCAACAGCTACGGTTCAACAATGCTACGATAAGCCTGCTGGATGGTGTGCGTGCCGACTTCGACAACGGCTGGGGCCTGATTCGCGCCTCCAATACCACACCCAGCCTGGTGCTGCCCTTCGAGGCCGACAACGAAACCATGCTCAAACAGATACAGGAACAATTCAGGGCGGCACTGCTGGCCGTGATACCAAACCTGCAGCTGCCGTTTTAGCCCGCTATAATCACGGCCGAACGCCATACTGGAACCGGACCATGACTCTCGACATCAATGCCGCCCAAAACATCGCTGCCGTGCTGACAGAGGCGCTGCCCTATATCCAGCGCTTCATCGGCAAGACCATTGTCGTCAAATACGGCGGCAATGCGATGATCGACGAAGACCTGAAAAACAGCTTCGCGCGCGACATCGTGCTGATGAAACTGGTGGGCATGAATCCCATCGTTGTGCATGGCGGCGGGCCGCAGATCGGTTCACTGCTGGAAAAGCTCGGCATCAAGTCGCGCTTTGTCGATGGCATGCGCGTTACCGACAATGAAACCATGGACGTGGTGGAAATGGTGCTGGGCGGGCTCGTCAACAAACAGATCGTCAGCCTGCTCAACAAGAACGGTGGCAAGGCCATCGGCATCACCGGCAAGGACGGCGACTTCATCCGTGCCAAGAAGTTGGTAGTGACACACCACACACCAGGAGTCACTGCGCCCGAAATCATCGACATCGGTCATGTCGGAGAAGTGGTGGGCGTCAACCCGGCCATCATCAACATGCTGCTGTCGAGCGATTTCATTCCGGTGATTGCACCGATAGGTTTTGATCACACTGGCCAGTCGTACAACATCAATGCCGACATCGTCGCCGGCAAACTGGCGGCCTTGCTGAATGCCGAAAAACTGATCCTGCTCACCAACATTGCCGGCGTGCAGAACAAAACCGGCGAAGTAGTGGCAGCTCTGACCATCGACGACGTGAATGCGATGATTGCCGATGGCACCATCCACGGTGGCATGCTGCCGAAAATTGCCTGCGCGCTCGATGCGATGAGCAGCGGCGTCAACAGCGTGCAGATCATCGATGGCCGTATTCCGCACGCAGTATTGCTGGAAGTGTTTACCGACAAGGGTATCGGCACCCAGATCACCCGCCGCCCAAGCTGACGAGAAACCGATGACGGTCACAAGCCCCAGGGTAAAAGGAGAACGCCGCGAGCATATTCTGCAAGTGCTGGCGGGCATGCTGGAAACCCATCCGGGCAGCCGCATCACCACGGCTGAACTCGCGAAAGCGGTGGGCGTTTCTGAAGCCGCGCTTTACCGGCATTTCCCCAGCAAGGCGCGCATGTTCGAGGGCTTGATCTCTTTCATTGAAGAAACCCTGTTCAGCCGCATCAATCGCATCATCGGCGAAAAAGACACCGCCTATGGCTACTGCGAAAAGATCATGATGCTGGTGCTGGGGTTTGCCGAAAAGAATCCTGGCCTCAGCCGCGTGCTCAACGGCGATGCGCTGGCAGGCGAACATGAACGGCTGCGGGCGCAGGTAAGCCAGATCCACGAACGCCTCGAGATGCAGTTGCGCCAGGTGCTGCGCGAAGCAGAATTGAAGGAAGGCTTGCGCACACAAGCCACTGCAACGGTAACCGCAGCGATGCTGCAGGCTTGTCTGGAAGGCCGCATCAGCCAATACGTGCGCAGCGATTTCCGTTTGCTGCCAACGCGTGATTGGCCTGAACAGTGGCCGCTATTGCGTGGCGGGCTTTTCCGCTGAGGCCGGTTTGGCGTCGACCTTGGCCGCAGGGTCTGTCCCTATCAGCTGTTGCAGACGCTTGCTGTCACGCTCGGCATCGGCCATGAGCTTGTCCCGGTCGGCATCCATTTTCTTGAACTGGGCCTCGAATTTTTCCTTGTTGCCCCGGGCCAGCTCCATTTTCTTCGTGATATCGGCCGGCGGCTGACGATTGGCCTTGATGTTGTTGTCGATGATGCCTTGCACGCGCACGATTTCAGCGTCGGACTTGGTCAGGTTGAGCTTGACCAGATCCTGCTGGATTTTCAGCTGCGACAGCGCCAGATCGCGCTTCTTGGTTATGTCTTCGGGCGTACGGTAGAGCCGGATCAACAATTTGTCGGCCTCGGCCTGCGCCACTTTGTCTGCCAATGCCTTCTGTTCCGTAGCCTTGGAGGCCTGCTGGCTGTTGAGTTCGTCAGCAGTGGGTGCGCGTGGCACTTGCTGGATCACGATGCCGTGATCGTTGATGATGGTATAGCCGTTTCTTACATATTCGGCCGGCACCGATGAACCGAAGACGGTACGACCGTCTTTGTCGATATATTTGTAGATAGTGCCTTTGGCAGTGGCAGGGTTGTTGGTGTTGCCGGAAGCACCGCTGTCGGCAGGATCCGGATTGGCGGCTTTATGGGCAGCAAGGCCAGGTTGCGACAACGCGGCCAGCAACACACTGGCACTTGCCAATACCAAGACCCTGCCCACTAATGACAATCTATTTCGCACCATAACGTTCCCGATAGGCCTCCAGTTTCGGCAAAAACTCTTGTAGCTGTTTGTCGCCGGTTTGTTGCAGGTAATTGATGATCTGACCCAGGCTGATGATGCTGACCACCGGCAGCCCGAATTCCTTGCTGATCTCGCCAATGGCCGACAGTTCACCCTGCCCGCGCTCTTCACGATCCAGTGCCACCAATACCCCGGCCGCGGTGGCCTTGGCCTGGGCGATGATGGCCATCACCTCGCGAATGGCGGTGCCGGCAGTGATCACATCATCCACTACCAATACGCGGCCCGCCAGCGCTGCACCTACTATAGTACCGCCTTCGCCGTGATCCTTGGCCTCTTTGCGGTTGAAACAATAAGGTTTATCGGTTCCAAAATGCTCGGCCAGCGCGATGCTGGTGGCGGCCGCCAATGGAATGCCCTTGTAGGCGGGCCCGAAAATGACGTCATAACCAAGACCCGCATGCTGGATGGCGGCAGCATAGCAACGGCCGATAAAACCCAGCGCCTTGCCGGTGGTGAACAGGCCCGCATTGAAGAAATACGGACTCTGCCGCCCCGATTTCAGCGTGAACTCGCCAAAGCGCAGGATATTGCGGCTTAACACGAAATCGAGAAATTCTTTCTGGTAGTCCTGCATGGCCTCAGTCCTTGCCCAGCGCGCTTAGCGCCTGTTGTTGCAGTGCCAGCAATTGCCGGATGCCGCCCTGGGCCAATGAAATCATCGCATTGAGTTCCTGCAGAGTGAAGTCACCGGCTTCACCGGTGCCCTGCACTTCGATAAAGCCGCCTTCGCTGTTCATCACCACGTTCATGTCGGTTTCGGCGGCGGAGTCTTCTATATAGTCGAGATCGAGCACCGCCACGCCCTTGCAGATGCCGACGGAGACCGATGCCACCATGCGTTTCAGCGGATTTTCCTTCAGCACGCCTTTGGCCTGCAGATGCCGGATCGCATCCACCAGTGCCACACAGCCGCCGGTGATGCTGGCGGTGCGGGTGCCACCATCGGCCTGGATCACATCGCAGTCGATCTTGATGGTGTTCTCTCCCAGCAACTTCATGTCGACCGCCGACCGCAGCGAACGGCCGATCAAGCGCTGGATTTCCTGGGTACGGCCGCTCTGGCGGCCGGACGCGGCTTCGCGATCCATGCGCGAACCGGTGGAACGCGGCAGCATGCCGTATTCGGCGGTGATCCAGCCCTGGCCGGTGCCTTTCAGGAAGCGCGGCACGCTGGTGTCGACACTGGCGGTGCAGATCACCTTGGTGTCGCCGAATTCAACCAGCACCGAACCTTCGGCATGCTTGGTGTAATGGCGGGTCAGTTTCACCGGGCGCATGGCATCCGGCAGGCGTCCGCTGGGTCTTGGTGTGGTCATTGTTGTGTCCTCTACTGCGAATTCCGGGTTATTGGGCTATATTCCTGCCACTCCGTGGATGCACTTGAGACATCCCGGCGGCCCTTAGTTAATTGACTTACCAAGCAGGCTCTCCATGACCGCCAGCATGACCGCTTTTGCCCGCCAGCAGTCGGAACACGACTTTGGCACCCTGATCTGGGAAATCCGCGCCGTCAACCACCGCTATCTGGAGCCCAGCTTCCGCCTGCCGGAGAGCCTGCGCCACCTGGAAGGAGCCTTGCGCGAGCAACTGCGGCAACGCGTGCAGCGCGGCAAGGTGGAAGCGCAACTGAAACTGCTGAGCGCCGAAAGCGGGGACAATGCCATCAGCCTCAATGAAGATGTGTTGAAACAGCTGCTGGCCTCCACCTCCACCGTCAGCGCCCATTTCCCCCATATCCAGCCGCTGAATTCGCTGGAAATCCTGCGCTGGCCGGGCCTCATCGTGGAGCGTGAGCAGGATATCAAATTAATGGAGGAAAAGACCCAAGCGTTATTCGCCACCACGCTGACCGCCTTCCAACAGCAGCGGGAGCGCGAAGGCAATGAACTGCAAAGATTGATCGAAGACCGGCTGGCCCAGATAGGCACCATCGTGGGCAATCTGCGCAATGAAATGCCGCAGATCCTGCTGGCCCAAAGTGAGCGCATCAAGACCCAGTTTGCGGAACTGCAGTTGCAGGTGGAACCGACCCGGCTGGAGCAGGAGATTGTGCTGATTGCACAGAAGGCGGATATCCATGAAGAGCTGGACCGGCTGGATACGCATATCAAGGAAGTGCAGCACACGTTGAAGCAGAAGGGGCAGGTGGGCAGGCGATTGGACTTTTTGATGCAGGAGTTTAATCGGGAGGCTAATACGATTTGTTCGAAGGCTATCGTCACCTCCACTACGTTTGGCGCTGTGGAGTTGAAAGTGTTGATTGAGCAGATGAGGGAGCAAATTCAGAATATTGAGTAGCATCCAACACCATCTAACGCACTCAAACAATCACACAACACGTTGTTACCACGTGATTTTTATTAAGCACTGTCTGTCTTCGTCCAACACAATCCTGTAAAATCTGTGTAGCTCAGCATGTAGCTGGCCTCTCCAGCTACACATTAAATTTCCCAAAAAGTTCCAGCTACACAGCAGGAGCATCAATGAGTTCCCTTTCTGATTTACAAATCCGAGGATGGATAAAATCAAATAAACCCATCGCTGGTAAAAGCGATGGTGGCGGCCTGACTTTTACTTTATCCCGCTCAGGAATCGCAAGCTGGGTACTGCGCTACCGGATCGCAGGCAAGGCCAAAGAGCTCACTCTTGGACGCTACCCAGACTTATCCCTTTCAGAAGCGAGGAAGTCGGCTGCTGTTAAGAGATGTGAGGTTCAACAAGTCATAGACGTAGCGGCCGTCAAGCAGCAGAAACTTGCAGAAGCAAAACAAAAAGGCACCGTCAAAGATTTAACCGAGCTGTGGCTGAACAATACGATCCGTAGAAAGCACAAACATCCCCAGGTTACCGAGCGGGTTTTCAAGCGCGATATTCTTCCGGCGCTTGGCAAGAAAGACACCACGACAATCACAACAGGCGATGTGACCCGCCTACTTGCCAAAATCAACGCCAGTGGCAGACCAACCATTGCGAACGATGCATTACGTTACCTCAAGTCCCTTTTTGACTACGGCGAGATGCTAGGAATGGTGGAACGTAACCCGGCAGAAAGAATCAGGAACCATCATGCTGGTGGGCAGGAGAAAGCCAGAATTCGAGCTCTGAGCCAAAAAGAGTTATCGACACTGTTTGATGCCATGGATAAAGCGGTGGCAAGCCCCCGATATTCTAGACACTTGATAGCGTTACACTAACGCATCAAAGAGGTGTCTGACCATGAGCGGTAAACGCTATCCCGAAGATTTCAAGATTGAAGCAGTAAGACAGGTAACTGACAGAGGCTACAAGG
>CAILUG010000022.1 GCA_903837345.1 uncultured Gammaproteobacteria bacterium | reverse complement strand
GTTTCAGAAGCCTCTAACGGCCCAAGGCTGTACACCGAACTGTTGTAGTATCCAAATGCAAATCAGTGCTTAAGTAAGCACGATTCTGATCTGCCCCCGTTGAGTCCAGGTAAATGTCATGAACAGCAGCAAAAAAGTCGGCTTCGTTTCGCTCGGTTGCCCGAAGGCGCTGGTTGACTCCGAGCGCATCCTTACCCAGCTCAGGCTGGAAGGCTATGACATCGTCTCCAGCTACGAAGGTGCCGATGTGGTGGTGGTCAACACCTGCGGCTTTATCGACAGCGCCAAGCAGGAATCACTGGATGCCATAGGCGAAGCCGTGCAGAAAAACGGCCGCGTCATCGTCACCGGCTGCATGGGCAAAAACGCGGAAGCCATCATGCGTGTACATCCGCAGGTGTTGAGCGTGACCGGACCGCAGGCTTATGAAGAAGTGGTATCGGCGGTGCACCAGGTAATTCCGAAACCGATAATGAGTGCGCACAACCCGTTGATCGATCTGGTGCCGCCCCAGGGCATCAAACTCACTCCCCGCCACTACGCCTATCTGAAAATTTCCGAAGGCTGCAACCATCGCTGCTCGTTCTGCATCATCCCGTCCCTGCGCGGTGATCTGGTGAGCCGGCCGGTGGAAGATGTGCTGGCCGAGGCCGAACGCCTGGTGAATGCCGGCGTGCAGGAACTGCTGGTGATTTCGCAGGACACCAGTGCCTACGGTGTCGATCTCAAATACCGCACCGGTTTCTGGAACGGCCAACCCGTGAAAGGCAACATGCAGGGCCTGTGCGAAGCGCTGGCGCATCTCGGCGTGTGGGTGCGTTTGCATTACGTGTATCCGTATCCGCATGTCGACAACATCATTCCGCTGATGGCCGATGGCCGCATCCTGCCTTATCTCGACATTCCGTTTCAGCATGCCAGCCAGCGCATCCTCAAACTGATGAAGCGGCCGGCCGCCACCGAAAACACGCTGGCACGTATCAAGGCCTGGCGTGAAATCTGCCCGGAACTGACCTTGCGCAGCACGTTCATCGTCGGTTTCCCCGGCGAAACCGAAGCGGATTTCCAGGAGCTGCTCGATTTCCTGGAAGAAGCCCAGCTCGACCGCATTGGTTGTTTCCAGTATTCCGCGGTCGATGGCGCCAAGGCCAACGAGTTGCCGGATCCGGTTGAGGAATCAGTCAAGCAGGAACGCTATGACCGTTTCATGGAAGTGCAGCAGCGCATCAGCAGTGCGCGTTTGCAGGCGAAAGTGGGCCGGCAGATCGAAGTCATCGTCGATGAAGTCAACGAGAATGAAGCCATCGCCCGCAGCATGGCCGATGCTCCCGAGATTGACGGCAAGGTTTATCTGCAATATCCGGAAGGTTTGCAGCCGGGCGATCTGGTTACCGTCACCGTCGAAGAGGCAGACGACTACGACCTCTATGCATAAACAGATTCCGGCAAGGGAATTACTGACGCAGTCTGTTTTGCCCCCGTGTGCACTGTTGTTGTCTTTTGTATTTTTCAGCACCAACGCGACTGCACAAGCCGCGCAGCATGGAATCGAAGAAATCGTGGTCACGCCTGATCGCATTCCGGTGCCGCTGAGCCGTATTGGCACCTCAGTGACTGTGCTCACCGAGGCAGACATCGAAGCCCATGGCAACCTGGGATTGAGCGATATCCTGCGGCAATTGCCGTCAATCTCCGCCAGCAGCAACGGCGGGGCAGGCCAGACTTCTGCGCTGCACATCCGCGGGGAAGAAGGGTTCCGCACACTTGTCATCGTCGATGGCATGCGCGTGAGCGACCCCGGCAACACCCAGATCAGTCCCGAGCTTGAGCACATGCTGAGCAGTGGTGTCGATCGGGTTGAAGTGCTGCGCGGGCCGCAAGGACTGGGTTATGGCGCTGATGCCGGCGGAGTCATCAATATTTCCACACGTCAAACCAGTCAGGGTCTGGCTGGCAATCTGGAAGTGCAGGGCGGCAGTTACGATACCCGCCAGCTCAGTGCCAATGTGGGTGGTGGCAATGAAGGTGCTGATTTCTTTGTATCGGCCGCTGGTTTCGCTACTTCCGGCTTCAACAGCCGCACTGACGATTCCGTACTGCAGGACAGGGACGGTTACGACAACACCACCATTCATGCCAGAGCCGGTTTCAATATCACCGATAACTTGCGGGCCGAACTGGTGCGTCGCAGGGTGAGCGGTGATACTGGTTTTGATGGCTGCTATCTGGCTGATTTCAGTTACAGCAACAACTGCCGCTCTGTATATGAACAGACCGCCACACGTGCGAGCCTCGGTTATCAGTCAGCAGCAGTTTCCCATGCACTCAGCTACGCCAGCACCGATACCGACCGTGACATCCTCGCTGGCGGCAACAGCGCGTTCGCTACCAAGGGCAAGCTGCAACGCTGGGAATACATCGGGAATGTGAAGGATGTGTACGGATTGAATCTGGTGTTCGGTGCCGATCATGAGAGTGCAGGCGTGGATGGCTCGGCCCGCACCAATCAAGGCTATTACGCAGAAGTGCTCGCTCAATTCTCGGATGCCTGGTTTTACACGGCGGGTGCGCGCCATGACGACAACGATTATTTCGGGGGCAATACCAGCTATCGCCTCACTACGGCGTACTTGTTGAAACTCGCCGGTGACAACCTGCTGAAATTCAAGGCCAGTGCCGGCACCGGTTTCCGTGCCCCCAGCCCTTATGAAATCGCCTACAACACTGGCAGTTATTCTTACCCACCAGCGTCACTGGTGAAGCTGCAGCCAGAGCGCAGCAAGGGTATTGAAACCGGGGTGGAATATTGGTCCGGCCATGGCATGAAACTCGAAGCCGTGTATTTCGACCAGCATGTCGACAATGCCATCGAATTTGATCTTGCCGGTTACAGCGGTTATTTGCAGGATCCCGGTCGCAGCGGTTCACGCGGGATCGAGTTGAGCGCAGCGCTGCCGCTGACTTCAGCAGTGGCCTTGCAGGCCAATTACACCTGGAACCACACCGAACGCCCCGACGGCACCCAGCGCCTGCGCCGACCGCGCCAACTGGCGAATCTGGGTCTCGATTGGCATGCGCAACCACAACTGTCTGTGCACGCCTTCCTGCGCAGCGCGCGCGATGCAGTGGACCAGGGTGTTACCGGTGTGGTGCCGCTCGAAAACCATGCAGTGCTTGATGTGGGCGCCAATTACCAGCTGAGCAACTCAGTGCAGCTGTTTGCCCGCGTCGAAAATGCGTTGAATGCGAAATATCAGGAAGTCATCGGCTACCACACTGCCGGCCAGGCTGCTTATGTGGGTTTTCGCATGAGTTTCAGTGCGCGCTGACGTTCAAACCAATAGAAGTTCCTTTGCTATACTCCGACAACTTTTGACCAAAAGGCGCGCCCCGATGTTTCGCAAGACAATTTTCTGGATACACCTGGCTGCAGGTGTGACCGCAGGCTTGTTTGTGTTTGTCATGTCATTGACCGGTGTGTTGCTGGCCTATGAGCGTCAGGTAAAAGGTTGGGTTGCACAGAATCGTTATATTGCGGCTGAGGCACAAACCACGCGCATGCCACTCGACCAGCTGATCGGGGTGCTGCAGCAGTCACAACCCGAATTGCACCCCAACTCCCTCATGGTAACCAACAACGTCGGGGCGCCAGTTTCCATTCGGGCCGGCCGCAACAGTTTTGATCTTGATCCCTACACTGGCGCACCAATGCAAATGCAATCGGCCGCCGTCGATAATTTTTTCGAAACGGTTGAGCATGTGCACCGCTGGCTCAATTTGCAGGGTGAGAATCGCAACACTGGCCGCCAGATCATGGATGTCGCCAACGTGGTGTTCCTGTTTCTGGTGTTGAGCGGCATGTTTTTGTGGTTGCCACCGCGGTTCAAGCAGGCCATGTTCAAGGCACGCCTGTGGCTGCGAAGCGATTACGCCACGAGCGCAGTACGCGACCATCACTGGCATCACATCTTCGGTATCTGGATGGCGATACCGCTGCTGGCATTGGTTTATAGCGGTGCGGTGATGAGCTATCCGTGGGCGGCCAATCTGCTGTATCGGGCCTTTGGTGCCGAGATTCCTGCGCCGCTGGGCGGGCCCGGAGGCCCAGGCGGGCCGTTTGGCGGCGGGCCGAATGGTTTGAATCAGGCAACTGCCAGTACTGAAGTGCAGACTCCGTTGCAGACCATTGATGCCATGTTGCAGTTCGCATTGGCCGATGCCAGCAGTGCAGGCTGGCAACGCGTGACCTTGAGCTTGCCCGCTGCCAGTGACAAGACCATGCGTATCGAGATTGATCAGGGCAATGGTGCCCAGGCGCAAAAGCGCCATACCCTGATACTTGATCGCAACACCGGCGCCATCAAACAGGTGCGTGAATTCAGCGACACGCCCAGGGCCCAGCGTTTGCGTGGTATCGCCCGTTTCCTGCATACCGGCGAAATATTGGGCTTTTGGGGTCAAACCCTGGCAGCGATCGCCTCAATCGCTGCGATGCTGCTGGTATGGACCGGGCTCTCGCTGGCGTATCGGCGCTTGCTCCAGCCATTGTTCAATCGCAAGAGCTGACAGTCGCCAACACCAACCCTGTCACCGTAACATGCTACCAGACAGGGAGGCTGCATGACCCGAATCATAATCAGCACTATGTTGCTATCTGCAAACAGACTTTGGTTATTGCTGTTGTTGGCTATTGGCTCGCAAGCATTGGCCATTGAGGAAGCAACAACAACTGTCACCTTGTCCCCTGGTGCTGATGCCCGTGTATTGCGTGCAGAAATCACACTGCCAGCACCCGCCACCGGGTTTGAATTTGAATTTGAAAACATGCATCAGCGCTTTGACCGGTGGACGCCGGCCGGTGCGGGCTGGAGTTTCGATGGCCAGCATGTGAAACGCCAGGACGGTGCTGCTTTTTCGCAGTTTGAACTGCGGCTGGCGCCCGATGCGCGTTTCTATGATCGTCACTACGTTGCGCTGGAGCGGGTCGGAAGCAACGGCTGGACGGTTTTTACCGGCGCCTTGCGTGCAGCTTCCGGTAAAACAACCTTGCGGTTGGCCAATTTTCCTGACGGTTATCTGGTGCGCCCTGGCAGCATGCCGCAATCCGTGTCTTCGGCAGCTGCGCTGGATATCACTGACAGCGATCGTCAACTGTTTTACGTGGGACCCCTGGCCGCGCTGGCCGAGGGTAAAGTAAATGTGATTGCAGGAGAGGAAATTCCGCGATGGTTGCGGGAGCAGCTGAGCACGCAAGTGGGCTCAGCCATTGCGGTACTTTCCAGTCGCTTCGGAGCAACTTTGCCAACAGCACCCACCATCCTGGTGACCTGGTCTGCGCAATGGCCACATAAAGATTACAAAGCCAGCGTGCTGGATGATGGTGTCATTGCTTTCTCGCTGCGCGGCATGAATCTCAGCCTGCAGGACACGGAACTTGCTGATCAACTCACCAATACCTCCATTCATGAGGTGATCCATTTGTGGAATGGTGGGCTCTGGAAGAATGCCGCCAATGTGCAGCAGCCCTGGCTGGATGAAGGGTCTGCCGAGTATCTGGCCAGCCGGCTGTGGCAGGACAGCGAAAGCCTGCGGGCAGAAACGGAACAACGGCTCAAAGCGTGCATGCTGAGAAGTGATCGTCGGCCTCTCGATGGCTCCCAAGGATCAGTACGGGGTGCGATTCCCTATGACTGCGGCTTTGTTATCCAGTTGGCGGCCGAGGCAGCGGTGTTGAAGGCACACCAGGGTGACGGTTTTGATCTTTGGCGGGCAGTATTCCGCAATGCCACCAATCACCGCTATTCGCCAGCCGGGTTTCTTGCCGAAGCAGAGCGACGCGGCCCCGGCTTCGGCAAGGTCGCCCGCCTTTTGCTGGCAGGTTCGGAAAAACCGGATATTTCTGCCCTGGAAACCGGCTTGCAGACATTGGGCATCAAGGTACACAGTCGTCCTGCCGATGCCCGTGAAGGCGACCGCTTCCGCACGCAAGGCTTGATGATGGTGCTGAGTTCACTTTGCATCGGCAACTTCGGATTCAGCACGCAAACAGACCGGTTGGTGCTGGATACCGGTGATCGCTGCAGCATGGCCATCAATGGCAATCCGGAAGTGGTCAGTGTCAACGGCTACTCGCTGATGAGTGATCCGGCAGCGGCCTATTCCGAGTTGCGCACTGCTTGTGGCAACAATGCCGAGCTGGTATTTGCCAAACCCGATGGCAGTCGCTTGCAGCCTGTGCGTTGTCATGTGGAACTGGAAGCCGTGCCAATGGTATTCGATGTGCTGGCCTTGCCGAACCTGCCGGTCCCGGCGGCCAGCCCGGCAAAAATGGGTAAATTGTGAAGCTGAGCGGGTCCGCGACCACTGTGCTTGCACCTCCGGGTCGGGCCGGTACATCATCAGCACCTTGCCAATAGCATCTATAAGAACATTTGTCGATTTCAGGGGAATCCATGTACCGCCACCTTGCTCTTCACAGCCTGGCTGCGTCGCTGCTGTGTGCAGCCACCAGTGTTTTTGCACAGACCTCCACTCTCGATGGCATCTATAGCAGTCAGCAGGCTGCAGCCGGTGCCTCGTTGTACTCACGTTCCTGCATCGAATGTCATGGTGCCACGCTGCGCGGCGGTGAAGCCGGGCCGGCTTTGACAGGGGCGGGCTTCTGGAACAAATGGGCCGGACAGCCACTGGTGGCGTTGTACCAGATCACGGCCAGCACGATGCCGGTCAACAACCGCGGCGGCTTTGCACCGGGGCAATATGCGTCGTTGATTGCGTTCATCCTGCAACAGAACGGCTTGCCAGCCGGGCAGAAAGCGATGGCTGCCGATGCGGCGCAGTTGGCCGCCATCAAACTGGAAGAGTCACAAGAGCCGGTACACGTTGCTTCGTTGCAGAACGGCGCCAGCACTTCGCAACGCGTGGTGAATGCGGAGTGGTTGAGTTATCACGGCGATACGCATTCCACGCATTACTCACCATTGGCGTTGATCAACAAGAGCAACGTCGCCAATCTGGAAATCGCCTGGCGCTGGTATAGCACCAACCACGGTCCGCAACCGGAATTCAATTATGAAGCCACGCCACTGATGGTGGATGGAGTGCTTTACACCACCGCCGGTCGCCGGCGTGATGTAGTGGCGATTGATCCGGTCACCGGTGAAAACCTGTGGATGTACCGGCTCGATGAAGGCAGCCGTGGTGGTCCGCGTGTGAACTCCGGTCGTGGCCTGTCAGTGTGGCGTGCCAATGGTGTGACGCGTCTGATCAACATCACGCCGGGTTTCGAGATGGTGAGTCTTGATCCAGCCACAGGTCGCCCTGATCCCAAATTCGGCAGCAATGGCCTGGTGGATCTGCGCGAAAAACTCGATGACCGCTTTCCGGTCGACAAAGACAAGGCGCCTGTGGGCAGCACTTCGCCGGCGATGATAGTGGGTGATGTGATCGTGGTTGGCGCCACGTTCCCGTCCGGTGGGTCGCCAGCCTCCAAGTCGGGTATTGCCGGCAATATCCGCGGTTACGATGTGCATAGCGGCGTGTTGCTGTGGACCTTCCACACGATTCCGCAAGCCGGTGAATATGGCGTGGAAACCTGGCGCAACAACAGCTGGCAATACAGTGGTGCGGCCGGTGCGTGGTCAACGATGTCGGCTGATGTGGAACGCGGCATCGTGTATGTGCCAGTGGAAGCGGCTACCGGTGACATGTACGGCGGTCATCGCCCCGGCAACGACCTGTTCTCGCAAACGCTGGTGGCACTCGATGCCAAAACCGGCAAACGCATCTGGCATTTCCAGCTGGTGCATCACGATGTGTGGGACTACGACCCACCAACCGGTCCGGTGCTGGCCGAGCTGACAGTCAACGGCAAAAAGATTCCGGCGGCGATCCAGGTCAGCAAGCAGGGCATGGTCTACACACTCAACCGGGTGACTGGCGAGCCGGTGTGGCCGATTGTGGAACGGCCGGTGCCGCAAAACGGCGTGCCGGGTGAGCAGCTGTCACCCACCCAGCCGATCCCCACCAGACCACTGCCGTTTGAACGGCTGGGTATTACCGATGACGATCTCATTGATTTCACACCTGAGCTGAAAGCCGAGGCCAAAAACATACTCAAAGGCTATACCTATGGCCCGGTCTTCACGCCACCGTCGATCGTCGATGCCAAGAACGGCGGCACCATCTTCATGCCCGGTTTTGGCGGCGGTGCCAACTGGCAGGGCGTAGCGTTCGATCCTGACACCAACATGCTGTATGTGCCTTCCACCTCACATCCGATGAAAGTCGGTCTGGGCAAGGATACGAAGAACAAGGATTTCGATTACGCAATGACTTCACGCGGCATCGTAATGGAAGGCCCGTTCGGCCTGCCGCTGATCAAGCCGCCTTACGGTCGCATCACGGCGATCGACATGAACAGCGGCGAGCACAAGTGGATGATGGCCAATGCCGATACTCCCGACGAGTTCAAAAACAACGAGCACCTCAAGGGTGTGGTGATCAAGGAACGCACCGGCACCGGTGACCGCGGTGCGCTGCTGGTGACGAAAACCTTGCTGTTTGCCGGGGAAGGGGCCGGGTTGTATGGCGGTCAAACCGGTGGCGGTCGCAAGTTCCGTGCGCATGACAAGGCCACTGGCGCCATCGTGAGTGAGTTCGAATTGCCCGCCAAACAGACCGGTTTGCCAATGACTTATGCCATTGATGGCGTGCAATATATCGTGGTGCCGGTAGGCGACACCGGGCACCCCGGGGAATTGGTGGCTTTGCGATTGAAGCAGTAGTGCACTGCGGGTACCATCAGGCGCCGTCTTTGGTTGACGCAGGTTTCGTCCTTTTTTTTACCACACTGTAACGTAGGAGTGACAAATGAAAAAACTAGCTGGAATTGCTCTGGCCCTGGTGGCCCTGGTGAGCACCGTGCAACAGGTACAGGCCCAGAACATCGTCAACATGCAGGTGCGCAGCGAAGCCTTTGCTGATGGCGCCGTGGTTCCACTCAAGTTCACTTCACACGGCGACAATGTGCAGCCGGATTTCACCATCATTGGCGCACCCGCCGAGACAGTGGCGTATGCCATCATCCTGCACGACATCGAAGTAGCCATTAACAAAAACGGTGATGATGTTACCCATTGGGTAGCCTACGACATTCCGTCACCACAGATCGCCGAAGGCAAATTGCCGGCCGGCAGTGTTTACGGCAAGAACATCACGCAGCAGCCCAAATACATGGGCCCGGGCGCACCGTTGCCGGATCGTTTCCATCACTATGTATGGGAATTCTACGCTCTGAACGCCAAACTGGGCCTGCCTGAAGGTGCCACCCGCGCTGAAGTAATGAAAGCAATGGAAGGCAAGATCATCGGCAAAGCCGCCTACGTCGGCCGCTATGCAAATGCCAAACCGAAAAAATAAGGTGCAGTTGCAGTACCAATAATAATGAAACAGAAGGGCTGTGCTGCAAGGTGCGGCCCTTTTCATGAATGGGCACAGGATTCATTGAAATGTGTATTGCGCGGTTGTGGTTTGACTGCTTCGAGCGCCGCAGGCGCTTTTCATGTATGGAAAAATGATCGACTGTTAAGTGTATTGCGCAGTTGTAGTTGGACTGCTTCGAGCGCCGCAGGCGCCTAGGGGGAAACATGAAGCTGCAATTGGGTATGTTGGTGGTATTACTGGGTGTGACCGGTTCTGTAGAGGCCCATCACAGTTTTGCTCCGCACTTTGACATCAATAAACCGGTCAATCTCACTGGTGTTGTCATCGAGTTCGAACAACGCAATCCGCACGCTTATCTGCATGTACATGCACAGGACGCCGATGGCCGTATTGCCGACTGGCGCTGCGAGACCCATGGCGTCACCCAGCTGACCCGCAACGGCATCACCCCTGACATGCTGAAACCCGGCACCGAACTGCGCATCACCGGTTCAATGCATCGCCGTGATGAACATGAATGTTTCTTCGACACCGTGTATTTCCCGGATGGTCGTGCGCTCAGCGTCAATGGCCCGCGCGGTGCCGAAGCCCTGGCACCAAAAGTAGCCCAACGCGATTCCATCTATGGCGCCTGGTTGCTGCTGCCTGCCAACCGTCCCACCAGCGGCCCGCAAGCCATGATGGAGTTCCTTACCGATGCTGGCAAAGCCGCAGTGGCCAAGTACGATCCGTTTACGATGGATCCGACCTATCGCTGCGAACCAGTGGCCATCCGTCGCGGCTGGTTTGCCCCCGGCACGCCGATGGCGATCAAAAAAGACGGCAAGAATATAACCATTCAGCACGAATGGATGGACATCAAACGCTCCGTGCACATGGATGAGAAAGCCGCACCGGCGGGCACCAAAGAAAGCATCCTGGGTTATTCTCGTGGCCATTGGGATGGTGACACGCTGGTGGTGGAAACCGATCATTACCTGCCCGGAGTACTGAACCAGTTCGTGGAAGTGAAGGGCCAACCCATGCGCGGGCAGTTGCATTCCAACGCGCTGCGCACCGTTGAGCACATCCGGTTCGACAAGGCCGGCAACCGCATCAAAGTCGCTATCGAAACCTACGATCCGGTGTTTTTCACCCGCGACTTCCCGGTGAGTGAAGCCGAGTTTGCTGCATCCGATCTCGAGATCAAACCGTTTGGGTGTATTCCTGAGCAGTTGAAGTAATTGTTACTTTGATTCTGCGAACAGCCTTGAGCCGATAAGCACTTCTGAAACACGCCACGAGTACGTCCCTGTAGGCTCGGCTTCGGCCATCCATGGCCTCAGACGGTTTCATAAACGCTTATCGGCTCAAGGCTCTCAGATTCAGTGCGTAATTCTTCCAGATGAAATGAACACGCGCAGATATTGAAAGCCTCTGGCGGGGACAGCGTTCGGCGACCGTCTGCAGCCAGGGACGGCTGCAGACGAGCCCCCAGGGATGGGTTCAC
>CAILUG010000021.1 GCA_903837345.1 uncultured Gammaproteobacteria bacterium | reverse complement strand
CTCTCTGACCAAGGCTCTCAGGGTCAGTGCGTAATTCTTCCAGTTGAAATGAACACGCGCGTATTTCGGAAGAGGGCTTCTCCCTGAAGATGGAGGGGACCTCTGCGGCCATGGATGGCCGCAGGGAGCTACAGGGACGTACTTGTGCGTGTCCCCGTAATCTTCAGGGAGAAGCCCGACTGCTCTGAATGTTGCAAAACGCTGTTCTCTGCCAGCGGCTGAACTCCAATATCAATCGCTTTCATTCACCAGTAGCAAAGCAATAGTAATATCCATTGCCACCGGAAGCCTTCAAGGAATCCTGGCTGCAGCCGCGACTGGAATGGGCTGAATTCCACGACTCTGCCATGGGTCCGCCGCCTTTACGGTCCAGATGGCCCAGCATGGCTTTCAGATCCGGCGTATCAGCGTCACTGGTCCAGTTGCTACAGGTCATTGTGGTAGCAGTACCGTCAGGATTGCTGCCGGTCAGCATGTCATGCTGGTTGGGCGTATCACCAACACCATTGACGATGCCTTTTTTCTCGGTCACTGAAGTTTCTTTGGTCAGCAGCACATTGCTGTAATGCAGATGTTCCACGCTGCGGGCAACCAAGACACCGTTGGCGTTGTACCAGGGACCTTTGCCGATGCGGTCCTTGGCATTCACACTGCCGGCACCTGTGGTGCTCAGATATGCATGCCAGGTTTTGCCTTTGACACCGGCTGCTTCCGCCAGTGACTTGCAATGGGCATCGGCACCGGCCAGTCCGCCAAGGTTGGCGCCTTTGCCAAGTCCGACACTGGTGACGAAGTAGCTCATGGATGTGTCTTGCGGCGGTTGTGCGGGAGCGCCAGCAGCCGCTGGTTGCGCCGGAGCCTGTGCCAGTACCGTTCCAGATAATATCAGCAGCATCAGCGCGCAATTTTTGTTTGGTCTGTTCATGCCTGTTCCCCATGTTTGATGAAAAGTGCCCCAGCTACCACATTGCTGCCGGAGTTGCGTGAAACTCACACGGCAGCGTGGTTGAAGTCAAGCCAACAGCGCAACTGGACGCCGTGCACAGACCGAGGCTAACATGCGGCCAATAACCAAAAGGACGCAACCATGGCCATTTCAACCAACAATCCGGTCAACTCCGGCATTTCCCGACGTGCGTTGCTGGCTGCATTGCCGGCGCTGGCATTCACCCGCAGTTTGCTCGCAGCCAGCGGTCCTGCCTTGCATATCAGCAAGATCAACACCTTTGAAATCCGTGTCAGCGATGTTGCCCGCAGCGTAGCGTTCTATCAGCAACTGTTCGGCATGCCGGTGCAGTCGCGTTATGGTGATCGTGTGTGCATGCGGGTGGCAGAGGGGCCGGCATTCATGGCGATCAGGGCTGTGCAAACAGGTGAAAAGCCGGCGATCACCCACATCGGTTACTCGGTAACCAATTTCGATATCGAGGCTGTGCAGAAAGCGCTGCAGTCAGTGGGCTTCAGCTCCATCCAGCCGCCGGCACTCAGTGTTGCCGGGCTCGACAATGCCATGAAGATGTGGGTGCGGATGCGGGCAGAGACCCCTGAACTGTATTTTGCCGATGCACGCGGACTCATCATCCAGTTGAGCGGCAGTACCTATTGCGGTGGCAGCGGCAAGTTGGGCTCAGTCTGTGACAAAGTCGAAACTCCACCTGCGGGTTTGTTCAAACTGACCCAGATCAGCCATTTCACAGCCTTCGTCAATGACGGGGTTGCTGCCAACAAGTTTTACCAGGATGTGTTCGGATTGAAAGTGCAGGCCTATCAAGGGCCAGGTTCGGAGGTTACCGGTATTGGTGATGGCAAGCAGTTCGTGATGTATGCCGGCCCGTTCGCCGGCGGGGAAAAAGCACCAGCCAGCATCAACCATGGTTGCTTCAACATGGAAGCATTCAAGGTTGACGATGTGCTCGCCAAGCTGACTGCACACGGACTGACTGCGCGTCCTGATGGCGCCCAGGCGGGGCCGCTGATGCACTATGTCAGTTTGCGTCAGCCCAATCGTGGTGGTGCCGAAGGCGGCACTCCCGAACTGTATTTCACTGATCCCGACGGCATCCTGATGCAATTGCAGGATCCGACGTACTGTGGCGGCGGCGGTTATCTCGGCAACGAATGTCTGCGGGTCTGAGACGGCAGCACAAAATATTCTGCAGTGCCGCCCGGACTGCCGTTATCAGTAGGGTTCCGGCAACTCCGGGTTGTTGCGGAACATGTTGGGTTCCTTTTTCACCTCGTTGAACGGACGATACAGCGTGCTAGGTTCGTCCGGTTTCACGCTCAGCTGGCCGTTGACGCTGCCATGGTTGGGGGCGTCATTCCAGCTGTAGGCATAGGGATTACGGAACAACGGTGCCAGATTCGAGTGTATGATTTTCCACTCGCCGGCTTCTTTCACATAATCCACGTAATAAGGGCCCCATATCCACGAGCTGCCATTCCTGGCGCTGTTGGAAACCCCTGGTGACAGCCAGTGGGCCTTGGCACTGAGGCCATCTTTGGCAATTTCAATATAGGGATCAACCGCCAGATGCATCAGGAAAAATCCCGGGGCATTGCGCGTAGCTTCAAAGGCTTTGTAGAGACCGCGCACGCTGTCACCACCGCGATAAACACCACTGTCGGAAAATTCGACTGATACATCGGCACGGTCCAGTGCAAACAATGCCGGTATTTTTTCATAGCGCTGGGTGAACAGTGAGTGCAGATACCGGGCCTGCAATTTCTGGATGGCGTTGATGTCTTCCAGATATTCCAGTCTGCTCTTGCCGGAAGCAAGGCTGTTCTCAAGTGAAGTAACCCGCGCGGTCAGCGCGACAAGTTGCTCTGCGCTGGCGGTGTTGTCACCGGCCTGGCTGCAACTGCCAAGCATGAGCATTGCTGACAAGGCGGTGCAGCCCACCAGGGATTTAAAGACGTAAATTTGCATGTTGGCTCCTGCTGAAAACCTGGATTCACGGCAGGAGTCTAACATGGGAGAGCTTTCTTAAAGACTGGCTTGCAGCGCCTCTGCCTTGGCACTGTGCATCGCAGTCTTGACCTGGTTCACCTTTATGAACTGCTCGATGGACTGGCGGATTTCCTTGCTGGTCTCCAGTTTGATGCTGGCCGACAAGGCGTTGCGATCTGCAATACTCAGCACTGGCAATACCGTTGGGCGCCGGGCGGTGATGATCAGTTCCTCACATCCCTCTTGGGCAGCCGCAGCAGCCGGTGCAGGGGTATTCTGTGCTGCCAAAGCGGCAGTGCTGCAGCAGAGGGTAATGGCAGCAATTGAAAAAATGGCGCTGAGTGTTTTCATATCGGGCTCCTTGAAAAGTTGGTTAAAAACACGGTTCCTGAAAAGCACAAGTAACAGATAGCAACGCCCATGCCAGTTTGTTATTTTCTTTAAATACAGATAGTTGTAATAAAAAATTTATGTTTTGAAAGCCGGCTGGCAAGAGTGAAAGCCAAGAAGTGGTTTTGTTCACCAACCCTGAAGGCGCAGTTTTCAGGCGGAGAGCGAGGCGGAGTTCAGCGCTATGCCAGCGTCAATAGCCGGGCAGCCAACTCGGCTGGCATGCTGTAGAAAGGGCTGTGATCGGCACAAAGTTCGCTGGTTTGGCAATCCGGCTGGGCCGACAACATGCGAAGCTGATGGTGCAGCGGGATCACCTTGTCTTTGCTGCACAGGATGTAGTGACGATCAAGTCCCTGGAGTCTGGACTGTTCAAATTTCACTTCAGCGGCCAGTGGCAAGCTGCCCTGGATGCCGAATTGTTGCAGTGCTTGCCGGGCCAGTGCAGCCGGTGTTGCCGGATAGAACAGCGGGATGATGGAGTCGGGGTCGATGGTGCAGGTGCGTTTGTCATCGCTCATGGTCAGTGCCAGCTCTATCGGGCAGAGTGGTTCATGGCCGCGATTGCGGGCGATCAGCGAGAATACACTGTCGCCGCTTTGTGGCAGATAGGCGCACAGATAAACCAGCTTGTGGATTTTTTCCGGCATGCAGGCAGCAACCGCAGTAATGATCATGCCGGCCATGCTGTGGCCGAGCAGGATCGCCGGTTCACTGCACCCATCCAGGAGGGTCCTGACGGAATCGGTATAGGTTTTCATGGTCGAGCGCATGGCCGGCAATGGGCTCTGGCCGTGCCCGGGCAAATCCGCGGCAATGACCTGGTGCCCGGCCTGTTCCAGCAAGGGCGCGAGCAGTTGCCAGCAGCGGGCATCGTGCCAGGCGCCGTGGATCAGTATGAAAACCGGTTTGTTCAAGTGAAAGTTTCGAGGTGGCTAGTGGCGGGATTATGCACGAGCCAGGTGAGCAGGACTATGCAGGCCTGGTGCTATACTTGCGGCCAGTTGTCTTTGTCACATCTACAGGTTACTCATGCGTACACAAGTCGCCATTATCGGAGCCGGCCCGGCCGGCTTGCTGCTCGGCCAGCTGCTGCAAAATGCCGGTATCAGCAATGTCATTGTGGAGCGTCGCTCCGGCGACTATGTGCTGAGCCGCATCAGGGCCGGAGTGCTGGAAGAGGGCACTACCCGCTTGTTGCGTGAAGCCAAGGTCGGCCAACGCATGGATGCCGAGGGCATGGTGCATCATGGTGTGCAGATAGCGTTCATGGACCAGATTCGCCGGGTGGATCTGGAACGTTATGCAGATGGCAAGAGCGTGATGGTTTACGGCCAGACCGAAGTGACACGTGATCTGATGGAGGCGCGTGCAAAGGCTGGTGCCGTCAGCCTGTACGAAATTCCCGACGTCAGCATCCACAATGTCGAGACCGACCATCCGTCGTTGCAGTTCACCGTTAACGGTGAAAAAGAAATCCTGGAATGCGATTACATCGCCGGCTGTGACGGTTTTCATGGCATCAGTCGCCATGCCATACCGTCCGAGATACGGGGCGAGTACGAGAAGGTTTACCCGTTCGGCTGGCTGGGTGTGTTGTCGGAAACGCCGCCGGTTTCGTCGGAGCTAATCTACGGCGCCCACAGCAAGGGCTTTTTCCTGTGCAGCATGCGTTCGCTGACGCGCAGTCGCTATTATCTGGAAGTGCCGCTGACCGAGAAGGTGGAACATTGGTCGGATGATCGTTTCTGGACCGAACTCTGCAGCCGTATGCCCGAGTCAACGGCCAGCCAACTGGTGAGTGGGCCCTCTATTGAGAAAAGCATTGCCCCGCTGCGCAGCTTTGTGGTGGAACCGATGCAATATGGTCGCCTGTTCCTGGTGGGCGACGCCGCCCACATCGTGCCACCCACCGGCGCCAAGGGCCTGAATCTGGCGGCCAGTGACGTCAATTACCTGTTCCGCATCCTGGAAAAGGTTTACCACGCCGGGCGTACTGATCTGTTGCCCCGCTATTCCGGTCTGGCACTGGACCGGATCTGGAAATCCCAGCGTTTTTCCTGGTGGATGACTTCAATGCTGCACCGGCTCAGCGCCAATCCGTTTGATCATCGGGTCCAGTTGGCCGAGCTGGATTACTTCACCGGCAGCGACGAGGGTTTGCGGACCCTGGCCCGCAATTATGTGGGGCTGCCCTACCAGGATGTTGGCTGATCCGGCTCAGGTTGCCGGTCGCTGGCCGGCGCAGGCAGCAGCCCCGTCGGCGTCCAAATTTATTGCTGAGTTCACCGGTTTTATCTGCTAGTCTTGCTGGCAGTTTTGGGCCCCCTACACTCCAGGAAATTCGCAGCCAATGCGACTGAAAAGTATCAAGCTTGCAGGCTTTAAATCGTTCGTCGATCCGACCACCGTCAACCTCCCCAGCAATCTCTGCGCCGTCGTCGGGCCCAACGGCTGCGGCAAGTCCAACATCATTGATGCCGTGCGCTGGGTAATGGGCGAAAGCTCTGCCAAGAATCTGCGTGGCGAATCGATGACCGATGTCATCTTCAACGGTTCCAGCAACCGCAAACCGGTCGGCCAGGCTTCGGTCGAGCTGATCTTTGACAACAGTGACAACAAGATCAAGGGCGAGTACGCCGCCTTCAACGAAATTTCGGTCAAGCGCGTTGTCAACACCGAGGCGCAATCCACCTACATCCTCAACGGCACCAAGTGCCGTCGCCGCGACATCACGGATATTTTCCTGGGCACCGGTCTCGGACCACGCAGCTACTCGATCATCGAACAGGGCATGGTGTCGCGCCTGATCGAATCCAAACCGGAAGACCTGCGCGTGTTCATCGAGGAAGCTGCCGGCATTTCCAAATACAAGGAGCGCCGCAAGGAAACCGAAAGCCGTATCAGCCGCACCAAGGAAAACCTTGAGCGTCTCACCGATATCCGCGAAGAACTCGAGCGTCAGCTGCAACACCTGCAACGCCAGGCCAAGGCTGCCGAGAAATACCGCGAATTCAAGCAGGAAGAGCGTGACATGACGGCGCGCCTGCAAGCCCTGCGCTGGCAGCAGCTGGATGCTGATCTGGCGGGTTCGCAGCATTTGATCAGTGACCTTGAGATCAGGCTGGAAGCCGGCATCGCCAAGTACCGCGCCATTGAAGCTGAAATCGAACAGCATCGTGCCGGTGGCACCGAGGCCAGTGAAAACTACCAGCAGGTTCAGGCCCAGTATTACAATCTCGGCAGCGAAATCTCCCGCATCGAACAGAGCCTTGAGCATCAGCGCCAGCGTAAACGCCAGCTGGAAGAAGATCTGAATGACACCATGGAAGCGCTCAATCGCGCCGAATCCGAATTGCAGAAAGATCTCGATACCATTACCGCGCTCGATGATGAAGTTTCCCTGATCGAACCCACGCTCGAAGACGCCAGAGCCCGCGAGGCCGAAGCCGGCACGGCACTGGAAGCCGCCGAACAGGCCATGCAGAGCTGGCAACACGACTGGGACCAGTTCAACCAGGATTCGTCGAACACTGTGCGCAAGGCTGAAGTTGAACAACAGCGCATCAATCATCTCGAGAACATTGTCGATCGCGGCATCGCCCGCAAAGGCTTGCTCAGCAAGGAGCTGGAAAGTCTGGCCACCGATCCTGAAGCCGAACAGCTGGCGACCATTGAAAGCAATCTGGGCGAACTCAGCCTGCGTCAGGCCGATCTGGAAAAACAGAGCGCCGCGCACAATGCCCGCATCAACAGCACCCGCGAACAACTGCAGGCAGGCAACACCCGCCTTAGCCAGGTACGCAGCCAGCTGCAAACCGTGCTGGGACGCAAGGCTTCACTGGAGGCGTTGCAGCAGCAGGCGCTCGGGGGCAAACAGAAAAACCGCCAGCAATGGCTGGAGAAAAACCGTCTGGTCGACCGGCCCCATCTGGTGGATGGACTCAAGGTCAGCAACGGCTGGCAGAAAGCAGTGGAGACTGTGCTGGGCGAGCATCTGCAGGCGATACAGGTTGATGATCTCAACAGCCTCAGTGCCGCGCTGCAGGAATTTTCCGAAGGCCTGGTGGTGTTGCATGACGGCAAAGCTGCCAGTGCCACCGCTGTCAATCCTGCACTGGCAGGCAGGGAGTTGTTGGGCCAGCTGAAATCCGCGGTTTCCCTCGACAGCGTGTTGGCCGGGATCTACACCGCCGACAATCTGGCCGAAGGACTCGGCTTGCGCGCACAGTTGCAGGCCGGCGAATCGCTGATTACCCGTGAAGGTGTGTGGCTGGGTCGCGACTGGGTGAAAGTCGCGCGCGGTTTCGACGAAAAAGCCGGCATGATCCAGCGCCAGGAAGAACTGACGGCACTTGAAAATGACATGCTGACGATTGAGGCCACTGTCAATGAATTGCAGGATCAGGTGTCAGAGCAGCAGCAGAGTCTGCGTACACTGGAACTTGAGAAAGAAGACATCATCCGCAATCTGGGTCTGGTCAACCGTGAATTGACAGCGATCAGTTCCGACCGTTCCGCCCGCCTGATGAAAATCGAGCAGGTCACCGAACGCCGCAAACGTCTGCGGGTGGAAATCGACGATCTGGAAAAACAATTGCAGATTGAACAGAAAAACATCCTGGCGGCCCGCTCCAGCCTGCAAGTGGCGCTCGACCAGATGGAAATTGACAACGCCCGCCGCGAGGAGCAGTTGCTCAGTCGCGACGAATTCCGCCGTGTGCTGGATCAGGCCCGCCAGAAAGCCCGCAACGACCGGGAACAGGCGCATCAGCTGGTGCTGCGGCATCAGACCATGCTGGCCCAATTGTCCTCACTGCGCATCACACTCGAACGCGTAAGCTCGCAAGTGAAAACCTATGAGCTGCGTCGCGACCAGCTGCAGGAAAATCTCAAGACCACTGACAACCCGATGCCGGGGCTGAAGGCGGAACTGGAAACCAAGCTGGGTTCACGCCAGGCACTGGAGCAGAAACTGTCAGCTGCCCGCAGCAAGGTGGAGGAACTGGATCACGCGCTGCGTTCGCTTGAAACCCAGCGCCATCAAAGCCAGGAAAGCACACAAAAAGTCCGTGATGAGCTGGTGACGCTGAAACTCAACAGCGAAGGCGCCCATGTGAGACGTGCGGCCCTCGCGCAACAGTTGCAGGAAAGCCAGTACGATCTGACAACCTTGCTGCAGTCCATGCCGGCCGATGTGAACGAAAAAGGTTGCGAGCAGGAACTCGAACAGATCGCTGCCCGCATCCAGCGGCTGGGGCCGATCAACCTGGCGGCCATCGATGAATACAGCACGCAATCGCAGCGCAAGATTTACCTGGATGCACAAAACCAGGAACTGGAGCGGGCACTGGATACCTTGCAGAATGCCATTCGCAAGATCGACAAGGAAACCCGCACCCGTTTCAAGGAAACTTTCGACAAGATCAACAACGGCTTGCAGGCCCTGTTCCCGAAAGTGTTTGGGGGTGGCCACGCCTATCTCGACATGGTGGGAGAAGACCTGCTCGACACCGGTGTCGCCATCATGGCACGGCCCCCTGGCAAGAAGAACAGCACCATCCATCTGCTCTCCGGCGGTGAAAAGGCCATGACCGCGATTGCGCTGGTGTTCTCGATATTCCAGCTCAACCCTTCGCCATTCTGCATGCTCGACGAAGTGGACGCGCCACTCGATGATGCCAACGTCGGCCGCTACGCCGCGCTGGTCAAGGAAATGTCGGAAGTTGTGCAGTTCATTTTCATCACGCACAATCGTCTGACCATGGAAGCTGCCCACCAATTGCTGGGAGTTACCATGCATGAACCGGGCGTATCACGGCTGGTGACCGTAAACATTGAAGAAGCCGCCGAGCTGGCGGCAATGTAGGCGGGTTGCGATCGTATGGATTTGCTCACCGGTTTAGTCTATGCAACTGTCATCGCCATTGCGCTGGTGATAGTGCATGGCTTTTACCGAAAGTGGAGCGATCGCCGCAACCGGGTGATTGTGAAGCTTGAGCGCAACATTCCCCAGGCAGACATCGATCTCGACCTGTTGCCGAATTCCGAACTCCCCAATGGCCGTGCCCGCACGCTGCCGCGCGAAACCGAGCCGGTGATTCCACGCAGGCGTTACCAGCTGAAAGACGGTCGTGACAAGATTCGCCAGAACGAGCCCGAACCTGAGCCCGCCAATGTGCCGGTGCTGATGGATCCGCTTGAGATTGCCGAAACGGAAATAGAACACGCCAATGTGTTTGTGACTGCTGAAACGCAAGCACAGGAATCCGCGGCCCCTTTCGCCGACGAAGAGTTGCCGCCGGAAGTGATGGCAGGGCTCGACGGGGAATTCCACGAACCGGCAGCCGCCGCTGCTGGCCCGGCCGCGGGAGCCGCCTCCGGCGACTGTGCACTAGATGATACCGATGGCGATGACCAGGCCGATGAATTCCTTGCTGCTACCCGGGATCCGCTGTCTGATGAAGATGAATTGAGTGAAGAATTTCCGGAAGAATTTGATGGTGAATTCGAAGACGAAAATGCTGAACAACATGCAAGAGAAGTTCATGCAGCCGCTGCCGAAGCTGCCAACAATCAGCCGGGTGAAGAACTGTCTGGCCATGGTGAGGGTGATGCCGGCTATGAGGATGAAGAAGAATACGATCCTTATGAAGACGAAAACTTTTACGAGAACGAACCCGCCTTGCTGGAAAATGCCTACAAGCTGGCAACCCGCAAATTCCAGCGTCACCAGGAACCCGAGGCCCCGCGCATAGAGCCAGGCTTCGGTGAGGCGCAAGGTGAAGAAGTGGAAACGTCCGAGGAATTTACTGCCTCACTCAGTGAAGATGTAATGGACGAGTTCCTCGACAAGGAGCAGGAAGAGATCAGGGCCTGGCGCAATCAAAGTGTCACCCAGCAGGACGCGCCGCCGGTAGCGGCGGTGGTTATTCCTGCTGTTGAATCAAAACCGGCGCGGATTGAACCAAAGGTTATGCCGGTTGCTCCGGTGAACATGGTGGCAGAGCGGATGCCAGCGGCGCAGCCAACTACGTTTCCAACTACTTCTCCAACTACGCCTCCAACTGCGCCGCCTGAGCCTCTGGCCGCACCCAAAGCAGCCGACCCGGCCAGGGAAAACAAACCCAGCTTCTGGCAATCCATGACTGGCAAGACAGCAAAAACTGTCAAAGCCCCGATCGTCAAAATTGCCCAGGGTGAATTGTTCCAGGAAGTCGGCAATCATGAGCAGGTGGCCCCGGAACCGACTGGGCCACAGGAAGTGGTCATCGTCAACGTGATGGCCAAACCCGGCAATTATTTCTATGGCGATGAGCTGGTGCCAGTGTTGCAGCATTTCGGGCTGCGACTCGGCAAGATGAATATTTTCCATCGCCACACCGAGCCGGACGGCACGGGTCCGGTGATGTTCAGCATGGCCAACATGGTGAAGCCTGGCACCTTCTCGCTGAATGCGATTGAAGAGTTTGCCACCCCCGGCATCAGTTTCTTTGTGCAACTGCCCAATCGTCACGGCAACATGAAAGCCTTCGAGCAAATGCTGGCCACCGCCAATGCGGTAAAGCAGGCTCTTGATGGCGTTCTCAAAGACGAGCGGCGCAGTGTGCTGACCCGCCAGACCGTCGAACACTGCCGCCAGCGCATCCGTGATTTCGAGCTGTCCCTGCTGGCCAAGAAGTAAACCAAGCGAGGTGGTGTCATGAAAGACTCTGCCGCCCTGCAGGCTGAACTGGCGGAATTGCGCCGGCTCATCAATTATCACAACAGCCGTTATCACCAGCTGGATGCCCCTGCAATTCCTGACCAGGATTATGACCGGCTGTTCCAGCGCCTGCTTGATATTGAAGCAGCACATCCCGGGCTGGTTACCCCGGATTCTCCCAGCCAGCGCGTTGGCAGTGCACCGCTGGGCGGTTTCACCCAGGTGCGTCATGCCTTGCCGATGCAGTCGCTCGACAAGGTGTTCACCAGTGATGATCTGAGACGCTTTGAAGAGCGTGTCATCAAACGGCTCAATACCGCTTCCCCGCCTGAATTCAGCTGTGAACCCAAAATCGACGGAGTGGCAGTGAGTCTGTTGTATCGCGACGGCATGCTGGAGCGCGCTGCCACACGCGGTGACGGCACCACAGGTGAAGACATCACCCACAATGTACGCACTGTCAGGGCCTTGCCGCTGCGTTTGCAAGGCGGGGGTTATCCGGCGCTGCTGGAAGTGCGCGGTGAAATCTTCATGACCAAATCCGGTTTTGCGTCGATGAATGCCGAAGCCCTCTCCAAAGGCGAGCGCACCTTTGTGAATCCGCGCAATGCGGCGGCCGGCACTTTGCGGCAACTGGATTCCAGGTTGACCGCGCAGCGTCCGCTTACCATGTTCTGCTACAGCGCCGGCCTGGTTGAAAACGGGGTTTTGCCCGATACACTCAGCGCAATTTTTGACAGCTTCGTCCGCTGGGGGCTGCCCGTGAATGAGCTGCGGCGCGTGGTTACCGGTGTCGCAGCGTGTGAAGAATATTGCGCGTTGGTGCAGGCCCGACGCAATGCGCTCGATTACGAAATCGACGGGGTTGTGATCAAGATCAACAGTCTCGCTTTGCAGCAGGAACTCGGCATGAATGCGCGCACGCCGCGCTGGGCGATGGCTTTCAAGTTTCCGGCAGAAGAAGTGGCGACGGTACTGGAAGATGTCGTGTTCCAGGTGGGCCGGACCGGCGCCTTGACCCCGGTGGCGCGCTTGCGGCCTGTGTTTGTCGGCGGTGTCACTGTCAGCAACGCCACCCTGCATAACATGGATGAGGTCAGACGACTGGGCCTTCGCATTGGTGATCGCGTCATCGTGCGCAGGGCCGGCGATGTGATTCCGAAAATCGTGCAGGTAGTGCCTCCCGCCTTCGTGGCAGAAACAGCTGTCGCCGATGCCATGGAAAATGACCGCCAAACTGCTGACACAACTTTAATCGAGGCACGCGATATTGTGGCTCCGGTGCAATGTCCGGTTTGTGGTTCGCCAGTGGTGCAGGAGGAGGGCGAAGTGCTGTTGCGCTGTTCAGGAACGCTGGTGTGCAGGGCGCAACTGATCCAGGCGCTTTTGCATTTTGCTTCGCGCGGTGCCATGGACATAGAAGGTCTCGGCAGCAAACTGGTGGAGCAACTGGTCGAAGCGGGTCTGGTGAAGTCACTGGCCGACCTCTACCAGCTGGATGTCGACACACTGGCCAATCTCGAACGCATGGGCCTCAAGTCGGCGCAGAATCTGAAGGCGGGTATCGACAAGAGCAAAGACATCAGTCTGGCACGGTTCCTGTTTGCACTCGGCATCCGCGATGTCGGTGAGGCAACTGCTCTCAATCTGGCCCGCCATTTCGGCACCTTGGCGGCAGTGATGGCGGCCGACGAAGAAACCTTGAAAGCAGTCGATGATGTTGGCCCGGTGGTAGCAGGGCGCATTGCCACTTTTTTCGCGCAACCGCTTAATCGCCAGTTGATTGAGCAACTACTGAAGCTCGGAGTCAGTCCGCAGGAGCTGGCGGTGGTGCCGCCGGAAAAACTGCCGCTTAGCGGCCAGACCTGGGTGGTTACCGGCTCACTGGCAGCCATGGATCGCAATCAGGCCAAGGCCGTATTGCAAGCGCTGGGGGCAAAAGTGGCCGGCTCGGTTTCCGCGAAAACCACTTGTGTGGTGGCGGGTCCCGGTGCTGGTTCCAAACTGGCCACTGCCGAGGAACTCGGTATCAAAGTCATCAATGAACAGGAATTTCTGGCCTTGCTGGAGCAGCTGCAATGAGTTGGTGGGGCAAACTGATAGGGGGCACCTTCGGCTTCATGCTGGGTGGCCCGCTGGGCGCAGTGCTGGGTGCAGCACTCGGCCATAATTTCGACGAGGGGCTACTACCACAGCCGCAGTCACCGTACGGGCGCGTTGACGCCGACAATGTCGACGCCATCCAGTCCGCATTCTTTACTGCCACTTTTGCCGTGATGGGCCACATGGCCAAAGCCGACGGCAAGGTAACCCGCGAAGAAATCGCGATAGCCGAATCTGTGATGCAACAGATGCAGTTGAGTGCGGCACAAAAACAGTTGGCTATGGCTTTGTTTGCACAGGGCAAGCAGGACAGGTTCCCGCTCGAACAGGCACTGCAGCAATTACGCAGCGCCAGCCATCGCAGCCGCCACCTGTTGCAGATGTTCATGGAAATCCTGATTGCCACTGCGCTGGCCGATGGTCACCTGCATGCCAGCGAGCACAAAGTGCTGGAACAGTGCGCCAATACCCTGGGTTTCAACGAGTTCGAATTCCGCTTGTTGCTGCAGCGTCAGCAGGCCAGCAGCCACATGCACAGCGGCCAGCCTTCCACCAGCAGCAAACTCCACGATGCCTGCCGGGTGTTGGGTGTCAGCAATGACGCCAGCATGGAAGAGGTTAAGAAAGCCTATCGGCGACTGCTCAACCAGCATCACCCCGACAAACTGGTAGCCAAAGGTTTGCCTCAGGAAATGATGGAAATGGCCGGCAGGAAAACCATGGAAATCAAGGAAGCCTACGAGCTGATCAGAAAATCGAAGGATGGCTAAGCACAGCCAGACCAGCGCCCCTGCATTCGAAGCTGTTCCCCCTGTTCTGCGAAATATATTCCCCAGCAGAACATGTGCCGATTCATATAAAAGAAAGCCCACTCCATGTATTCATGGGGTGGGCTTTCAAAACCAGCGCGGCAGGGTTCAAAGGCCACAGGCCCTGCCTGCAACCTTAGTGTTCCTCTCGCTGAAAAAGTTCCTGTGCGGAGCAGGTTTTTCAACACTCAGTGCAGTCGGGCTTCTCCCTGAAGATTACGGGGACACGCATGAATACATCCCTGTAGCTCCCTGCGGCCATCCCTGGCCGCAGAGGTCCCCTCCATCTTCAGGGAGAAGCCCTCTTCCAAGTGCAGTTTGTGTAAGAGGAAGCGGCAGTGAAGATTCACTTGTATTCATTTTGAAACAAGGAATTACGCGCAGAACTTGAGAGTCTTGGTCAGATAAGTCCTTCTGAAACCGTCTGAGGCCATGGATGGCCGAAGCCGAGCCTACAGGGATGTACTCGTGGCGTGTTTCAGAAGGACTTATCTGGCCAAGACTGTGAGTTGTACCCAGGGCAGCTGTTACAACACCTGTATCTGCAACCCAAGCTTTTCCAGCTCGGTCTGGCGGGCCTTGCTGCTGACTACAGCAATGCTGGGTTGTTCCAGTGTCAGATAACGCTCGGTGACTGTTTTCAATTGTTCCAGGCTGACATTCAGCACTTCCTGTCTGAATCTGGCGCGGTGCGACCGGTCACGACCGAACAGCTCGTTGTGGAAGGCTTGTTTGGCGGTCCCGGCTGGAGAGGCCGGCTTGTCGATGCTGGAAATCACACCCAGGATGGCTTCTTCCAGTTGCGCATATTCATGCTGGCCTTGCAGCATCCAGTCGACGGCACGCCGGTAGTCGTCCAGGGTTTCGGTCAGGCGCGGATCGCGGTAGGAATAGAAACGGAACGCTGCCATGCCGCTGTCCTGGCTGGCGCCGCCGCCGTAGGCGCCACCTTGTTCGCGAATGGCGCGGTGCAGATAGCCATTGCGCAGGAAGCCGGCCAGCACGGTGAGTGCTGCGGCATCCGGATGCGAGCCACACACGGTCGGGAACGCCATGGAACTGAAATTGACCTGGGTACTGGTCACCCACGCTTCACGCACAATATCGCGCACTGGTGGCAGCACGAACGCAGATTCATTTACTTTGATATGGGCGGCATCGGCCCAGGTGGCTTCCAATGAACCCAACAGTGCAGCTTCCTGACTGGCTTCGGCCACCAGCAGGAACTGTTTTTCACCATGGATGATGGCGCTGTGCACGCCCGCCAGTTGTGCCGCGAATTCCTGCAGCTGGTTATGGTTCTCAAGACCTTTCACCAGCTGTTTCATGCGACGTATGCCTTCCAGCCCGCCCGATTGATGATCAAGCATTGCCAGCGGACTCATGCGGCTGCAGGCAGCGGTCATGGCCAGACTGTGACCGCTCTGGGTGATGCTTTGTTCACGACGGCCGAGTATCTGTTCCATCAATTCGTGGATACGTTCGCTTTCATCGAAACGGCAATCAAGCAAAGTGTCACGCAACAGGGTGCTGATCTCGGTCTGCTTGCTGTAGAGCGCCTTGCTCGACAATACCAGATAGGCTTGCACATTCTGCTCGCTGGCCAGCGTGCTGCGCATGGAGGTGTAGGCGCTGAGTCCGCCGCTGATGGAGGCCTGCTGTTCCTGGATTTCCAGATAGGAACGTGAACCGATGCCCACTTCCGACATGCAGGAAGTGCAGTAAGGCAGCAGCTCGAGCTGCTCATCGCCCAGTTTGGGAAGTGCCAGCACAACTTGCTGATAGCTGAGGCCATTGGTGCCCTGCGGGTAGAAAGCCACCTGCAACTTTGCGCCATTTACCTGCAGACCGATGGTTTGTTTGACCGGCCACTGGATGTCGGCCGGCACATCGGAAAGTTCAACCTTCGGCAGCAATTCGGCATTGGGCTTTTCTGCCTGACGTTCTTGCAGTGCAGCTGCCTGGCGGATGATGCGTTCCTTGTCGTCAGCACTGAGTTTGCTTTTGATGGTAGCCAGGCGCCCGGCTTCAGCAGCCTTGGCACGTTCGCTCTGGGTATTGTCCGGTCTGGCAGTCAGCGTTACCCGATGCGGATTGTTCAGCAGCAATACCCGCACCAGCTGCGGGATGAAATCAGGGTTCTTGATGGCTTGCTTGAAGCGGGTCAGCACCGGATCAATGTCGAGCAGCTCGATCGGATCGCCTCGGTGTGTGGCTGTGGACAGCGCCGACAGGATCAGCTGCAAACCGTAAGGATAGGAGTCGCCGCTGATTTCGCGCTGATGCAGTTCCAGCGCATGCAGTGCTGCTTCAACTTTTTCCTGCGGCACGCCTTCACTGGCAACTTTTTCCAGGGTTTGCAGGATAAGTGCTTCCACCTTGTCGGTGCTGTCAGCGGCACAACCTTCGAGGCCGCAAATGAAACTCATCTCGCGCTGCGAATCTTCCAGTCCGCTCAAAGGTGAAGGAGAGCGGCCGAGGTCGGTGGTTTCCAGCACCTGTTGCAGCGGGCTGGCACTGTTGTCCATCAGCACCGAACTCAACAGTTGTGCCTTGTACATGTCTTCCAGGCTGGCACTCTTGCCGAGCAGCCAGGCCATCACGATATGGGTCTTGTCGGTAATATCGGTTTCGTCGAGCGGGTAGGTGGTCTCTATTTTCTTCGGGTGCTTGAAGCGGTGTTCATCGCCTACTGCGATATGCACATCCAGTCGGGTGAATTCATGCAGGGCTAGGGTTTCGAATTTGGCCTGGTGCTCATGGGCCGGAATGTCACCATAGGTCATGAAGATGGCATTGCTGGGGTGATAGTGGGTTTTATAAAAGGCTTGCAGATCGGCATAGCTCAGTTCGGGGATGTGTACCGGATCGCCGCCACTGTTGTAATGGTAGGTGGTGGTGGGAAACAACTGCTCGGTCAGCAACTGCCAGATATAACTGGTGGCAGAACTGAGTGCGCCTTTCATTTCATTGAACACCACGCCTTTGTATTCGAGCGGACTGTCAGGATTGTTGGGCTCCTGGAATTCCATCCGGTGACCTTCCTGCGCAAAGTCGAGTTCATGCAGGTTCGAGAAAAATACGGCGTCGAGATACACCTCGAGCAGGTTGTTGAAGTCCTTGCGGTTCTGGCTGGCAAACGGATAAGCAGTCCAGTCGCTGCTGGTAAACGCATTCATGAAAGTATTGAGTGAACGTCGCACCATCATGAAAAACGGGTCGCGCACCGGGAAGCGGCGACTGCCACACAAGGCAGTGTGTTCCAGGATATGGGCGACACCGGTGGAGTCATGCGGCACTGTACGCAATGCCACCAGGAAGACGTTCTCCGGGTTGTCGCTGGCCAGGTGGAAATGCACGGCTCCGGTCGCCACATGCACATACTCCTCGACACTGAGATTTAATGTAGGCAGAAAGCGGTTGCGTTTGAACCTGAAGGTCGGGTGGGCGAGCGGAGTGGCGGTGGCCGCTGCGGTGGCAGTTGACTGCATGGGTAGGAATCCTGGATCCGAAAGGGACAACGATCAATTTTGGCTCATGCTAGGAGCCTTTGGCAGCATAGTAAATGAGGTCGTATGGATGATTTGCAATGACTGCCGCCAATAACCCCGCCAGGGCTTAGAGCACCACCAGCAAGCGCAGGGCTTCCAGATGCAGGCGGGCGTCGGCGATGCAGCGGGTGAGCTGGGAGCGCTGTAACTGCAAATACACTATTTCACTGTCTTTCACCTGCGGATTGATGGCTTGCAGGGCTGTCAGGCGGGCAATTTCGTCATCAAGATGTTGCTGCATGGTGGTAGTGCGGGCGGCAATCAGTTCCGGCAGCTGTTTTTCCGCTACCTTCTGGCATAGTCGCGCCAGTAATTCTATGGTTTCGCGCTGCTGCAACAGGGTCCGCAATTGTATCTTGGGCAAGGGTTCACTTTGCTTGTCCAGCAATTCCGGCGTGAGCGACTTGCCAATGCTGCGCTTCTGGTTGTCAACCACGGCCCTGAGCGTGGTGAGCGGAAACCAGCGCTTGGTTTGCAGACGAGCCGGGCCGGAAACTGTCACCCGATACAGGCTTTCCAGCACCAGTGAGCCGGCAGGCAGACGCTTGTCACGCAGGATGCCGACGGTGGCCTTGCCGCTATGGTCCTGCAGCACCAGATCCACACTCTGCAGCAACATCGGATGCAGCCAATTCACAAACGGCAGGTCATCACGTTTGAGCGCCAACGGCCGATTGAGGGTAAAGGTGAGACCGTCATCCGGGATGGAGGGGAAAGAGCTGACCAGCATGTCGGCGCCGGGTGTCACCACCCAGGTGCCATTGCTGTTCTCTTCATTGTCGAGACCATAACTGGCGAACACGTTGCGCAGGAACTGGCGCGGTGAAGCTTCGTTTTCCAGTGACTGGATTGCTTTCAGCAGTCTGGCAGCCGCTTGTGGCCGGCACGAATTGAGCTCCAGCAATTTGTCGCGGCCCGCAGCGTGTTGTTCGAGCAGCTGCCGGTTGAGTGCATCGGCCTGTTGCAACAGGCTTTGGGTCAGTGCCTGGTCTGCGGGCGCATGCAATGCAGCTTGCATGGGTTCCGCCAGCTGCATGCATACTCTGGCAGCCACCGGGTTGGGTCGCTGGATCAGGCCAAGCGTGGTGAAGTGCAGGCGGAACAATACTTCCTGCGCAGTGCCGGTCAGATAGGGCACATGCAGATGAATGCGCTGTTGTTGGCCGATGCGGTCGAGACGACCGATGCGCTGTTCCAGCAAGTCCGGATTCTGCGGCAGGTCAAACAACAGCAAATGCTGGCAGAACTGGAAATTGCGGCCCTCACTGCCGATTTCTGAACATACCAGTGCCTGGGCTCCGGCTTCGGTATCGGCAAAATAGGCGGCGGCACGATCACGTTCCACCAGGCTGAGACCTTCGTGGAACACGGCACTGCGTATGCCCTGGGTGAGTCGCAGCCACGCTTCGATTTGTTCGGCGGTGGAACGGCGGTGACAAATCACCAGCAATTTGCTGCCTTGCAATCGTTGCAACAGCTGATAGAGACAGGCGACCCGCGGATCCTGGCGTACCCAGCTTTCATCATGCAGGAAGTTGCGCTCAGGTTGCTGCGCAACTTCCAGTCCCTGATAGAGTTCCGGCACCGGCAGTGGCCAAGCGTGCAGTTCACGTTCAGGAAATCCGCTGACAGTGCGGCGCGTATTGCGGAATACTATGCGGCCGGTACCGTGACGGTCCAGCAGATCATTGAGTTCGGCTTCATCACCTTCCGTCAACGCTTCCAGCCTGGCAGCGAGTGCGCGATAGTTCTGCTGTTCTGCCTTGAATGCGTCGAGATCATGGAAGCGCTGGGGATCCAGCAGTGACAGCAGGGCGAAATGGCTTTCAGTGCCACTCTGGTCAGGCGTTGCCGTCAACAGCAGCACACCCGGGACTTTGCCGGCGAATTGTTTCACCAGTGCATATTGGCTGTGGTCCGGATTGCCGGTTCCGATCAGCAAATGGTGGGCTTCATCCACGATCAGCAAATCCCAATCGGTATTGAGAGCGATATCGCGCCACTTTGAGCTGCCAGCCATGAATTCGCGGCTGCACAACACCAGTTGTTCACTCTCGAACGGATTGTCGGGATTCACTTCGGTCAGTGCGCGGCAGCGCTCTTCATCGAGAATCGTGAAACGCAGGTTGAAACGGCGCAGCAATTCCACCAGCCACTGATGAATGAGGGATTCCGGCAACAACACCAGTACTCGCGATACCAGGCCACTCCACAATTGCTGCTGCAGGATCAGGCAGGCTTCAATGGTTTTGCCGAGACCCACTTCATCACACAACAAAACCCGCGGTGCCGGACGGCGTGAAACTTCATTGGCGATATACAGTTGGTGTTGCAACAATTCCGTGCGACCGCTGCATAACCCCAGCAAAGGCGAACTTTCGATGAAACTTTGCGCCGCCAGTGCCGAGCGCCGCAACTGGAACCAGGCAGCGGTTTCCAGACGGCCGGTCAGCAGGCGTTTCAACGGCTGGCTCAGATTGAGCAGCGGTGACAGTTCGATTTCACAAAGGGTGAGCTCATCGCCTGAATGATGAAGGCGGACGAGGTAGAACAGCAACCCTTCGCGCTCGTTGGTGCCCAATACCACTGCTTCATTGCCGGACGCATCCCGCAGCACTTCACCCACTTCAAAGATGATGCGGGTGAGCGGGGCGTTGGCATGGGCATAGCGACGCATGCTCTGCGTGGCAGGAAAGCTGAGGCTGAGTGTGCGAAATTCAATTTCAGTGATGATACCCAACCCGAGTTCGGGTTCTGCATCACTCAAAAATCGTTGACCGACTGCAAATTCTGGCATGGCTTGGTGGATGCAAACGAATAGCAGCTATAGTAAGGCCATAGCCGGCATTGTCCAAGAAGCATCGGTAATTTGCACAGTCTTTGCTCGTGACAGCCCGGAACAGCTTTGCTAGATTCGATCAGGCCAGAACAACAACAGGCATTCATTTTTCAGGGGAATTCCATGGCATTCAAACCGTCTGCATTGCCTGTGCTCTCACTGGTGCTGGCCTGCGCGTTTATGGTGCGGACTGTGCAAGCCCAATCACATGCTTTTGTGCCGGTTACCCAGGCGATGCTGGAACAGCCGGCAGACGGTGACTGGCTGATGTGGCGTCGGACACTGAATTCCTGGGGTTACAGCCCCCTCAAACAAATTGATGGCAGCAACGCCAACCAGCTGAAGCTGGTCTGGAGCATGCCGCTCAACAAAGGCTCGATCCAGGAAGGCACTCCGCTGGTCTATGATGGCGTGCTCTACATGCCGCACCCGGGTGATGTGGTCAGTGCCCATGATGCAAAGAGTGGCAAACAGCTGTGGGAGCACCGTCGCAAGATTCCTGAAGACATCGGCGATTACATTCAGGCCTATGAAACCAAGCGCTCGCTCGCCATCTTCGGTGACACCATCATTTTCCCCAGCAACGATGACTTCCTGGTTGGTCTCGATGCGCACACGGGTCAGCAAAAATGGCAAACCCAGATTCTTGATTATCGCAAACACCCGGCCCAGCAAAGCGCAGGGCCGGTGATCATCAAGGGCAAGGTCATTTCAGGCCGCACCTGCATGCCGAGTGGCGGCCCTGATGCCTGCGTGATTACTGCCCATGATGCAGTTACCGGCAAGGAACTCTGGCGTCTGAGTACCATCCAGAAGCCAGGCGATGGCGTTGATACCTGGGGCGGCATGCCGTGGGAAGCACGCTGGCATGTAGGCTCCTGGATGACCGCCAGCTACGATCCGGAGCTCGATCTGATCTACATGGGTACATCTGTAACCGCGCCGGCTCCGAAATTCCTGCTGGCCGGCAATGACAAAAAATATCTCTATCACAATTCGACACTGGCGATTAATCCCGATAACGGCCACATCGTCTGGTATTACCAGCATATTGTGGATCACTGGGATCTTGATCACCCGTTTGAGCGCCTGCTGGTCGATACCGCAGTAGCACCCGATCCCAAGGAAGTGGAGTGGATCAGTCCCGACATTGAAAAAGGCAAGACCTACAAAGTCCTGACCGGCATCCCTGGCAAAACCGGCATCATCTATACGCTGGATCGCAAGACCGGCAAGTTCCTGTGGGCACGCTCAACCGTGCATCAGAACGTGGTAGCAGGCATAGATGGAAAAACCGGTGAAGTGACGGTAAATCCAGCCACCACCTTCAAGGCCAAGGGCGACACTGCGGAAGTGTGTCCGGCGTTGACCGGTGGCAAGAACTGGTGGGCGGGTGCCTACAGTCCGCTTACCAACATGATGTATTACGGTTTGCAGAATACCTGTTCCGATGTCACCGTGACGCTGGCCAAGCCGGATGCAGAAGCACTTTACGGCATTGCCGGCCGTGACAAGCTGGCGCCAGGCGCCAAAGGCATCGGCTCGGTTTATGCCGTTTCCGCCGAGACCGGTCGCACTGCGTGGAAATACGACATGCCCGGCACCGCGCTGTCACTGGTGGCCACCGCCGGGGGCTTGTTGTTCGGGGGTGATATTGAAGGCAATTTCCGCGCTTTTGACCAGAAAACCGGCAAAGTGGCATGGGAAGTTAACCTGGGTTCCTCGGTAACCGGTTATCCGATCACTTTTTCGGTGGATGGCAAACAGTATGTGGCGGCCAGCACCGGATCGTCAGTAACTACTGCCAGCCAGCGGCGCTTGCTGCCGGGCCTGAAAGCCGGGACAGAAAACCGTTTGTACGTATTTGCTTTGCCTTGAACGCTGCCGGCCTTGCCAATCCGCAGGGCTGTCCATAGTATCTGCGTTAAATCCGGAACCACCGGAACCGACTTAAAACTGCAATCAAGAGGGGTAACATATGAGTTTCAAAACAATAGTAGGGTCTTTGAACTCCTACCAAAAAGGCTCGATCGATCTCAATGACGATTTGCGCCACTATGCCTTTTCCAATATTTTCGAAGTTGCCAACAATTCCAAACCCTATGAAAGGGTAATGGTGGTCTCCAACCTCGAATATGCTGCGGAAGTAGTGCGTGCAGAAGGCAAATCAGACTGGTACACCGCACCGCATGACGAATTTGCGATCGTGATGGATGGCGAAATCGAATTCACTTTCTTCCAGCTGGGCGACGATCAGAAGCCGACCCACAAGGCCGGCGCCATCAAGGTGAAGGGCGAGCCCAAAGGCAAGCGCATGGGTCGAGTGCGCGCCCGCCGCGGTCATGAAGTACTGCTGCCGAAAGGCGCGGCGTATCAACTGTCGGCTGCCAAGCCTTCAGTCTGCCTTATCCAGACTTCCGCCGGCCCCGAAAGTGTTGAGCGCTGGTCCAAGATCTGCGTACTTGAATAATCCGGTTACCCATACAAATTTCATCAGAGGATTCCCATGAGCATAGCCAGCGTGAAAGTCATCGCCTCTGCACCCGATCCGGTGCTGGGCTACAAAAAATTCCAGTTCGGCAGTTTCACTTTTGAGCGTGACATGTATTTTGTGCATGTCGGCTGGCCGAAAGGCACACACACCATTGAGGTCGACCGCTTCCTGCGCGCGATGGTACGCGACATCGGCTGGGGCTTTTTCTACGGCTGGATTTTCTTTGATGATGTGTTCGGCACCCAGAACCATTACGGCACAGTCGACATCTATGCCGGCACCTACAGCAAAGGCCATCGGGATACCGGCGTTGATTTCCTGGAAACCTTCAACACTGATGATGTGCGAGTGGCGTTTGAAACCATTTCCGTCAACTGGATCAACGAAGGCTACGATCCGCTGCGGGCGCCGATGGAAACCGGTTCGCCACTGGGCCCGAAAACCAGGGATGCGGCCGGCCCCTTGATTCGCGGTTTTGAACCGGCCCGCCGCATGATGGGCTTGCCGGGCGATACCTCGCCGCGTTCCGATGCTTCCGGGCATCCGATCAACCGGGCCTTTGCCGACATGAAATTCGACAAGCCGGATATTGAAATCGAGCCGGGTTTCGAAGACCAGGTGCATGCGTTCAACCTGTTTGATCACATTGCACGTGCTGATGTGACCTGGAATCCGTCCTTCACTTCCATCACACGTGCGTGCATTTGCTGCGTGACCAGCGAAGAACACATGTTGCCGGTGATTCATGGCAATGATCGCAATGAATGGTTCATCCAGCTGACTGATGAAATCCAGTGGAATATCCAGGACAAGAACACCGGCAATCCACGTGGACGCATCGTGATGAAAGCAGGCGACGTGTGTGCGATGCCGGCTGATATTCGTCACCAGGGGTTCTCCCCGAAACGTTCCATGCTGATGGTGCTGGAAAACGGCACGCCTGGGCTGGAAGAGAAGTACGCCAAGGGTGAGCTTGAGCCGTTCCCGATTACTGCTTCACGCTGGTAATCACCAACAACATTATTTTTCCAACCCGGCAGTGCGCAAGTGCTGCCGGGTTTTTCATGAACTGTCTTCAGTGCTACCGGGCTGCGATTGGCGCGGTTCGGTTGCAATTGCTTCGAGCGCCGCAGGCGCGTATTTGTTCAGGGGTTATCCATGAATCAGCCAAAATTCCAGACACAACTGTTTATCAACAACGAATTTGTCGATGCGCTCGATGGCGGCACCTTCGATGTGTTCAATCCTTATGACAATTCGCTGTTGGCCAAAGTGTCGGAAGCGAAACATGCTGATGTGGATCGGGCAGTGGCGGCAGCTCGCAAGGCGTTTCCGGCGTGGGCGGCGATGTCGCCGTCGGATCGTGGTGTGCTGATTGGCAAGCTGGCAGATGCGATTGAGAAGGACAGGGACAATCTGTCGCTGATCGAAACGCTGGATACGGGGCATCCCATCCGGGACACACGCAATCTGGATGTGGCGCGGACTGTGGCAACTTTCCGTTATTTCGCCGGCATGACGGACAAGAATGAAGGCACAGTAATACCGGTAGATACCGGCTTTCTCAACTACGTAACACGCGTGCCAGTGGGCGTGGTGGGGCAGGTGGTGCCGTGGAATTTTCCGTTGATGTTCACCAGCTGGAAACTCGGGCCAGCCCTGGCGGCTGGCAACTGCGTGGTGATGAAACAGGCGGAACTGACGCCGCTGTCGACACTGCGGGTAGCGGAACTGGCGCGTGAAGTGGGATTCCCTCCGGGAGTAATCAACGTGATTCCTGGTTATGGCCACATCGCCGGCCAGTATCTGGCTGAGCACATGGGTGTCGACAAGCTGTCATTCACTGGTTCCACTGCGACTGGTCGCAAGATTGTGCAGGCTTCGGCGGGCAACCTGAAACGCATTCAACTGGAGCTCGGCGGCAAGGGTGCCAACATCGTGTTTGAAGATGCCAACCTGATGGCGGCAGTGAATGGTTCGGCGTTTGCGATCTTCCACAATCAGGGTCAGGCCTGCATAGCAGGCTCACGGCTGATGTTGCACGAAAGGATTGCTGACGAATTTCTGGAAAAATTTGTCAAACTTGCTGCTTCAATCAAGCTTGGCAATCCCCTGGATCCGACCACCGAGATGGGACCGCTGACTTCGAAGATGCATCAGGAACGTGTGCTGGGTTTTTGCAAAGTGGCGCAGGAGGAGGGCGGTACGATGTTGCTTGGAGGCAAAGCACCGGCAAATCCGGAGCTGCAGAAAGGCTGCTTCGTGGAGCCGACTATTGTTCGCTCCAACAAACAGAGTGATCGAGTCTGCCAGGAAGAAGTATTCGGTCCGTTTGTGGTTGTCTCGACTTTCAGGAATGACGAAGAAGTGCTGGCCATGGCCAACAACACGATTTACGGTCTGGGCGGTGGTTTGTGGACCAACAATCTGCAGCGTGCGCATCTGATGGCACGCCACATGGAAGCCGGCATGGTCTGGATCAATTGCTACAAACGTTTCCACCCCGGCTCACCCTTCGGTGGTATCAAGGATTCAGGCTATGGCCGCGAAATGGGTCATTTCGCAATGCATGAGTACACCGAGCCGAAATCGGTGTGGGTCAACATTGATGCGAAGATTCCCGTGTTCTATCCCAGATAATCAGGCAGGCGCTGATCAAGCAGTGCACAGCAGCGTTTCCAGCGCCTGCTCGCGCACGCCGTAAAAGCGTTTGATATCGGCGATTTGCGTCAACAGTTCGGCGCGCCGCGCCTGACTCAGCGCTTGCGGACGCTTCACTGCCAGAATCATCTTGTTCTTGCTGGTGTGCTCCAGCGACACGAACTCGAAGATGCGGGTGTCGTAGCCTTCGGCTTCCAGCAGCAGCGCGCGCAGGCCATCAGTCACCATCTCCGCCTCCTGGCCCAGATGGATGCCATGCTGCAGCAGCGGGCGCAACACGGCCGGACTCGCCATCTGCGGGCGCAGTTGCTTGTGGCAGCAGGGTGAGCACATGATGATGGCGGCACCTGCACGCAGGCCCAGGTGGATGGCGAAGTCGGTCGCAGTATCACAGGCATGCAGGGCGATCATCACATCCAGCCGCGCAGGCGTGTAACTGCGCACGTCACCCTGTTCGAAGCGCAGACCCTTCAGGTCAAGGCGTGCAGCTGTAGCGCTGCACAGCTTGACCATGTCGTCGCGCAGCTCAACACCGGTAACCTCTGCATCCTTGCCCTGCATGCGCAGCCAGTCATACATGGCAAAGGTCAGATACCCCTTGCCCGAGCCGAAATCGACGATATGCACAGCCGGGCTGTCAGCCAGTCGCGAGTTTTTCAATGCGGCGTCGAAAACCTCGATAAAGTGGTTGATCTGCTTCCATTTGCGCGACATCGCCGGCACCAGCGTCCGCACACCCTTCAGTTCATGGGTCAGGCCCAGGTCATCCCAGAAGGGGCGATCGAGTTCGCAGTGGCGCAGTTTGGTACGGTCATGGTCTGCCTGCTTTGGCAAGTCCGGTGCCGCCAGCCTGCCAACCCGCAGGCTGGGCCGGCCCTTGCGGCTGTATGCCAGTTGCAGCTCCTCGCTTCGTGTCTGCAGATGGGCCTGCAAAAAACGCTGGCCAAGCCACTCCTGCAACAGGGCCAGCAGTTCTGCAGGGGGATGGTTCTTGGTGATATCCCGGGTCTGATAGTGCCAAAGCAGACTGATTTGCGGTTCGCCCTTGAGTACCACAGTACGTGCAGTGACCCGTTCCAGTTGAGCGTCTTCCTCTTTGCGCTGGGGCTTCCCCAGCACCAGCTTGACGAAACTGCCGTCGGCCAGCGACTTTGCCAATTGGTGCAGGAAGCGCGCGGTGGCGTCGGGGACAGCTGAAGCAGGGGCACTGCCGTCGGGAATCAGGGGGGTAAACATCAATCAAGGCATCCGGGTTAAACAGGGGGTAAGGACGGGTAATGCAGGTGTTGGGAGGCAGTCAAGGCGTGAATCATGCGAAAAGTGCTGTTTTGCTTCCATACCTGACGGGCAAATTGGAGTGATTTAGTGTATCGTGCACCGCCATTTTCACCCCAGCTTTTAGAGAACGCTATGACTGATTTATCCCTTTACAGAAACATTGGTATCTTCGCCCACGTTGATGCCGGCAAAACCACTACTACCGAGCGCATCCTCAAGCTGACCGGCAGAATCCACAAAATCGGTGAGGTTCACGATGGTGAAACGACGACCGATTTCATGGTCCAGGAAGCCGAGCGCGGCATCACCATCCAGTCGGCTGCCGTGAGCTGTTTCTGGAAAGGCACCCGTTTCAACGTCATTGATACCCCCGGCCACGTTGACTTCACAGTGGAGGTGTATCGCTCATTGAAAGTACTTGATGGCGGTATCGGCGTGTTCTGTGGTTCCGGCGGGGTAGAGCCACAGTCAGAAACCAACTGGCGTTACGCGAACGACTCCAAAGTGGCGCGTCTGATTTTCGTGAACAAACTGGACCGTATTGGTGCCGACTTCCTGAAAGTAACGGCGCAGGTCAAGAAGGTTCTGGGCGCGACCCCCTTGATCATGACCTTGCCAATCGGTTTCGAAGACACTTTCGTGGGTGTGATCGATATCCTGGCCCGTAAAGCCTACATTTGGGATGAAACCGGCCAACCGGAAAACTACCAGGTTACTGACGTACCGGCCGATATGGTTGATGAAGTGGAACTGTATCGCAACCAGTTGGTAGAAACTGCGGTCGAAGTCGATGACGAAGTATTGATGAAGTTCCTGGAAGGCGAAGAAATTTCCGAAGCAGAAATCAAACGTTGTATCCGCAAGGGCACACGTGACCTGGTTTACTTCCCTACCTACTGCGGTTCCGCTTTCAAAAACAAGGGCATGCAGCTTTTGCTCGACGCAGTTGTTGATTATCTGCCTGCTCCCAACGAAGTTAATCCGCAGCCGTTGACTGACGCAGAAGGCCATCCAAACGGCAAATTCGCCATCGTGTCAGCTGATGAGCCATTCCGTGCCCTGGCATTCAAGATCATGGATGACCGTTTCGGCGCTTTGACTTTCTGCCGTATCTACTCCGGTGTGTTGAACAAGGGTGACACCATCCTCAACTCGTTTACCGGCAAGACCGACCGTGTAGGCCGCATGGTTGAGATGCAAGCGAATGAACGTAACGAACTGAGCCATGCTGAAGCCGGCGACATTATCGCCATCGTGGGCATGAAGAACGTGCAAACCGGTCATACGCTTTGCGATCCGAAACACGAGTGTACGCTTGAGGCCATGGTGTTCCCTGAGCCGGTAATCTCCATTTCTGTGACGCCAAAAGACAAAGGTTCCACCGAGAAAATGGGCATTGCCATTGGCAAAATGGTGGCAGAAGATCCGACTTTCCGCGTTGAAACCGATATAGATTCAGGTGAGATAATCCTCAAAGGCATGGGTGAATTGCACCTGGACATCAAAGTCGACATTCTGAAGCGTACTTACGGTGTTGAATTGATAGTAGGCCAGCCGCAGGTTGCTTACCGCGAAACCATTACCCGCGCGATCGAAGACAGTTACACCCACAAGAAACAATCAGGTGGTTCGGGCCAGTACGGCAAGATTGACTACATCATCCGCCCGGGCGAGCCCAACTCCGGCTTCACGTTTATTTCATCGATTGTGGGCGGTAGTGTTCCCAAGGAATTCCATCCTGCCGTTGAGAAAGGCTTCAGGCTGATGATGCCAACCGGCCCACTGGCGGGCTTCCCGGTATTGGACGTGGAAGTCGATCTGATCGACGGCGCCTACCACGCCGTTGACTCCTCGGCCATTGCGTTTGAAATCGCGGCCAAAGCTGCCTTCCGTCAAACCATGCCGAAAGCCGGGCCGCAACTGCTTGAGCCGATCATGAAGGTGGACGTCTACAGCCCCGAAGATCACGTAGGTGATGTGATTGGCGACTTGAACCGCCGTCGTGGCATGATTCTGGATCAGGAAAAGAACCTTACCGGTGTGCGTATCAAAGCCAATGTGCCACTAGCCGACATGTTTGGCTACATCAGCACCTTGCGTACCATGACTTCAGGTCGCGGCCAGTTCTCAATGGAGTTTTCCCACTACTCTCCATGCCCGAACAATGTCTCTGAAGCTGTAATTGCAAGAGAGAAAGAAAAGAAAGCGGCAGCAGCAGCGGCCAAGAAGTAAATCTTTTCAGCTTGCTTTGAAAATTGCCCTGCCTGTTAAAACGGGCAGGGTGGCGATGATAGACTCACCCTTTTCAATGGACCTGTGTGACGTGGGTGAGCCATGCCTGTGAAAACCATCCTCATTTGTTGGCTGTTTTGTGCATCACTGTCTGGTACTGCTGGCGCAGAGCAGGGCGATCTGCAGGCGGACAGCAATACCCATTGGCACGTGGTGCTCGCGGCCGTTGGAAATGAGCAAAACGTCTTTGATAACTTCGTCAATGATTTCGCCAGGCTGCTCAAGGGGCATAGCGATATTGCCTCGTTTACAGAACTGCATGCCAGCATGGATGACCGGTGGCCAGCCAGCGGTTTGCTGGGGCTTGAGCGCTCACTGGCCACGCTCAGACCACAGGAGGGAGAGGGCTGTCTGGTCTATTTGACAGGGCATGGCTCCCCTGACGGCATTGCGATGTCGGCAGATGTGCCCATGAATTTCGTAAGGCCAACGCGGTTGGAGGCTATGCTGAACCCCTGCGCAGGGCGGCCGACGATACTCGTGGTTTCCGCCTGTTTCAGCGGCACCTATATGCGTCCAGGCATTACCCGGCAGGAGCGCATTGTCCTGACTGCGAGTGCTGCGAATTTGCCGTCCTTCGGGTGCTCAAACAACCTGCGCTATACATTTTTTGACCAGTGCTTCATGGATGCCTGGCCGCGTCACAACAACTGGGGGTTCCTGGCTGACGATGTCAAGAATTGCGTCTACCAGGCTGAAAGAAAAAATGATTATCCCGCGTCGAAACCACAAGTCTACTTTGGCCCCAATATGCGCAGTTTGGCACTGCCCGCACTTGACGCAGCCGCTGACCCTGCCACGCGGAGAACGTTTTAACCACCCGTACCAGCGTTCAATAGCAGCCGCAGGGCAGGCTGTCAGCGGCTGACAGCGTGACCGATAGCCTTGCCCTGGTTGTAATGCGTACCGATCTTTGCATCAAATTCGACCCTGCCAGCCTCGTACAAGGTCACGATATCGGAACCACCAAACGCAAAGAATCCGAACTCCTCTCCCTTGACGAGTTGCGCTCCCACTTGTGCTGTCAGGTTTACCGAAGAAACCTGCGCCATTCCGATCGGCAATACCGCTACCGTTCCCAATGGTGAATCGATGATGACCAGGCCGCGATCCTGGGTGAACTGGTAACCGGTTCCATCAACGCCATGGAGTGATCCGTCCTGGTGCCTGATCACGTCCATGATCACATTGCCTGGAATATTGCGTACCTCCTTGACCACTCCTCGAACGGGGACGTGGAACCGGTGGTAGTCATTGACGTCCAGAAAGCTGTGCGTGAACACTCCGCCCCGAAACTTGTTCTGGTAAGGACTGCCCTCAAGCAGGTCGATAACCGACCACGTCAATCCCTTTACGGTAATTTTCGAGTCGTTTTCGATCTGCCAATGCCCTTTGAATACACTGTCCGCGGGAGCAACGATCACACTGTCGTCGCACAGGCTGTCTACCGGTCGTTTTCCCGGCCGGGCCTGTCTCGCGAAAAACTGGTTGAACGTCAGCCATCCGCTTGGTGCCTCGCAGTAGTCATCAATGTGGTAGCCGGGATTGGTGTAGAAACTTGTAATTCCGCTGGCTGATGCCGTTGTATCGAGAAAAGTGCCCCAATCCCTCGCGAACTTGCAGCTCCACTGCTGAAACGATGCATCTGTTTGCAGGAGTTTGTGCGGGGACAGGTCGATCAGGTAATAGAATTTCAGGAGCAGGTGGTTCAGATTCCTGTCCGTTGGAATCAGTGTGACCATTCCGTTCAGAAAATCGTTGTATTGTGCAAGGGTTGCAACATCCGGGCACGCGGCTTTGCTGATTGATTGTTCGAGTGCTTGCGCGAGGTCCGGTCTGGACTTGAGAAGCTCTATCAACTCCCCGACTATGGGTTGTTGTTCTGCGCGGGCCGTAGTGGCGGTGCTGCTCTTGTTGCTCACCAGGAATCCTCATTGATTTTTCACCAAATCGGATGATATTTCCCGGCTGATATCATGGTCTGTCGGTTGTCGCGCATTGCAGGCTCGCTCCTGCTCTGCAGAAGCATGCTGGTGGCGTGCTTTTCTCGCAGGGCACAGTTAACATTGGCACATTGCAGTTAACAGGATACCCCCCCATGCCCGGCTTGCTCCCCAATGTAGACCCCGATGGTCTGCTTGAATATTCCGTGGTTTATACCGACCGCGCCCTCAATCACATGTCGCAATCCTTCCAGGCTGTGATGCGGGAATGCTCGGCGTTGCTGAAGGAGGTCTATCAGGCTGACGGTGTCGCCATTGTGCCTGGCAGTGGAACCTTTGGCATGGAGGCTGTTGCCCGCCAGTTCGGCACCGCGCAAACCTGTCTGGTAATCCGCAATGGCTGGTTCTCGTATCGCTGGAGCCAGATCCTGGAGATGGGCAGCATTCCGTCGAAAACCATCGTGCTGAAAGCCCGCCAGCAACAGGACGCTTCCCGGTCTCCGTTTGCGCCGTACCCGCTTGCAGAAGTGGTGGCCACCATCAAGTCGGAAAAGCCGGCCGTGGTGTTTGCGCCGCATGTGGAAACTTCCTGCGGCATGATCCTGCCCGACAGTTATATCAAGGCAATGGCTGACGCGGTTCATGAAGTTGGCGGCTTGCTGGTAATCGATTGCATCGCCTCCGGCACCATCTGGCTGGACATGAAAAAGCTCGGTATCGATGTGCTGGTCAGCGCACCGCAAAAAGGCTGGAGTGCTTCTCCCTGCTGTGGACTGGTGATGTTCAGTGCGCGCGCAGTGGAACGTACCCGGGTTACCACCAGCACCAGTTTTGCGTGCGACCTCGGCAAATGGCTGCAAATCATGGAAGCCTACGAAAACGGCGGCCACGCTTATCACACCACCATGCCCACCGACAGTTTGCGCATATTCCGTGATCTGATGCGGGAAACCAAAGCTTATGGTTTTGCTGAACTCAAGCAAAAACAGCAGGAGTTGGGCAACAAGGTGAGGGCACTGATGGAAAGCAAAGGTTTTGTCAGTGTGGCTGCCGAGGGCTTCAAGGCCCCCTGTGTGGTCGTCAGCTACACCAGCGATGCTGATTTGCAAAACGGCCGCAAGTTTCTTGCGCAGGGATTGCAAATAGCGGCAGGCGTGCCGTTGCAGTGCGATGAGCGGGCAGATTTCAGGACATTTCGGGTCGGGCTGTTCGGGCTCGACAAATTGCAGAACATCGACCGCACTGTGGCGCAATTGGCGTCCGCACTGGACAAGGTCATCTGATCGCGCTGATCACTGACTCAGTAGTCAATGCCAAGTCGCGCCTTGATGCCTGCATCATAGGCATGTTTCACATTCTTCACTTCGCTGACAGTATCAGCCAGTTCGCGCAGGCCAGTGCCGCCGCCGCGTCCGGTAATGATGACACTCAGTTGCGGTGAACGCTGGTGTAGTGCGCTCAACACGGAGGCTTCGTCGAGAAATTTGTAGGCGAGCATGTAGGTGAGTTCATCCAGCAGCAGCACGTCCAGTGACGGATTTTTCAGGAAAGCCCCGGCCGCCTGCCAGGTGCTTACTGCCGCAGCCTGGTCTGCTGCATGATTCTGGGTATCCCAGGTAAAGCCGGTACCCATCTGTACCAGGGGTACTTCGGGAAAATTGTTGCGCAGCAGCAACTCTTCACCAGACGCCTGTGTTCCTTTGATGAATTGCACTACCGCTACCCGTTGGCCATAGCCAAGGGCGCGGAAAACCATACCGAAGCCGGATGTGGTTTTGCCCTTGCCGTCGCCGGTAAGGAGCACTATCACACTCTGCTCCTGGCTGGCACGTTCAATGCCGGCATCGACGCTGGCTTTCTGCCGTGCCATGGTCTTGTTGAATTTGTCAGCTTGCATCGGAGCTCTGGGTTGCGAAAGCGGGGTCATTGGATTCAGCAGGTGTAGCAGGAGGAATATCGTCAGGCGTTTCCAGACTGACCCGGCCCAGTTTGCCCATGCGCAGGTCATTGACCACCACTTCGCCGGCCTTGGTGAAATCAATGCCGGCTTTGGTCAGACAGCCTCGTTTTTTGCCAATCGCTTCCAGCAAGGCCAGCGGAGTCATGCCGTCAGGATTCAACTGGTAGCGCTCACGCACAGCTTGCGGGTAGCGCTCCTGCAGGAATTGCACCGTGAACAAGCCGACATCGCCCAGTTCAAAGGCAGTATTACGAATGGCACCACTGGCTGCCAGTCGGTAGGCTGCCTCCTGATCCTCCAGCTTGGGCCACAGGATGCCCGGGGTATCCAGCAGCACCAGATCTTCGCCCAGCGGTATTTCCTGCCGGGCCTTGGTCACCGCCGGCTCATCGCCCACCTTGGCGATCTTGCGCCCGGCCAAAAGATTGATCAGTGTGGATTTGCCGACATTGGGAATGCCGACAATCATAAGACGATTGGCGCGGCTGGCCTTGTGTTCCAGACTGGAGGTGCTCCTCCGCAGCAAACTCTTGAGGGCAGTACTGTCCTCCTTTTCAAACAGCATGGCGGGAATGCCTTGCTCGCGGTAGTAACTCAGCCAGCGGGCGGATACTGCCGGGTCGGCGAGGTCAGCCTTGTTGAGTACCCGGATGCGGGGTTTGCTGCCTATCAGCTGGTTCAGCAACGGGTTTTCGCTGGCATGGGGCAGGCGGGCATCGACGATTTCCAGCACGGCATCCACTTGCTGCAGGGCTAACGTAATATCCTTGCGGGCCTTGTGCATGTGGCCTGGATACCAACCTATGGTCATGACTACTCCTTGGAATCGTGCAGAGTTGCTATTTTAGTCGCTAACCCCAATATCCCTTAGAGTTATCCGTTGTTACAGGCCCCAGGAACGCACCACCATGACAGTTGCAGACAGTATTGCCCACAAAGTACAGCAGGCCCTCAACCCCACTGTGCTCGCACTGGAAAACGAAAGTCACATGCACTCGGGGCCGCGGACTGACTCGCATTTCAAACTGGTGGTAGTTGCCGAGCACTTTCAGGGCATGAGCAAGGTGAAGCGGCATCAAGCACTATACAAACTGCTGGATACAGAGCTGAACGGCCCGGTGCATGCGCTGGCCCTGCATCTCTATACCCCGGAGGAATGGAAGCATTCCTCAGTTCCTGATTCACCCTTATGCTCAAGTAAAAATTAAATATATCAATTAGATATAAAATATATCTAATAAACAACATTAAGAATGTTTCAGGCATCTCCCGTCTTGTCGCAACTTTGGCTGTGTTATCATTGCCAGCAAGTTTTCCCAGCTCACTGCAAGGCCTCTTATTCAACCAAACGGTAATTTCGCTTGCCCATGATGTCGACCAAGCCCAAACAACGACTTGCCATCCTGGTGCACAGCTTGCTGACCGTTGCGATGGCAGCCGGGGCATATTATCTGCAAGCGCCTCTGCCTTCGCAGGCCCTGAAGCCGACCTTCATTCCGAACCCGCTTTCCGACTACCACATCCCGGAGCCTTCGGCGGTGGTATTGCCTGATTTCGCTGCCATCCAGGACATTGAGCTCAAGAAGCAGGCTTTCTTCGATTTCCTGCAACCATACATAGATGCCAAAAATGCTGAAGTACGCATCCAGCGCCTGCGATTGCAGCTGATATTGGCCAGGATCAAGGTGGGGGTCGGGCTGGGGCATGATGACAATGTGTTTGTCTGGGATCTGGCCCGGAAATACCAGATAAAGACAGACGACCTGCATGAGATCGGCTTTCTTGACCGTTTGATGCACCGGGTAGACGTGCTGCCGCCATCGCTGGTGCTGGCGCAGGCCGCCAATGAATCCGGCTGGGGCACATCCCGCTTTGCCCAGGAGGGTTATAACTTTTTTGGCCAATGGTGCTATACCGAAGGCTGTGGCCTGGTGCCTGGCAACCGGCGGGCGTTCGCCAGTCATGAAGTCAAAAGCTTCATGAGTGTGGAAGAAGCCGTGAACGCCTATTTCCGCAACCTCAATACTTTCCCCGGCTACCAGGACTTGCGGATCATCCGGCAGGAACTCCGGCAGGATTCAAAACCCATTGATGGCATTTCGTTGACCGAGGGGCTGGGCAAATATTCGGAACGGGGCAAGGAATACATCCATGACCTGCAGTCGGTGATCTACAAAAACAACCTGCTGGCGCGTGACAAGACCTTGTTCCCCTGATCAACCGTCCGGCAAGGCCGGATTGACCCATGGTACTGTGAACCAGTAGTAACGTCCGTTGCGGCCCGGTGCTGTGCAGTTGTAACGGAACCGTCTGCCGCCATTCCCGGCAAGGCTCACCACCCGATATTGCTGTTTCGCAGCATCGACCACCGACACTTGCATCGGATGGTCATTGACGAAGCAGGCGAGGGCGTCGAACCGGTAATTACCGTTGAATGCCAGCACTACACTTGGTTGCTTCGAGGAAGTGACCGGATCGGTGGGCTCAACAATGCTGACATTGAAAGCCAGGCTGAGCATTTTGGGCGCAAAGGTACGAATCGGTGTATAGACTCCTGAAAACGGGAAGCGGGGCAAGGCCTCGAAGTCGGATGCGGCATTGATCGGGCCTGATTGCTGGCCCATGCCGATATAGCCAAGCCGCGCCAGCATCTGCTCGATCTGCTGACTGTACTCACCATAGGGGTAGGCGTGAATTCTGTGGCTCTGGCCGGTTTCCTGCAGGATCTTTTGTTCGGCATCGGTAATTTCGTGCTCGATACGCTGCAACCACTGCGCCTGGTCCTCGTCTGGTTTGCGTTCCAGCAGATAAGGGTGGGTGACGCTGTGATTGGCGAGGGTGGCACCGGCCTCGCCCATCTCCCGCAACTGTGCCCAGCTTGTATAGAGTTTGGGATTGCTGCCAACCAGGCCTGAAGGAACAAATACCGTAAAGGGCCAGTGCAAGTCGCGCAGCAACGGGAAAGCAGCTGTGTAGACCGAGATGTAAGCATCATCGAATGTGATGGCAGCAGTCTTGTCTGGCAAAGGTGTGCCTTGCTTGAGGGCTTTGATAATGTCGGGCAACGGCAACACCGTGAACTTGTTGTCGCGCAGGAATTCCATGTGCTGGCGGAATTCATCTGCTGTCACACTGGTGGAACGGGGTGTGCTGCTGCTGATGTGATGATATTGCAGGACGACTGCCTGGCTGTCCTGGGCCATTGACTCTGGAGCCGGCAACAACCACGGCAATATTGCGGATAACAGCAAAGTACGAAGCAGACGCGACATGGGCCTTCAAATGGCAATTGCACAAGCCCGCCATTATACTGGCGGTTCCGGACCACCCATGCATTATCCTGCCTATCCCCATGACAGCCGCAACATTTGTTGATTCCCGCACTGCTCCTGCCAAGGATGCCCGTAAAGCCGATTTCAATCTGAATCGTTTGCAGAAAACGCTGCGGGCCGAGGTTGGGCGGGCCATTGCCGACTACAACATGATCCAGGACGGCGATTTCGTGATGGTATGCATGTCGGGTGGCAAGGATTCCTACACGATGCTGGATATCCTGCTGAACCTGCAGAAACATGCGCCGATCGATTTCAGGATCAAGGCCGTCAATCTCGACCAGAAACAGCCGGGCTTCCCGGAACACGTGCTGCCTGCCTATCTGGCTTCGATAGGCGTTGATTACCATGTGATCGAACAGGACACCTATTCCATCGTGGTCGACAAGACTGAACCAGGCAAAACGTTTTGCGGACTGTGCTCACGCCTGCGGCGCGGCAATCTCTACAGTTATGCGGAAAGCATCGGAGCCACCAAGATTGCACTCGGTCATCATCGGCATGACCTGATGGAAACCCTGTTTCTCAACATGTTTTTCGGCGGCAAACTCAAGTCGATGCCGCCCAAACTGCTCAGTGATGACGGGCGGCATGTGGTGATACGCCCCATGGCCTATTGCAAGGAAAATGACATTGCCCGTTATGCCGCGTTGAAACAGTTCCCGATCATTCCCTGCAATTTGTGCGGCACCCAGGAAAACATGCAACGCAAGGAAATCAAGAACATGCTTAACGAATGGGAGCGCAAGCATCCTGGTCGGCTGGATGTATTGTTCAAAAGCCTGCTCAATGTGGCGCCTTCCCAGCTGGGTGACACGCAATTGTTTGATTTCCGCAATCTGGAAAGCAGGCGGGTAAACAAGGTTTTGGAGCAGGGCCAGTTTCAGCGAATTGACGTGCTGGAGCTGGAATAACGGCAATGGAAATTCCGTACACTGCACTTGCACCCGATACCTTGCGTAATCTGGTGGAAGAGTTTGTGACGCGTGAAGGCACTGATTATGGTTCACAAATATTCAGCCTGCAGGACAAGGTACGGCATGTCATGCGACAACTGGAGCAGGGGAAAGCCGTCATTGTCTATGACAGCGAATCAGAAACCTGCCATATCCGGCAGCGTGACAGTTTATCCACCCGGCCGGTATCGGGAACGTTGTGACAACTGAATCTGCAACTGAAAATGCGGTGACTCTGGATGCGTGCGGATTGTTCTGCCCGGAGCCGGTGATGATGCTGCACAAGAAGTTCCGGGAGATTGCTCCCGGAACCGAAGTACTGGTGCTGGCCACCGATCCGTCCACCGGCCGCGACATCCCCAAGTTTTGCCATTTCCTGGGCCATGAACTGCTCAGCACTGACAGCGACGGCAGCATCTATCGCTATCGTATCCGCAAAAAAATTTCCTGAGTTGCTCCAACACCGCCATGCGCATTCTTGCTGATGAAAACCTGACCCGGGTACGTGAACTGTTTTCGCCCTACGGAGAGGTACTTGCTGTGCCGGGTCGCAGCATCAATGCCGGGATGCTGCGCGACGTTGATGCGTTGCTGGTACGCTCGGTTACCCGGGTATCTGCGCAATTGTTTGAGCATTCACGCTGCCGGTTTGTGGCGACTGCCACCAGCGGGCTGGATCATGTCGATGTTGCATCGCTGGCAGCGCAGGATATCAAGCTGTCGTGGGCCCAGGGTTGCAACAGCATTTCGGTGGTGGATTACATCTTTTCGGTACTGGCTGCGCTTGAGCCAATTGCCGGTGCCAACTGGCAACAACAATCCGTTGGCATCATCGGCTGTGGGCAGATTGGCAGTGCCCTGGCGGAACGGTTATTGCAGTTGGGGATGCAGGTCAGGATTCATGATCCGCTGCTGTCAGGGCAGCACAGACTCGCCAGTCATTTCGCTTCGTTGCAGGAAGTGCTGAAGCAGCCGGTTATCACCTTGCATGTTCCACTTACGCGTGACGGTGCAGCACCTACCTTCCATCTGCTGGCCGGGCCGGAACTGGCAGGTATTCCTGCAGACTCGTTGTTGATCAATGCTGCCCGTGGTGCCAACGTCGACAACGCCAGCTTGTTGCAATGGTTACGACAAAAGCCCGCACAACGGGTAGTACTTGATACCTGGGAGCATGAGCCGGATGTCGATCCGGAATTGCTGCAGCGCATAGTATTGGGCACTCCGCATATCGCCGGTTACAGCCAGCAAGGCAAAGAGGCGGGAACCCGCATGATTCTGCACGACTTCTGCCGGCATTTCGGATTTGCAGTGGCAAAGCCCACGCCGGAAACCACACAGCAACTTGTGTTGCCTGCGCCCTTGGGGTGTGAGCCGGCAGCACAGTTGAATAGTCTGATTCTGGCTGCATACGATGTGCGCAAAGACCATCAGGCGATGCAAGCGCTGTTGAAAAGCGCTGCGCCAGCTGCAGACTTTGACCTGTTGCGCAAACATTATCCCGGCCGCCACGAGTTCAGCCATTTCCGGGTCGAAAGTTCCGGGTTGCATCCATCAACCCGGAAAGCTGCAGGCATCCTGGGATTCCGGTTGTCCGCTCAATCCTGATGATAAGAGCCGAGGAAGCGGCCCAGACGTGTGATCGCATCGGCCAGCACTTCCTTGTGGGGCAGAAACACTACCCGGAAATGCTGGGTGTCCGAGATGTTGAAGCCGCTGCCCTTCACCAGCAGTACTTTTTCCTCCAGCAGGAAATCCAGCACGAACTTGTCGTCGCTCTTGATGGGATGCACTTTCGGATCCAGTTTCGGGAACAGGTAGATGGCGCCTTTGGGCTTCACACAAGTTACGCCCGGTATTGCAGTGAGCATTTCCCAGGCAAGGTCACGCTGGTCACGCAGTCTGCCGCCGGGGACAATGAGTTCATTGATACTCTGATAGCCACCCAGTGCAGTCTGGATGGCCTGCTGTCCCGGCACATTCGCGCACAGGCGCATGTTGGAGAGGATCTCCACTCCTTCGATGTAATCCCTGGCCTTGTGGCGGGCGCCACTGAGTATCATCCAGCCGGCGCGAAAGCCGGCCAGACGGTAGTTTTTCGACAAGCCGTTGAAGCTGACGATCAGTATGTCCTCAGCCAGGCGCGCCATGGGCACATGGGTGGCACCGTCATAAAGAATCTTGTCGTAGATTTCATCGGCGTAGATGACCAGGTTGTGCTGGCGCGCCACTTCCACAATTTGCAACAGCAGTGCTTCGCTGTAGACGGCACCGGTAGGATTGTTGGGATTGATGACGACGATGCCTTTGGTGTTGGGCGAGATCTTGCGTTTGATGTCGTCTATGTCAGGGAACCAATCGGCTTGCTCATCGCAACTGTAATGCACGGGAGTGCCGCCGCTGAGAGTGACAGCAGCTGTCCACAGCGGGTAATCGGGAGCCGGCACCAATACTTCGTCGCCGGAATTCAGCAACGCCTGCATTGCCAGCACGATCAATTCGCTGACCCCGTTGCCAAGGTAAATGTCATTGATGGTTACGCCCTTGATGTTGAGGCGCTGGGTTTCGTGCATCACCGCCTTGCGGGCATTGAACAGGCCTTTTGAATCCGAATAGGCCTGCGACTCCGGCAATTTGAGTATCACATCGCGCAGGATTTCTTCAGGTGCATCGAAGCCGAATGCGCCGGGGTTGCCAATGTTCAGCTTGAGGATTTTGTAGCCTTCCTCTTCCAGCCGTTTGGCCTGTTGCAAGGCCGGCCCGCGAATCTCGTAGCAGACGTGGCGAAGTTTTTCGGATTGTTTGATACTGCTCATGGAAGCAACCTGTGGTGACTGGAACTGGTTTTCATGCCTGATCTTTCCATTGTAACCGGTGCACCAGCTTCCTCTCCAGCATCTGAACAGCTTCAAGGAGCCAACATGGGCAAGATCATCAAAACAGACCAGCAATGGCGGCAACAATTGACGCCCGAGGAATACCGGATTACCCGCCAGAAAGGCACGGAACGGGCCTTCACAGGTGCTTACTGGCAAACCACCGGCAAGAACGGCACTTACACCTGCAAATGTTGCGGAGCAGTACTGTTTGATGCCGGCGACAAATTTGATTCAGGCTGTGGCTGGCCAAGCTTCCATTCCCCGGCCAGTGCGGAGCATGTGGAAGAGCACATGGACGTTTCACACGGCATGCAGCGGGTCGAAGTGGTCTGCTCGAATTGTGATGCCCATCTGGGGCATGTATTTCCGGACGGGCCACAGCCAACCGGCTTGCGTTACTGCATCAATTCGGCATCACTGGATTTTGCAGGGCAGCAGGACAAAGGCAAGCAATCAAACAAGTAACCGGCAACACCAGGTCAGAATTGGTAGCGCAACCCGGTCTGGAATTTCACGCGGTCATACTCATACAAAGAGATGTTGCTGCCATTGTTGGTATAGGTCAGATCAGCGGTAATATTGATATTCTGTTTCATCAGCCACATCCATCCCAGTGAAGTGGAATAGGTTTTGTCGGAACGCTCGATATTGAAGATGGGATCCTTGTCCTTGTTGTCGCTGTGGTGCAGTGTGACACGGAAGTAGGGAGCATTGGTGCTGTTGAGCTGATACTGTTCCGAAAATGCCACACCATAGAATTGCTGTGCATTGTTGCTGCCGACAGCATTCACGGCGTGTTCATCACCGTAATAGATGCTGACGGTGTGATTGAATTTCCCGATGGTCTTGCCGAGCACGCCTGATACCAGCATCTGGTTTACATCACGCAAGCTCGCATTCATGTTGAGTGTATCGTCATAGCGTATCTGGCTGTAGGCGCCTGTCAGGCCCTGGCTCCAGCCATCACCGGCCGTGCGTTGCATCGCCACTGTCAGACCGGTGCTGTCCTGGAAATGGTTGCTGTCCAGATCCACACGCTGGCCTCTGACACCATAACTCATGCGAGTGTCACCGTTGATATCCGCGTAAGTGGCATCTGCTGAATAAATGTCGAGGTCAAAATCGTTGGATGCAAAATTGTTGTGATGAGTGAGATTGCCGGTGAGTGTCAGGCCGCTGGTTTTGCTGAACGGCTTGTTGTAGACGACGCCAGCGCCGAGATCGTTGAAATTGTCGGAAATGCTTTTGCCGTTGGCGCTGAGCAGCACATCACCGATGGGAGTCGGGATCACACCCAGTTTGGTGGCGCTGTTGATATTCGAATCCGAGCCGAAATCGGTACTGACATAAAAGCTGAAACTGCCATCGATGTTGTTTTCCTTTGCCGTGATGAGGTCAAGGAAAACCTTGATGTTGGCTTTGACGTTGTCAGTCGGGTTGGTTGCGAGCACTTCGTTGAACAGAGCCCGGGAAGCCTGGTAATTGTTTATCTCGTAGAACGCCCTTGCCAGTTCCAGTTTCACCCGCAACTGGTCGGGATAGGTATAGGTAATCCTTTCCAGTGCAAACACCGCCTCATTGGGTCGGCCCGATTCCAGTGCCGCGAGCCCATACAGAAAATCAAACTCGGGTTCGCCTTCATGGTCCTTCATCAGTTGTTTGGAGAGAGTATAGTGGCAAGCCCCCGATATTCTAGACACTTGATAGCGTTACACTAACGCATCAAAGAGGTGTCTGACCATGAGCGGTAAACGCTATCCCGAAGATTTCAAGATTGAAGCAGTAAGACAGGTAACTGACAGAGGCTACAAGG
>CAILUG010000020.1 GCA_903837345.1 uncultured Gammaproteobacteria bacterium | reverse complement strand
CTGCGAATTTCGACAATAATATCCATGTAATACACTCCAGATACCTCCGGCTAAAACGCCAGAGGATGACACACGGAGGTGGAAACTATTGGACGCTGTTTCCACCCCTAATCTGGAAAGTTTTGCACGCTGATTAACAGCGTGTATGACGTGCTGTAGCGGGCACGCTGGCAGTAAACGACGCATCCGGTTTGAAGCCATCGGTAACGGCAAAGGCTTCCGGCATTTCTTTGCGGGCAATATAGCTTTCCACTTCAGTGATTTGTTTGTTGCCCACTTTCAGGCGCAGCCCGTGATAAGCCGGCTGGCCGTGCTCGGTGGAAATGCCGAACCACACGACATTGCCGGTGGTGGCATCTGTCAATAGCAAACCACCGTCCTGGATTCCGGGGCCGGCGCCCCAGAAGCTGTCACCAATCATCATCGCCACGTTGTTTTCGGTATAGCGCACCTTGTCAGCCCATGGCAGATGAGTAGAGTCTTGCTTGGCCACATCACGCAGATAAGCTTTGGCGATGTCGCTCAGGCATTGGTTGTTGCACACAGGTGCTTGTGCGAAGGTGCTGGTGGTCATCAGGGTCAGGGCAAAGCCGGCAACCAGTTTCATCATTGCAGTTTTCATTGAATAGTCCTTTGCCACTTAGCGGGTCTGATGATCAACGTTGTGTGCAGCAAACGGTGAGGGCATGAAGTAGGGCACATAGGTGAACACTGCTTCGATGCGGGAGATTTTGCCGTCCCGGATTTTGAATGCTTCCAGCAGTGATATGGAGTTTGGCCATTTCAGTGCCGTTTTCATTTCCCGGCCATCCTTGAGCGGGTAGTGGTCGAAGGTATTGGCGTGGTCGAAGAAGCCGGTGGCCACCACGATGCCACGTTCCTCATCAATCAATGGATAGCGACGTTCGCGCACGCGTTTGTTGATTCGATAAATACCAAGTTTGAACTGGTTTTCGCAGCCCTGTGCAATGCTGGCCGAGCCACCATTGCTGGTGGTGCTGATGCCATTCTCAAGGCGCCCGCAGTCGTCAGTGAAATGCGTGAACACATCGCCGTCGTTTAGTTCAACTGTATTGAAGTACCCATCGGCCACGGTGAGCAGGCGTTCGCGTGAGCGTGATTCCTCTTTGCCGAGCATGTCATTCCAGGTGGTGTCGTGGCTGACCTTGTCCGGATCGCCAAACGGTTTCGGCATGCCATCAGGGGCACGGTTGACGATGGTTTCAATCTCGGTGATCAGCTTGTTCTTTACACGGATACGCATTGCCAGATAGGCCGGCTTGCCGTGCTCCTCGACTATGCCAAACCACGCCGCATTGCCGGTTTGTGGATCGGCCAGTTCCAGAGCGCCATCGCGCACTTTGGATATGGTGCCCCACAGACCGTCATTGCCCACCGGCATCGTCACATCGTTTTCCGAGAACACCACATCCGGTGCCAGCCGGGCATGATCAGCATCCTTGTTGGCGAGCGCCTTGATGTAGTTGCGGGCCATGTCGATCAGGCAGCTGCGATCACAATCAACCTTGATAACAGCGCTCGGCATGCCAGGTCCCTGGGCCAGCACGTTACTGCCAAAGCCGAGGACCAACAGCAACAGGGCGGGGCGGGCATGTTTGGTGATGGTGTTTTTTCTGTTCATGTGAGGTCTCGTTTCAAAACTGCATGAATTGCTGACAATCAAGGCAGCGACAATGGCACAGCAAGCAGCATGGCTGGTGGTGGTTCCTTGCCTTTCAAGTCCGGTTGCGTCAGGTATTTGATGTTGGATTTCACCACATAAACAGTAGTGCCGACCAAAGTTGCACCGGGTGAAGATTCCAGATCATCACGCAGCACGGACATCAGCGTTTTGTCGCCATCAATGGAAAGGGTGCTGACACGGCCAATCCCGCTTTCAGCCTGGATGAAGGTGCTGCCCCTGATCCGGCGCAAGCCATCGGGGCCGCCCAGTTTGTAGGAGATTTTCAGAGGTGTGAGCGAGCCCATGCTGCCATCGGGTTTGAGCACTACGTGATACAAAATGTTGGTGCGGACGTTGTTCACATAGAGTGCGCCGCTTTCGCTGAAGGCGAGGCCATCAATGCCCACCAGCAAGGGGTCGCTGCCGACCAGATCCAGTGTTCTGGAACCGGACCGGAGCCGGAAGATGCGGCCATTGCTGGTGTCGGATATATAGGCACTGCCATCAGCCTCAATCGTGATGTCGTTGCACACGCTGGCAGGTGGTGGCAAATCGAAGCTGCCTTTGAAACGGCCGGATTGCAGGTCGAAGGCTTTGAGAGCACTGGTACCTTTGGAAAGTTCAGGCCCGAAGAAATTGGGCGCCGAGCACAGCCATAGCGTGTTGGATTTGTCGTCGGCCAGTACGCCAAGGATCGAAAGCATACCGTTCTGGTCGTTGTGGGTGATCCACGCGGTGGCCTGCGCTGAACCTGGCAGAGCGCGATAGACCACACCCTTGGTGCTGCCGGCGTACACGGTGCCGTTGGCAGAGGAGGTGATACTCTCGGGGAACACCCCGGTGTCCATGATCTGGATGTCGGGCAACAGCGCCTTCTTGGATCCGACGCAGGAGCTCAGCAGAAAAGCGAATGCGAGAGTTGCTATATATGCGTTACGCATAAGTTCAGTGTCCTGTGGTGTTGGTAGGTGCAGTTTCAAGTTTGTTGTTGGCTTGCTGGGCATTGTAGGCCTGCCAGGCGAGGTCGGTCAGATAGGCGTGGATGGCATCGGCCTGTTTGTCATTGAGCACATCGTCCCATTGTGGCATGCCTTTGTTGCGGCGTGCACCGAACAGCACGATGCCTTTGAAGCCATCATGGATTTCCTTGGTCATGCGACGCAGATCAGGCGTGAGTCCATAGTCATTGTTGGCGTGGCAGATGGCACAGCTTGCACCGAACAGGCGGCGGCCTTCGCTTATGGTATCTGCACTGGCGTTGTTCTCGACTGCCGGTTTCGGCAGCGGGCCAACGGCACTGGTTGCCGGTGGCAATGGTACCGGGGCACCGTCAAGTTTGAAGGCTATGATGCGATCCTGGTTGCCATATTTGATCACGGCGCTGGATTCATGCGGTGCAAACCAGCCTCCACCACCCCAGCCCGCGTTGACGGCAATGTATTGCACGCCGTCGACCTGGTAGGTGATAGGTGCAGCGATAATGGATGTGCCCACCTTCAGGTTCAGGATTTCTTCACCGGTGCTCTGGTTGAAGGCTTTCAGATAACCGCTGTCAGTGCCCTGGAACACCAGACCGCCGGCGGTGGCAAGCACACCGGCCCGATCCCACCAGCCCTCGTTTTGATGTTCCCACACCACCTTGCCGGTGGCGGGATCGAACGCTTTCAACACTGCCCGTGAGTTGGCCTTGCCTGCTTGCTGCACGGCGCGCAGTGCCGACTTCATCGGCTCCTGCAACAGATCCGGATTGGTCAGCATCGAATCGCCGAACAGGATTGTATTGCCGGAGTTGGCTTGTTTGGGGCGATAGACATGACCGACGGTAGCGTCATAACTCATCGCTCCGGCTTCAATGGCCGGAATGTAGACGAGTTTGTTGGCAGGGTTGTAAGCCATCGGGTTCCACGCATGGCCACCCATGCCGGAGGGTTCGACAAAGATCGGGCCGGGATTGTAGTCCACAGCGGGGTTCATGGCGGGGCGTCCGGTTTCCAGATCCACATGCGAGGCCCAGTTCACGGGAACATACGGATTGGCTGACAACAGTTTGCCGCTGGCACGATCCAGGATATAGAAGAAGCCGGCCTTCGGTGCCTGCATGATCACCTTGTGCACGCTGCCGTTGAATTCCATGTCAGTGAGAATGAAGGGTTGGGTGGCTGTGAAGTCCCAGCTTTCACGCGGTACTTGCTGGTAATACCAGACCATACGGCCGGTATCCGGATTGATCGCCAGAATCGAACACAGGAACAGGTTGTCCCCGCCGGATGGGCTGCGTTCGTGCCAGTTGAACAGCGCCGCATTGCCGGTACCGACGTAGAGCAGATTCAATTCCGGATCGTAGCTCATCGTGTTCCAGGCAGTGCCACCACCGCCCACATCCCAACGACTGTCGGGATCCCAGGTTTTTGCAGCCAACTCCAGTTCAGGATGTTCAAATCCCAGGTTTGGATCGCCTGGCACCGTAAAGAAGCGCCATTTGAATTCGCCGGTCTTGAGATCATAGGCACTGACGTACCCGCGCGCGTCGTAATCGGCGCCGGCATTGCCAAGCACTACCACGTTGCCGGCAATCTGGGGCGCACCACTCGACGTGTAGGCCCGGTTTTTATAAATGAAGGTATCTGCTTGCCACTTCACTGCACCGGATTTTGCATCAAGAGCGAACAGACGTCCGTCGAGCGAGCCGACATAGACCAGGCCTTCCCACACAGCGATGCCGCGGTTGACTTCATCGCAGCAGGTATAGCGATTCACCTGGCCATCACTCTCCGGATTGAAATACCAGAGCTGTTCGCCAGTGGCAGCGTTCAGGGCGTAGACGCGGCCTGTGGTGCCGGAAGTGTAGAGCACTCCATCCACCATGACCGGATTTGACTCCATGCCGCGATGCGTATCGGTTTTGTAATCCCAGGCCAGGGCGAGACGGCTGACGTTTTGCAGGTTGATCTGTGCCAGTGCCGAGTAGTGGGATTTGCCCAGATCACGTCCTTCTGTCATCCATTGGCCGGGTTCCTGGTCGGCCTTGAGCAAACGTTCGCGGGTGACATTGCCGAAGCTGGTGGGCTGCGTACTGGCAGGCGCAGCCCCGGTTGTTCTATCACTATCATGGTGGCTGCAAGCAACCAGCAAAAGTGCCGAAGCTACCAGCAGCAAGGATTTGAAAGGGTTCATGTTGTTGGTGTTCTGATTCCCCGGGAAGGGGGCTGATGATACTGGATATTTCGATGGAGTGACCATGAGCTGAAAGCCTGATTGGCATTGCCCTCTAATCGACTGATATTGGTCATGACCAGAGCTTGATTGATTCCTGTCAAGGCGGCTGGACGGGGTTCGGGTTAGACTGCAACAGTTACCCTGGTATCGTAAATGTCATGATCACAAAATCACTTTGTTGCAAGGTGTTGCTTAAGCCCGGACTGATGTTCCGCGAGCTGTCCAGTGAAACCGATGTCCAGGCTGCCTCAGTGTTGCCGTTGACGCTGCTGCTGTTGGCTTTGCCGCCCCTGTTTGCAGGTATTGGCGGCAGTGTGTTTGGCTGGCAACTTGGCATGCCGGAGCCGCTGCTGATGACAACCGCCCAAACTGTCCTGATCTCGGTTCTTTATTGGTTGCTGCTGTGCTTTGGTTTTTTCAGCACCGTGTTGCTGGCGCGCTGGATGGGCACCACTTACGGTGCGGAAGCGGGTCCAGGCCACTATCTGGCACTGTTGACTGTGGTGTGTGCACCGCTGTCCATCGCCAGTGTAGCTCATGTATATCCCCAGGTTTTTTTCAATTTGCTGGTACTGTTGCCGGCGGTGATATGGAGCATGTTATTGCTCTACCGGGGCTTGCCGGTGGTGCTGCGCATCAGTGGTGAGCGCGGCATGCTGATGGCGTCAGCCATTGTTGGCTGGTTGCTGGTGGCGATGGTCAGTTTGCTCGGACTCAGTGTGGGTCTGTGGACAGTCGGGCTCGGGCCCGCCATCGGAATCTGAATCATGAAGGGGAACGGCATGCTGGGTGAAGCGGAGTATTACCATGACAAGGTGGTCATGCGGTTGGTGCAGTTCTCGATGCTGTGGGCAGTGTTGGCGATGGCAGTGGGTTTGTGGCTGGCTGCCGAATTCGTGTGGCCCACACTCGATTTCGGGCAGTTCTGGCTCTCGTTCGGCCGCATCAGGCCTGTGCATACCAACGGCATCATATTCGGGTTCGGCGTCTCGGCGCTGATGGGCACGGCTTTCTACAGTGTGCAGCGCACTTCCCATGTGCCCTTGTTCATGCCGAAGCTGGCGTGGTTCTGCTGCTATGCCTGGCAAGTGGTAGTGCTGTTGGGCGGATTGTCGTTGCTGGCAGGCTGGACCAGCACCAAGGAATATGCCGAGCTGGAATGGCCGTTCGATATTGCCATCACCGTGGTGTGGGTCGCATTTGCGATCGTGTTTTTTGGCACCATTGCCACCCGTCGCATCCGCCCCATCTATATTTCCAACTGGTTCTATGGTGCCCTGATCATCGTCATTGCGATGCTGCACATCGTCAACAATCTGGAAGTGCCGGTTACTATCGACAAATCCTATTCCCTTTATGCCGGAGCGCAGGATGCAATCGTTGAATGGTGGTATGGCCACAATGCCGTAGGGTTTTTGCTGACTGGTGGTTTCCTCGGCATGCTCTATTACTTTTTGCCAAAGCATGCAGGGCAGCCGATCTGGAGCTACCGCTTGTCAGTGGTGTCGTTCTGGGCTTTCACTTACAGCTACATCTGGGCTGGACCCCATCATCTGCATTACAGCGCGATTCCGGAGTGGGTGCAGTCGCTGGCGATGGTGATGAGTCTGGTGCTGCTGGCACCTTCGTGGGCAACCATGGTCAACGGCATCATGACGGTCAGCAAGGCCTGGCCCAAACTCAAGAGCGATCCGGCGCTGAAATTCATTGTACTGTCGCTGGCCTTTTACGGGCTCGCCACTTTTGAAGGTCCGATGCTGGCGATTCGCAGTGTCAATGCGGTGAGCCATTTCACGGACTGGACCATCGGCCATGTGCACTCGGGTGCACTTGGCTGGAACGCGATGGTGACCTACGGTACTTTCTATTATCTGGTACCGCGACTGGTTGGTCGTGAACTCTACAGCACACGTCTGGCCAATATCCATTTTGTGTTGGCATTGGCAGGCACCTTGCTCTACATCCTGGCCATGTGGGCTGCAGGCATCTCGCAAGGCCTGCTATGGCTGAGCGTGAATACGCTGGGCGAGCTGAGTTTCAGTTTCCGTGAAGTGATGAGCAGCATGAAACCGTATTACGCATTGCGGTTGTTTGCCGGAGCCATCTTCTGGTCTGGCACCCTGATGATGACTTACAACCTGTGGCGCACGATCAAAGGCGCCAACGTATTGAAAGTGCTGATCCCGCCTGTGCCTGCACGTTGGCGCATCAACAAAAGTGTTGCGCAGCCGGTTGGCGTGGAGGCGCAGGCATGAGCATTCTTGGCCTGCATAAAAAGCTGGAAGAAAACACCGGACTGCTGATCTTCGGCATCCTGCTGGTGTCGTCGATTGGCGGACTGGTGCAAGTTTTGCCCAGCCTCTTCGAGAAATCACTGGAAACACCGGGTGTGAATGTAAGGGTTTATACGCCGGTCGAATTGACCGGACGCGACATTTACATCCGTGAAGGTTGCCACGTATGCCACACGCAGCAGGTTCGACCGCTGCTGGCAGAAGTGGCGCGCTACGGCCCGGCCTCGCAAGCTGCCGAGTTTGTTTATGATCGTCCGTTCCTGTGGGGCTCCAAACGCACAGGTCCTGACCTGCAGCGCATCGGTGGCAAGTACACCAATGTCTGGCATGAGCTGCATATACTCGATCCGCGCAGTGTCGTACCCGAATCCATCATGCCGTCCTATCCGTGGCTGGCTACGCAGATGGCCAGCGATACCGGCAACATTGAAGCCAAGCTGCGAGTGTTGCAGCGACTTGGCCATCCTTATTCGGAAGATGATGTCAAGGGGGCGGTTGCTTCATTGCAGGGCTTGCGGGAAATCGATGCACTGATTGCATACCTGCAGATGCTGGGCACCGGTTATGACGCAGCCGCCACCCAGGCAGGAGGACACTGACATGGCCTTGTTCATATTTGCAGGTGATTTGCTGGTCATGCTGTTCATGACGGTGCTGGTGGTTTGGGTGTCTATGCGCTCATCCAAAGAGTTGCTGGATTTCAGTGCCAATATTCCGTTGATTGAGGAAGATGAGCATGGCTGATATGCCCACTGATTTTTGGAGCGGCTGGATAGTCGGGCTTGCCATTGTCGGTTTCGCCGGGCTGGTGATGCTGATATTCGGCATATATTTCGGCAAACAGCCGCATGAAGAAGCCGCTGAGGCGCCGGTATGGGACAGCGATCTCAGTGAAGGCAACAATCCGGCGCCACTGTGGTGGTTCTGGCTGATCCTGGCGCTGATGGTGTTTTGTGTCATGTATCTGATGCTGTATCCGGGCCTTGGCTCTTATGCAGGTGCGTTGCATTGGTCCCAGCAAAGCCAATATGAACAACATCATGCCGAGTTCGCGACTGTGCATGACCCGGCGCGGCATGCCTTGGCTGAAACACCCTATGCCACTCTTGCACAAGACACTGTAGCCATGTCGAGTGCCGCACGTCTGTTTGCCGACAACTGTGCTGCCTGCCATGGCGCTGATGCGAAAGGGCAGCATAACCTGTTCCCGAATTTGCGTGACAGTGACTGGTTATGGGGCAGTACGCCCGAACAAATTACCCAAACCATCACTGCTGGTCGTAATGCGGTGATGATTCCCTGGCTGAGTGTGCTGGGTGAGGAGAAGGTCAAACAAGTGGCCAGCTATGTGCGCGCACTTGGCACGCCACAAGCAGATGACTTGCCGGGACATGCCGTGTTCATGCAATTTTGCATCGCGTGCCACGGTGCTGATGGCAGCGGCAACCAGTTGCTGGGTGCGCCGCGGCTCAATGACAATATCTGGTTGTACGGCGGCAGTCAGGCAGACGTGGAGCTGAGCATCGCCAAAGGCCGCACTGGCCAGATGCCGTCCTTCGCTGGAAGGCTGGACGCGACCGACATCCGTTTGCTGGTGGCCTGGCTGACCAGGTAACTCAGGGCAGCCACGGTGAGCCCATGCCATAGGGCACGGTCACAAACACGGATTCAATCTGCCGGATTTTTCCATCCTCGATTTTGAACAGTTCCAGCAGATAGAAAGAATGTGGATAGCGAATCGGCGATTTAATCACGCGTCCGTCGGTAAGTGTGTATTCACCCAGCACACCGGAATGATCAATAAAGGCAGCAGCAAGCACCAGGCCGCGGTCTTCATCCACCAGCGGAAAACGCCTGGCACGCAATCTGTCATCGTAGCGGTAATTGCCCTGCCTGAATTGTTCCTCACAGCCAAGCGCTCCTACTGAAGTGAAGTCCACTTTGGAGTTGTGGGTGGTCTTGGTGCCGTTCTCTACCCGGTCACAATCCCTGGCAAACTCGGTGAAGAGGGTGCCATCGTTGAGTTGCAGGGTATCGAAATAGCCATTGGCGATGGAGATGAGTCGTTCCCGTTCACGGCGTTTGCCAGCGGGTACTGTTTCAGTAAAGACGGGCTTGTTCTCCAGCACCGGCTCGGGCCAGACGATGCCTTTGGGTTCATTGATCATGCGCAGCACTACCATCTCTGCTTCACTGACCTTTTTGTGGACCACCTTGAGGCGCATGGCCATCAGGGATGGGAATCCTGGTTCCAGAACCTGGCCAAAGAACCCGACTTCGCCGGACTTTTCATCTGCGACATAGAGTTTATAGGTGCCAAGGCCGGTAATTGTGCCCCAGATGCCATCGCCTATTGGCAGCGGTACATTGTTCTCTGTGAACTTGACTGAGTCAGCCCAGGCAACCCGTTTGGGGTCATGGGCAACCAGTGCTGCCAAGACGTTTTCAGCAATCCCGTTCAGGCAATTGCGGTCACAGTCGGGCAGGGCTGGCGAGGGTGGCATGGTCTGGGCGCTGGCGCTCTGCAACTGTGCAAATACGCCCAAAAGGATGGAGGCGAACAAAGAAAGGATGATTTTGTGGATTTTCATAAGAAAATTACGCAATTTTTTGAAAAATATGATGTTTGTTTACTATCGTGCAAGCCGTATTGCACAAGTAACCAGTAAAAAGGACCAATTGCAAGGACGCGGTTGGACGTGCACATTTGAGGGCGAATACCCTTGCATTGGGTGGTTATTTCGGAGTTTTGGTGTACTATTAAATTAAGATTCGCCATTAAAAGCGATATCTGTATGACTCAATCTTGTACACAACTAAAACTATGGGGGATTAATGAGATTATCCAGGAGACCTTTGGTGACAGCGGTAGCGCTGGGCACCATCACGATGGCTGGTTCCAGTTTTGCGCAGAATGCGGACAAAGCGGGAACTCTTGAGGAGATCGTGGTTACCGCCCAGTTCCGGGCGCAGAACCTGCAGGACACGCCAATTGCGATAACCGCTGTCAACGCCGAGATGCTTGATGCGCGTGGCCAGACCAGTATCACACAGATCGCAGCGCAGGCACCGAACGTGTCGCTGCGACCACAGCCGCAGAACGGTGGTTCAGGCCTGATCGCCTACATCCGCGGCGTCGGCCAGACCGACTTCAACTATGCGCTTGATCCGGGTGTCGGCGTCTATGTCGACGATGTCTACATCCCGACGTTGTCGAGCTCGCTGCTCGATCTGATCGACCTGGATCGCGTTGAAATCCTGCGCGGCCCCCAAGGCACTCTGGCGGGCAAGAATGCGATCGGCGGCGCGATCAAACTGTTCAGCGCCAAGCCCTTGGGTGATGACTCCGGTTCGCTGCGCGTATCTTACGGTTCGTTCAACGCAATGAACCTGCGCGGGATGGTCGATCTCAAGCTTACCGACAATCTGGCCTTGCGCGTTTCGGGCATGAGCCGCAGCAGCGATGGCTATGTCGGCATGCTCGACTATGGCCAGTCCCATCCCAACTCAAACGTGCCTGTGACCAACTCGCGCGGCAACGGCAATTCTGATTACACGACCATGGGTGGCCAGAACGTCCAGGCCATTCGTGCGGCTCTGCGCTACACGCCCAACGACGATCTTGAGATCAACCTTTCGACCGACTTTACCCATGAGCGATCGGAAGCGATCCCGACTGTGCTGATCGCTGCTGGCGCGCCCGGCGCCGTCTTCGATCCCAAATCGGTTGGCGCTTCGAACTCGTCCGGGAATCCTTGGCTGGTGGGCAAGAACGGCCAGGCGGTGAACATGAGTTGTATCTTCGTTCCAGCTGGCCGCTATAGCTGCGATACCGGCGGCAATCTTAATGGTTGGGATGCGGGTTTCGTCAGCTATTCGAACTTCCTCGATGGCATGAAGCCGACCGCCCAGGCACCGGCCAAGCCCTATTACGCCGTACCGCAGACTCTTTTCGAGGGCTCGGGTGTTCATGGTGAGTTGGACTACCACCTCAATAAAAACATGGAGTTTGTCTATATCGGTTCGTATCGCGAGTACAACTCGAAGTTCGGGCAGGATCAGGACGCCACTCCGTTGCCAGAATCGCAGCTCGACAACGAACTGAATCACCATGCGTTCACTTCGGAAGTCCGGCTCAACATGAAGTCTGAAAGTGGTTTCATTGAAGGTACTGTAGGCGCCTACTACCTCAAACAAAAGGGCACCTATACCGCCCGCGTCGATCTGAACTACGTGGGTCCCACGATCGACTTCCTGCACGGCCCCGACACCACGCCCAGCACCACCAAGGCAATGTTCGGCACAGCGACGATACATCCTACGGATGCATGGAGCGTCACCGCTGGCGTGCGGTACACCAAGGACGCGAAGGACTATACCTATTACCGCTCCAACCCCGACGGCTCGATTCCGAATCCGGCGCTGTGCTTCGCCAATCCGGCGGGCGGTTCGGTCGTGGCATATCCTAACTGCATACTTGCGGGTATCTACGGTGTTACCGGCAGTTTCAGTGGCAACCGCACGGATTGGCGCCTCGTCACTGACTATCGCTTTAGCAAGGAACTCCTGGCCTATGCCTCGTACTCTACCGGTTTCAAGGGCGGCGGGGTCAATCCACGTCCATTCGTAGCTGACCAGCGTCTGCCGTTCAATCCGGAAACCCTCAAAACTTATGAGGCAGGCTTCAAGGCCGACTTGTTTGACCGCACCATGCGCCTGAACGGTGCGGTGTTCCTGAACAAGTACAATGACATCATTCTCACCAAGACCGTGTGCCCGGAATCGTCTCTGCCGTTTCCGTGCTTACGGCCTGACAACATCGGTGCAGCCGACGTGAAGGGCGCCGAGCTTGAAGCCACGATCTATCCGTTCGATGGATTCTCGTTGGAAGCCAGCATCAGCTACCTGAACTTCAGTTATACGTCTCCGACCACGGGTGGTTTCCTGACCATGTCGCCGAGCATCCCGGCGGGCGGCATTGCGCCGTATACGCCGACGACGGCGTATTCGTTAGGTGGTCAGTACGACTACAAGACCAACTCAGGGGTAGTCAGCTTCCGCCTGGACGGTTCTTATCAAGGCAAGTTGTACACGAACGCCGAAAACACCACCTGGGGCGCGATAGATGGTCGATTCCTGACCAATGCCCGCATCGCCTACTCCGACAAGGGCGGCAAGTGGAAGTTGGCACTCGAAGTCCAAAACCTGTTCGACAAGTACTACTTCCAGTCTGTTAGCGATGCAACAACCTCGCTCGGCGTGGTAACCGGTGTGCCTGGCATGCCGCGCACTGCGTCGTTGTCGGTAGAACGCAAGTTCTGATCTGACGGACCAGTTCGATCCCCAAGGGCCGCCGTCGCAAGACGGTGGCCTTTTTTTTTACCAAGTGCTTAAACACTGCATCAAGGCATTCGGGTAATGGGTCAGCTGCAGAGGTGAATTTGACCAATAAAACATATATAGGTTGACCCGGATTGCTTTAATGGAGTAAAAACCGAAGGCGCATTCTTGTTTTCTGGAATGCGCTTTTTTATTTTTGATGGAGGAAATTTTCTTGCAGTAACCGGTTTCAGGCAGGATGACAGGAAACCGTCCATTTTATTTAGGGTTCATATGCCCTGGAATGCCTTTTGATTGCCACAGTGACCAACACAAACATCAACAGCCAAGAGTCACGTCCGGCCTTCCGGGAAGCCAATAAACACAACGAGGAGATGCAATATTTATGCGGAATAATTCTGTAAATTTCAGACAGAAACTGCTGGTTACAGCCGTAACAGCTGCTTTTGTCACGGGCGTATACGCCCAGAGCGCGACGTCAAACATCGAAGAGATCCAGATTACCGGTACCCGTATCCGTAATCAGACCGGCATGGTTACACCGACTCCGGTGACTGCCATTACCACTGATGAACTGACCAACGCCAAACCGGGAGCCACAATCGCAGATGAACTGGCGACGTTGCCGCAATTCTTTTCAACCGTAACCGCACAGCGCACTTTCGGTGCCATCAGCACCCAGGCTGGCGGCAGTTATCTGAACCTGCGCGGCATGGGCCAGAACCGTACCCTCGTGCTGCTGGACGGCTCGCGTATCGTTCCGGCGGATGCCAACAACAGCGTCAACATCGACAATTTCCCGACTGCTCTTCTGAAGCGGGTTGATGTGATCACCGGCGGCGCCTCTGCAGCTTACGGTTCAGACGCAGTGGCAGGTGTGGTCAACTTTGTAGTTGATCGCAATTTTGAAGGTTTCAAAGGCTCTGTTTCCTCCGGCATCTCCGAGCTGGGAACTGGTGAAAACTACAGTTTCTCGCTTGCTGGCGGCAAAGCCTTCATGGACAACAAGCTGCACATCATCGGCAGTCTTCAAGCCCGTTACATTGACCAGATCGATGCTGATGCAAGTGCCTCCAACTGGAAAAACTATGGCCTGGTCCGCAACCCGAACTACAACGGCACTGCTGCCACCAATCCCGTCCGTATCTGGGCTCCCTATGTTTTCGGCAACCAGTCGTCGCCAACTGGCCTGATTCTTGGCCCCTCCAACTTCAGCCTGAAGGGCTATACCTTTGCCGAAGATGGCAAAAGTGTTCGCCCGTATAGCTACGGCCAATACAGCTCAGTTTCCGGTTCTGGCGCGACGCTGAACCAGAGCGGCGGTAATGAATACAACCAGTATGTTGCTTCCAACAGCAACAACTTGGGCGTTCGTGGCAACGAAGTAGATCAGCGCTCCATGTTCCTGGGTGCGAAATACGATGTGAACGACCAGCTCAACGTGACTGCCCAGCTGATTATGGGGCGCACCGGGTCCTACCTTTCTGGTCAGCGTGCCAGCATGGCCATTGCCGGCGCGACCTATGCCTTCACTGTATTCAACACCAACCCGTACCTGCCACAGTCGGTCAAGGATGCAATGACTGCGGCCAACATCACCTCGTTTACGATGAGCAAAACGGGTGTTATCAATTCCCCAGGCTATGTGGATCCGTACAGCAATCGTACTGATACCAGTCTTGGCCAATTGGCATCCGGCACCCTGGGTTTTGACTACAAGATCAACGACAACTGGGACTTGTCAGGCCACTTCCAGCGTGGTCGTTCAAAGGTTGCTACCGGTCTGGAGGGTGTACCCCGTATCGACTTGTTCTTCCTGAGTATGGATGCGGTGACCGACCCGACCTCGGGCAAGACCATCTGTAACATCACCAAGGTCAATCCGAGCGCGGCCTCGCTGGCTGCCTTCGTGGCAGGCAAGAAGTTGCCGAGCCCGATCACTCCTGACGGTGTAACTGTCACCTCGCCGATTGGTCCGGTCGATCCGTCAACTTGCATACCCTTCAACGTGCTGGGTGCCGGTAATTCCAACGTGGCGGCAGATAACTGGATGACCCTGGAGCAGAAAATCCAGTCGCGCATACTGAACCAGAGTTACGCTGAAGGCTTGCTGACGGGTGAGATCTACAAAGGTTGGGGCGCTGGCCCTGTTTCACTGGCAGTAGGTGCTACCTGGCGCAAGGAAGATTTCAATCAGGTCAACAACCCAAGCTATGGCGAACGTGGTGTTTTGAACGATCCGGCTGATGGTATCCGGGGTATCTCCACTGGCTTTGCCAGCGCAGGTAACCGTTCCTTGAACCCGTTCTCCGCCATCGGTGTTGGTGGCAGCAAAGATCATGTGTCCGAGGAGTTTGCCGAGGTGAACATTCCGGTTCTGAAACTGGAGAGTGGACAAACCTTGACTTCGGATCTGGCCTATCGCAGCGCGGATTTTTCCAACTTCGGTCGTACGCCCAGCTGGAAATTCGGTCTGGATGCCCAGTTGATGAAGGATCTCCGCTGGCGCTACACACGTTCGCGCGACGTGCGTGAACCGACCTTCGCCGAACGTTATTTGACGGCAACTGGAGGTGGCTCCGTTGTTGACAAAGCAACGACAGCCAACGGTACCAACGTGACCAACGCTTCGTTGACAATATTGGCCAGCCCGAACCCTAACCTGCATAACGAACAAGCTACTACGGTGACGACGGGTCTGGTTTATCAGCCCACTTTTGCATCGTGGGTTGAAGGCGTGCAGCTCTCCGTGGATTGGTACCAAATCAACATCGCCAGCGCATTGGCTCGTTTCGGAGCCCAGCGTATTGCAGATGACTGCTTTGCCGGGGATGCAGGCCAGTGTGCGCTGATCTCGCGTGATCCGACTACCAATGTCATCACCCGCGTCCTGGATGAGTATCAGAACATCGGCAAAGCACAAACCCGTGGCACCGACCTGGAAGTTCAGTACAGCTTCCTGCCGAACTGGGTGGCTGATCTGGACGAGCATTTGACTGTGAAAGCCCTCGTGGGTTACCTCAGCGAGAACTCCACAACTTCGTTCAACGGCACTGTTGTTGATGCAGCCAATGGCCAGGATCGTCCTAAATATACGGCTACAGTTTCTGCCAACTACCAGGTTGGCAAATTCGGGGTCGGTATTTTCGAGAGATACGTGGGTCATACCCTGCTCAACAACACCTGGATCGAAGGTATTGACGTTGACCATAACCGTATTGCTTCCCAGGCAGTCACCAACCTGAACCTGTCCTATGGTGACAAATGGGCTGACAAGAACTACAAGGTCAGCTTCGGCATCAGTAACTTGTTCAACCGGGATCAGCCGATCATTCCATCGACTGCTGGCCAGGTTGTTGATTACAACTACGACGTGTTCGGACGCCGGTTCCAGCTGAGTCTGGATGTGAACTTCTGATCCACTCGCAGTAAGTGTTTGCTACAGAAAGGGGGAAGGGCAGCCTTCCCCCTTTTTTATTGGCGCTGAAAGTAGGAATATGCGGCAGTTGCTCCGGCAAGCCCCGGGAGGGGGGGGTAGCAGGCAAGTATTGGCTACCCTTCGGTTATTAATGGCGCAATACATATTTTTTACAACTTTGCTTGATACAAAGTTTGGATAATCATAAAAGGCAGTATCCGGTACCTAAGGCGCCGGCATGTTTTCTGATCAAACCTTCGAATCATGCACATTGAAATGCACACTAAAGGGGATTCACAATCATGATGTCCAATATTATTCGCAAAGCTGTTTTATTGGTCGCAGGTCTGCTGCTTGCAGTCAGTGCCGGCGCCCAGGAAGGGCATCCTTTGAAGGGTTCCTGGATAGGCGAATGGAAAGGCAATCAAGCCAGTGGTGACTTCCTGTTCCTGGTGCTTGATTGGGACGGCAAGAAAGTCAGCGGTACCATCAATCCCGGCACTGATGACATGGTCATCAAAACCGCCACCCTGAATCCTGCCGACTGGACAGTTCATATCGAAGCCGACGGCAAAGCCAAAGACAAACCTGTTTCCTACACACTGGATGGCAAGATAGTAAATCTTGAATTGCCTTCGCGTTCGATAGTAGGCACCTGGAAGAGCCAGAACGGCAGTGGTGCGCTGGAAGTCGTAAGACAGTAAGCGGCGTTTTAAACCACCAGCGTGCAATGACAGGTGTCGATATGCAGAATCCAAGATTGAAATCCCTTTTAGCCGCAGCCATTACCAGTGCTGTGCTTGGTTGGTCGAGCGCTCCGGCGCTGGCGCACCATCCTGTCCAGGCCAAATTCGACAAGGCCACTGAAATGTCGATCACCGGCGTCGTTACCAATGTCGATTGGAAAAATCCGCATGTACATGTTTTCCTGAATGTGAAAACCGGGACAGCCGTGGCCAATTGGGCGGTTGAACTGGAAAGCCCGTTGCTGCTTAAAGGCAGCGGCTGGAGCAGTACCAGTGTCAAACCCGGCGACACACTTACTGTCAAAGGCATCAGGGCCCGCGATGGTTCGCGTCAGCTCTGGTCCGAATCGGTTTCCAAAGGCAGTACCACTCTGTTCGCGCTCAAGGATCTGCATCCTGCCGTTCCTGCCAAAAAAGAACCGGCTCCACGCGGCGCCGATGGCAAGGTGATGTTCGGCAGTGCTGCCGGTTATTGGGGTTTCCCCAGCAGCTACGCACTGGTCGAAGATGGCGTGAAAGTAAAAATGGATAAATACGGGCAATTGGCTGATCTGGCCGATGCCGCCAAAGTTGCACCACTGCAACCATGGGCGCTGGCCTTGTACAAAAAACGCCAGCAACGGGATTTGCGTGATGACCCGATGTTCCTGCACTGCAAACCCCCAGGCGGACCGCGCGAGTACCAGTCGGATCTGGGGATCAAATTTGTCGAGGACAAGGTCAATCAACGCGTGTTCATCCTGATGGGCAGCGGCAATCACAATTACCGCATCATCTACATGGATGGCAGGGAGAAAGTCGGCAGTGTCACCGGGGATGATGACAATCCGCTTTATTATGGCCGTGCCATTGGCAAATGGGATGGTGATGCCTTGCTGGTCACCACCAAAGGCTTCAATGAAGATTTCTGGATGAGCAATGGCGGCTTGCCGCACACCAGCTCTCTGGTTTTGACAGAACGTTTTGCGAGGCCTGATATGAATACACTGCAGTATCAGGTTTCGATCGACGATCGCGGAGCTTATACCCGTCCGTGGACCGCCAGCTGGACCATGCAGTGGGTGCCAGACCAGGAAGTTCCGATCCATTTCTGCCAGGACAACCGTCCCTGAGCCATCAAGCATCACTAGTCGAGGAGAATGTCCATGAAGTCAAAAATCATCGCAGGCCTGCTGGTAACCGCTCTTGGATTGTCCATGACCGGCACTGCTTCAGCCCACCACTCGTTTGCTGCCGAGTTTGATGCAGACAAAACCATCAAACTTGAAGGCATCGTTACCAAAGTCGAGTGGACCAACCCCCATGTCTGGATCTACCTGAATGTGAAGGATCCTGCCACCGGCCAGAATGCCACCTGGGGCGCCGAACTGGGCCCGCCACATTTGCTGCAGCGTCGTGGCTGGCGTCGTGAGTCGCTGGCGCTGGGTACCAAGATCACTGTAGACGGTTTCCTGGCCCGCAATGGCACGACCCGGGTAAATGCCAAAAGCGTAACGCTGTCGGCCACCGGTGGGCAGCCGGGCCAGACGCTTGATGCCGGTTCCAGCCAGCTGGAAGAGCGCGGCAAAGAAAAGCAGTAAACAGGTACAAATCAGTTCCAAACCGGGCAAGAAGCAGTTGAGGCCAACCATGATGAAACCGTTACATGCAACAATTGCTGTGCTTGCATTAGCCATTGCCAGCACCGTGGTTGCACAACCGCCGGGCCGACAGGCACCGCCTGCCGGGCCGGCGCCTGTCAACGCACAAGGACGCGTTGTGCTGGGCGGAGCCAATGCTGCAGACAAAGGCGTATGGACCCCGGTGTTCGGCATCCTGGAACCAATCACACCTTATGCCTCCATCCCGTTCCAGCCCTGGTCCAAGGCAGTGTTTGACTATCGCCAGACCAAGGAGCTGGAGCCGCATACCCGTTGCAAGGCTTCCGGCGCAGCCAGGGAGTTCCTGACTCCCTACGGAGTGGAATTCCTGGAAATGACGGACCTGAAACAGATTTATATTTTTGATATCGGTGGTCCACATACCTTCCGTACCATTTACATGGATGGGCGTGCCCATCCTGCTGACTGGCAGCCGACCAACTACGGTCATTCAGTTGGCCACTGGGAGGGCAACACGCTGGTGGTGGATACTGCAGGTTACAACGAAGAATTCTGGATGGATCGCCGCGGCATGCCGCATACCAGCATGTTGCACACCATTGAACGCTTCAATCGCACTGACAAGAATACTGTTGATTACCGCATCACCATTGATGACCCGGGTGCTTACACCAAAACCTTTGATGGCGGTTTCAAGCTGCGCTGGAACCAGGGCGAAGAATTGTTTGAGTACGTTTGCCAGCAGGCCAATTACGCTGTCGAATTGATGGTGGGTACCGGCAGTAGTTCGGTCGACCGCAGCAGCAACATCGTCCCCTGAGTTTGAACTGTTCAAGCATGGTGCTTGTGCAAGTTTAATTAATGCAGCCACCGGTTCAGACCTTGTCTTGTTGCAGCCACTGCAATAACAGCTGGTTTACTGCAGCCGGTTGTTCCATCGGCGCCATGTGGCCGCAAGCAGGGATGATGGCCAGTTGTGAATTGACCAGTGCTTCATGCATGCCTTTATGCAGCTCAGGCGGATTCCAGTTGTCACTGTCGCCGCAGATGATGCCGACCCTGTGAGTGATGTGTGGCAAATACTGTGACTGGTCAGCCCGATCCTGTGCAGCCTGCAATTGTCCGCACAGATCATTGATGTCGTTGCGCAACACCATTGAGCGTATAGACTGTTTCAATGCTTCATCATGATGGCGGTCAGGGTGGATCATGAAGGGAATCCAGCTCTCGGCTACCGCCTGCAGGCCACCTTCGGCAGCCAGTTCCAGCAGTTGCCGGTTGCGCGCGGTTTCCTGGGGGGTAACCGGATGCACGCCCATGTCCATCACAATAAAATGATCGATACGGTCAGGAGCCAGCCGTATCAGCTCCATGGCAACCCGGCCCCCCATGGAGTGGGCAACTACCGAGAAACGCCCGGGGGCAAGCGAGAGCACGTGCTGTGCCATGGCTTCAAAGGAATCAAAGCCACGGAAAACCGGGATGCACAATTCATGATTCGACTGCAAAACCGCAATCTGCTCACGCCACACTTCAGCATCACACAACATGCCGGGCAGCAGAAAAACAAAGGGTTTGTTGGGCATGGGACAAACATCCGGCAAAACGCGGGCGGCCTTATATCACGAAACCGGGCCATTTGGCGCCATCTATGCCAGGTTGACGCCTGCAGGATGGTCCGACGCGTGTTCTGCACTGGCGGTAGTTGGATTATCATCGGGCCACAACATAGTAGAGGGGAGCCAGTCACATGCAAAAATCAAAAAAAACCGTCAGCAAGGCAGCTGGCTACAGCCGCCGCAGCGTGCTCAAAACCGCGCTGTCTTCCTCGCTGGTGCTGGGGGGCAGCCTGATGCTCCCGGCCTGGGCCCAGGATATTCGTAATGCCAAACCGACTGCCGAAGTGAAAACGACTGGTGGCAGGTTGAGAGGGGTGTTGCAAGGTGGTTCCAGTGCGTTTTTCGGTGTGCCCTATGCCGAACCGGCTGTGGGAGCCTTGCGCTTTGCCGCGCCGGCGGCAGCAAAACCGTGGCAAGGGGTGAAGGATGCTGTCCAGATTGGTCATCGCAGCCCGCAGCCGCTAGGCGGGCCGTTCATTCCCGAAGTATTCGCACTGGATCGGGCTGAGACGATGGGAGAGGACTGTCTGGGCATCAATGTGTGGACCCCGGCCATCGACCAGGGCAAGCGTCCGGTGATGGTGTGGCTGCACGGTGGTGGCTATACCAGTGGTTCCGGCGGCTGGCTGCTCTATGACGGCTCGCGGCTGTCGGTGAACCAGAACGTGGTGGTAGTGACAGTCAACCATCGCCTCAACGTTTTCGGTCATCTTTATCTGGCAGGTCTTGGTGGCGAGCAGTATGCGGATTCCGGGAATGCCGGCATGCTCGACATCATTGCGGTACTGCAATGGGTGCGCGACAACGCCGCAGCATTTGGCGGCGATGCCGGCAATGTCACCATCTTCGGACAGTCCGGAGGCGGCGGCAAAGTTTGCAATTTGATGGCCATGGAAGGGGCCAAGGGCTTGTTCCATCGCGCCATCGCGATGAGCAGCGCGGCGCTGACCGGCATCAAGCCGGAACAGGCCACTGCCCAGGCAGAACGTTTCCTCAAGCAATCGGGTTTGCAGAAAAACCAGGTGGGCAAATTGCGTGAACTGCCGATGGAGCAGTTGCTGAACGCCTTCAACGCGATCCCTGGCCTCAACGTGGGTCCGGTAGTCGATGGCAAGAATCTCAAGCGTGATCCTTTTACGCCCGATGCGCCGGCAGTTTCCAGGGATGTGCCGCTGCTGATGGGGTCAACTGAGCATGAAGTGAATTTCTTTGCCGGTACTCCCGTGGATCCGATGGATGCGGCAACACTGGAAAAACTGTTGATGGAGAGCACTCATCGTGATGCTGCCGGTGTGGCCAGCCTGCTGGCAACCTACAGGAAAGAGTTCGGAGAGCGCAGCAACGAGGAATTCAACCAGATTATCGGTTCAGACAGTTTCCGCAGCGCTGTGTTGACGACGGCGGCACGCAAGGCTGCGCTGAAAGGTGCCCCGGCCTACATGTATTATTTCAATTGGCAATCGACCGCGCGGAACGGCAAGCTGCGGGCCTACCACTGCTGCGATATCCCGTTTGCTTTCGACAATGTCGATGTATGTGCGTCGATGACCGGCGCCGGCCAGGATCGCTATGAACTGGCTACCAGGATGAGCACGGCATTTGCCAATTTTGCCCGCACTGGCAACCCCAACCATGCCGGTTTGCCGAATTGGCCTGCTTATGATGATGCCACACGTGCCACCATGTTCATGAATGCCAAGCCGGCGGTGGTGAACAATCCGTTCCCGGCCTCGCGCAAGGCACTTTACGGTTGAACTGAGCATGGCAAACTTTTAGCATGACGACAGCGCTGATCTGGTTGCAGGGTTTATGACAGGGTCAGCAACGCAATTTTGAAAATGAGGAGTCAAGCATGAACGCCCAACAGAAATTACCGATGCGCCTGCACCACACTGCCTACGTGGTGAAAAACCTGGAAGTAACCCGTCAATTCTACGAAGACATGATGGGCATGCCACTGATGGCCACCTGGTGTGAAAAGACTGATTTGTTTGGCAAGGAAAGGATCTATTGCCATTGCTTCTTCGGATTGAAAGACGGCAGTGCACTGGCATTCTTCCAGTTTGCAGATGCAGAAGACCAGAAACAGTTCGGGCCGGAACTGCCGCTCTCCGGTTTCCGCCACATTGCAGTGAAAGTGGACAAGCCCCATCAGCTGGCGTTGCTTGCCCGCGTGCAGGCCGCCAATTATCCGAAAGACAAGTATTACATCCTCGAACACGGCTACTGCAATTCACTGTATGTGATCGATCCTGACGGCATGATCATAGAATTTTGCACAGATCCTCCGCAGGTCGACAAGATCAATGCGGAAGTATTGCCCAAAGCCCACTCCGAACTGAAGCGCTGGCTGGCAGGCGACCATAGTCCCAACAATGAAGCCTATCACCGCGAGCAGCCAATCTAGATAAGTACATTTCTGCAACAATGATCAGCTATCCAACGGCCGGGGTTAGCACCCCGGCCGTCTGTCTATGAACGGGCACCAAGCCTGCTTGTATGTAATGGCCGCAGTTCGTGTGCAGTGGCTTCGACCGCCGCAGGCGCATTATGGAATCCGTGAAACTTCTCCAGAATCTGGAACACAGTCTTGCATCCTGTTTGCTGGCAGAGCGTTGGCCGCTGCGCAATCAGCTGAGAAAGCTGGCGCGCGATCTCAAGGGTGGTGATCCGGCAGCCGCCGGGCAGCAGTTGGTGAAACTGGCTGAACGCATTGCCGCTTCAGTAGCGCTGGTTGAGGCACGCAAACGACATGTGCCGGTGGTGACCTACCCGCCGGTCTTGCCGGTGGTGGCCAGGATAGATGAACTGAAAGCAGCCATCACAGCCAATCAGGTGGTGATTGTTGCCGGTGAGACTGGTTCAGGCAAGACCACCCAGCTGCCCAAAATCTGTCTCGATCTCGGGCGTGGCGTGCTCGGCATGATCGGCCACACCCAGCCGCGCCGGCTCGCCGCCAGAACCATGGCAACCCGTATCGCCCAGGAATTGGGTGTGCAGGAAGGCCGGGAAGTCGGGCACCAGGTGCGCTTCACCGATACCAGCACTGAACACACTCTCATCAAGCTGATGACTGACGGCATTCTGCTGGCGGAGACGCAACATGATCCGTGGTTGAACCGCTATGACACGATCATCATCGACGAAGCCCACGAGCGCTCGCTCAATATCGACTTTCTTCTCGGGTATCTGAAACAGCTGGTGGCAAAGCGGGCAGACCTCAAGCTCATCATCACTTCAGCCACCATCGAAGTGGAAAAGTTCTCGGCACACTTCAGCAATGCGCCTGTGATCGAAGTGTCGGGACGCACTTATCCTGTCACGATGCTGTATCGGCCACCGGAATCCGCAGACGAACTGGAATTGCCGGAGCAGGTAGTGGCAGCGTTCGAACATATCCAGCAACTGGAACGTACGCACAAGCAGGCCTTCCGTGATGTGCTGGTGTTCCTGAGCGGTGAAAAGGAGATACGTGACTGCGCCGAACTTTTGCGTCGCCAGCAATACCAGAACATTGAAGTCATGCCCCTGTATGCGCGACTCAGCAACAAGGAACAGCAACGGGTTTTTGAGCCGCACGCCGGGCGTCGCATCGTACTGGCCACCAATGTGGCGGAAACCTCGCTTACAGTGCCAGGCATCGGCTATGTGATAGACAGCGGGCTGGTGCGGCTCAGCCGTTATAGCGTCCGCAGCAAGATCCAGCGGTTGCCGATAGAGCCGGTTTCACAGGCCAGCGCCAATCAACGGGCGGGACGCTGTGGACGCCTGGGACCAGGCACGTGTATCAGGCTGTACGAGGAAGCTGATTTTGCCGGACGTACACCTTTCACCGAACCCGAGATCCTGCGCACCAATCTCGCTTCAGTGATTCTGCAGATGCTGGCCCTGAAACTCGGCGATATCGGCAATTTTCCATTCATGGAGCCGCCGGAACCGCGCTCGATCAGGGACGGATTCCATTTGCTGGAAGAATTGCAAGCGGTGACCACCGGCGGCGAGTTGACCCCGCGCGGCCGATTGATGGCGCGGTTTCCGCTGGATCCGCAACTGGCGCGAGTGTTGCTGGAAGCTGCCAACAAGCATTGCCTGCATGAGGTGCTGATAATTGTGAGCGCGCTCAGCATCCAGGATCCGCGCGAACGGCCCATGGATCGGCAGCAGGCAGCCGATGAGGCACACCGGCGTTTCTGGCACCAGGAATCCGACTTCCTGGCATTTTTCAACTTGTGGAATTTTTTTGAAACGCAGCGTCAGGAGATAGGCAGCAATGCGCTTCGCAAGTTCTGCCAGAAGAATTTTCTCTCCTATATGCGCATGCGTGAATGGCGCGAAGTGCACAGGCAACTGTTGCTGCTAAGTCATGAGCTGGAACTGCCGGTCAACAAGGATCCGGCCACTTACGAAGAAATCCACCAGGCAATACTGACGGGTTTTATCAGTCATGTGGCCAGCCGGCTGGAAGACGGAAGTTACCTCGGCACCCGCAGCCGCAAATACACCATATTCCCCGGCTCTGCGTTGTACCGGAAGAATTTCCGGTTTCTGGTTTCGGCCGAGCTGGTGGAAACCACCCAACTTTACGCCAGGATGAATGCCAAAGTTGAACCGGAGTGGATCGAACGGCTGGCTTTGCATCTGGTCAAGAAGGACTGTTTCGAGCCGCATTGGGAGCAAAAGCGCGGACAGGTCATGGGCTATGAAAAAGTCATGCTTTATGGGTTGCCGCTGATAGAAAAACGACGCATCTCCTATTCAGCGGTTGATCCGGTGGTGGCTCGCGAAATATTCATCAGGGAAGCCTTGGTCGGCATGCAGGTGAATACCCGGGTTCCGTTTTTTGCAGCCAACTGTGCTCTCATCAAAAAGATTGCCGAACTGGAAGATCGTACACGGCGACGCGATCTGTTGGTGGAAGAAACCCTGATAGCACAATTCTATGAAGACAGATTGCCTGCCACGGTGGTGGATGTTGCCAGTCTTGAGCGCTGGTATTTTTCATTGCCGAAGCACAAGGCTGCAGAATTGCTGCTCACCGAAGACCAGCTGCAGAACGCCACGCTCGATGCTCAAGCGCTCGCGCAATTTCCCGAGCGGGTGGCAATTCCGGCAATGGCCCTGGAGCTAGAGTACCTGTTCGATCCCGGCAAGGAAAATGATGGTGTTTCCGTCACTGTGCCGGTTTCCGTGTTGAAGCAGTTGCGGGAAAATGAACTTGACTGGCTGGTGCCCGGATTGTTGCGGGAGAAGTGCATTGCGCTGGTTCGCGCCCTGCCGAAACACTTGCGCAGGAATTTTGTGCCGGTTCCTGACCGCGTCGACCTTTTGTTGCCGGACCTGAAGCAGCAGGATGGTTCACTGCAGCAGGCGCTGGCCCGCCAACTGTTGCGGCATAGCGGCGTGCAGCTGCCGCCGGAATGTTGGGAGGGCGTGGTATTGCCCGACCATTTGCGTATTTTTCTGCGGGTGGTTGACGAGAACGGCAAGCTGCTGGGCAGTGGCCGTGATCTGGAAAAGTTGCGGATGGATCTGGGGGGCGCTGTGCAGGCCAGCATTACCAAGGCTGCCAGCAACAGCATTGAACGCAGCGGACTCACTGACTGGGATTTCGGCGATTTGCCGGTTGAATATGAGCTGGGTGACAGCAAGCTGCGGCTCAAGGCATATCCCGCACTGGCAGACCGTGGCGAGAGTGTCGATCTGTGTTTGCTGGATTCACCCTACAAGGCAAAACTGGCCTCGATCGCCGGGGTGACGCGTTTGTTCATGCTGCAGAACCGTCAGCAACTGCGGTATTTGCAGAAGGAATTGCTGCAGAAACCCCAGCAACTGCATGCAGTGCAGATGCTGGGCAAACGCGAGCAGGTGCTGGACTGGCTGATCCAGCGTGTTTACTCCATCGCCTTCGATGTTGAAACAGAGTTGCCGCGATCCCGACAGGCATTCATGGAGCGTTTTGAAAGTCGCCGCAATACCGTGCTATCGGTAGCGAAGCAGGTCGAGGATATCCTGTACCGGATTTTGCAGGCCTGGCATGAGGTGCGCAAACAGCTGCAGCACAAGCCCTATGGCGGGCCGCAAGCACTGCCGCTGCAGCAGGATATCAACAACCAGCTGTCGCTGCTGTTCCCCGACCGGTTCCTGCTGGGCACGCCGTGGGTGTATCTGCAACAGATGCCACGCTATCTCAAGGGAATATTGCAACGTCTGGACAAATATCCGTTACAGCCGGCCAAGGACCTGGCATGGACGCGAGTGCTGGAAGCCTTGTGGCAGCAATACCAGCTGCGTCGCCAGTATTGTGCGCGTCATGAGATTGAGGATGAGGCGCTTGATGAATACCGCTGGCTGCTGGAAGAATTGCGCATATCCCTGTTTGCGCAGACTTTGGGCACGCGGGTACCGGTGTCGGAAAAGCGCCTGCAAAGATTCTGGCAGGAGCAGGTGCTGGGCAGGCAATAATGACTGCCAGCCGTTAAATCTTGCAGTAACATTCTGACTAGAGTAAGGTTTCTTCGGTAGAATTATCCCAGTATTTGGCAGTTCAAGACCGCAAGCCAGGCCCTTAGCCAGTCCCATGAATCCGGCAATTTCCGCCCCCAAAGAGTTAAGCGTCCTCGTAATCGATGATGATGACAATGTAATTGCCACCATCACCGCAGCGTTGGGCAACATGCAGCAACACGTAGTGCTGGCCCGCGATGCGAACGAAGGGTTGGAGCGCTTCCATTCTGCCTGCCCGGATCTGGTCATCATCAATATCGACATACCGGATGCAAGCAAGTTCGCCACCATCCAGCAATTGCTGGAAGTGGCGTCAGACCTTCCCATCATCGTGCTGGCCGAGCGCAGCAATACCGATGACCTGCTGCGAGCCCTGCGACTGGGTGTCAGCGACTATCTGATGCTGCCGCTGGAAAGCACGGCGATACTCGAACATTCGATCAACAACAGTCTGCGCAAGGCGCGGCTGATCGGCGAAAACATCCGTATCCGCAAAAAGCTGGAACAGATAAATGCCGAACTGGAAGAGCGTGTCCAGATATTCCAGCAGGACCAGCAGGCCGGTCGCCATGTGCAGATCAACATGATGCCGATACCGCCCAAGGATATCGGGCCGTTCCATTTCAATCACAAGGTGGTGCCTTCGCTGTATCTGAGCGGGGATACTGTCGATTACAAATCGGCATCCCGGCATGAAACACTGTTCTATATTGCCGATGTGTCCGGCCACGGCTCTTCCTCAGCATTCATTACCGTATTGCTGCGGTTCCGCATCGAGCAAATGCGGCTCGACAACCTGCGTGGCCGGTTTGAAGGCGAATTCACCCCGGCCCATTTGCTGGAAGTGCTCAACCGCGACCTGATCAAGTCCGGACTTGATAAGCATGTCACGGTGTTCATGGGCATTCTGAACGATAATACCAACACGCTGGAATACAGCGTGGCAGGCCATCATCCGTTGCCGATTCTGTACCAGAACGGGGTGGCCGCGATGATTCCGCTGGAACGCAGTTCGTTTCCGATCGGCCTGTTTGATGGAGCCAGCTATTTCAACCAGCAGTTGCCACTGACGGATGATTTCGCACTCGTGCTGTTTTCCGATGGCATACTTGAGGTTTTGAAGAACGGCGACTATGCCAACAAGGAAGAGCATTTGCGACAGGTGGTGCAGTATACCAAAGGCAGGTTTGAAGACGTCAAGGCAGCGTTGTCGCCGCCCAAGACCATGCAAGTCCCTGATGACATTGCCATCATGAGTGTGACGCGAACATGAGTGCAGGCAAGATACTGGCGGCCGAATACCGCAACATGGCCATGCTGAAGTTTGTCGGCGAAGTGCGTGTGGTGATGAGCTCCACACTCGACAACTATTGCAACAATCTTTACCGCCGCGGCATTCTGGATGCGATGGTGGTGGACATGACCGAAACCAAAAGCATCGACAGTACCGCGCTCGGCATGCTCGCCAAGATGGCGATCCAGCTGCGCAACCGCTTCAATGTCATGCCAACCATTGTTTCACCCAATGCCGACATCACCAGGATCCTGCGCAGCATGAGCTTTGATTCAATCTGCAGCATTGTCTCCGCCATTCCCGGGCAGCAGATGCAATTCAGTGAATTGCGCTTGCGTACCGAATCAGAAGCCACTGTGCGCGACAAGGTCATTGATGCCCATTTGACGCTGATGGCGATGAGTGAGGCCAACCGTCTGGAATTCCAGGATCTGGTCTCGGCTCTCAAACAGCAGAACTAGACTTGCCGGACGCCATTGGTGGCTTTGGCAGCCAGTTTGGCACGAATGAAATCCCCGTGTGACAAATACAACAGGTCGGCAATCTTGCGGATCAGGTGCTCTTCGTGGCTGTCCAGCCGGTTGTCGGCAAAGGCCAGCTTCCAAAGCTGTTCCAGCAGTGCGGTTTTTTGCGGATAGTCGAATCCGGCATTGATGAGGCTGGTGAACTGGTAAAGTGAAGTGGCCGATTTCGCTTCCCGCTGCGCCAGTTCCCACAATTGCTCCAATGCTTGTTCATCAAGCTGGAAGGTATCGCCCAGCATGCTGCGCAATAGCGTCAGTTCTTCCGGGCTGCTGTGCTGGTCGGCAGCGGTCAGTTCAAACAATAGCGCTGCACAAGCGAGTTGCAGCTTGTGGTGCTGTACCTTGCCGTCATCTGCAACGGCGGGATTCAGAAAACAGTCAAAGAACTGTTTGACGGTTTGCAACATGTCGTTTCCTTCAGTCTGTACATTCAACCAGGACAATCAATCAGGACAATCAATCAGGACGAAACGGTGTCAGCGGCCGGCCTGATTGACCGGGAAGTGACACTGGCCAGCGCTGCCTCCAGCACTTCCAGTCCGGCACCCGGCTTGTGCACCAGATCGCTCAAATGACGCCGGAACACCTTGCCACCGTACTGGCCATGAAACAGTCCCAGCAGGTGGCGTGTCATGTGGTGCAGCGGCACGCCCTCAGCCAATTGTTGCTCAATGTAATCGTAATAGTCTTGTAATGTTGAGGCGCGGGTGGCAGAGCTGGCAGCGCAACCGAACAGACGTTCATCAACATCATGCAATAGCCAGGGATTATGGTAAGCCTCACGCCCCAGCATCACACCGTCCACCTGCTGCAAATGCAAGGTGGCTTCATCGAGACTGCAAATGCCGCCATTTATCACGATTTCAAGTTGCGGAAACTGCTGTTTTATCCAGTAGACACGCGGGTAGTTGAGTGGCGGAACTTCCCGGTTCTGCTTCGGGCTCAGGCCTTGCAGAATTGCAATGCGCGCATGAATGATGAAAGTGCGGCAAGCGCTGCGAGTGGCTATTTCATGGATAAATGCAGCCAGGGCCTGGTCGCTGTCGAGGTGGTCTATGCCGATGCGGCATTTGACTGTTACCGGAATTTTCACTTTTGCCTGCATCGCAGCCACACAATCAGCCACCAGCGGTGCATGCGCCATCAGACAGGCACCAATCATGTTGTTTTGCACGCGATCGCTGGGGCAGCCGACATTCAGGTTGATTTCCTGATAGCCCAAAGCTTCGGCGATCAAGGCAGAGGCTGCCAATTCGGCAGGGTTGCTGCCGCCCAGCTGCAGGGCCAGCGGTTGTTCAAAAGGATCGAAACGCAAATGGCGATGTGCATCGCCATGCAGGATGGCGCCAGTGGTGACCATTTCGGTGTAGAGCAGGGCTTTGCTGCTGCACAGGCGCATGAAATGGCGGCAATGACGATCGGTCCAATCCATCATCGGGGCAACGCAGAAACGGTGGGATAACGCTGCAGTGTTCATGTACTCAATCGGGTTTGGTTATCAAGTGCAGCAATTCTGGCAGGGGCGGCGGCTCCGCTCTGTCCTTGCAATGTCTTTGCTGGTGATAGACCTCGGCTGCTGCCACAAAAAATTCCGGTGGTGCGCCGCTTGCAGCCAGCGTGGCCGCGATTTCTTCCATCTCTCCGGTAAAGCGCCAGGCCTTGCGCGCTACACTGCGAAGCTGATTGTGCATGGCGGCAGTCTGCCCGGCTGCATGCTGATCAAACTGAATTTCCAAAGCGTTTCTTACGCCGTAGTGTTCAGCGGCGGCGAGGGTGGCACCCCAAAGCGCAGTCTTGCCCTTGTTCCAGGCGGCATAAAGCATTTTGAGCGCCGAGGCCTGGCCAACGTGCGGGCCGAGTACTACTGATTCAAACGGGCCCGCTGTGAAGCATTGTCGTACCTCATCAGCACGCGGTCCTGAAAGATACAGCCAGGTTGTGCCTCTGGCTTTGGCGGGCAGTCCAACGATGCCGCCATCGACCAGGGTAATTCCTGCAGCCGCCAGCATTGCCGCCAGATGTTGCACAGTGGCCGGCGCGATGGCATTGGCTTCCAGATAGAGTCCCTGGTAACCGGCGGCAACCAGTGATTGTGCTAGCTGTTGCGCTGCATGCGGCGGACAGACCCCGATGATCAGTGCACAGCGCTGGCAGAATTCCGTCAGTGTAGTTATTTCCAGCAGACCGTGCTGCTCGGCCCGCGTGCGGGTTGCTTCACTGCGTCCTTGCGAGCACCAATACACTTTGCCGACAGTATTGTGGACAGTTTGCGCCAGTGAACTGCCCATCTCGCCCGGATGCAGGATGCCCACACTCTCAATCATCGGAGAACTCCAGTTGCAGGCTGCCGCGAGTGAGCAACTCCGTGCACCAGCCAAGACAAGCATGGTTGCGGGCCAACGAGTTGTAAGTCACCGATCCGCCACTGGCCAGTGTTTGCAGGGCATTACGCAAGTTGTTGCTTACCGGTAGCAGCTGGCTGTCACCATCGACAAAGACCCTGAACTGGTCTTCCTGCTCCAGCCATGCCAGTCGTGAAGACGGGTGCAGGCTGAGTCGTGATTGCCGCTGTACAGCGTGCTCTGCCGGCTGGATCAGCTCGGGATAGCGCGGTTGTGTCATATGCATGCCAAGCCAGCGGGCCAGCACCGCGTCATCGTGCAGCACCTGCTGCAACTGGCGTTTGGTCTGCTGCAAATCGGCCTGGGTGATTTCACCTGCGCGCAGTGGCTGCTGGCGTTTGGGATCCTGAAGACGCAAATCGCCACTGAGACCGGCGGCCAACTCTTCGCTGTAACCGAGCACAACATCTGCCAGTGACGGCGCGCGGAAGCCGATCGAATAGCACAGGCTGTTGTCGACTGAAACGCCCCAGTGGGCTACACCGGGTGGCACATACAGCACATCGCCGCTTTGCAAATGCCATTCATGCACGGTATGGAACTGCTTGAGCAGTTTGAGACCGCTGTCGGTGCGTAGCGTATCCCTGCTGGTGCAGTGCTGGCCGGTTTTCCAGATGCGCGAACCCTGGCCCTGTACCAGGAATACATCGTAATAATCGAAATGCGGGCCGACACCGCCATTGGGCGTGGCATAGGAAATCATTACATCATCAACGCGCCAGGTCGGCAGGAACGGCACAGTGGCAAGTAGTTGTCGGACTGCCGGCACCCACTGGTCAACCGCCTGCACCAGCAAGGTCCAGTTCCGGGCTGGCAACGAGGTGAAATCCTTGCTGCGGAACGGGCCGTTCTGCATTTGCCAGCTGTTGCGGCGGGTGAATACCAGGCGGGATTCCACTTCTGCTTCGCATGCCAGTCCGGCCAGCTCTTCCGGTGAAACCGGATCCACAAAGTCCGGCACTGCCCCTTTGAGCAACACAGGTTTTTTTTGCCAGTAATCGCGCAGAAAAACCTGCACACCGGGATTTTTGACGATCATGGCAACTGCTTGGCCTGTAATGCTGCATTGCCAATGTAGGAGTGCGGACGCAGTTCGCGCAGTGCTTGTCTGGCAGCAGCCGGAATCTCGAGGGTATCAACGAATGCTGCCAGCACGGCTGCATCAATGCGCTGGCCGCGGGTCAGTGCTTTCAGTTTTTCATAGGGTTCCGGCACATTGTAGCGGCGCATAACCGTCTGGATTGCTTCGGCCAGCACTTCCCAGCTTTGGTCGAGATCAGCGCGCATCCGGCTTTCGTCGACCAGCAATTTCGACAAACCTTTCAGCGTGGCTTCATAGGCAATGATGCTGTGCGCAAAGCCGGTGCCGATGTTGCGCAGCACCGTGGAGTCGGTGAGGTCACGCTGCCAGCGCGAGATGGGCAGTTTTTCCGACAGATGCTGCATCAGTGCATTGGCAATGCCGAGATTGCCTTCGGAGTTTTCGAAATCGATCGGATTGACCTTGTGAGGCATGGTTGATGAGCCCACTTCGCCGGCGACGGTTCGCTGTTTGAAATAACCCAGTGATATATAGCCCCACACATCGCGGTCAAAATCGATCAGGATGGTGTTGAAGCGGCAGCAGGCGGCGAACAGTTCGGCGATGTAGTCGTGCGGTTCAATCTGGGTGGTATAGGGATTCCAGCGCAGTCCAAGCCGTGTGACGAAGTCATTGGCATTGGCCTGCCAGTCGACTTCAGGGTAAGCAATCATGTGGGCGTTGTAGTTGCCGACTGCGCCGTTGATCTTGCCCAGCAATTCCACGCTGGCAATCTGCTCAAGCTGACGCTGCAGTCGTGCCACCGAGTTGGCGAATTCCTTGCCCATGGTGGTTGGCGTTGCAGTCTGGCCATGGGTGCGTGCCAACAACGGCATGTCGGCATACTGCATGGCCTGGGCCTTGATGGTATCTGTCACTTGTTGCATCAGCGGCAGCAGCACTTTGCTGCGAGCATCTTTCAGCATAAGCGCATAGGCAAGATTGTTGATGTCTTCCGAAGTGCAGGCGAAGTGGATGAATTCCTTGCTGGCCGCGAGTTCCGGCACTGCGTCGAATTTTGCTTTCAGGAAATACTCAACCGCCTTGACGTCATGGTTGGTGACTTTTTCGCGGTCCTTGATGTCCTGGGCATCGGCTTCACTGAAGTGGTCGAGGATGCCTGCCAGATACTGGTTGGCCTCTGGGCTCAGAGGTTTGACTTCAGGAACACAGGCATGGGCGGCCAACTGCTGGAACCAGCGGATCTCTACCAGCACACGGTAATAGATCAGCCCGTATTCGCTGAAATAACGGCTCAGGACGCGGGTCTTGCCGTGGTAGCGGCCATCAATCGGAGAAATGGCAGTGAGAGCTGAAACAGGGCCGGAATCTTTGGCTGGCATCTGGGGGGTGTCCGCAAATTTTTACCCTGCCATTTTAACGCAAGCCGCTCTGTAAAGCAGGGTTTTCCTGCCAATGGCATCCGCTTTAAAGGGTTAGCAGCAATTGCTCTACGCCGCTGGCAAGGCGTCCACGCCGGAACAGCAGCTGCCAGCGTCGTCCCCCCAGCTGGCGCCACAGAAACGCGGCCCTGACGCCGGCAAACAGCAGGATGCGCACCTTGTCGGCCACATAGTCATTGCGCAGATAGTTGAGATCACCCCTGACATGGATGCGGAAGGGTAGTGTACTCAGAGTTGACCGGTACAACGCCGCCAGATCCTTGAGAGCAGCCGGTTCCTCGACGATCTGCTCGCCGGGATAATTCTTTTGCAAACGCAGCAGCTCGATGCGGATGTGGGCAAGCATGCTGGTGCGGGACTTCAGCTGGCCTTCCAGATGCAGAATGCCCGAGAAATAGCGCGGGCCTTCGGCAGGCGCCAGCACCGATTCATAACTGCCGAGCAACTCTTTGAGGGTTTCCAGCCCGAGCCGCAACTGTTTGAGGGAGCCGAATACTTCAAGCGTGCCGGGCGGATCCAGCATCAACAGGCTGTGGACTGCGGTGGCAAATTTGTCCTGTGCCACGATGCCGTGCAGTGCCAGCTGATGCACCAGCACCGCTGATTGGGCCACGCCTGCCAGGGCTATGAGTTGCTGTTGCTGATCACTCATTCCGCCACCAGGCTGGCTTGTATGACGCCGCCACCAAGGCAGCGTTCTCCTGCATAAAACACCACTTGCTGCCCCGGTGTGACTGCCCGCTGGGGTGTGGCAAACACTACATTGAGTTCGGCATTGGCACCGGTCGTGACAGTACAAATCTGGTCGGCTTGCCGATAGCGGATCTTGGCAGCACATTGCAACGGCAGCACCGGCGGATCGTTGACCCAGTCCAGTGTGGCCGCAGTCAGGCTGCCTGAAAACAGCAGCGGATGTTCGTTGCCTTGCACAACAACCAGCACATTGCGTTGCATGTCCTTGGCTGCCACATACCAGGGTGCTTCATCACTGCCATGGACGCCGCCAATGCCAAGACCGGCGCGCTGGCCAAGTGTGTGATACATCAGGCCCTGATGTTCACCCAGCACTTTGCCTTCCGGAGTTTCAATCAGGCCGGGCTGGGCCGGCAGGTACGTCTGCAGGAAATCCCTGAAGCGGCGCTCTCCGATGAAGCATATGCCAGTGCTGTCTTTCTTGTTGTGGGTGGCCAGTGAATATTGTGCGGCCAGGGCGCGTACTTCGGGCTTCGGTAAAGCGCCCACCGGAAACAGCGTACGTTCCAGTTGTTTTTCATTTACGGCACTGAGGAAATAGCTTTGGTCCTTGAGCGGATCCAGACCTTTCAGCAGCTGGGTGCGGCCATCAACATCGGCAGTGCGGGCATAATGACCAGTGGCGATGAGGTCGGCGCCCAACTGGGTAGCGTAATCAAGAAAAGCCTTGAACTTGATTTCCTTGTTGCACAGGATATCGGGGTTGGGTGTGCGGCCGCGACGATATTCCCCTAGGAAATGATCAAACACATTGTCCCAGTACTCGGCCGCAAAATTGGCGGTATGCAATTTGATGCCCAGATTGCGGCACACTGCTTCGGCATCAGCCAGATCGGTCCTGGCAGTGCAATATTCAGTGCCGTCATCCTCATCCCAGTTTTTCATGAAGAGGCCTGACACCTGATAACCCTCTTCACGCAACAGCAGTGCCGCCACTGAAGAGTCGACGCCACCGGACATGCCCACAATGACTTTGGTATCGGCAGGATTCATGGTTGCAGATGGTGGATCAAGGACAATGGATAGCGGATGCCGGCCAGATAATCCTGCAGACAACGGCGCACAATCGGGCTGCGTACCGGGAATGCTTCGTCAAAAACCTGTTCAGCAGTGAGCCAGTGCGCGGCGATGATCGGGGTGTCCAGATCCCGTCCCGGGTGATGCAAAATGGGGGTGGCGACAAAGCAGTGGCGGATATAGGTGACGCCATTGGGGGCAGGGTAATGGTAGAGTCCCAACAATGCAGTCAGCTCCACTTCCCAGGCGGTTTCTTCCAGCGTTTCCCGTCTGGCGGCAGCAAACAGGGTTTCCCCTTCATCCAGATGACCGGCTGGCTGGTTGAAGACGATGCGCTCGCCATCCCGCTCCTCCACCATCAGGAAACGACCCTGGTCTTCAACGATGGTGGCGACGGAACTATGGGCTAACCAGATCATGGCGGGCAAACCGGGCGGGAAGGGGAGCGCATGCTAACCGAATCGTGCCCTTTCATAAACGCAGGATCAAAGAGGATAATGACTTGCTTGCCAACAGTGAAACACCCATATGAGCAAATTGACCCATCTCGATGCCAAAGGCCAGGCCCACATGGTAGATGTTGGCGACAAAGCCGTCAGCCAGCGTTCGGCCACTGCCGAAGCGTGGGTCGACATGCAACCGGCCACCTTGCAAATGATTGCCGATGGCACCCACAAGAAAGGTGATGTGTTTGCGGTAGCGCGGATTGCCGGCATCCAGGCAGCAAAAAAATGTTCCGATCTGATCCCGTTGTGCCATCCACTGATGCTCACCAGCGTCAAGGTAGAATTGACTCCCCATCCTGAATCGGCGTCGGTTCATATAACCGCCACTTGCAACCTGTCGGGTCAGACCGGTGTCGAAATGGAGGCGCTGACAGCCGTGTCGGTAGCAGCGCTGACGCTCTATGACATGTGCAAGGCAGTTGATCGCGGCATGGTGATACGCCAGATCCAGCTGGTGGACAAACAGGGCGGCAAGTCAGGCCACTGGCAACGCCAGTCGTGAATAGCCGGAAACCAAACGATGATTGAAGTTCGTTATTTTGCCAACATCCGGGAAGCCATGGGTTTGTCACAGGAACAGTTGCCTGCGGCGGCGGCAACCACGGTTGCGCTGTTGCTGGAAGCACTGGTGCAAAAACACGGTGAGAAAGCCCGTGCAGTGCTTGCTGCCAACAAGGTGCTGGCAGCGGTCAATCATGAGGTGGTGCCGTTGTCGACTGCAGTGCGAGACGGTGACGAAGTCGCTTTTTTCCCGCCTGTTACCGGTGGATGACGGATCACTATGGCTTTCAATATCCGCATACAACAAGACGATTTCAATGTGCAGGCAGAGATCGATTGCTTGCGTGAGCTTTCTGCCAACATCGGTGCTGTCGCCACCTTCACTGGACTGGTGAGGGAACTGCAGGACGGCCAGACCATCAAGTCGTTGTTCCTGGAGCACTATCCGGGCATGACTGAAAGGAGTCTGGATAAAATCCTGGTGGAGGCACAGCAACGCTGGCCGCTGCTGGATGCAACAGTGGTGCATCGAGTCGGCACTTTGGTGCCAGGTGACCAGATTGTATTTGTGGGTGTCAGCAGCTCACATCGCGGTGCTGCTTTTGCGGCCTGTGAATTCATCATGGACTTTCTGAAAACGCGTGCACCGTTCTGGAAGAAGTGCCTGCTGCAGAACGGCGAACACTGGGTGGAAGCCAAAGACTCCGATCAAGCAGCAAGCGAACGCTGGTGATCCCTGCTGTTGAACTAGCGAATTACCCGGTATTCGCCAGGTTGCAACCCATCCAGAGTCCATTCACCAATCTGCCATCGCACCAGGCGTAATGTGGGGAAGCCTGCTGCAGCAGTCATGCGCCGCACTTGCCGGTTGCGGCCTTCTTTCAAAGTGAGACTCAACCAGGAATCCGGAACCGATTTGCGTATGCGTATTGGCGGTACCCGCGGCCAGAGTCCGGGCGCTGGCATCGCAGCGGCAAGGGCTGGCAAGGTTTTGCCGTCATTGAGCTCAACCCCGCCGCTTAATTGCAGCAAAGCTGCATCGGTAATGAGGCCTTCCACCTGTACCCAATAAGTCTTGGCCAGCTTGTGGCGGGGGTCGCTGATGCGATGTTGCAAGCTGCCGTCGTCGGTCAGCAGCAACAAGCCTTCAGAGTCATGATCGAGACGCCCGGCCGGATAGACACCTTTGACAGGAATGAAATCGCCGAGTCCGCGATGGCCGGCCTCTGACGTGAACTGGCTCAACACGCCAAAGGGTTTATTGAAAAGTATAAGCACTCAGCGGGACAGCAATCAGACCGGCGCCTTGTCTGCGTCACTGCTGCCTGGCAGGCCGCCGTTGACAGGCATGATATTGGTGGCGTGCAAGCCCTTGGGTCCTTCGATGATTTCGAACGACACGACCTGACCCGCTTTCAGGGTCTTGTAGCCTTCCATCGCGATTGCGGAATAGTGTGCAAACAAGTCACTGCCACCGCCGTCGGGCAGAATGAAACCGAAGCCTTTGGCGTTGTTGAACCACTTCACCTGTCCTGTGCTCATGCATTCCCCCCACTCCAATGATCACTGCAATATTATGTCGATGATTTCGAGTTGAAATTCATCTTGTTATGTCTTGTATTTATTGTGTTTTTACAAGATCCCAAACGTATAACCTTATTTTTTTTGCCTGTCAAATGCAATTCCCCGCAAGATTTGCATCATTTTTGCTAGGAACTGGCTGCAAGTAACAGGAAAAGACCGGAAGTTGCCACGAGGTCACGTGCAGGCGGGTTATAAATTGCAAATCGCAGTGCTTGGCAGGGGCCGGTAGTGACCTTGGGCCGGCTCAGTCATCACGATGAAACATGCTATAGTTTCTGAGTACTTTTTTGGCTGGCTGTGAATGCCGGCTGCACGTGAGAACCATGACTTATTTGAAACTTTCTAGGCAGGCTACACAGTTGGCCATTCGCGGTCAGAACGACGGCAATGATGATGAGCAGCAGCGCGAGAACGGTATCCGTGAAGCTCTGGCGCCTGCTCAGGTAAAAATCAAACCCCCGCCGCTCTACCGCGTGATCCTGCTGAACGACGACTACACGCCCATGGAATTTGTGGTGGAAATCCTGCGCCAGTTTTTTGGCATGAATACCGAAACGGCGACCCGGGTGATGTTGAAAGTCCATACAGAAGGCAAGGGTGTGTGCGGAGTATTTCCCAAGGAGATAGCAGAAACCAAGGCGACCCAGGTCAATGAACATGCCAGGGCTGCAGAACACCCCTTGATGTGTGATATTGAGGCAGATGATTGACGGGCATTGGCACTTGCGCCCTTTGATTTTTGGGTGATCGCCCCCATGTAGCGGTTGAAGCAGTCCAATTGAAAGGTATTTTCCATGTTCAGCAAAGAATTTGAAACCGCCCTCAATCATGTTGTCACCTGGGCACGCATGAAACGACATGAGTTCATCACCGTCGAGCATCTGCTGCTGGCATTGCTCGACGAAAGTGCTGCCCGCGAAATACTGCTGGCATGCGATGTGGAAACGGACAAGTTGAGAACAGACCTTCAGCAGTATCTCACCACCCATATTCCGCAGTTGCCTGAACCCAATGACAACCAGGAAGTGACACAGACGCTCGGTTTCCAGCGGGTCATCCAGCGGGCAGTGTTCCATGTGCAATCCACCGGCAAGCGGGAAGTGTCAGGTGCCAATGTGCTGGTAGCCATTTTCGGCGAGAAAGACAGCCATGCGGTGTATCTGCTGAAAAAACACGGTGTCAACCGTGGTGAAGTCGTCAACTTCATCACGCACGGCAATATTCGCGGCCCCGGCCTCAGTGACGAGTCCGATTCCGAGTTGGGCAATATCGGCGAGGGTGCCAAGGAGAAGCCCCAGAATCCGCTCGAAAGTTTCGCTCTCAATCTCAACGAAGAAGCCAAAGCCGGGCGCATTGATCCGCTGATTGGCCGGGAACAGGAAATCACCCGGTTGATCCAGGTGTTGTCGCGTCGTCGCAAGAACAATCCGCTGTTCGTCGGTGAATCCGGCGTCGGCAAAACTGCCATTGCGGAAGGTCTGGCCAAACAGATCGTCGATGGCCAGGTTCCTGAAATTCTCAAGGACAGCGTTGTGTATTCGCTCGACATGGGGGCGCTGCTGGCTGGTACCAAATACCGCGGTGATTTCGAGAAGCGCTTCAAATTGCTGCTGGCTGAACTTGCCAGGAAAGAACATGCGATCCTGTTCATTGACGAGATTCATACCATCATCGGCGCTGGTGCAGCTTCCGGCGGCGTCATGGATGCCTCCAATCTGCTCAAACCGGTGCTGACTTCCGGCAGGATCCGCTGCATAGGCTCCACCACCTATCAGGAATATCGCGGCATCTTTGAAAAGGACCGGGCTTTGTCGCGCCGGTTCCAGAAAATCGATGTGACTGAACCTGACGTGGAAACCACTTACCAGATTCTGCGTGGTCTCAAGTCACGTTATGAGGAACATCATGATCTGCGTTACACCGACAAGGCGTTGCATGCAGCAGCCGAGTTGGCATCACGATATATCAATGACCGTTTCATGCCTGACAAGGCCATCGATGTCATCGATGAGGCGGGTGCGTTCCAGCGTCTGCAAGCTGCGGACAAACGCAAGAAAGTCATCCAGGTCGAAGACATTGAAAGAGTGGTGGCGCAAATTGCCAGAATTCCGCCCAAGAATGTTTCCGCATCTGACAAAACCGTGCTGAAGGATCTCGAGAAAAACCTCAAGATGGTGGTGTTCGGCCAGGATGAAGCCATCGATGCGCTGGCAGCTTCCATCAAGCTTTCCCGCGCAGGTTTGAAAGAAGGCGAAAAACCGATTGGCTCCTATCTGTTTGCGGGTCCTACCGGAGTCGGCAAAACCGAAGTCAGTCGCCAGCTTGCCAAGATCATGGGCATAGAGCTGATCCGTTTCGACATGTCCGAGTACATGGAACGACATACTGTTTCCAGACTGATTGGTGCACCTCCCGGCTACATCGGTTTCGACCAGGGCGGTTTGCTGACCGAAGCGATATCCAAGAATCCGCATTGCGTACTGTTGCTGGACGAAATCGAAAAAGCCCATCCGGATGTATTCAACCTGCTGCTGCAGGTGATGGATCATGGCACGCTGACTGACAACAATGGTCGCAAGGCTGATTTCCGCAATGTGATCCTGATCATGACCACCAATGCCGGCGCCCAGGAAATGAGCAGATCTTCGATCGGTTTTTCAACCCAGGATCATACGACCGATGCGATGGAAGTGATTCGTCGCATGTTCACACCGGAATTCCGCAACCGGCTTGATGCGATCATCCAGTTCCGTTCGCTGGACAAATCCATCATCCGGACCGTTGTCGACAAGTTCCTGGTGGAACTGCAAGTCCAGCTGGATGACAAGCGAGTGGTATTCCATGTCGAGGACGAAGCTGTTGACTGGTTTGTGAAGCATGGTTACGACGTTGCTATGGGTGCAAGACCAATGGCGCGTCTGATCCAGAACAAGATCAAGAAGCCGCTGGCTGAGGACATCCTGTTCGGAGATCTGGTCAACGGCGGGGATGTGCAGGTCACCGTGGAAAATGATGACATCAAGCTCGAGATTACAGCTTCAAATGCACCAATACCGCGTGAAGATGATGAGGATATGAAGGAAGAGAATCTGGATCTGTAACCCGGCAAATCCGGGCCTGCTACCAGAGTGGCTCAGCGGGCCCGGAAGGTAATTCGACCTTTGCTCAGGTCGTAAGGGGTCATCTCAACCTTGACTTTGTCGCCGGTGAGAATGCGGATGTAGTTCTTGCGCATTTTGCCTGAAATATGGGCCGTCACGACGTGACCATTTTCCAGCTTTACCCGGAACATCGTGTTGGGAAGTGTATCAATCACTTCACCTTCCATCTCGATCTGGTCTTCTTTGGACATTCAATGGCCTGTGTGGGAACTGTTTAATAAAGTAGCTAAAGGGGGCTTGGGCAAACCTTGCGGCATTGCAAGGTGGCGCATTCTGCCCGAAAAGCGCTACCACAGTAAACCTGCAATATGAATTGAAGCCGATATTGCGGGGAAAAGTCTTCACGCAAGGGGGTCGGGAGGCCTTCAGCGGTCATCCAGCATCGAATCCGTCATCAGCACCCAGCGCTGGCGTATCAGCAATTCGAGCGGACGGTAGTGGGTTTTGTAGCGCATCTTGCGGCTGTCCCGGATCCAGTAGCCGAGGTAGAGATAGGAAAGGCCCAGCCGGCGGGCTTCCATGATCTGCCACAATACCGCGAAGGTGCCGAGTGAACGTTTGTCTTCCAGCGGATCATAGTAAGTGTAAACCGCTGACAAACCGTTCTCGAGGCGGTCGGTCACGAGTACCCCGACCAGCCTTCCGCGGCAACGCATCGAATAATACAGTGTGCCCTCACATTGCTTCAGCAAAAATGCTTCGTACTGTTCACGTGTGGGCGGGTACATGTCGCCATCACCATGCCGCACCGAGATGTAATGCTTGTAAAGCAGGAAATATTCTTCTTCTGCGATGGAGGTGACTGGTGCCACCACGACGTCAGCATTGCGTTTGAGCACGCGTTCGAAACGCCGGTTGCTGGTGAAATGCTGCACCAATACCCGGCATGACATGCATTGCTGGCAGGATTTGCAATTGGGGCGATAGACATGGCTGCCGCTGCGGCGGAAGCCGATTTCAGACAGACGGCTGTTATGTGATTTTTCTACCTGGAACTCAGGATCGATGAACAGGGTTTGTGCTTCCTGATCCGGCAGGTAACTGCACTTGTGCGGCTGCGTGGTGAACAACCGTATATCTTTCAGGGAAGTCATGGCCGCCAATCAACAACGAAGACGCTGCCATTGTATAGGCCAGCGGGCAGGGCGGGAAATGTCGGCTGTTGCAGGCAGAAAACCATTGAATTCATTGCGCGGGATGGTGCGGGCTCCCATGCTTGCCAGATGAGGGCTCTGTAGCTGGCAATCAATGAGGCGAACCCCGTATTCGACAAGTGTGTGTGCGAGCCAGACCAGGGCCACCTTGGAGGCATTGTTCTGGTGACTGAACATGGATTCCCCGAAAAAGATGCCGTCGAGTGCGATGCCATAGAGTCCACCTGCCAGCTGGCCATTGCGCCATATCTCAACCGAATGGGCATGCCCGGCCCTGTGCAATTGCAGATAGGCCTGCTGCATGCCGGAGTCGAGCCAGGTGCCATCAACACCCCGACGAGGACCGGCACAACCGGCCAGAACTGCCGCAAAAGCGGTGTCGGTAGTCACTGCAAAGTGGTTCTGCCTCAGTATTTTCGACAAACTGCGACTGATTTTGATCTCGGCCGGAAACAGCACCATGCGCGGATCCGGTGACCACCACAGTAGTGGCTGGTTGGCGCTGTACCAGGGAAAGATACCGTGCTGGTAGGCGGCCAGCAGTCGGGGGGGGCGCAAGTCGCCGCCCGCTGCCAGCAAACCATTGGGATCGGTGAGGGCAGTGGCTGTGTCGGGAAAGTCCAGTGTGTCGTCATCCAGCCAGGGCAGTGCGATGCGCATGGGCTTGGGTTTCAGAGCCCGAGTTTGTCCAGATACTTCTCGGCATCCAGCGCGGCCATGCAGCCAAAACCCGCAGAAGTGACAGCCTGCCGGTAGACGTGATCTGCAATATCGCCGGCCGCAAAAACACCAGCTACGCTAGTCTGGGTGGCATTGCCAGAGATGCCGGAATGGATCTTGATGTAGCCCTCTGCCATGTCGAGCTGACCTTGAAAGACCTCCGAGTTGGGTTTGTGCCCGATGGCAATAAAAACAGCATTTAAATCAATTGATTCAATTGAAGAGTTAAGAGTGTTTCTAACCTTCATGCCGCTTACAGAGCCGCCATCACCCAATACTTCATCCAGAGTGTGGTTCCACAGGATGCGGACATTGCCATTGGCAGCTTTTTCAAACAGTTTGTCCTGCAGGATCTTCTCTGCCTTGAACTTGTCGCGACGATGCACCACCGTGACATGGCTGGCAATATTGGAGAGGTAGAGGGCTTCCTCAACTGCAGTATTACCTCCGCCAATGACTGCAACTTTTTGACCTTTATAGAAAAAACCATCACAGGTAGCGCAGGCGCTGACACCGCTGCCCATGTATTTCTCTTCCGAAGGCAAGCCCAGGTATTGGGCAGAGGCGCCGGTGGCAATAATCAGTGCATCACAGCTATAGCTGCCCATGCTGCCAGTCAGTGTGAAGGGGCGTTTGCTCAGGTCAGCCTTATCGATATGATCAAAAATTATATTAGTTTCAAAACGTTCTGCATGATTCTTCATGCGTTCCATTAAGTCGGGTCCGGTCAAGCCGTGCACGTCCCCTGGCCAATTGTCCACTTCAGTTGTGGTAGTGAGCTGACCCCCTTGTTGCATGCCGGTGATGATGACCGGTTTGAGGTTGGCGCGGGCGGCATAAATTGCAGCGGTATAACCCGCCGGGCCGGAACCGAGGATGATCAAGCGATGGTGCGCAACGGTACTCATGGGGCGTCTTCATGTCCTGTGGCTGGGGGTGGCTATTATGGGGACTAACTGGCCTGCATCAAGGCTCCAGCGAAGCAATATAGGCAGCAAGTGCCAGCATATCCTCCGGGGTGAGTTTGGCGACAACGGCCGTCATCAATGGCGACCATAGACCTTTGCGATTGGAAGTCTGCAGATCGTAGAGCTGGCGTGCCAGATAACTGGGCGAGCGGCCCGCCAGGCGCGGTACTGGTCCCAGACCCCGCAAATCGGCGCCATGACAGGCGGAACAAGCAGAGGCAAGGCCACCATTGCCGTTAGCCAGTTGTTTGCCACGCGCAATGCTGCCGACCGGGACATAGGCGACGAAACTGGAACGACTGTCACGCAATTCGGTACGTTCGAGATTTTCCGGCATTTCGAGAATCCGGTTGGCGATGGGCTCTTTGACCGCAGTGCCAGGTTTGGGAATGTACATCCAGCCGGATACCACAGTTTCCGGCACGCTGGCGGTTTCCACCACGCGTATCCAGCGCCGTGGCTGCAAACCCGCGAAATAGCTGGCTGCCTGTTCGGCTTCCTCTGCTGTGGTATTCAAACCTATTGCCTGCATCAGGGAAGGTGGTGACATCTGCGGTTCGGCACTCTTGCGCAAGGAAGCCCGGTAATCTGCCAATTGCTGCTTGATGTAGTCGGCTGACAAGCCCGCCAGACTGGCGTTTTCCGGCCGGCCTTGCCCATTGGGCAGATGACAGTAGGCACATGCCATTACTTGCGGTGCGTGTCCGCTGGCAACGACAGGCGGCATTGCCGGATGATCTTCCGGGTGCCAGTCTGGCGGTGAAAACCGGTCACGCGGGAAAACCAGCTCCAGCTTGCTGTCGGGCACATGCTGGGGGCCGGTGGCGGCCGGCAGGTTCACCCCAGGCGTATTGACGCCATAGGCCCAGGTCAACGGTGTCTGTGGTTGTACTGGCGCAGCCGGCTGGGCTAATGCTGCCGTTGCAGCGCCCAAGGTGAGGCTGAGCAGGGCAAGGCTGAGTGTTCTGGTCTGCATGGTGAAGATCCTGAATCCGGAGTAATTCATGGGTGATTCAACCTCTGTCCACGCAGAAATGCACTCACAGATTGCTGGAGCAGGCGAAAAAACATGCAGATTGTGTCAGCGTTCCGGCAACGTATCGTCCCACCCGCTAATTGTTTATGATAGAGCACTGTAAGCAACGGCAAAATCCGGGAAGTCTGTGGCCGCAACACGGGAAAAAACGTCTCGCACTGATGTTGGCAGTCCTGCCCATGGACTGAGCCAGCTATTCATGGTGGAAGGTGTGATGATCATCTTCCTGGCGCTGGCTTTTTATCTGATGCTGGCGTTTGTGTCGTATTCACCACTCGATCCTGGCTGGTCAGGTACCGGCAAGAATGCAACCGTGAACAATCTGGTCGGCAGCAGCGGTGCCTGTATCTCGGATGTGTTGTTCCTGCTGATGGGAAAACTGTCGTGGCTGATTCCGTTTTTTCTGCTTTATCGCGCCGCGATACTGTTTCGTGAGCGCCAATCCACTTTTGAATTCAGCTGGCAGGTGTTTGGTTTGCGTGCAGCGGGCTTGCTGGTCACCTTGCTGAGTTCGTGCATGCTGGCCAGTCTGCATTTTGCCAGTTCGTTGCCAAGTTCTGCCGGAGGCTGGCTGGGCCGCTCGCTTTCGCTGGCAGCTTTGCCGGTGTTGCAACTGGTTGGCACTACGTTGCTGTGTCTCACCTTGATGTGTCTTGGCTTGACGCTTGGGCTCGGCATTTCCTGGCTCAAGGTGGTCGATCGCATCGGTGCGTTCACGCTGCAACTGTTCGGCTGGTTTGGCGAGCGTTGGCAGCAATACCAGGAGAAAAAGCGCGAAGCGGCAGAAACCGAGCAATTTGTCAGTCAGCGCAAAGAGGCGCTTGATCAATTCATTGAGAAGGAAACCAGGCGGCCACCGATCGAGATAGCCCCGGTGCGGGAAGCGCCACGCGAACCAAGCAGAAGGGTGCAGCGGGAAAAACTGCGTGAAAAACAGGGCAAATTGTTTGATACGCCGGTGGTCGGGGATTTGCCGCCCATCACCCTGCTGAATGAATGGGAAGAGAACAAGGTCGTCGGTTTTTCCGCCGAAGCCCTGGAGAAAATGTCGAAATTGCTGGAAATCAAACTCAAGGATTTCGGCATCGACATTACTGTGGTGGGCATCAACCCCGGACCGGTGATTACCCGCTTTGAAGTGCAGCCTGCAGCAGGCATCAAAGTCAGTCGTATCAGCAATCTGGTCAAGGATCTGGCGCGCTCGCTGGCTGTGCCCAGCCTGCGTGTGGTTGAGGTGATTCCCGGCAAGACCTGCATCGGCATCGAAATACCCAACGAGAAAAAGGAAATGATTTCGCTGGGGCAAGTACTGTCTTCGCCCGAGTTTGACAACGCGCGTTCGCCGATCAGTCTTGCACTTGGTCATGACATCGGAGGCAATCCGGTGGTGGTCGATCTGGCACGCATGCCGCATCTGCTGGTGGCGGGTACCACCGGCTCCGGCAAATCAGTCGGGGTCAACGCGATGATCCTCAGCATCCTGTTCAAATCGACACCCCAGCATGTGCGCATGCTGATGATTGATCCAAAAATGCTGGAGCTGTCCATCTACGAGGGTATTCCGCATCTGCTGACGCCGGTCATTACCGACATGAAAGATGCTGCCAACGGTTTGCGCTGGTGCGTGGCTGAAATGGAGCGGCGCTACAAACTGATGTCGGCCCTGGGTGTGCGCAATCTGGCCGGTTACAACAAGAAAGTCGCGGATGCGATCAAGGCCGGTGAACCCATCGTTGATCCGTTGTGGAAACCTGATCCGATGCTGGACCTGGAAGAGCAGACTCCGGAAGGGCTGGCTGAGTTGCCGGTGATCGTGGTCATCGTCGATGAGTTGGCCGACATGATGATGGTAGTCGGCAAAAAAGTGGAAGAGCTGATTGCACGCATTGCCCAGAAAGCCAGGGCTGCCGGTATCCATCTGATTCTGGCAACCCAGCGACCATCGGTGGATGTGCTCACCGGTTTGATCAAGGCCAACATACCGACCCGCTTGTCGTTCATGGTGCAGTCGAAAATTGATTCCCGCACCATCCTGGGCGAAGGCGGAGCAGAACAGTTGCTCGGCAATGGTGACATGCTGTTCCTGCCACCAGGTGGCGGGGTTGCCCAGCGTGTGCATGGCGCTTTTGTCGCCGATGAAGAAGTACATCGCGTGGTGGCCGACTGGAAAGCCAGGGGCGAACCCAATTACATCGATTCAATCACCTCTGATTCCGCTGGTGCCGGCGTGCCGGGTCTGGGCTTTGAAGGAGAGGAAGGCGAGGGCGGCAATGCCGAGATGGATGATCAGATGTATGATCAGGCTGTGCGTTTTGTCTGCGAGTCGCGCAAGGCGTCAATTTCATCGGTGCAAAGAAAATTCCGCATTGGTTACAACCGTGCTGCCAGGCTGATTGAAGCGATGGAGATGGCGGGAGTGGTATCTGCGATGAGCAGTAACGGTAACCGCGAAGTATTGGCACCGCCGCCGGTGTAGCCGGCATATCCAGTTCATCCGTTATAGAGGCACCCTGTTTGGTCTTTGCAATGTTCAATCGCATGCCGGAGCGTCTGTGGCAGTCGGAAACTGTCGCTGTCATCGCGTTGCTGCTGGTTCTGGTAGCAGGCTCCACCGCAGAAGGTGTCCGGGCAGCAACACCTGTCTCTGCGCCTGTGGTTGCCAGCGCTGAAGATTTTGCATTGCGCCAGCTGGTAGCGGTGCTCCAGCAAACCAACAGTGTGCAGGCCGCTGTCGATCAGCTGTTGCTGGATCAGGATGGACGCCAGCTGCAGGAAATCAGTGCCAGACTGGTGATGCAAAAACCGGCCAATTTCCGCTGGCAAACCATAAAACCCTATGAAGAACTGATGGTGACGGACGGCCGTACCATCTGGCGCTATGAGCCTGATCTTGGGCAGGTCACCATTGGTGCATTCAACAGCAAGCTGGATCGCACCCCTGTCATGCTGTTGAACGGTACTGAACAGACCATCGGCAACAGTTATGCAGTCAGCTATGCCAAACTCACCGACGGTGTGCACCAGCAGTTTGTTTTGCAGCCCAAACAGCCAGACAGCTTGTTTGCCAGCATGACTCTCACTTTCAATGGCGCCGTGCTGGAAGAAATGCATTTTGAAGACAGTCTGGGCCAGCAGACCAGCCTGACCTTCAAGGTGGAACAGCGCAACCAGGCCATGGATCCAGGCCTGTTTCACTTTGCACCGCCAAAAGGTGTGGAAGTGATCGACAACACGCATAACTGATCCGGCCCAGCCATGACCATGCCATTGTTCCAGCAGACCCGGGGATATCAGCCACTGGCGGCGCGCATGCGTCCGTTGGAAATCGCTGCCTATGCCGGTCAGGAACATATTCTGGGGCCTGGCAAGCCGCTGTATGAAGCGATCACCAATGGCCAGCCGCATTCGATGATTCTGTGGGGGCCGCCGGGCACCGGCAAAACCACGCTGGCCCGGCTGGTGGCCCAGAGTGCCAATGCGCATCTGGAATCATTGTCAGCGGTGTTGTCGGGTGTGAAAGAAATACGTGCAGCCATTGAGCGTGCCCAGGATCAGCGCTCTGCACACGGCCGCAACACCGTATTGTTTGTCGATGAAGTGCATCGTTTCAACAAGTCCCAGCAGGATGCGTTTCTGCCGCATATTGAGGATGGCACTGTGATCTTCATTGGTGCCACCACCGAGAATCCTTCGTTTGAATTGAATTCCGCGTTGCTGTCCCGCGCCCGCGTATATGTTTTGAAAAGCCTCGATCAGCCGGCCTTGTTGCGCGTGCTGGAGCTGGCACTGTCCGACCAAACCAACGGCCTCGGCCAAAGAAAAATCCGGCTTTCCGGCCAACAAAAACAGCAACTGGCGTTGGCAGCCGATGGCGATGCGCGCCGCCTGCTCAACCTGATCGAACTCGCTGCCGACATGCTGGAGCCTGTCGCCGATGGCACGGAAGTGCTGAGCGATGCGACGCTGCAACAGTTATTGCAAGGAAGTGTGCGTCGTTTCGACAAGGGCGGTGATGTATTCCACGAGCAGATTTCAGTTTTGCACAAGGCAGTACGTGGCTCCTCGCCGGACGCTGCGCTTTATTGGCTGTGTCGCATGCTTGATGGTGGTTGCGATCCGCTCTATGTGGCGCGGCGGCTGGTGCGCATGGCCAGTGAAGACATCGGCAATGCCGATCCGCGCGCATTGCAACTGACGCTCAATGCCTGGGATGTGCAGCAGCGTCTAGGCAGCCCCGAAGGCGAGCTGGCACTGGCGCAGGCGGTTCTGTATCTGGCGTGTGCGCCCAAGAGCAATGCGGTTTATACCGCCTACAACACGGCGCGTGCAGACGTGCAGAGCAACCCCACCGATGAAGTGCCGATGCATTTGCGCAACGCACCGACCGGACTCATGAAAAATCTCGACTACGGCAAGGGCTATCGCTACGCACATGACGAACCCGGCGCCTATGCTGCCGGCGAGAATTATTTTCCGGAATCGCTGCAGGATCGAAGTTATTACCATCCCGTCGATCGTGGCCTGGAAGACCAGATCCGCCAGAAACTTGCCTATTTGCGGGGCCTGGATGCGCAAAGTTCCCAGCAACGTTACAAGACCGGGGAGTAATCATGATGAATTATGTGATGGTGGCAATTGGTGGTGCTCTCGGCGCCATGGCACGCTTCGCGGTGTATAATCTGGCCGCTGCCGGCAAGATTTATGCGCAGGTTGCCACCTTTGGCATCAATGCGGTTGGTGCCTTTGTGATCGGGGCGTTGTATGTGGTCATCGTCGAAAATGGCGGCTTGCAACCCTATGGCCAGCAATTGCTGACCATAGGCTTCCTGGGTGCATTCACCACGTATTCATCCTATTCGCTTGATGCCTTGCGCATGTTTGAACAGGGGCAGATTGGTGTCGCAATCCTCTACTTGCTGGGTACCATGGTCGTGTGTCTGCTCGCAACCTGGCTGGGACTGAGCCTGGCACGCATGCTATTGGTGCACTCTTAATTCAAGGAACTCACTATGCTGGATCCCCGTCTGGTTCGAGGCGAACCACACACCGTTGCCAGGCTGCTGGCCAAACGTGGTTTTGTTCTGGATGTCGCTGCCATTGAGCAGATTGAAATCCGTCGCAAGGCGCTGCAACTGGAAACTGAACAGTTGCAGAACGAACGCAACACACGTTCCAAAAACATCGGCAAGGCCAAGGCCTCCGGACAGGACATTGCGCCGCTGTTGGCCGAAGTCGAAAACCTCAAGGGTGCCCTCGATGAAAAGAGCAGGGCACTTGATCTCGTACAGGCCGAACTCGATACGATTCTGCAGCGTTTGCCGAATATTCCGGCAGCGGAAGTTCCTGAAGGCAAGGATGAACACGACAACGTGGAATTGCGTCGCTGGGGTACGCCACGCACTTTTGGATTTGCGGTCAAGGATCACGTGGCTTTGGGTGAAGCCAGGGGCCAGATGGACTTTGCCACTGCTGTAAAGCTGACCGGCTCGCGTTTTGTCGTGATGAAAAGCGAAATCGCGCGCCTGCATCGTGCCCTCATCCAGTTGATGCTGGATACCCATACCCAGGAACACGGCTACACCGAAGTCAACGTGCCCTACATGGTCAATGCCGATTCGGCCTTCGGAACCGGCCAGCTACCCAAGTTCGAACAGGATTTGTTCAAGCTGGCTGGCGAGCAACAGTACTACCTGATTCCTACTGCCGAGGTGCCGGTTACCAATTTTGTGCGTGATTCCATTGTAGAAGCCGGCGAGCTGCCGATGAAGTTCGCCTGCCACTCGCCGTGTTTCCGCAGTGAAGCTGGCAGTTATGGCAAGGATACACGCGGCATGATCCGCCAGCATCAGTTTGAAAAAGTGGAACTGGTACAACTGGTGGCACCGGAGCATTCCAGACAGGCGCATGAAGAACTGACAGTGCATGCTGAAAAAATCCTGCAGAAACTCGGGCTGCCATACCGGGTGATCGTGCTGTGTGGTGGCGACATGGGTTTTTCCTCCGAGAAGACCTACGACATTGAAGTCTGGCTGCCCGGTCAGAATACCTATCGTGAAATATCATCTTGCAGCAGCTTCGGCGATTTCCAGGCGCGCCGCATGCAGGCGCGCTGGCGCAATCCTGCGACCGGCAAACCTGAACTCCTGCACACCATCAATGGTTCCGGCCTGGCGGTAGGACGTACACTGGTGGCAGTACTGGAGAATTACCAGAATGCCGATGGCAGCGTGACTGTGCCGGAAGTATTGCAGCCTTACATGAGCGGCGCGCAAGTGATCATGCAGGCCTGACGGAGACTGCATGGATTTTCTTCCGGTTTTTTTGCGGCTCCAGCAACAACGGGTACTGCTGGTGGGTGGTGGCCAGGTGGCATTGCGCAAAGCGCGCTTGCTGTTGCGGGCACAAGCAGAGTTGACGGTCGTGGCTGGCCACATCTGTGATGAGTTGGCCGCTTTGCTGAAGCCGCCGCATCTGGGTCACCTTCGCAATTTCCAGGAAACCGATCTTGATGGTGTCATGCTGGTGGTGGCTGCCACCGACGACCAGATAGTGAACCGTCGTGTTTCTGCACTGGCGCATACGCGCAAGCTGCCGGTCAATGTAGTCGACCAGCCTGCGCTGTGCAGCTTCATCTTCCCCTCCATTGTCGACCGCTCGCCGCTCCTGGTGGCAGTCTCCAGTGGCGGCAGTGCACCGGTGTTGTCGCGGCTGTTGCGTGCGCGGCTGGAAACCCTGATCCCTTCGGCTTATGGCACTCTGGTGCAATTGTTGGGACGTCATCGGGATCTGGTCAAAGGCAAACTGTTGAACACCCGGCTGCGCATGCGCTTCTGGGAAGGCATCATCAATGGGCCGGTGGCCGAACTGGTGTTGAGCGGCCAGAAGGAAAAAGCCGAATTGCTGTTTCAGACCACTCTCAACCAGAACCGTTTCAAGCTGGAGCAGGGCGAGGTATATCTGGTCGGTGCCGGGCCGGGAGATCCGGATTTGCTCACCTTCAGGGCGTTGCGATTGATGCAGCAGGCTGACGTGGTTCTGTTCGATCGGCTGGTTTCCCCGGAAATCCTGGTGCTGGTTCGTCAGGATGCCGAACGCATCCACGTAGGCAAACAACGTTCAGATCACACAATGCCGCAGGAAGAAATCAGCCGCCTGCTGGTAAAGCTGGCATCACAGGGAAAACGCGTACTGCGACTGAAAGGCGGCGATCCCTTTATTTTTGGCAGGGGCGGTGAGGAAATTTCCAGATTGGCCGAAGCCAGGATTCCGTTCCAGATAGTGCCGGGTATCACAGCTGCATCAGGTTGTGCGGCTTATGCCGGAATTCCGCTGACGCATCGGGACTATGCCCACTCGGTGCGCTTTGTCACCGGGCACCTGAAGGATGACAGTTGCAATCTGGATTGGCCGCAACTGGTACAGCCCGGCCAGACTGTGGTGTTTTACATGGGTTTGGTAAGTTTGCCGCAGATCTGTGAACAGTTGATGCTGCATGGCGCAGCCAAAACCACTCCGATTGCCCTTATAGAGCAGGGCACTACTCCCAATCAGCGCGTGCATACCGGCACCCTGGCTACCTTGCCGGCACTGGTGGTCTCGAAAAATGTGCAGCCACCTACGCTGATCATTGTTGGCGAGGTAGTGAAGCTGCATGAACAGTTGCGGTGGCGTGAAGAGGCGCAGCCATGATCAGTATCCGTGAAGCTGTTGCTGCTGACGCAAGACTCATACTCGATTTCATTATTGAACTCGCCATCTACGAAAAAGCGGTGGAACAGGTGGTTGCCAGCGAAGAGCAGATCCGCCAGAGCCTGTTCGGTGTTGATGCCAAGGCCCGGGCACTGGTGTGCATGGTCGATGGCAGACCTGCAGGTTTTACCGTGTATTTCTTCAGTTATTCCACCTGGCTGGGTCGTAATGGCATTTACATGGAAGATCTCTATGTATCACCGCAGTTCCGGGGCAAGGGGGCAGGTAAAGCCTTGTTGCAGCATCTGGCAGCATTGGCAATCGAACACAATTGCGGAAGGCTGGAATGGAATGTGCTCGACTGGAACACGCCTGCCATCGAATTCTACCTGGCATTGGGAGCCGAGCCGATGAGCGAGTGGAACCGTTATCGGCTCAGTGGAGCCGCCTTGTCCAAAGCAGCCAAATCCAGCGACTGAGTTTCAGCTACCGGTTGATCACAGCGTGGATGTGTGCAAACCACACTCGCGGTTTTCCAGCGCCTTGGTCGGGTCGTAGTAGCTGTCTTCATTCGGCAGCTGATGTTGGTCCAGATAAGCACGCATTTGTGCCTCGGTCCACTGGAACAGCGGTGCCACTTTCAGCACACCCTTGTCGTCACGAGTGAAAATGTTCAGCGACTGGCGGAATTCAGTCTGCTCTTTGCGCAGGGCTGTCAGCCAGATGTCCGGACTGTGCTGGGCCATGGCGCGACGGAACGGTTCCAGTTTGAAATTTTCGGTGAAATCCTTGTGTGAAGGTTCGGTGTAAAGTGGAATGCCGCCGAGTGCAGCTTCCTGGCGGGCTGCAGAAATTCTGGGTGTGAAGACATCAACATTGAGTTTGAGCATGTTGATGATTTTTTCGGCACAGCGATAGGTGGCCTTGGTGTTGTATCCATGGTCCACCCACACCACCTGGATCAGGGGTTTGACCTGTACCGCCATATGCAGGATCACTGCCTCAAAGGGCCCGAAATGGGTGGTTATTACCGCTTTGCCCGGCAATGACAGTGCATGACGGATGGTTGCCAGCGGATCGGTGGCGGCAAATTGCTGGTTCAAGGCGTCAATATTCATGGCATTCTCCAGGGTGATGCAGAAACTGCGCAAGTTTACCGCAAACAGCGTGTCACTGGTCGGAGTAGAATAGGCAAACAGAAAGACATGGGGCCAGCAAGCCTGGCGAAAGAGGTGTGTTTTGAATTTTGCAGATTTTCGCAAGCAGTTGGCGGCTATAGGCCGCGAAATCAACATGGATACTCTGGCTGCCACGCGCAACCTGATATTGCCGATGGTTTCGGTGACTCCGGGTGCCGACATCAAGGTGCAACGCGATGTGCAGTACGGGCCGGATGAAAGACAGCGTCTGGATATTTTCACGCCAGCCGGCGGATTCGATCCGCACAGGCCCGTATTGCTGTTCGTGCATGGCGGCGGCTTCATCGCCGGTGACAAACATGCTGAAGGTTCGCCGTTTTACAGCAATATTGGCCAATGGGCGGTGCGCAATGGCTGCAATGGCATCACCATTACCTATCGGCTGGCACCCAAGCATCAGTGGCCGAGCGGGATTGAGGATTTGCGTGCTGCCGTCGATTTTATCCGGCAGCAGGGAACCAGTTACGGTATTGATGCGAGTCGGGTGTTCCTGATCGGGCAATCTGCCGGTGCTGCCCATGTCGCCAGTTATGTGGCGCATGCGGGTCTCTATGCACCCAGGCCGCATGGTGTGAAGGGCATCATCCTGTTATCGGGTATCTACAATTTTGCGATCATGCCGCCAAGCCCGATGGAGCCCGCTTATCTTGGTACCGACCGTTCCGTATATCCGGCGCGTTCATCACTGCAGGCGCTGGCGCACAGCGATGTGCCGATGCTGTTGTCGCTGACCGAGTTTGATCCGCCGCAGTTCCAGCGCCAGACGCTTGATCTGTTGTCGGCCATCCAGATCGCCAAAGGCGACTTGCCGATGTTTGTTTATGCGATTGGCCAGAACCATTTGTCGGTGGCGCTGTATCTGGGCCTGCCCGGTGATCTGGTAGCCCCGCAGCTCAAAGCATTCATCGATCTGCATTCCTGAACATGCTGGTCATCACGCCCCACATCAGTCTGCGCGATGATGAAGTCAGTCTGAACCCGATCCGTTCACAGGGGGCTGGTGGCCAGAACGTCAACAAGGTATCCAGTGCCATCCATCTGCGGTTTGACATACGCGCCTCCTCGCTGCCCGGGGAGATCAAGCAACGTTTGCTGGGCAAGGCCGATTCGCGCATCACCGGAGACGGGGTAGTGGTGATCAAGGCCCAGACCCAGCGTACTCAGGAGAAGAACCGGGCCGAGGCGCTGGCTCGTCTGACGGAACTGATCCAGTCTGTCAGCAAGAAACCCAAGCGTCGCATTGCCACCAAACCCAGCCGGGGTTCGAAAGAAAAACGGCTGGAGTACAAGAAAACCCTGGGTGTGACCAAGCGGCTGCGTTCGTCAGTGAAAGATGAATAAGCGGGCATGAAGCCCCGGTCACCACGTATAATCAGCTTTTTTCCACGCAATCCCGAACATGAGCACAGTACGCACCCGCATCGCACCATCACCCACCGGCGATCCCCATGTCGGTACCGCCTATATCGCGTTGTTCAATCTGTGTTTTGCGCGCCAGCATGGCGGCAAGTTCATCCTGCGCATTGAAGATACCGATCAGGTGCGCAGCACCCGCAAATCGGAAGATGACATTCTGGCCGCGCTGAAGTGGTTGCATCTTGACTGGGACGAGGGCCCTGACAAGGGTGGCCCGCATGCACCTTATCGCCAGAGCGAACGTTCAGCCATCTATCAGCAGCACGCACAGTCGTTGCTGGATAGTGGCCATGCCTTTCGCTGCTTTTGTACTGCCGGGCGTCTGGAGGAAGTGCGCAAGCAACAGATGGCTGACAAGTTGCAACCAGGCTATGACGGCCATTGCATGCATCTTGCCCAGGCTGACGTTGCCACCAGGCTGGCTGCGGGCTTTCCGTTTGTCATCCGCATGAAAGTGCCGCGAGAAGGCAAGTGTGTGGTCAAGGACATGCTGCGAGACCCGGTCGAGATCGAGTGGAGCCAGGTCGACATGCAGGTGCTGATGAAGTCGGATGGCTTGCCCACTTATCACCTGGCGAATGTTGTGGATGATCACCTGATGGAAATCACGCATGTGATACGTGGTGAGGAATGGATCAATTCAGCACCCAAACACCTGTTGCTCTATCAATACTTCGGCTGGGAACCACCGGTGCTGTGTCACATGCCGCTGTTGCGCAATGCCGACAAGAGCAAACTCAGCAAACGCAAGAATCCCACCAGCATTGGCTATTACCAGCGCATGGGTTATCTGCCGGAAGCTGTCATCAACTATCTCGGCATGATGGGCTGGTCGATGCCGGATGGCAGCGAAAAATTTTCTGTGTCACAGATGATTGCCAGTTTCGACATCAAGCGGGTTTCGCTGGGCGGTCCGGTATTTGATACCGAAAAACTTGACTGGCTGAACGGGCGTTACTTGCGCGAATCCCTGACGGATGAACAATTCATAGAGCGCTATACGGCATGGGCATTCCAGCAGGACCGCATCCGGCAGATCGTGCCGTTGATAAAGCCGCGGGTAGAACGCTTTGCTGATGTGATGCCGCTGGCGGGGTTGTTCCTGTCAGCCGTGCCGACAATCGGGGCAGACAGCTTTGCGCACAACAAGCTCACTGCTGAAGAATGTTTGCGCATGTTGCAGTTTTCCGCATGGCGCCTGGAAGAACTCAGGGATTGGGATCGCGACACCCTGGAACATGCCCTGGTGGCATTGTCACAACAGATGAACCTGAAAATACGGGATTTGCTGTTTCCGTTGTTTATTGCGATCGCGGGCTCTGCTGTGTCGGTGTCGGTGATAGATTCGATGGCAATACTGGGTCTGGACCTCTGCAGGGCGAGAATCCGGCACGCACTTTCGGTGCTGGGTGGAATTTCGGGCAAACAGCAGAAATTGCTGGAAAAAGACTTTCAGGCCCTGTCGTCGGCAAACCCGCATCCACAATGAATGCGCGGGCAAAGTGTCAAGGAAAGCGTCATGGAAAGTGTCTAGGAGAGCGGCACAAACGGCGTCATGAAAAACTGCACCTGTTTTATTGACACCCCAGAGGCTCGTCAATAGAATGCACGCCTTTCCCGGAGAGCCCGGGAAAATCGCTGGAAAACAAAAGCATCAGCAAAAGCAGCAGCAAAAGCAGCAGCAAAAGCAGCAACAATAGTAGTGAAAACGGGGCCATAGCTCAGCTGGTAGAGCGCAACGCTGGCAGCGTTGAGGTCAGGAGTTCGATCCTCCTTGGCTCCACCACTTGCATGGCTCAAATGTTGCTGAATACAGAGTTCGTTCAGAGCTGACAAGAAGATCTGTCAAGAAGAGCTGTCAAGACTGTCAAGAGTAGTTACAAGTTCAAGTCCCCATCGTCTAGTGGCCTAGGACACGACCCTTTCACGGTTGTAACAGGGGTTCGAAACCCCTTGGGGACGCCAAACAAAAAACCCGCTGTCTTTGCAGACAGCGGGTTTTTTTATGAACTGGCTTTTGAGCTACGCACGTAATATTGGCGCGGTTCTTGTGCAGTGGCTTCGAACGCCGCAGGCGCTGGTTTTATTTGTTACCCGGATAGTTGCGCAGGGTCTGGCCTGTGTACAGCTGCCGGGGCCGGCCGATCTTGAAAGGATTGCTGATCATTTCATTCCAGTGGGCAACCCAGCCTGGTGTTCTGCCGGTGGCGAAAATCACGGTAAACATGTTTACCGGAATCCCGATTGCTTTCAGGATGATGCCGGAATAGAAGTCGACATTCGGGTAGAGATTGCGATCGATGAAATACTGGTCCTCGAGAGCAATTTTTTCCAGTTTCATTGCTATTCGCAACAATGGATCGTTTTGTTTGCCGAGATCAGCCAGCACTTTCTGGCAGGTTTCCCGCATGACTTTGGCGCGGGGATCAAAGTTTTTGTAGACGCGATGCCCAAAGCCCATCAGCCGGAACGAATCATCCTTGTCTTTCGCACGTTTGATGAATTTGTCGATGTTCGACTCGTCGCCAATCTCGATCAGCATCTTCAATACCGCTTCATTGGCGCCGCCGTGCGCCGGACCCCACAGTGCGGTAATGCCGGAGGAAATGCAGGCGTAGGGATTGGCACCAGTGGAGCCAGCCAGCCTCACAGTGGAAGTTGATGCATTCTGCTCGTGGTCTGCATGCAACAGGAAGATCTTGTCCATCGCATCTGCCAGCACCGGGCTTGGTTCATAGGTCTCGCACGGTGTGCCAAACATCATGTACAAAAAGTTGGAACTGAAATCGAGATCATTGCGCGGGTACAGGAACGGCTGGCCGATCGAATATTTGTAGCACATTGCTGCAATGGTCGGCATTTTGGCGATCAGGCGCAGCGCGGCAGTTTTGCGGTGGTCTTCGTTTTCGATCTTCAATGAGTCGTGATAGAAGGCCGAGAGAGCCCCGACTACTCCCACCATGATCGCCATCGGATGGGCAGCACGCGGGAAGCCGTTGAAGAAATGATGGATCTGTTCGTGCACCATCGTGTGGTAGCGGATGGCTTTCACAAATTCGGCTTTCTGCTTCGCATCCGGCAGCTCGCCGTTCAGCAGCAGGTAACAACATTCGAGATAGTCGGACTTGTCTGCCAGTTGCTCTATCGGATATCCGCGGTAAAGCAAAATGCCTTTGTCGCCGTCAATATAGGTGATCTTGGATTCACAGGAGGCCGTGGACATGAAACCAGGGTCGAAAGTGAAGATGTCGTGGCTGGTGAGACTTCTGACATCAATGACATCAGGGCCGGTAGTGCCCGGGTAAACCGGTAATTCAATGGATTCGGCGATGCCATCGACAGTCAGGTGTGCCTTTTTACCAGCCATAGATACTCCCTCAGCATGGTGACAGGTGGATAAGACGGATTCGGGTGCTGTTGGCACCCTGCATAAACAGAGGGTCAACACTATCCCGCGCTTGCGAGGTTTGTCAAACCGCGACAGTGACTGTATCCGGGTGCAGTAGCAGCCATGTTTAAAGGGCCAACATCTTGATAGAAAAAGCTTTTGCGAAGTTTTACCCAGCTCCGGGCCGGATTGTGAACTTACATCGAATTTACAAGATTCTGTTCTGTTTCTCCTTAATTATTGATGTGGGTTCAGGCATAATGCGGCAGCTCGGAAATTGAAAAAGCTGCATTGATAAATATTACTTATACAAATCAATTTTCTGATAAAAATTATTAACTTTGTAAAATCCCGAGAGACACAACCAGTGAAACCCAAACGCCCAGTCAATCTGGATATAGGCACCATCGATTTGCCGTTGGCAGCCCTGACTTCGATCACGCATCGCATTTCCGGTGTGGCGCTGTTTGCAGCGACAGCTGTTCTGCTCTATCTGCTCAATCAATCATTGGTGAGTGAGCAGGGCTTTCTGTATGTACGTTCAATCATCGGATCTACCCCGGTCAAGCTGGTGTTGTGGGTAATCCTTTCGGCGCTGGGTTATCACATGGTGGCTGGTTGCAAGCATCTGTTGATGGATATCGGAATCGGTGAAACCAAAGCGGGCGGTCCCATCGGTGCCAGGATCACGATAGGCCTCAGTGTGGTGCTGTCATTGGTAGTGGAGGTGTGGCTATGGTAACCAGCGTTTCCAGTCTGGGTCGCAGCGGTGTGTTCGATTGGCTGGTGCAGAGAGTCAGCGCGGTGGTGCTGCTGGCCTGGTTCGTATTTGTCGGAATCTACCTGGCCACACACTCGTCCCTGACTTTTGAACAATGGACCAACCTGTTCAATTTGACAGGAATGCGTATTTTCACACTGGGAGCCATCCTGGCGCTGTGTGCGCATGCATGGGTCGGCATGTGGACCATTTCCACCGATTACCTCACCCCTGCGATGCTGGGCAAGGCTGCCACTTCGGTGCGACTGCTGTTTCAGCTTGCCACTCTGGCAGTGCTGTTGGTCTACCTCATCTGGTGCACACAAATCCTCTGGAGAATCTGACCTTGGCTAAGCTCAGAGTTATAGCGTTTGACGGCGTGATCGTTGGTGGTGGCGGCTCCGGGCTGCGCGCGGCATTGCAACTGTCGCAATCCGGCTACAACACGGCAGTAATTACCAAAGTATTCCCGACCCGCTCCCATACCGTATCCGCCCAGGGTGGCATCACTTGTGCGATCGCCAGTGAAGATCCCAATGACGACTGGCGCTGGCATATGTATGACACCGTCAAGGGTTCCGACTACATCGGTGACCAGGACGCCATAGAGTACATGTGCAGCGAAGGTCCGCAGGCAGTATTCGAACTTGAACACATGGGCATGCCGTTTTCCCGCAACGCCGATGGCCGCATTTATCAGCGACCGTTTGGTGGCCAGTCAAAAGACTATGGCAAGGGCGGCCAGGCAGCACGTACCTGTGCAGCGGCCGACCGTACCGGCCACGCCTTGCTGCACACGCTGTATCAGGCCAACCTGAAAAACAACACGGTGTTCTTCAATGAGTGGTATGCAATCGACATCGTCAAGAACCAGGAGGGCAATGTCACTGGCGTGGTTGCCATCTGTATTGAAACCGGCGAAATGGTTTACATCAAATCCAAGGCCACCGTATTCGCCACTGGCGGTGCCGGCCGGATTTTCGCGTCCACCACCAATGCGCTCATCAACACCGGTGATGGTATCGGCATGGCGCTGCGTGCCGGCTTTCCGATGCAGGACATGGAGATGTGGCAGTTCCATCCCACCGGCATTTACGGTGCCGGCGTTCTAATCACTGAAGGCAGTCGCGGTGAAGGCGGTTACCTGTTGAACAAGAACGGCGAACGTTTCATGGAGCGTTATGCTCCCAATGCGAAAGATCTCGCCGGACGTGATGTGGTTGCACGCTCGATGGTGCTCGAAATACTTGAAGGCCGTGGTTGTGGCCCGGAAGGCGATCATGTGCTGCTGAAGCTGGATCATCTGGGCGAAGCGGAACTGAATGCCAAACTGCCCGGCATCCTCGAACTGGCGCGTACTTTTGCGCATGTGGACCCGGTCAAGGAGCCGATTCCGGTAGTGCCCACCTGTCATTACATGATGGGTGGCATACCCACCAACATACATGGCCAGGCGCTGACCATCGGTGTGGATGGCAAGGAAAAAATAATTGAAGGACTGTATGCAGTGGGTGAGGCGGCCTGCGTATCCGTCCACGGGGCCAACCGGCTCGGTGGCAACTCGCTGATCGACCTGATCGTGTTCGGGCGTGCCGCCGGCATCCAGATCGAGAAGGAGCTCACCGCAGGCATTGAACAACGCAATGCTGCTGAGAGTGACATCGAAGCTGCCATGCAGCGCCTGCATCGTTTGAACAACAGCAAGTCAGGCGAACATGTTGCCGTGCTGCGCAAGGAATTGCAGACCATCATGCAGAACCATTTCGGTGTGTTCCGCAATGGCAAGTTCATGCAGGAAGGCATAGCAAAACTGCAAGTGTTGCGCCAGCGTATAGCCAACGTGCATCTGGATGACAAGAGCAACACATTCAATACTGCCCGCATTGAAGCACTCGAACTTGAAAACCTGCTGGAAGTCGCCGAAGCCACCGCGATTGCTGCCGAAGGTCGTACCGAAAGCCGGGGTGCGCATGCACGCGATGATTTCACCGAACGTGATGACCACAACTGGTTGTGCCATTCACTGTATTTCCCGGGCAACAAGAGCCTGGGCAAGCGTGCAGTCAATTTTGCACCGAAGACCGTGCCGGTGTTTGAACCCAAGATTCGTACTTACTGACCAGAACTGAAAGGTAAAAACCGTGTTAGTCAGCGTCTATCGTTACAACCCTGAAACAGACAGCCAGCCCCGCATGCAGGACTACCAGATCGACTTGCCTGACGGCAAGGACATGATGGTGCTGGACGTATTACAACTGGTGAAAGACCAGGATTCGTCGCTGACCTATCGGCGCTCCTGCCGTGAAGGGGTGTGTGGTTCCGATGGCATGAACATCAGTGGCAAGAATGGTCTCGCCTGTATCACGCATGTGTCGGCGGTGGTGAAGAACAACAAACTGGTACTGCGGCCGCTGCCGGGTTTGCCGGTGATTCGTGATCTCGTCGTCGACATGATTGCCTTCTACACACAATACGAGAAAGTGAAACCGTTCCTGCAGAACGACAATCCGCCGCCGGCCATCGAACGCCTGCAGTCACCGGAAGAGCGGGCCAAACTGGATGGGCTCTATGAGTGCATCCTGTGCGCGTGCTGCTCCACCAGCTGTCCGTCGTTCTGGTGGAATCCTGACAAATTCATTGGCCCGGCCGGATTGTTGCAGGCCTATCGTTTTCTTGCCGACAGCAGGGATACCCACACCGAAGAAAGACTGGCAGCACTGGAAGATCCGTTCAGTGTGTTCCGCTGCCGCGGCATCATGAATTGCGTATCCGTATGTCCGAAAGGTCTCAATCCTACCAAAGCCATTGGCCATATCCGTTCGATGCTGCTCGAACGGGCAATCTGATTGTCATTGGCCGGTTTTGTCATTGGCCGGCATTGTCGTTAGCAAAGAGACAGGTTACGAGGGGTAACTTATGAACATGCAACAGAACTTCCGGGAAATGATGCTCAAGAGCGGGCAACTTTCCGGTGGCAACCAGGAATATGTGGAAAGCCTGTTTGAAAGCTGGCTGGCGGATCCTGCGTCAGTGCCGCAAGAGTGGAGCGCTTTTTTCAATGCACTGCCACAAGGTGCCGGCACCAGTGATGTATCGCATGCCAGCATTCGTGAAAGCTTTCGCGATCTGCCCAAACGCGGGCAGGTAACGCTGATACAGAACAACGATGGCAAACAACCTGGCAGCCTGCTGCATGAAGCCAAACAGGTTGGCGTGGTGCAGATGATCAGTTCCTTCCGCGTGCGTGGTCATCAACAAGCCAAACTGGATCCGCTCGGTTTGATGCACCGGGCCAGCGTGCCTGATCTCAAGCTTGAGTATCACCACCTTTCCAGCGCCGACCTTGACACGGTTTTCAATACCCAGCCTTTGTTCATTGATCAGCAGTCTGCCCAGTTGTCCGAGATAGTTTCAGTACTCGAAAACACCTATTGCAGTTCGGTCGGCTATGAATACATGGCCATAGATGATCTGAAAGAGAAGCAGTGGATACAACGTCGTATTGAGTCAGTCGGTGGTCGACCCGGTTCCGGTTTCTCCAAGGAAGAGCGTCTGCACATCCTGGAAAGGCTCACCTCTGCCGAAGGGCTCGAGAAGCATCTTGATGCCAAATATCCCGGCACCAAGCGCTTCGGCCTGGAAGGCGGCGAAAGCGTGATCCATGCACTGGACGACATCATCCAGCGCGCCGGTGCGGCCGGAACCAGGGAAATTGTCATCGCGATGGCACATCGCGGCCGCCTCAATGTACTCATCAACACGCTGGGCAAGAACCCGTCCGTGCTGTTTGACGAATTTGAAGGCCGTACCCGTTTCCAGCATTCAGGCGACGTCAAATACCATCTGGGTTTCTCTTCCAACATCATGACGCCGGGCGGTGAGGTGCATTGCAGCATGGCGTTCAACCCGTCGCATCTGGAAATCGTATCGCCGGTGGCAGAAGGTTCTGTGCGCGCGCGCCAGGATCGCCGCAAGGATCCGGAAGGCAAGACCGTGTTGCCGATCATCATTCATGGTGACGCGTCGTTTGCAGGGCAGGGTGTGGTCATGGAAACCCTGCAGATGTCGCAGACCCGGGCCTATTACACCGGCGGCTCCGTTCACATCGTCATCAACAACCAGGTGGGTTTCACCACCAGTCGCCAGGATGATGCACGTTCGACTGAATATTGCACCGATGTTGCGAAAATGGTGCAGGCACCGATCTTCCATGTGAACGGTGACGATCCGGAAGCAGTGATGTTTGTTACCCAGCTGGCGCTGGATTTCCGCAATGAGTTCCACAAGGACGTAGTGGTCGACCTGGTTTGCTATCGCCGGCGTGGCCACAACGAAACCGATGAGCCGGCCACCACCCAGCCGCTGATGTACAAGATCATCCGCAACCTGCCCAGCACCCGGACTCTCTATGCCGACAAACTGGTGGCTGAAGGTTTGCTCAGCAAAACCGAAGCTGATGACTTGATGAGCAATTACCGCAAAGCCCTGGCAGAAGGCACGCATGTGGTGAAGAGCCTGGTCACAGCGCCCAACACTGCGCTTTACGTCGACTGGCGTCCTTATCTCGGCCATGACATGAGCATGCCGTGCGATACCACTATCAATATCAGCTACCTCAAAACCCTGGCAGAAAAGATCAACCAGGTGCCGGCCGGTTTCACCGTCAATCGCCAGGTTGCCAAAGTGCTGGAAGACCGCAGCAAGATGGCGAAAGGTGAACAGTCGCTGGATTGGGGTTGCGCCGAACTGCTGGCCTACGCCTCCCTGGTCGATACCAATTACAAGGTGCGCATCACCGGTCAGGACGTTGGCCGTGGCACTTTCTCGCATCGTCATGCGGTATTGCACGACCAGAACACCGGCGAAGCTTTCGTGCCACTCGCGCACATCAATGAATCGCAACGCAAGTTTGTGATCTTTGATTCACTGCTGTCGGAAGAAGCGGTGCTGGCTTTTGAATATGGCTATTCCACCACGCGGCCGGATGCATTGGTGATCTGGGAAGCGCAATTCGGGGATTTTGCCAATGGTGCGCAAGTAGTGATCGACCAGTTCATTGCCAGCGGCGAATACAAATGGGAACGCCTGTGTGGTCTGACGCTGTTCCTGCCGCACGGTTACGAAGGGCAGGGCCCGGAACACAGCTCGGCACGCCTTGAGCGCTTTTTGCAGTTGTGTGCACAGAAGAACATGCAAGTGTGCATTCCAACCACGCCGGCGCAGGTCTTCCACATGTTGCGCCGCCAGATGATCCGGCCGTTGCGCAAGCCGCTGATTGTGATGACACCGAAGAGCCTGTTGCGTCACAAGGAAGCCATCTCGACGCTGGAGGAACTGGCCAATGGTTCATTCCAGACTGTTATCGGCGAAACCGATGCGCTGAAACCGAAACAGGTCAAACGACTGATACTGTGCAGCGGCAAGGTCTATTACGATTTGCGTGCACGTCGACGCGACAAGAACTTCGAAGATGCGGCCATCGTCAGACTGGAACAGCTCTATCCGTTCCCGGAAGACAAGCTGGCGGAAGTCATTGCGCCTTATACAAATCTGGAAACCGTGGTCTGGTGTCAGGAAGAGCCACAAAACATGGGAGCCTGGTATTCGAGCCAGCATCATATGCGCAATGTGATTGCCAAACTCAATCCGGCACTGACCCTGGTCTATGCCGGCCGCGAAGCTTCGGCTTCGCCGGCGGCCGGTTATGGCGCCTTGCACAACAAGGAGCTGGAACAGTTCCTGAAAGATGCGTTTGAACTGAAATAAAAAATACGTACTGCGACTAATTCGAAGAGGAAGCACACATCATGGCGAACGGCCCGATGATAGAAATCAAGGCACCGGCACTGCCGGAATCCGTACCCGACGGCAGGATTGCCACCTGGTACAAGAAAGCCGGGCAGGCTGTTGCCCGCGACGAACTGATTGTTGATATCGAAACCGACAAAGTGCTGCTGGAAGTGGTTGCGCCTGTTGATGGTGTGCTGCAGAAAATCGTCAAGGGTGAAGGTGAAGTGATTGTCAGCAATGAATTGCTGGCGGTGATTGAAGCCGGCGCCTCCGCCGCACCTGCTCCGGCGGCCAAGGCCGCAGTCCCAGCTGCAACCATGGTGGACAAGAGCAATCTGGAAGTGCTGATGAGTCCGGCGGCGCGCAAGTTGATTGAAGAGAACAAGCTGGATCCGAATTCGGTGCCCAGCACTGGCAAGGATGGGCGCATTACCAAGGAGGATGTAGTGAATTTTATCGGCGGTGCAAAGCCGGCCGTTTCCACTGCAGCCTCCACGTCGAGCATCCCCTCCGTCCCTGCCAAAGCTGCGGCGGATCCGGTGCCGCCGGTGGCGGCACCTCAAGGTGCGCGTCCTGAACAGCGCGTGCCCATGACTCGTCTGCGCGCGAAAGTCGCTGAGCGCCTGTTGGAAGCAAGCCAGAGCACTGCGATGCTCACCACTTTCAACGAAGTGAACATGCAGGAAGTGATGAATTTGCGTACTCGCTACAAGGACATGTTCGAGAAGAAGCACAACGGTGTGCGTCTCGGCTTCATGTCATTTTTCGTACGTGCGGCCGTTGAAGCACTCAAACGCTTCCCGGCCGTGAATGCATCGATTGACGGCAACGACATTATTTACCACGGTTACCAGGACATTGGGGTGGCGGTATCTTCGCCACGCGGTCTGGTGGTGCCGGTAGTGCGCGATGCCGACTCGCTGAGTTTTGCCGGCATCGAGAAAGCCATCAGTGATTACGGCGTCAAAGCCAGGGACGGCAAGCTTGGCATCAACGAGATGACCGGCGGCACCTTCACGATTTCCAATGGCGGTGTATTCGGTTCGTTGTTGTCGACGCCGATCCTGAATCCGCCGCAAACCGCAATTCTCGGCATGCACAAGATCCAGGAACGGCCGATGGCAGTGAATGGTGAAGTGAAAATCCTGCCGATGATGTATCTGGCGCTGTCCTACGACCATCGCATGATCGACGGCAAGGAAGCTGTGCAATTCCTCGTTACCATCAAGGAACTGCTCGAAGATCCGGCCCGTATTTTCCTCGAAGTCTGATGTGTCCAAACGCCCGAAACGCAACTGGAATTGAACAAGGAAACAACCATGTCTGATTATGATCTGATAGTGATAGGCGCAGGCCCCGGCGGCTATGTGGCAGCCATACGTGCTGCCCAGCTCGGGCTGAAAACCGCTTGCGTGGAAAAATGGATCGATGAAAGCAGCAAGCCGGTTTATGGCGGCACCTGCCTCAACGTTGGTTGCATTCCGTCCAAGGCGCTGCTGGATTCCTCGCACAAGTTTGCCGAAGCCGGTCATGGCTTCGATGTGCACGGCATCAAGCTCGAAAAACTCAGCATTGATGTCCCCACCATGATCGCCCGCAAAACCAAGGTGGTGAAACAGCTGACCAGTGGCATCGCTGGTCTCTTCAAGGCCAATGGTGTAACCGGCATCAGCGGCAAGGGCCGCTTGCTGAAAGATCGCAAAGTGGAAGTGACTGCCGCTGACGGCAGCAAGCAGGTATTGAGTGCCAACAATGTGATATTGGCCGCCGGCTCGGTGCCTATCGAAATTCCACCGACCCCGCTCAATGGCGAGACCATCGTCGATTCCACCGGCGCACTTGAATTCCAGTCAGTACCGAAACGTCTGGGTGTGATCGGGGCCGGGGTGATAGGACTTGAGCTTGGCTCTGTGTGGTCGCGTCTTGGTTCCAAAGTGGTAGTACTGGAAGCGGCAGAAGGCTTTTTGCCGGTGGTGGATCAGCAGATCGCCAAAGATGCGCTGAAAATTTTATCAAAGCAGGGACTCGAAATCCGTTTGGGCTCCAAGGTTACCGGCAGCAAGGTCAAAGCCGGCAAAGCACCTGAAGTCACCGTGCAATTCACTGACAAGGAAGGCAGCAAGGAAGAAACTTTCGACAAGCTGATTGTGTGCGTCGGCCGTAAACCCTATACCGTTGATTTGTTGAGCGACGATTGCGGTGTGCAGAAAGACGAACGCGGCTTTGTCAAAGTGGATGTCCATTGCGCCACGGCAGTTGCTGGTGTCTACGCCATCGGTGACCTGGTGCGTGGCCCGATGCTGGCGCACAAGGCGTCAGAAGAGGGCGTGGTGGTGGCAGATATCATTGCCGGCCACAAAGCCTCGCTGAATTACGACCTGATTCCGTCGGTTATTTATACCCATCCGGAAATTGCCGCAGTCGGCAAGACCGAAGAACAACTGAAAGCCGCCGGCATTGAATACAAGACAGGCGTGTTCCCGTTCGCTGCCAGTGGTCGCGCGCTGGCTGCCAATGATTCCGACGGCATGGTGAAAATACTGGCTGATGCCAAAACTGATCGCGTGCTGGGCTGCCACATCATCGGCCCGTCTGCAGCGGATCTGGTGCAATCAATGGTTATCGCGATGGAATTCAGCACCAGCGCCGAAGACATCGCGATGATGGTGTTTGCGCATCCTGCACTCAGCGAAGCCGTGCATGAAGCCGCACTGGCCGTCAATGGCCATGCCATCCACATCACCAATCGCAAAAAGAAATAGTTTTCCAATCACAGGGATCTCCCATGAATTTACATGAGTACCAGGGCAAACAGCTGTTTGCCGAATATGGTTTGCCGGTATCCAAAGGCTATGCCTGCGATACGCCCGACGAAGCCGCCGCCGCAGCCGACAAGATCGGTGGCACGGAATGGGTGGTGAAAGCGCAGGTGCATGCCGGCGGTCGCGGCAAGGCCGGCGGGGTCAAGCTGGTGAAGAGCAAGGACGAGATTCGCGAATTTGCTGCCAAGTGGCTGGGCAAGAATCTGGTGACTTACCAGACTGACAAGAACGGTCAGCCGGTCAGCAAGATTCTGGTGGAATCCTGTACTGACATCGAGAAAGAACTTTATCTGGGCGCAGTGGTTGACCGCAGTTCACGCCGTGTCGTGTTCATGGCCTCCACTGAAGGTGGTGTGGAAATCGAGAAAGTTGCGCACGACACGCCAGAAAAAATCCTGAAAGCGACGATAGATCCGCTGACGGGTGCCCAGCCTTACCAGGCCCGCGATCTCGCTTTCAAACTCGGTCTCAATCCCGAGCAGATCAAACAGTTCACGCAGATTTTCATCGGCCTCGCCAAGCTGTTTGTTGAATGTGATCTGTCGCTACTGGAAATCAATCCGTTGGTGATCACCAAGGCCGGCAACCTGCATTGTCTGGATGCCAAACTCAACATCGACGGTAATGCACTGTACCGTCAGCCGAAAATCCGCGCCATGCACGATCCGTCGCAGGACGATGCACGTGAAGCGCTGGCAGCGAAGTGGGAACTGAATTATGTGGCGCTGGAAGGCAACATCGGCTGCATGGTCAATGGTGCCGGTCTGGCGATGGGCACGATGGACATCGTCAAATTGCATGGTGGTCAGCCGGCCAACTTCCTGGATGTGGGCGGTGGTGCCACCAAGGAACGCGTGACGGAAGCATTCAAGATCATTTTGTCCGACCACAATGTCAAAGCCGTGCTGGTCAACATTTTTGGCGGCATCGTGCGTTGTGACCTGATTGCCGAAGGCATCATCGGTGCCGTCAATGAAGTGGGCGTAAAAGTGCCTGTCGTTGTACGTCTTGAAGGCAACAACGCCGAGCTCGGTACACAAGTGCTGGCGAAAAGCGGTCTCAACATCATTGCAGCCAAGAGCCTCACGGATGCTGCGCAACAAGTAGTGAAAGCAGCGGAGGGCAAATAATGAGCATCCTGATCAACAAGAACACCCGCGTCATCTGTCAGGGTTTCACCGGTGCACAAGGCACTTTGCATTCCGAACAGGCCATTGCTTACGGCACCAGGATGGTAGGCGGCGTTACACCCGGCAAAGGCGGCCAGAAACACCTGGGTCTGCCCGTGTTCAACACTGTTGCCGATGCAGTAGCTGAAACCGGTGCAGATGCCTCGGTAATTTACGTACCGGCACCCTTCTGCAAAGACTCGATTCTGGAAGCCGCCAACGCCGGCATCAAACTGATAGTCTGCATCACCGAAGGCATTCCGACTTTGGACATGCTGGTAGTAAAAGTGAAATGCGACGAACTCGGCGTGCGCTTGATTGGCCCCAACTGCCCCGGCGTGATCACGCCTGGCGAATCCAAGATCGGCATCATGCCTGGTCACATCCACATGCGTGGCAAGGTGGGCATCGTGTCGCGTTCCGGAACGCTGACTTATGAAGCAGTGAAGCAGACTACTGACTATGGCTTTGGCCAAAGCACTTGCGTCGGTATCGGTGGCGATCCGATTCCAGGTTCCAACTTCATCGACATCCTCAAACTGTTGCAGAACGATGCGCAGACTGAAGCGATCGTAATGATCGGTGAAATCGGCGGCAGCGCTGAGGAAGAAGCAGCAGCCTTTATCAAACAGAATGTCACCAAGCCGGTGGTGTCCTATATCGCCGGTGTCACCGCACCTGCGGGCAAACGCATGGGTCATGCTGGCGCCATCATTGCCGGTGGCAAGGGCACGGCAGCCGAGAAGTTTGCGGCACTGGAAGCGGCAGGTATCACCACGGTGAAATCGCTGGCCGATATTGGCAATGGCATCAAAAAGGCGACGGGCTGGAAGTAACGCCGATCAACTGCAATTCGCAAAGGCCTGCCAGGTGCAGGCTTTTTGCATCCAACGCAGTGAAGCGTGTATTTGCACCAAACAAGAAGCGATAGGCTGGAGCACGACAGCGGGAATGCGCTATATATACTCCCGTTTACCCCTGCGAACGCGACCGGAGAAGGATATGAAGCAAACTTTGTTGCTGTCCCTGGCCCTGCTGACAACAACCCCCGTCCTGGCCCAGATCAACGCCGGCACGCTTGCACCCACTGCGGATAAACCCTTCACCGTAACCAGGGTCGCCGAGTTCAATCTGCCCTGGCGCATCGCTTTCCTGCCGGACGGGCGCATGCTGATCACCGAAAAAGGCGGCAAGGTTTTTCTCGCCACACAGCAAGGCGCGAAGACTGAAGTAAGCGGCGTACCTAAGGTGCAGTTCGGTGGGCAGAACGGCTTGCTGGGAATTTACCTTGCGCCGGCTTATGACAAAGATCACGGCATCTATCTCACTTATTCGGAGCCGGGTGAAGATCCGGCCACGTCGAGTCTGGCACTGGCGCATGCGACGTTTGATGCCAACGGAGCCATGCCCACCCTGGTCGCACTCAAAGTCATCTGGCGCGACCCGATCAAGGGCAAGGGCGGCCAGGTGGGGGCAGCCGTTGCCTTCTCACCTGACGGCAAGCTGCTTTATCTCACGGCTGGCGACCGGCAGCGGTTTACGCCCGCACAGGACCCGAATCAGCCAGCCGGCAAGATTCTGCGTCTGACGCTCGACGGCGCACCGGCACCGGGCAACCCGATGGCGGGCAAGCAGGGCGCGAACACGGTCGACGTGATTGATCCACCCAAGGACACCGAGGCTGCCAAGACCGCAGCAGTCGTACGCACCTACACCTTCACCGGTCCCAACCTGACTCCCGCCGAGACCTGGAGCTCAGGCCATCGCACACCCTATGGACTTGCGTTCGCGCCGGATGGACGCTTGTGGGAAGTCGAGCATGGCCCGCGCGGCGGTGACGAGCTCAACCTTATCGAACCGGGCAACAACTACGGCTGGCCGCTGGTGGGCTACGCACCAAACTATAACGGCGTGCCGATCCCGAGTCCGGACACTCGCCCGGATCTCACCAAACCGGTCATCTACTGGACCCCGGTCATCGCCCCCGGGAACCTCATGTTTTATAGCGGCTCCCTTTTTCCGCAATGGAAAGGCTCAGCACTGATCGGCGGCATGGGCAGCAATTCACTGAACCGCATTATCGTCGAGGGCGCGAGTGCCAAGCCCGCCGAGCGGTGGGCAATGGGGTTCCGTGTTCGCGATGTGGCGCAGGCGCCGGATGGGGCGCTCTGGCTGGCGGAAGACGCAGCGCCAGGCGGTTTGTACCGGCTGGCTCCTGCGGCCAAATAAATCGCAAACATTGAGGCAAGCATGGCAAACGGTTGGGCTGGTGACAGCGCAGTGCAGGATCAGATCGATGCCACGGTGAACGATGCCGTGCTGCGCGCCAAAAGCCTGTTGCCGGTGGGACCTTCCTTGATGCATTGCGAACAATGCGATGCCGAAATTCCTGAAACGCGGCGTCTGGCCCTGCCGGGCGTGCGGCTATGTGTTCCTTGTCAGGAAGCACGTGATCGGGAAGCGGGGCCAGTCAGTGGCTACAACCGCAGGGGGAGCAAAGATAGTCAGTTGCGGTGAGACTGACTCTCGTCACCACAAAAAGGCCTGCAATTGCAGGCCTTCTGGTATGAACCCGACGGCTATGTGACTGAACTCCTTCACATGGGGCGGCAAACGGCAGGCAGTGCCTTTCTGCGCGCAGCCATTGTCGGCAAGGCCCTTGAAATCCCTCAAATTGGCCATACCTTTGGCAGGTTGCTGACCAACCCACAGGAGGCCCCATGACTGCAGCTGCCAAACAAACCCTTGGATTCCAGACCGAAGCCAAACAATTGCTTCATCTGATGATTCACTCCTTGTACAGCAACAAGGAAATCTTTCTGCGTGAACTTATATCCAATGCGTCGGATGCCGCCGACAAGCTGCGTTTCCTGGCACTCACCAACAACGGGCTGTATGAAGGCGATACCGAACTCAAGATTGTCGTGGAGGTGGATGCCGAGGCCAAGACTGTTACAGTCCGGGACAACGGCATTGGCATGACCCGCGACGAAGTGATTGAAAACCTTGGCACCATCGCCAAGTCCGGTACCGCCCAGTTTCTGGCCAGCCTGTCCGGCGACCAGAAGAAGGATTCACAACTGATAGGCCAGTTCGGCGTCGGTTTTTACTCCGCCTTTATCGTCGCCGACAAAGTGGAAGTGTTTACCCGCAAGGCCGGTGAACCTGCCAGTGCCGGCGTGCACTGGGAATCGGCTGGCGAAGCCGACTTTTCGGTGGAAGCGATGGACATCCCCGAGCGTGGCACCCGCATCGTGCTGCACCTGAAACAGGACGAACAGGATTTTGCCGAAGGTTTTCGCCTCCGTAGCATCGTCAAGAAATACGCCGACCATATCTCGTTGCCGGTTGTGATGGTAAAGCCCGACTACCGTAGCGACGAAGAAAAGCAGAAGGAACCCAAAGCCGCCGAATACGAAACCGTCAATTCGGCCAAGGCCTTGTGGACCCGTCCGCGCACCGATATCTCCGACGACGAATACAAGGAATTCTACAAACACATCAGCCACGATTTCAGTGATCCACTCGACTGGAGCCACAACAAGGTCGAAGGCAAGCTCGAATACAACAGCCTGCTGTATGTGCCGAAACGGGCACCCTATGACATGTGGAACCGCGATGGGGCCCGTGGCCTCAAGCTGTATGTGCAACGCATCTTCATCATGGACGATGCCGAACAGTTCCTGCCGCTGTACCTGCGCTTTATCAAGGGCGTGGTCGATTCCAATGACATCTCGCTGAACGTCAGCCGCGAAATCCTGCAGCAGGATCCGGTGGTGGAAACCATGAAGAGTGCATTGACCAAGCGCGCGCTCGACATGCTGGAAAAACTGAAAAAGAACGAACCGGAAAAATACGCGGAATTCTGGCAGGAATTCGGCAACGTGCTGAAAGAAGGCCCGTCCGAAGACCATGCCAACAAGGAAAAAATCGCCAGGCTGCTGATGTTTGCCACCACCCACGGCACTGACGCCACCCAGAACCAGGCGCTGGAAGACTATGTGGGTCGCATGCAGGCTGACCAGAAGAAGATCTATTACATTGCCAGCGAAACCTGGCAGACCGCCAAGAACAGTCCGCATCTGGAAGTGTTCCGCAAGAAAGGCATCGAAGTATTGCTGTTGTCGGACCGGGTGGATGAATGGCTGATGAGCCACCTGTCCGAGTTCGACGGCAAGCCGCTGCAGGACATCACCAAGGGTGAGCTTGATCTCGGTGAGCTGGATACCAAGGAAGAAAAGGAACAACAGCAGGCGGAAACCGAAAAAGCCAAGCCGTTGCTGGAACGTATCAAGCAAGCCCTGGAAGAGCGGGTCTCGGAAGTGCGCGTCACCCACCGTCTGACCGAATCGCCGGCCTGCCTGGCCGTGGGCGAGTACGACATGGGTCTGCAGATGCGCAAGATCATGGAAGCTGCCGGCCAGAAAGTGCCTGATACCAAGCCGATCTTTGAAATCAATACCGGGCATCCGCTGGTGCAGAAGCTGGACCATGAAGCCGACGAAGCACGTTTCAATGATCTGGCCAGCATCCTGTTTGATCAGGCTTCACTGGCAGAAGGGCGCCAGCTCGCCGATCCGGCTTCCTATATTGCCAGGCTGAACAAGTTGTTGCTGGATCTGAGTCGTTAATCTGCATGCGGTATGGGTTATCATGCCGCCATGCTGCGTAATTTCCTTGAACATCTCACCCGTCGCTGGCGCTTCTGGCGCAAGCTGCCGGTGGGCGTCGTGTCTGTACCGGTTCTGGTGTCCCCCGCCAGCGGTCTGATGTACCTGTTCAGATCCATGCGCAGGGTTGACCCGCAATTGATCGGATTTGCCGAGGAATTTGTGCGTCCTGGTGCCGTGGTTTGGGATATTGGAGCCAATCAGGGTCTGTTCAGCTTCGCAGCTGCCCATATGGCCGGGCCGCAAGGCAAAGTGACCGCGTTCGAACCTGATCTGTGGCTGGTGGAAGGGTTGCGTGCATCGGCCCGACGACAGCCATCAACATCAGCGCCGGTCGAAGTCGTGCCGGTTGCGGTCGCGTCAGAAAATGCCCTGCGGCGCTTTGCGATTGCCAAACGTTCACGTGCCTCCAATCATCTGGTTGGCTATGGTCTTTCCGAAACCGGTGGCGAAGCAGAAACGCAGACGGTCCCGGCTGTAACCATCGATTGGCTGATCAGAACGTTGCCCGTTCCGGATGTGATCAAGATTGATGTCGAAGGCGCCGAACAGGAAGTTCTCGCAGGTGCTACAGCTCTGTTCGCTCAGGCGCGCCCGATGGTGATTTGCGAAGTGGGTGGCGAAGCCCGCGACTGGATTACCGAATTCTTTCACTCACGCAATTACATCCTGTACAGCGGACTGGTCCCCAAAGCAGAACGCCAGCCCTGCGGAAAAGCCTCCTGGTCCACACTGGCAGTGCCGCGCTAGTCGCGCGGTTGTCAGGTGAGCTAACCCTGTCTCAAGGGCAAGGTGTCTTGGTGATGGTGCCGGCCGTATAACTCTCATTCCATTGTTGCGTGCCCGAAAGCTTAGGGTTGAAATTATGGCCAATTTCGTAAAAGGTGCCAGTCATGGTAGCGAGATTCAATTTTGCTTGCTGAACTGCTGCATCATGCCAGTTGTCCGGATCAGGATGTAACTGGGTGGATGTGATGTTCATGTACAAAATGTTGCCTATCTGGTTGCCATAGCCGGTAAAAATGTAAGGCTGGCCAGGGATATTCACGCTGCCTGACAGCGCATAGGCACCGCCCCCCAGAAAATTGGTATCGTAAGTCACGACCACAGGTGATTCCGTCACAGGTCCCGTTTCCCGTGCAGTCACTGTGCTGAGCAGACACACTTTGCCCATATAACCTTCAGCATGTACTGCTGTGGTGGTAAACATAACTGTTGCAAGCAGGGCGGCTGGTACCAGGTTGCGTATTTGAATGGTCATTACTCATGTCCTCAGAAAAGGTGGGATCATGCTAGACCTGCTCCTTATCATCAGATATGACTTATATCAAACTGTGAGGCACTCGCAGTAAAAAGCCGGCACTCCTTGAGGAGGCCGGCTTATTGTCGGGGGTTTGGTTTGAGGTGGCTACAACAAGCGCCGGCAAAGAAGTGTTGATTACCGTTGCTGTTGCAAGGCCGAGATAACTGCGTTGAAGGTCTTGCTCGGTCGCATCGCTTTCGCACACAGGGCCGGGTCGGGTTTGTAATAACCGCCGATGTCGACTTTCACACCCTGGATGGAGTTGAGCTCATTGACGATCACGGCTTCCTGTGCGCGCAAGCTCTTCGCGATGGGCTGGAAACGGGCCTTGAGTACAGCGTCGTCATTCTGGGCTGCCAGCGCTTCCGCCCAGTACAGCGTCAGATAGAAATGGCTGCCGCGGTTATCAAGCTGGCCTGCATCGCGCTGCGGCGATTTGTCTTCATCCAGAAATACACCGGTCGCTTCATCAAGGGTTCTGGACAGCACCAGCGCCTGTTTGCTGCCGGTGACATTGCCCATGTGTTCCAGCGAGGCTGCCAGTGCCATGAATTCGCCGAGAGAATCCCAGCGCAGATGATTTTCTTCCAGGAACTGCTGCACGTGTTTGGGTGCCGAACCGCCGGCGCCGGTTTCAAACATGCCACCACCATTCATCAGCGGCACGATCGACAGCATTTTGGCGCTGGTGCCTACTTCCAGGATCGGAAACAGGTCAGTCAGGTAATCGCGCAATACGTTGCCGGTCACCGAGATGGTGTCCTTGCCATCCTTCAGGCGTTGACAGGTGAACAGCGTGGCTTCTTCCGGCGACATGATGCGGATATCGAGGCCCTTGGTGTCATGGTTCGGCAGATACTGTTTGACCTTGGCAATCAGCTCACGATCATGCGCACGCTGTGGACTCAGCCAGAACACGGCAGGGGTGTTGGACAGGCGGGCGCGATTGACGGCCAGTTTCACCCAGTCCTGGATCGGCGCGTCCTTTACCTGGCACATGCGCCAGATGTCGCCTTTCTCAACAGCATGCTGCAACAGTACAGTGCCTGCGGAATTGACAACACGCATCACTCCGGCTGCTTTCACTTCAAAGGTTTTGTCATGCGAGCCGTATTCCTCAGCGGCCTGCGCCATCAGGCCCACGTTGGGCACGCTGCCCATCGTGCGTGGATCAAAGGCACCGTTTTTGCGGCAGAAATCGATCGTCGCCTGATAGACGCCCGCATAGCAGCGGTCGGGGATCAGCGCCTTGGTGTCGTGCAACTTGCCATCGACACCATACATTTTGCCCGACGCGCGGATAGCCGCGGGCATCGAGGCATCAATGATCACATCGCTTGGCACATGCAGGTTGCTGATGCCCTTGTCGGAATTCACCATGGCCAGTTGCGGACGCCTGGCGATATTGGCGGCGATATCTGCTTCGATCTCGGTACGTTTGGCATCCGGCAAGGTCTTGATCAGTGCATACATTTCACCGAGACCGTTGTTGGGATTCACACCGAGTTGCCTGAGTGTGTCGGCATGCTTGCTGAACACGTCACTCAGGTAAACGGAAACTGCGTGGCCGAACAGGATGGGATCCGACACTTTCATCATTGTGGCTTTCAGATGCACCGACAGCAACAGGTTGACGGCTTTGGCTTCCTGCATCTGGGTTTCAAAAAATGCGCGCAGAGCCGATGCTTTCATCACGCTGGCATCAATCACTTCGCCTGCCAGCAGCGGTGCGGATTTTTTCATTTCAGTGATGTTGCCGGAGCCATCGGCAAATTCGATGCGAAAGCTGTCGCCCTTGACCATGGTCATGGAAATTTCGCTGCCGAAGAAATCGCCGTCATTCATGTAGGCTACATGCGTGGGTGAAGTCGGGCTCCATGCACCCATTGAGTGGGGATGCTTGCGGGCATAGGCTTTTACCGCACCGGGCGCGCGGCGATCGGAGTTGCCCTCGCGCAGCACCGGGTTCACGGCGCTGCCCTTGACCTTGTCGTAGCGGGTCTTGATGTCTTTTTCCTGGGCGTTGTGCGGATTTTCCGGGTAGTCCGGCAATGCATAACCCTTGCTTTGCAATTCTGTTACCGCTGCATTCAATTGCGGCAATGAAGCACTGATATTGGGCAGCTTGATGATATTGGCTTCCGGGGTGGTGGCCAGCTTGCCAAGTTCTGCGAGATCGTCCGCATGGAATTGGGCAGGGGGCAGCATGTCGGGAAATACTGCAAGGATGCGGCCTGCCAGCGAGATATCGCGGGTTTCCACATTGATGCCGGCACCAACGGTGAAGGCCTCAATGATGGGCAACAGTGAAAACGTGGCCAGGGCCGGGGCTTCGTCAGTTTGGGTGTAGATCAGGGTGGGCTTGGAGTTCATGACAGTTCCAGGAATGACAAAATAAAATCTTGGCAGGATTATAGCCGTTGTGAGGCCGCTACATTTGTTCCAGTGTGGCAATACCGAGCAGTTCAAGGCCTTGCTTCAGGGTGATTGCGGTCAGTTGGCACAACCCCAGTCTGGACTGTTGCACGCCAGGTTCGGCTTTCAATACCGGGCAACACTCATAAAACTTCATGAACAACCCGGACAGCTCGTACAGATACAGGCACAACTGGTTGGGCAGACACTCTTCCGCCAGGCTCTCCACCGCTTCGGTAAATTGCAGCAATTTGAGTGCCAGGGCTTTTTCTTCCGCCGCCTCCACCTTGATCATATAGCTGGCCTGCGGATCAAGCCCGGCCCGGCGGAAGATGCTGCGGATGCGTGCGTAGGCATAAAGCAGATAAGGCGCGGTATTGCCTTCGAACGACAGCATGCTGTCCCAGTCGAAGATGTAGTCGCTGTTGCGGTTCTTGCTGAGATCGGCGTACTTGATGGCGGCAATGCCTACTACTTCGGCGATGTTTTGCAGTGCCGCTGCATCCAGCCCGGGATTCTTGCCGGTCACCAGTGCCAGCGCACGCTCCACGCCCTCGGAGCAAAGATCCACCAGCTTCACCGTGCCGCCACTGCGGGTTTTGAAGGGCTTGCCATCCTTGCCCATCATGGTGCCATAGGACAGATGTTCCAGTTTGCAGTTGGTGCCGGCAAATCCTGCCAGTTGCGCCACCCGGAATACCTGCTGGAAATGCAGGCTCTGGCGTGCATCCACCACATACAGCACGCGTTCCGCATGCAGTTCCTGGCAGCGGAAGCGGATGGCGGCCAGATCGGTGGTGGCATAGAGAAAGCCGCCGCCGGTTTTTTCCACGATCACCGGCAGCGGTTCTCCCTCCTTGGTCCTGAATTCATCAAGAAAGACGCACTTGGCACCATTGGATTCGGTCAGCAGATTATTCTGCTCCAGCAACTCGATCACTTGTGGCAGGCGGCTGTTGTAAAAGCTTTCAGGCCTGATGTCGTGTTCGCTGAGGGTAATGCCCAGACGCTGATAGAGTTCCTGGCAGTGTTCAATCGAGATGTCGATGAATTTCTTCCAGTCCGCGATGTAGCCGGGATGCTCAGCCTGCAAATGCACCACATTCTCCCGGGCCAGGCGTGCGAATTTCTCGTCTGTATCGAAACGTTCCTTGGCCGCCCGGTAGAAACCTTCCAGATCGGACAGCTCGGCCTTGAATTTTCCCTCGGAATAAAACGGCAGTTCGCGCATATGGGTGATCAGCATGCCGAACTGCGTGCCCCAATCCCCGAAATGGTTCTGACGTATCAGCTTGTGACCCAGAAATTCCAGCGTGCGGGCAATGGCATCACCAATGATGGTGCCACGCAAATGACCAACGTGCATTTCCTTGGCCAGGTTGGGTGAAGAATAGTCGATGACCACGGTTTGCGGTTTGGCGACGGGTGCCACCAGTCGTGCACGATCCAGCTGGTTGAGGCTGTCACTGAGGAATTCCGGTTTGATGAACACATTGATGAAACCGGGGCCGGCCACTTCAACTTTGTCGGCTACATCATCCAGTTTGAGGTGCTGGGCCAACTGTTGACCAAGTTCGCGGGGATTCTTGCCCAGCTTCCTGGCGAGGGCCATCACGCCATTGGCCTGGTAGTCGCCGAATTGCGGGCTTTTGGAATGGGCCACAAGGGCCACACAATCGCTTTGCCCGCTGAGCTCGGCAAGGGCCTGGCTGATGCGATGTTCAAGGTGTTGCTTGAGGTTCATGCGGTTTATATCAGGTTGCAAAGTCGGCCATTCTACCCGAGGCGGAGCTGGCAAGGCCAAAGTTCGTGTTGGCAGCACAGGCGCAGGCGCTGGAACGGGAATTTTTCCAGCTGTGAAGAAAGGCCATGCGGCCAAGTATCACTGCACCAGATAGGCAATACACTCCGTGTTCATGTAAGCCTGCACTGCAGCCGGATCCGGCGGGGAGTTGGCGTCCAGCAGCACGCTCATGCGGACCGGATAATTGAGTCCGATCTGGTTGCGGTCATGGGTATAACGCACCAGCACATGGCCTTTGGACTGTGGGTCAAAGCGGTACTGGATGTGCCCGGGGCGACCATGCGACAGATACAACGATTCCGAAGAAGCAGCCAGCCGGCTCATGCAAGTGCCATCCTGATAGAGCTCCAGCTGGAAGAATGCCGAATGTACAGCCAGCAGCAGGATGCAGCACCAGCCCACAATCCGGTACAGCAGCTGGCCGGAGTTGAATACGATCCAGGCCAGTGCCACTGACAGCACCAAAGCCGAGCCGAACAGGTAATGCGAACTTTCATTGGGTATGAACAGCAACGGCAACAGGAACAGGAAGTAGCCGTACACATACAGGGCAGCCACACGCAGCGAAGCCAGTCTTGCCAGCGTACCCACTATGAACAGATGCAACGCAACGGAAACAGCCAGGATCTGGTTCGGCACGAATATCCAGTTTTGCAGTTCACCCAGTTTGGGAACCATTGGAAACACAAAATAGATGAACAGGTTTTGCAAAACATTGTGCAAACCGATCGAATATGGCGAACTCGCATCAGTTGCCAATGACGCCTTGATGCCCAGCAGGCGATAAGCCAGATAAACGATCACCGGCAGCGACCAGGCAGCTGCGGCAATCCACAAACGACGATTGTAGACCTGCCGGTAATCCATGATCACAAACAGTGCCAGCGCTCCTGGCCAGACGATGGCAGTTTCTTTTGACAGCAGTGCCGCCAGTGTCAACACACTGATCAATACCACAGTGACATAGAGAAATCTTTGCTGGGTCAGGAAAAATTTCACGGCAATAAGGCACCCGAGGCCCCACAGTACATACCACTGGTCCATCAGGGCGGCACTCCAGCCGGTGGCCTGTACCACCAGCGGGCTGCACTCAAACAGCAGTGCTGCCAGCAACGCAGTACGGCGCGACAGGTCAAACATGATGACCAGTGCGTACAGCAATGCTGCCACCGTGGCAGTTGCCAGCGCAGCCGACAGGTGCACTGCCAACGGATAGTCGTGGATGAACAGGTTCTGCAAACCCTGGATGAAAAACGCCAAAGGCCGCATCGGAGTTGCGAAGCTGCTGCCGGGGTTCAGGTTGAGCATCTGGCTGAAATAGGTGGCAAGCCCGTGCTGCACGTAGAAATCGAAACGTTGCAGCTCGTCATGGGAGAAATAGCCAGGGTTGGCGATCAACAGGCTCAGCAATGCGAAACTTGCCGCATAGATGCCCAGCACGTGCACTGTGGTTGCAGATGAAACAAATCTGCTGATGAGGCTTTTCATTATGGTCGGTAGGTCCAGAAGTTGTGCAGCAAGAACGTGATTGGCGGTACACACACAGCAACTGCCAGGATGCCCAGCAGATAATGAAAACCGGCCCGTTGCATCAGCCATGATACCAATACGGCCAGCAGGAATCCGGCCACTGAGACCATGAAGAATTTCCTGAAGGTACGGCCGCTGAGTCTGGCGGAAAAACTCCAGTGCGTGTTGATCAGGTAGGACAGCACAGTGGCGCCGGTGAAAGCCAGACCGTTGGCGAGCGGAGGGATCGGCGTGACCAGTTTGATGAAGAGCGTCGCCAGCAAGGTATGGACAGCAGTCAGCAACAGCCCGGTCACGGCAAAGCGGACAAATTTGGTCTTGATGCCTTTATCCGGTGTCTTCATGGTTTGCGGGCGAGGCAAAATACCGACAACCCGGCCAGCCGGTTGACGCGCAGCAGCGGCAGTTCCAGCCAGCACAACAAGCGCAGGAAGGAGTTGATCAAGGCATTATGGCGGCTCAGCTGCGATTTTTTCTGTTGCCCGGTGCCGAGCAAGCGCTGTAGCAGGCGCAACGTGGCGGCGATCGGGAATACCAGCAAAAAACAGTAATTGCTCTGCACCAGCTGCAGTCCGGCTTTGGTAGCGAGTGCTTCGACCTGCGCCAGCGTGTAACGGCGTTTGTGTTCCAGAAAGTCGTCGTGGCCACTCCACAGGAACGCAAAGGCCGGTACAGAAATGAAAAAACTGGTATTGGCTGGCACTTTGTCGATGTATTCGCGCAACAGACCCACATCATCATCGACATGTTCAAGCACATCCATCAACAGCACCAGATCGGCATCGACAGTGTGCAGTGAGGTGCGGAAGTGCAGTGGCTTGTCACCGACCTTTTCATCACTGTCACCCGCGTAATTCGGATCAATGCACAGTGCAGATTCAACCGGACTGGTCCGCAACAGGTAGCGTGAGAAAAAGCCCGAACCTGCGCCTACATCCAGCAGATGGCGGGCATTGAGCCCTGCCAGCATTGCAGACATCGCACTGGCCTTGGCGCTGTAATACCAATGGCTGTCTGCCTGGTCGCCCAGGATTTCACTTTCTTTCAGATCCATTACTTGTCAGCCGCCTTGTAAAGCCGTCGTACCAGATAGACGGGACGCCGTTTGGATTCGATATAGGTGCGGCCCAGATATTCGCCGAGGATGCCGATGCCCACCAGCTGCAAGCCGCTCAGGAACGTCACCGCCACGATGATCGAGGCATAGCCGGGAACGTCAGCGCCAAAGAGCAGAACCTTGATGATGATGAACAGCGCAAACAGGATGGACAGCATCGACACCAGCATCCCGACGTAGGTCCAGATGCGCAACGGCTCGGTGCTGAAGCTGGTGACGCCTTCCAGTGCAAAATTCCACAGACTCCAGCCATTGAATTTGGTGGACCCGGCAACACGCGGCAGCCGCACATAGTCGACCACCGCCGTGCGGAATCCCACCCATGCAAACAAGCCTTTCATAAAGCGATGTGCTTCCGGCAGCGTAAGCAGGGCTTCCACCACCACCCGGTCCATCAAACGGAAATCACCGACATTCTCCGGCAGTTTCGGCTTGGCGATCTTGTTGTGGATTTTGTAGAACCAGTTGGCGGTGGTGCGTTTGGCCCAGGTGTCGGAATCGCGGTTGACGCGGCGCCCCAGCACCACTTCAAACCCCTGTCGCCACAGTTTCAGCATCTCCAGAATGATTTCCGGGGGGTCCTGCAGGTCCACATCAATCGGCACCACCACCTGACCTTTGGCGACGCTGAGCCCGGCCGTCATCGCGGCTTCCTTGCCGAAGTTGCGGCTCAGGTCGACCACAGTGATGCGGGGATCCAGCTGCTGGCGGGCGAGCAGGATGTTCAGGGTGTCATCGGTGCTGCCATCGTTGACGAAAACAAAATCGGGTGTGATGTCGGGATGCGGGGAAAACACGCCGGACATGGCTTGCAGGAATGCGTCGATTGCTTCTGCTTCGTTGAAAACAGGAACCATCAGTGTCAAGGTCACCGGCAAGGCATGCACATCTGTAGGGCTCAAGCTGACTCCTCCATAACTACCGGCTGCCTTGGATGAAGTGGAAAGAGGTTTGCTCTCACACTTCTGATACTGGCGTGTCATCCAGCAGGAAAGAATTGAAGCGGCGATAACATAACCACGACAACAACACGGCCGCAACCAGCCCGGCAATGATGGGCAGGGCTGCCAGCAGGAACACGGTGGACATCGCCAGATTCATGCCCAACAACATGGCTCCTACCGCCGGGCCAATGATGGCGCCAAGACGTCCGATGGACAAAGCTATCCCCACGCCCTTGCCACGGATGGAGGTGGGATAGAGCAGCCCGGCCGCCGCATTGTTCCCGAACTGGGCACCCAGCATGGTCACGCCTGCAATGCCGCCCAACAGCGCCAGCGCATGAAAACCGAGACTTTGATGACCGAGCAGGACGATGGCGGGAGCCCCGATTGCGAACATCAGTACCACGACCAAAAAACCCATGCGATCAAGCAGGATGCATATCAACAGCCCTCCCAATATTCCGCCGGCATGATACATGGTGGCAGTGACGGCAGCTTCATGGGCCGGGAGGCCATAGTTGTCATAGATCAGTGGCAGCGTGTTGTTCAGGAAAAAATTTGCCATCAACGCAATCGAAAAACACAGCCACAACAGCGGAGTGATCCACACCAGACCACCTTTGAACAATTCACCGATATTGCCGGCGCTCTTCTCGATGATGGGAGGGTTTATGAACACAGCATCATCAGCTATGACCAGATCAGGCCGTAATTTTCTGGCAGTTTTTATCATCTCCTTGCGAGCGCCCGGCTTGATGGCCAGCAACTTCAGCGATTCCGGCAAGCCGAACACCAGACACACGCTGAGTATGAGGGGCAGTATGGCGCCTGTGCGGAAAACAATTTGCCAGCCGTAGGCAGGCATGAAATAGGTGGCTACCAGACCCACTGCCGTACTGCCGGTGGTGATCCCCATGAACATCAGCACAATCAGGGTAGAGCGGAATTTCTTGGGGGAGAGTTCCGAGTTCAGCGAGATGGTGTTTGGCATGATGCCACCGATGCCGATACCGGCAATCAGGCGCAGGATGATCATTTCCTGCATGGTGGTCGAGAACGACATCAGCAAGGTCATGGAACCGTAGAGCAGGGTGCCGAATATGATCAGCGGCCGGCGGCCGAATTTGTCACCCAGCCAGCCCAGCAATGGAGCGCCCAGAAAGATGCCGAGATTGTTGGCGCTGAGCACGGGCCCCATCGCACTGCGTTCGACGCCCCACAAACGGGTGAGATCCGGCGCAGTGAAGCCAAGCGAATTCAGATCGAAGCCGTCGGCGAACATTGCCAGGAAGCTCCATATCAGCAGCATGATATTAAAGCGGCCGATCTTCTGCCCATCGACGAAATCATTGACCTGGTAGGTTGTTGGCATTGGTTTGCTCTTGTTATCGGGAGGAGACTGGCAGTCCGGATGATATGAATTGCCGATTTTCAAAACAAGGTGCTAAGCTCAGGCCTCATTTTTAGAGGGGAGTTTACAAATGAACAAATATATATCGGTAAAACCGGCGCTTTTTGTGTTTCAGGCCTTGTTGCTGTTGCTGGCAGCCTGCAACAAGCCGGTGCCACAGGCTGATTCTGCCCCGGCCGCCACCACTGCTGCAGCGCAAGCTGCGCCAGTTGCCTGTGTTGATGAACCCCAAATCAGCTATTTGTGTGGTGTTATCAATGGCGAGGACATCCTGCATCTGGGCGATACTCCCTGGCTGCTGGTCTCGGGCATGAACGGCGATCTTGCCAACAATCCTGCCATCAACGGCAAGCTGCATCTGGTCAATCCGGCCGAGCGCAAATTCTCCATCCTGTTTCCTGGCGACAAACCGGTGCTGGAACTCAACAGCGAGTTGTATAAATCCTGCCCGGGTCCGCTGGATGTTGCAAAATTTTCGGTTCATGGCATTGCACTCAAAGCCATCGACAACAGCCCTGGCCACTATCGACTCTATTCAACCAGTCACGGTACCCGTGAAGCGGTTGAAGTCTATGAAATAGATGCAGCCGCTGCTCCCGCCATCAAATGGATAGGCTGCATCCCGATGCCGGCAACTTCCTGGACCAACAGTCTGGTGATACTCAAGGACTGGGGCTTCCTCGCCACCCAGTTCATGGATCCGACCGGCTCCGGCATGGATGGAGTCACCAGAAAGGAAATCACCGGACAGGTTTTCGAGTGGCATCCGGGTAGCGAGGTTTCCAGAATCAAAGGTACTGAACTGTCCGGCCCCAACGGCATTGTCATGAGTGATGACGAGCGCTACATCTACGTGGCGGCTTTCGGTACCAACCAGGTGGTGCGCTTTGATCGCAGCACCACTCCACCTGCCAAAGAAATCATCGCGGTCACCATCGCCCCCGACAATTTGCGCTGGACCAGCGCAGGCACCATCTATGCTGCCGGCGGCAATATCACCGACACTTGCGGCGGGCCTGTGTGCGGCACCGGCTGGTCAGTGTTCGAAATCAATCCTGCCACACTGTCTGCCAAACGCATCGCCGGTGCTGACGAGAAGGTTGCTCTCAAAGGTGTCAGTTCCGCCCAGGAAGTTGGCAAGGAAATCTGGGTGGGCACTTATGGTGGTGACCGTTTGGGCATATTGCCGAAACCTTAAAAAAATACTCACAGTGCACAGTGGCAAGCCCCCGATATTCTAGACACTTGATAGCGTTACACTAACGCATCAAAGAGGTGTCTGACCATGAGCGGTAAACGCTATCCCGAAGATTTCAAGATTGAAGCAGTAAGACAGGTAACTGACAGAGGCTACAAGG
>CAILUG010000019.1 GCA_903837345.1 uncultured Gammaproteobacteria bacterium | reverse complement strand
TATCTTCGGTAACTTTTTTTCCGTCAGTATATCCAACTGCACGAATTTTATTTTCATTCTCTGCAAACAATACTTGCCAATGCAAACCTGATGCTGGAAATTGTTTGATATCCTTCTTCATTTTACCTTGGCCTTGTAATCGCCCTTGCTGTAACGCGTCTGCATCTGCTCAAGGCTGTAGATTTTGCCAATAGTAGAAATCTGCCCGGCAGTGCCAAACTGGGTCAGGCGATCTTTTACGATGCCCTTCATCGCACTCATGGTCGGGATCAGCCATTTGCGCGGATCGAATTCAGCCGGGTTTTCTGCCAGGAATTTACGCACAGCACCGGTTGAAGCCAGACGCAGATCGGTGTCGATGTTTACTTTACGCACACCATTCTTGATGCCCTCCTGGATCTGCTCCACCGGCACGCCATAGGTTTCACCCATTTTGCCGCCGTTCTCGTTGATGATTTTGAGCCACTCCTGCGGCACTGACGAAGAACCATGCATCACCAGGTGGGTGTTGGGCAAACGCTTGTGGATTTCGCGGATGCGGCCAATGGCCAGAATGTCGCCGGTTGGAGGACGCGTGAATTTGTAGGCGCCATGACTGGTGCCCACCGCAATGGCCAGTGCATCAACACCGGTATCGGCCACAAAACGCGCAGCTTCTTCCGGATCGGTCAGCAACATGCTGTGATCCAGTTTGCCTTCTGCTCCGTGACCGTCTTCTTCGCCGGCCATGCCGGTTTCCAGTGAACCCAGACAGCCAATCTCGCCTTCCACTGACACGCCACAGGCATGCGCCATTTCAACCGTGAGTCTGGTAACGCGCACGTTGTAGTCGTAATCCTTCGGCGTCTTGCCGTCTTCGCCAAGCGAACCGTCCATCATCACGGAAGAAAAACCCAGCTGGATCGAGCGCTGGCAAACAGCGGGCGACACGCCATGATCCTGATGCATCACAATCGGAATATGCGGAAATTCTTCGATCGCCGCTTCGATCAGGTGCTTGAGGAAATTGGAGCCGGCATATTTGCGCGCACCGGCCGAGGCCTGCAGGATCACCGGGCTGTTCACTTCATCAGCGGCCATCATGATCGAACGCACTTGTTCCAGATTGTTGACGTTGAAAGCCGGCACACCGTAATTGTGTTCGGCAGCGTGGTCGAGCAGTTGTCGCAGACTGATAAGAGCCATGAAAAATTACCTTTGATAAAAAATTATTTGGAGCCGCGTTCTTGCAGGATGGCTACTGCCGGCAGTATGTCACCCTGGACGAATTCGAGGAAGGCGCCGCCACCGGTGGAAATGTAGGAAATATCCTTTTCGATGCCGTATTTCTCGATCGCCGTGATGGTCTCGCCGCCGCCGGCAATTGAAAAGCCCTTGTTGGCAGCAATGGCTTTCGCCACCGCTTCGGTGCCTTTGGCAAAATTGGGAAATTCGAACACGCCGACCGGACCGTTCCACAAAATGGTGTTGGCCTTGGCAATGGCGGCAGTCAGCGCCGCCGCTGACCTGGGGCCGATGTCGAGAATCATGTCGGTGGCCGCAACATCATCGACATTTTTCACTGTTGCCGCAGCATCTTCCTTGAACTCACTGGCCACCACCACATCCACCGGCAGCGGGATATGGGTTTGTGCCATGATCTTCTTCGCCTGCTCGATCATGTCAGGCTCCACCAGCGATTTGCCCACCGGCTTGCCGGCCGCAGCCAGGAAAGTATTGGCGATACCACCGCCCACCACCAGCGCATCCACTTTCTTCGCCAGCGATTCCAGCACCTGCAATTTGCTCGACACCTTGGCGCCACCGACGACTGCCAGCAGTGGCCGCACCGGCTTGCTGAGTGCGCGCTCGAGCGCATCCAGTTCAGCCACCAGCAGCGGACCTGCACAAGCCACAGTGGCGAATTTTGCCACGCCATGGGTGCTGGCCTGGGCACGATGCGCGGTGCCGAATGCATCCATTACGAACACATCGCACAGGCTGGCGTAGTACCTGGAGATAGCATCGGCATTGTCATTTTCGCCGACATTGGTACGCACGTTTTCCAGCAGGATGCACTGGCCGGGTTTGAGGGCGCGTGAATCAGCCGCGCTGAAATCCTGCGGCATCACCTCGATCTTTGTGCCCAGCAGCTGGCCCAGATGTGCTGCCACTGGCGCCAGCGCTGAATCGGGTTGTTGCGCAATCGGCACTCCTTCTTTCGGGCGGCCCAGATGCGACATCACGATTACACTGGCGCCTTTTTGCAGTGCCATCCTGATGGTTGGCAAGGCAGCACGGATACGGGCATCGTTGACGATCTTGCCGTTTTTGACGGGTACATTCAGGTCTTCCCTGATCAGCACCCGTTTGCCCGCCAGATCCAGTGCCGCCATTGCCAGAATTGTCATGCCAACCTCATCGTTCGCCGTGTTTGTGCTTTGGTTATGATACCCAAAGCCTGCGCACACAGACCACGGTTTCCTTGCAAACCTTGACTTCCATCATGCATGGCTTGTCTTGCAGCGGCTGACCACAGAGAATCGGCGGGGCCTTGCCCATAACAACAAGCTGAACCCGAATATCCAGAGGATAGCCATGCGACCACTTCCATCCAGTTTGCTCACCGGTCTTGCCATCATGTTGTGCACTTTGGGACTGGCCCAGGCCAGTCTGGCCCAAAGCGACTGCAACCGCGCCTGCATGAAATCCACGGTCGACAACTATCTGAATGCGCTGGTTGCCCACGATCCTGGCAAGGCCGGGCTTGCCACCTACTATCGCCATACCGAAAACGATGTGGTGCAACCCGTGGGTGAAGGCATGTGGAAGAGCGCCACCGGGCTCGGTGCCATGCAGCGCCAGTATTTTGATGAAGTAACCAGGAATGCCGTCTACTACGGCACCATCAAGGAAGGCAGCGAGCTGGCCATCACCGCCGTGCGCCTGCATATCGAGAACCGCAAGATCACCGAAGCCGAGTGGTTTGTCGGCCGCAAAGGCGATGCCGGGGTGGACGGCGTCGCGGGCAGCACCTTGTGGGATGCGGATTACCTGACCAATGGCAACCCGCCCCCGGTGCGCACCGTACCCGTGGGTGAGCGCAGCTCACGCGAAGAGCTGATGCACATCACCAACTCCTATTGGGATTATATTGTCGACCGCAACCCCGGCATCGTCGCAGCCCACCCCGGCTGCTTCCGTGAGGAAAACGGCAAGAAAACGGTCGGCACCCCGTTGCCACCCGAGCGCAAGAATGACGGCGGACTCAACGGCATGAGTGATTGCCGCTCCGGCAGTTCCACCTTCAACGTGCAGAATATCACTGCGCGCCGCTGGCATGTGGTGGATGTGGAGCAGCAGGTGGTGGTGGCGTCAGCCCTGTTCATACGTGAAAACGGCCACGCCAAGCGCCGCAACCACTTCTGCGATGTGTTCTACATGGATCACGGCAAGCTGCGCGGACTCTATACCGGCATGTACTACGTGCCGCCCACACGGCCTGTGCCCAACTGGCCGCCCTACGCCGGCAACTTCCCGCTGCCGGAAAGCATTGGTCCAAGCAAATAAACGCGCCTGCGTCAGATTTTGAAACTTAATCTGATCGCAGGGCTGTTTTAACAGCCAGTTAATCTGGATTGATTAAAGTGCACCGGTCATTGGCAACCGGATCCTATCAATGGAGAAAATGTGCTGGAATACCCTCTGGATCTCGGATGTTCACCTTGGCACCCGCGGATGCAAAGCCACTCAGCTGCATGCATTTCTCAAATCCAACACCTGCCGCAAACTGTATCTGGTCGGCGACATCATCGACGGCTGGCGCATCGCCACCAGCAAATGGTACTGGCCTGGCACCCATAACCAGGTAGTACGACAGATCCTGCGCAAAGCCGAAAAAGAAGGCACTGAAGTTTTCTACATCCCCGGCAACCATGACGAATTCCTGCGGGAATACCTGAGCGAGCACCAGTTCGAGATGGGGAATGTCAAAGTACTGGAAGAAGCCACGCATGTGACGGCGCGCGGCGAAAAATTGTGGATCATCCACGGCGATGCGTTCGACGGTGTCACCCGCCACCACCGCTGGGTGGCCCTGCTGGGCGATGCCGCCTACGACTTCCTGCTGTTTTCCAACCGCTGGTTCAACCTGTTGCGGCGCTGGCTGCACCTGCCCTACTGGAGCCTGTCGGGTGCGATCAAGAACAAGGTGAAGTCGGCTGTGAGTTTCATTTTTGATTTTGAAAATACAGTAGTGCGGGAAACCGCCAAACGCGGTTTCGACGGGGTGGTGTGCGGCCACATCCACCACGCCGAAAAGAAGTTGATCGATGGCATCCACTACTACAACTGCGGCGACTGGGTGGAGAGTTGCACTGCGCTGGCCGAAGACGCGCACGGCGAAATCCACATCATCCGCTGGTCACACCAACTGCCTGCTGTCGACAACGTCTTCAGGCTCAAACTTCCTGCCCGGGACGAATTCCCATGATCAATGTTGAAGCCGCCGTTTCTGCCAAATTTCCGCAACTCGCGGCCTCCCCTGCGCTGTTTCGCAACCCTGCTTTCAATTTTTTGCGGCATATCCTGCACGAAAATGAAATCAACTGCTTCCTGCGTGACAATGCCGACACCAACGGTTTGCACTGGATCGACCGGGTGTTCGAACACCTGAATTTCAGCTACAGCGTCAGCGCGGTTGAGCGTGCCAACATCCCTGACAGCGGCAGAGTTGTCATTTTTGCCAATCACCCGATCGGTTCGCTCGACGGGCTGGCCTTGCTGCGGCTGGTGGGAGAAGTGCGCAGTGATGTAAAAATCATTGCCAACGACCTGCTCAGCAATTTCCGCGCGCTTGATGCGTTCCTGATTCCGGTTGACAACATGACTGGTGGCAGTGCATTGCGCAGCTATCGCAATGTGCTGGCCGAACTGGAAAAGGAAAGAGCAGTGATCGTGTTTCCGGCCGGTGAAGTCTCGCGTGCCAGTGCGCTCGGCGTCAGCGATCCGTTCTGGCGTCCGGGTTTTCTGCACTTTGCCCGCAAGGCCAAAGCACCACTGTTGCCGGTGCTCATCAAGGCCCGCAACTCATTGCTGTTCTACTGCGTTTCCATGCTTTACAAACCGCTCAGCACGATGCTGCTCTCTGATGAATTGTTCAAACACCGGTCCAAAGTGATTGGTTTCCGGATCGGTGAAATGATCCCGGCCAGGAGACTGCATTCGGATGAAGTGCTGGATCGTACGCTGGTCCAGCGTTTGCGCAGACATCTGTACAAACTGGAAAAGCCGCAGGTCGGCGCATTCGAAACCGAACGCGCCATCGCCCATCCGGAAAACCGCCAGGCCCTGCAGCAGGAACTCAAACAAGGTCAACTGTTGGGCCTCACCCGCGACAATAACGCCATCATCCTGTGTGACTGGTCGGCCGATTCGGTCGTGATCCGCGAGATCGGACGGCTGCGCGAACTGGCATTCCGGCGTGTCGGCGAAGGCACCGGCAAGCGTCGCGATCTTGACCAGTATGATCGCCATTACCGGCACCTGGTGGTGTGGGACAAGGAAGCGCTGGAAATTGCCGGCGCCTACCGTCTGGGCGAAGGAGCTGCCTTGCTGAAACGCTTTGGCGAGACCGGCTTGTATACCAGCACGCTCTATCGCTACCACCCCGACTTTCTGCCCTATATCGGGCACGGTCTCGAGCTCGGCCGCAGCTTTGTGCATCCCAAGTACTGGGGCAAGGCCAGCCTGGACTATCTCTGGCAGGGATTGGGCGCCTATCTCGCCACCCGTCCCGAAATACGTTATCTGTTCGGGCCGGTGTCGATGAGCGCTGATTACCCGCGTGCTCTGGCGGAAGAGCTGGTGTTCTACTTCAGCAAGTACTACCCGGCGCGGCAACCTCTCGTCACCACGCTCAACCCCTTTGTACCTTCCATTCTGAACAGCCAGCGTTTGCAGACCAAATACCAGGATCTTGATCTGGCAGCCGGCTTTGAGCAGCTGCAGGCTGCCTTTGCTGACGGCGGTCTGAAAATTCCGGTGCTGTTCCGTCAATATGCGGCGCTGTTTGAAGATGGCGGTTTCCAGACCCTGGCCTTCAGTATCGATCCGGATTTCACCGATTGTATCGATGGCTTGTGCCTGACCGATCTGCAGATGCTGAAACCCGCCAAGCGGCAGCGTTACTTGTCAGCTCGACAGGACTAAATCAGTAGCAAGTATTTTCCGTACTCATCGCAGTCGGGCTCCTCCCTGAAGACTACGGGGACACGCACAAGTACGTCCCTGTAGCTCCCTGCGGCCATCCATGGCCGCAGAGGTCCCCTCCGTCTTCAGGGAGAAGCCCTCTTCAGAATTCAGTGTGTGATTCTTCCAGTTTAAATGAACACGCGTTGATCTTGAAAGCCGCTGGTGGGGACAAGGTTCGGCGACCGTCTGCAGCCAGGGATGGCTGCAGCCGAGCCCCCATGGATGGGTTCACGGCGTGTCGACGAACCGTGTCCCCACCAGCGGCTATGCACTGAAGTCGGCGTCCCTGCAGATTTGGAGGTCCGAGTAAAAATCTGGAGAAGCACGACTGCTATGAGGACGGAAAAATTCGAGTACCGAAAGCTTTCAGAATGATTGATGAAATTCTTTGAATCAGCAAAATCGGATTCAACCCCACAACTCGCTGGCCAGTTCCGCTTCGCTCTGCTTGCAGCCACCGGCGATCCAGCGTGCCAGCGCCTGCGCCACATCCGGATAAGTAACCTGCACCGGCTTGATATCTGCCTTCAGCCATTTGCGAACCAGCTGCGGGTTCAGCTCATCCATCACCGTGGCGTAGTTGAGCTGGGCCAGCGCGGCGGCGTTGGACAATTGTTCCATCTGTCCGTGTACCGGTTTGGCAAGAATGGCCTTGCCAAGCTGCAAACACTCGCTGATCAGCTCAAAGCCGCTGTTGGTTATCACCCTGCTGGATGTCAGCAGGTCCTGCTTGAATCCTGCACGGCTTATGCTGCGCAGATGCAGGTTGCCGGCATCACGATTCTGCGCATCGGGGTGATAGATATAGAATTCCTGATCGAGCCAGTGGCTGCACATCTGCTCAATTGAAGCGAGATTTTCGAACGGCAGATAGACCAGTACCTTGTCGGCTTCGGTGGGCGGCAGCACTGCCGGAATGTCCAGATCAACTATTGGCGGCAGGATCGGATGATCGAAATGATGCCAATGCAAACCTACGCTGCGATTGGCAGGCGCAAAACAATCCATCAGGCCTTTCACCAGCGGATTGGAGCCGCGCAGCGGAATCGGATAACGAAACGCATATTGATGACCAAGACCCACTGTCGGCAGCCCCCGTTTGCGGGCAGCATGCGCCAGCACCGGCTCGAAATCGGTGATCAGCATGTCGTATCCATCCAGCTTCAGCGTGGAAATATCGCGCCAGAAGTGCAGCAGATTGTTGCAGCGCGCGGTTTTCAGCAGATTGATGCGGCCGTTTTCGGTGGCAAACGTGAAACCCGCACGCCATTCGAACTTGTTGATGGCCCCGCAACCGCGACTTTTGTCACGTCCACTGAGCAGCCAGGTTATTTCCAGTTCCGGATGGTTGGCGAATGCTGCCAGCATCGCACTGGCGCGACTGATATGGCCATTGCCGGTCCCTTGCACACCGTAAAGAATCTTCATCAGTTTCAGACCACGTTGATTGCAATCGAAGTTCCCAGCAGGGCGCCGGAAACGATGTCGGAGGGGTAGTGCACTCCCAGCATCACGCGTGAGCAACCCACCCCTGCTGCCCACGCATACAAAGGCATGAACAGTGGCGAAATGGTCAGGCACAGGAAGGTGACAAACAGGAAGGCCGCCGATGTATGGCCGGAAGGCAGACTGAACTTGTCGGCCGGCTTGATGCTGGCGGTAAATCCGGCCAGCGCTTGTTGTGGCCGCTGTCTTCGCAAAGTGTTTTTCAGAATGTAGTAGCAGGCACGTTCAACTGCAAAAGCCACGAATGCAAGCTGCAGGATGTGGCGCGCCTGCTCCGGCCTGGTGACGAGGGTCAAAGGAACCAGCAGCAGGTAGAACCAGCCATCAGCAGTGGCGGACAAGCGTAGCGAGATGCTGGAGAGACGGAGGTGGCGGGGATGCCTGGAAAAAGCAAGGAACGTGCGGGTATCAAACGACTGTATGTACTGCAGCATGCTTGTCAAGGCATGAAGCCTCATGGACATTTTCACTCTGCGTATCTTGATGCCCGCAGGTTAAGTGTGAAGAAGGGATATTTAAAGAAAGTGTTAATTTCGGCACCAGTGCCGTTGCCAGGTCACTGCACATGTACTTTGTTCATGCCTGGTTCAGGCTTCTGACAGCACCCGTTTTATTTCCTCAAGCAGGGCGCTGAGCTGGAACGGCTTCGGAATAAATCCGCTGAAACCGTGTTCACGGAAATTCGCCATCACCGGATCTGCGGCATAGCCGCTCGATACGATGGCTTTGACTTGCGGATCGCGTTTGCGTATCTCGGCGATGGCTTCCTTGCCGCTCATGCCGCCCGGAATGGTCAGATCCATGATCAGGCAGTCATAAGGCGAGCCCGCTGCCACTGCTGCATCATATTTGCGGATTGCTTCCCTGCCTTCCTGTGCCACTTCGACACGATACCCCTGCGCTGACAGATAGGCAGAGCACAACTGGCAAATCATTTCCTCATCATCCATAACCAGCACTTTCAATTGCGGCTGCACTGCACCGGCACCGGTGACCGGTGTTGACCTGGACACATGATCGATGCCGGGAGCAGCAGGCAGATAAATGGTGAGGGCTGTACCCTTGCCCACCACTGACTCCACCGAAATATGGCCTTCGTGACGAGTGATTATCGAGTGCACTGTAGCAAGTCCAAGCCCGCTGCCTTTCTCCTTGGTGGTGAAATAGGGATCGAATATCTTGTCGAGATGTTCTTCCGGGATGCCGCCTCCTTCATCACTGACAATGAATTTCAGGTAATTGCCGGCATCAAGTCCTGGCACTTCATTGCGTACAAGCACACAGTTGTCGATGGAGATGTGCAAGTGTCCCCCCACCGGCATGGCCTGATTGGCATTGGTGGCCAGATTGGAAAATACCTGGGAGATCTGGCCCTTGTCCACCCGTGCATGCCATAGATTGTCAGGAGCACTGAGCACCAGTTTTACATTGCTGCCGGACAGGTCAAATTTGACAACCTCCTCTATCAGCGCAGCAACGCTGACATCCTGCTTGACCGGCTCGCCGCCTTTGGCAAAGGTCAGCAACTGGCTGGTGAGATGGGTCGCACGCTGGAATGCCACTTCGGCCTTGTCGAGTGACTGGAAACTTGTGTGCCCTGGCTCCAGGTAACTTTTCGCCAGCCCGATGTTACCGAACAGGATGGTCAGGATATTGTTGAAATCATGGGCTATGCCGCCAGCGAGCACGCCCAGACTGCTCAGCTTCTGCATGCGCCGCAGATCTTCTTCCATCCGCTTGTACTGCGTGATGTCGCGCGATACGTTGAGCACGGTAAGGATTTCGCCATTAATGACAATGCCCGGGAACACACTCCAGTCGATCCGCCTGCGACCGCCGGGATTGTCGACTTCAAAATAGGTGGAGTAGGACTGGCCGCTGACAAATACCCGCTCGATCCCTTCTTCCCACAAGTCGCACAGATCCTTCGGAAAACCCATCTCTTCATGGGTCTTGCCCAGGAAATCTTCAGGCGCAAGACCAATCGACTTTGCCACCGCGTTGTTGACATAGGTGTGGCGATGGGCACGATCAAACTCCATGATCACATCTTCGGTGTTGTCGACCAGTGCGTTGTAACGCTCCTGCTGTTGCCGCAAGGCTTCCTGGATGCGCTTGCTGTCAGTAACATCGCGGGCAGTGGCGTATGAAAGCCCAAATTCCTTCGAAAATACCGAGCGGTACGACAGCCAGCGGTAACTGCCATCCTTGCACATGACGCGGTTTTCGAACTTGAGTGTTTTACCTGACTCCATCTGGCGCAGCAATTCTTCGGTAGTTGCAGCCTTGTCATCCGGATGCGCAAGTTCCATGAAGTTGATACTGTAGATTTCCTTCTCGCCGAACCCGAGCGTATCAAGGGTTGCCTTGTTGACCTTTACGAACTTGCCGTCAGGTTTGGCTATCATCATCAGATCGGATGACATCTCGAAAAATTGCATGAACTCGTCACGTTCGCGCTCGCCCTGCTTGATGCCGGTGATGTCCTGCATGGCGCCGCACACGCGCAGCGGTGCTCCGGTCTTGCTGTCCCTGCTGATTACCGAACCGGAGGTGCGTGCCCAGCACAAGCGTCCTTGTTTGTGCACAGCACGGAATTCAACCGTGAAGGGATCGTCTTTTGTTATCGCCTGGAACAATCTGGTCCTGACCATCTCCTGGTCCGAGGCTTCGATCAAATCCGGGAGTGTGGAAGCGTCAACCACGATTTCTCCCGGCTTGTAACCGAGGATGGCCAGCCAGTGCTCGTCTACCCGGAATTCACCGGCAGAGACATGCCAGTCATAAAAACCGAAGGCTGCACCTTTCAGTACCTGATGGAACTGTTCAGATGACAACAGCTCGGCAGTCCGCCCGGGTTCGAGGCGGCTTTTCAGGAACTGCAAAAGCTTGTGAACGGTTGTTTTCATGGGATGCTTGGTTGTTATTTCCCACTAACTGTAACGACCAGGTTTCTGAACTGCTGAATATCAGAGTGCCAGCAGCAGAGCTATGCTAAACCCAACCGGTCTCAAGCAGAAACCCCCGCAAAAATCAGGGCTTTAATTGGCTCAGCAGCCGGGCCACATCCAGCATGCGATTGGCAAAGGCCCATTCATTGTCGAACCACACCAGCACCTTGACCAGGTTCGTGCCACTGACACGGGTCTGGCTCAGGTCGACTATGCCCGAACGTGCATCGTGATTGAAATCGCAAGAGGCCAGCGGCTCACTGGTGTAGCCGAGCACACCTTCCGGGTATAGCTGCGCAGCCTGCTGCAAAACCATATTGATGGTTTCACGATCTACCACCTTTTGCACCACCACACTCAGATCTATCGCCGACACGTTCATGGTCGGTACCCGCATCGCCTGCGCCTGGAAGCGCCCGGCCAGCATCGGCAGCAAACGATCAATGCCGCGTGCCAGTCCGGTGTCGACCGGGATAATCGAATGCATGGCACTGCGGGTTTTACGCAGATCGGTGTGGTGATAGGCATCCAGCACCGGCTGGTCGTTCATCGCCGAGTGGATCGTGGTGATGACACCATGTTCGATTCCGACGGCTTTATGGAGGGCATCAATCACCGGCACGATGCAATTGGTGGTGCACGAGGCGTTGGAAATGATGCGGTGGGATGACTTCAATGTGTGATGATTGACGCCATAGACGATGGTGGCATCCACATCAGCAGCAGCCGGCTGCGAGAACAACACGCGCTGGCTGCCACGCTGCAAGTGGATCTCGGCCCGGGCCCGGTCTGTAAAGGTGCCGGTGCATTCCATCACCAGATCCACACCATGCTGCTGCCAGGGCAACTGGTGCAGGTCGGCAATATTGGATACGGCCAGGCGTTTGCCGTTAATCACCAGCCCGGCAGCCTGTACTTCCACACTGCCGGCAAAGCGACCATGGGTGCTGTCGTAGCGGGTCAGGTGCGCCAGCGTTTGCAGGTCGGCCAGCTCATTGAGAGCCACCAGTTCCAGCCCATCCAGGTCGTTGCGTTCGAACCAGGCGCGCAGCACACAGCGACCTATGCGCCCGAGACCATTGATGGCGATCCGGTAGCTCAGAGCATCGCCTCGACAACTTCGGCGATGTGCTCGGCGGTGAAGCCGAAATGCTTCATCACTACCGGGCCGGGGGCAGATTCACCAAAAGTCTGCATGCCGATCACTTTGCCGTCGAGCCCCACGTATTTGTACCAGCAGTCGGTATGACCGGCTTCCACTGCCAGGCGTTTGCTGACAGCCGCCGGCAATACCTGTTCTTTCCATGCTGCCGGTTGCTGATCGAAGGCACTGGTGGAAGGCATGGATACCAGTCGCACGGCTTTGCCGGCACTTTGCAGCTTATGCACAGCCTGCAGGGCGATGCCTGCTTCGGAGCCGGTAGCAATAACGATGACTGCCGGGGTGCCCTGGCAATCACTCAGCACATAGCCGCCGCGCTGGACCTGCGACACCTGCTCATCTGTGCGTGCCAGTGCCGGCAGGTTCTGCCGTGACAGGACCAGCGCAGTGGGTCCCTGGCGATTAACCAGTGCGGCCTTCCACGCCACTGCGGTTTCAGTGGCATCAGCCGGGCGCCACACTGCCATGTTGGGGGTGCTGCGCAGGTTGGCGATGTGTTCCACCGGCTGGTGGGTGGGGCCGTCTTCGCCCTGTCCGATCGAATCGTGTGTGAACACGTATATGCTCTGCTGTTTCATCAGCGCAGCCATGCGCACGGAACTGCGCATGTAGTCCATGAACACCAGGAAGGTGCCACCATAGGGAATGAAGCCGCCGTGCAGCGCGATACCGTTGTTGATCGCGCCCATGCCGAATTCACGCACACCATAATGAATGTAGTTGCCGGCCGGATCGTGCGTGATCGAAACACTGCCCTTCCAGTTGGTCAGGTTGGAGCCAGTGAGGTCAGCAGAGCCGCCCAGCAGTTCCGGCAGCCACGGGCCGAACGCGCCCAGGCAGTTCTGCGAGGCCTTGCGGCTGGCGATGTTCTCACCCTTTTGCTGGCACTCACGGATGTACTCATCCATATGCTGCTCAAAATCGCTGTGCAATTCACGCTTGATGCGACGAATCAGCTCCATGGCCAGATCCGGATGTTCTTCCTCATATTGCGTGAACAGTTCTTTCCAGGCTGATTCGGCAATGAAACCTTTTTCACGCGCATTCCAGGTGTTGTAGATCGCCTCCGGCACTTCAAATGGCGGATATGGCCAGTTCAACGCCACGCGAGTGGCCTGCACTTCATCGGCACCCAGCGGTGAGCCATGACTGCTCTCTTTGCCCTGTTTGTTGGGGGAGCCAAAGCCGATGATGGTTTTGCAGATCAACAGGCTCGGCTGCGAAGTATTGGCGCGCGCCGCCTCGATGGCTGCCTTGATTGAGTCAGGGTCGTGCCCGTCGACTTTGATGACCTGCCAGTCATAGGCTTCAAAACGCATGGCAGTATCGTCGGAAAACCATTCATTCACTTCGCCATCGATGGAAATGCCGTTGTCGTCGTAAAACGCGATCAGCTTGCCCAGTTTGAGTGTACCGGCCAGCGAGCACACCTCATGCGAAATGCCTTCCATCAGGCAGCCGTCGCCGGCGAATACATAGGTGTGGTGATCAATGATATTGAAGTTTTCCCGATTGAACTGGGCTGCCAGAGTGCGTTCGGCTATCGCCATGCCTACCGCATTGGCCAGACCCTGGCCGAGCGGACCGGTAGTGGTTTCCACGCCCGGGGTATAGCCGAACTCCGGATGGCCCGGAGTTTTGGAGTGCAATTGACGAAATTGTTTGAGGTCTTCGATGCCGAGGTCGTAGCCGGTGAGATGCAGCAGCGAATAAACCAGCATCGAGCCGTGGCCGTTCGACATGACAAAGCGGTCACGGTTGAGCCAGTTGGGGCTGGTCGGGCTGTGCCGGAGGTAGTCATTCCACAAAACTTCAGCAATATCGGCCATGCCCATCGGCGCGCCCGGATGCCCGGAATTGGCCTTCTGCACCGCATCCATGCTGAGCGCCCGGATGGCATTGGCACAGTCGCGCCGGCTGGCCTGGCGTTCCACCAGTCTCCCACTCGCTGAAGTGCCTGAAATAGGACCCGCCATGCTGATTCTCCCCGGTATTGCTGCTGCCACTTCAAAGCCGGCTATTGTCGCCCAGCCCTTTGGCAATTGCCACTTGGCCCTGCCTTTTTTTGCCTTGTTCCCCCTGATATTCGGGGATTCTGCAGTGGTTTGCCTTGCCCATTGAGAGGGTGCTACATTCGGCCGCCTGTGGCACAAGCCCGCCGGATGCAATATTCAAAACCACAAGAAAAAACATACAGGGAAGGCTGCAGGAAAAGCCGGTTATCAAGTCCTTACAACACTAATACAAAGAAGGTATACCAATGTCAGAAGCAACACTGTTTACGTCAGAGTCCGTTTCCGAAGGTCATCCCGACAAAATGTGTGACCAGATCTCCGACGCCATTTTGGATGCACTGCTTGAACAAGATCCGAAATCGCGCGTGGCTGTGGAAACGCTGGTAAAAACCGGCATGGTCGTAGTGGCCGGGGAAGTCACCACTGCCGCCAATATCAATTACGAAAAAATCATCCGCAAGGTAGTGTGCGATATCGGCTATGACGATTCGCGCAAATACTTCGACGGCAATACCTGTGCAGTATTGAATGCCATCGGCGAACAATCACGCGATATCGGTCAGGGTGTGGATTCCTCTGAAGAGAAAGAACAGGGCGCCGGTGACCAGGGCCTGATGTTCGGCTTCGCCTGTGATGAAACCGATGTATTGATGCCGGCTCCGATCTGCTACGCCCACCGTCTGGTAGAGCGCCAGGCCGAAGCCCGCAAGAAAAAAATCCTGCCCTGGCTGTTGCCTGATGCCAAAAGCCAGCTGACCTTCCGCTACGTCAACGGCAAACCGCATTCAATCGACGCTGTGGTACTGTCCACCCAGCACACCAAAAACGTGAAGACCGAAGACTTGCGTGAAGGCGTGATGGAAGAAATCATCAAGAAAGTGCTGCCGAAAAAATGGATCGACAAGCACACCAAATTCCATATCAACCCGACCGGCCGTTTCGTGGTAGGCGGCCCCTACGGTGACTGCGGCCTGACCGGCCGCAAGATCATCGTTGACACCTACGGCGGCTATGCCCGTCACGGTGGCGGCGCCTTCTCCGGCAAGGATCCGTCCAAAGTGGACCGCTCTGCTGCCTATCTGGCCCGCTACATTGCCAAGAACATCGTGGCTTCCGGCATTGCCACCAAGTGCGAAGTGCAGATCTCCTACGCGATCGGCGTGGCCGAGCCCACTTCCATCCTGGTTGACACCTTTGGTACCGGCAAAATACCGGATGCCCAGATCACCAAGCTGGTACGCAAGAACTTCGAACTGAAACCGGCCGGCCTGATCAAGATGCTGGATTTGCTGCGTCCCGTCTATCTCCCCACCGCTTCTTACGGCCACTTCGGCCGCAATGAGTTTTCATGGGAGAAAACGGATCGCGCTGAAGCACTGCGTGCAGATGCCGGACTCAAGGGCAAGAAGTAAACAAATCGGAGTCAGAGTCACCTTTCGCCCCGCGAAACATGACTCTGACTCCATATCCTCAGCTACGATCAAGTTACTCTGACCCCAAAGGTACTACCAATGAGCATGACCGATTACAAAGTCGCCGACATCGGCCTGGCCGGATTTGGCCGCAAGGAAATCCAGCTGGCTGAAGCCGAAATGCCGGCACTGATGACGCTGCGCAAGAAATACGGCAAGAGCAAGCCGCTGAAAAACGCCCGCATCATGGGCTGCATTCACATGACCATCCAGACTGCGGTGCTGATGGAAACCCTGCGCGAGCTGGGTGCCGAACTGCGCTGGTCTTCCTGCAACATCTTCTCCACCCAGGATCATGCTGCTGCCGCGATGGCCCATGCCGGCATCCCGACCTTCGCCTGGAAAGGTGAAACCGAAGAAGAATATGAATGGTGCCTGGAACAGACCATCCTGAAAAACGGCAAGCCGTGGGATGCCAACATGATTCTCGACGACGGCGGTGATTTGACCTCCGTGGTGCACAGCAAATATCCGCAGATGCTGAAGAAGATCCACGGCATCACCGAAGAAACCACCACTGGTGTGCATCGCCTCTATGAAATGCTGAAGAAAGGCAAGCTGATGGTGCCTGCGATCAACGTCAACGACTCCGTCACCAAGAGCAAGAACGACAACAAATACGGTTGCCGTCACAGCTTGAACGACGGCATCAAGCGCGGTACTGACATGCTGCTGAGCGGCAAGAAAGCGCTGGTGCTTGGCTACGGCGATGTGGGCAAGGGTTCCGCGATGAGTTTGCGTCAGGAAGGCATGATCGTGAAGATCACCGAGATCGACCCGATCTGCGCGATGCAGGCCTGCATGGACGGCTACGAAGTGGTGTCGCCGTACAACGATGGCATCAACAACGGCAAACCCGGCGACATCAACAAGGCACTGATGGGCAGTCTTGACCTGATCGTTACTGCTACCGGCAACGTGGATGTGTGCGACAAGAACATGCTGAAAGCGATGAAGTCAGGTTCGGTAGTGTGCAACATCGGCCACTTCGACAACGAAATCGACACCGCCTTCATGCGCAAAAACTGGAAGTGGGACGAAGTGAAGCCGCAAGTGCATCGCATCGTGCGCGGCAAAAACAAGGACGGCAGCGATGACTACCTGATCCTGTTGTCGGAAGGCCGCCTGATCAACCTGGGCAACGCCACCGGCCATCCTTCCCGCATCATGGACGGCTCCTTCGCCAACCAGGTGCTGGCACAGCTGTATCTGTGGGAACGCAAATACGCCGACCAGCCAGCCGCGAAGAAAAAAGCGCTGCTGAAAGTGGAAGTGCTGCCGAAAAAACTCGACGAAGAAGTGGCCGCTTGCATGGTGGCAGGGTTTGGTGGTGTGGTTACCAGGCTCAACAAGGCCCAAGCCGACTACATCGGTGTAGCTGATACCGGGCCGTTCAAACCGGACAGTTACAAGTACTAAGCTGCAAAGACATACAAAAAAGCCCGCTGTTGCGGGCTTTTTTGTGGATGGTCCATACCGGCCGCAGGATCACAGCCTGGCTGCTTGATCATTCCGTTTGATGTGTCAGCTTCTGCAGATGCTCAACGATATCTCCGCCTTCAGTATCAGTCTCGGTCAGAGTGCAATTGGTTTTGGTCACAGTCCCCGTGAACTTGTGGGTCGCCCTTTCGTAGGAGCCAACCTTGTGCCAGGTGCAGGCGCGCTGCACATCATCCGTGCTGCTCACATAGTGCGTGTTGAACTGGTAGGTGGCATCGATTGAATAACCGGCGGTGGTCGTCAACAACGTGCCCGAGACGCCAACAGTGCCGTTATGGGTGGTGGCACTGCCGTCAACGCAGTTGGTCAACGTCGTGGTAAAGGTGAGTGCTCCGGAAGCAGAATCCCAACTGCCAGTCGATTCACGGGTGCCGCCACCATTGCAGGTGTGCTTCAAATCGAATGGGGTAACGGTAGAAGCCGCCGCAGTGGCGAAGGAACCAATGGACATCAGTGGCAAGGTGCAAGCAAAAGCAGAAATCTGTATCAGACGACGCATGTAAGCTCTCCCGAATTGTCAGTTATGTGTAATTATCCAGCTGGAATTCAACTGCAATATCCACACAATCGAATTCGCTGTACCAACATTAGGGATCCAGCCCGGGATGTGTCAAAGGAAATATTCCCCAAAAAACCGGCGTATTAAGCTGCAGTTCAATCCGCAGGCAAGACTTTGCGGAATGGATCACAGTTTGTTTGGCCGGCAATAATCAGGCGAATATCGCAGGACAACCGGTGCTGCTAGCGGTTCAGATCTTCCAGCGAATCCAGGATCACCTGGGTGCCAATGGTCATCAGCAGTATGTCGCCTGCGACTCGCACATAGCGTGAACCTCTGGGTGGCGGGCCCATCTGTCGCACCAGTGTTGGCGGTACTTCGTAGTAGACAACGCCCGGGGGCAAACGCTGGCCAACATCCCAATGCTGCGCATGCCCCGGAGGTACGCAGCCATTGCGTTTTTTCTCGAGCCCACGCGGACAGCGGCTGCCCTGGTACTCGCGCCGGTAATAATCATGCACGGTCACACGATCACGGTCTTCGAAGTGTCGTTGTGATTCCTGGTACCTGTTTTGCTCCTGATCGTTATCACGGCGTTCATCATTTCGTTCCGAACGATCATTGTCCTGCCTGTCACGATCACGCCGGTCATCATTGGCACCTTGCGCCAAGCCTGCAGTCAGCAGCCACGCGGCGGACAGCAACAGCGAAATTCTGAAAATCTGGTTCCGGGTTTTCATGGCGAGCTCCTGGCTGGTTGTGAAGCCGGATGGTCCGGCGGTCATTCCAGAAGCATAGGGAGCGATAGCGAGCGGGTCGGTGCGGGAACAGACAAAGCCGCAACAGGAGCGACAAGCAATGGTCACTAGCAATTTTCAGCCTGCTTTTTCCACATGCGAGTTGCTGACTCCCGGCAAAAGCATATCGGCTACATGAACAGCAGGAATCCGTTGGCAAAACAAACCAGACCAACCACACCAACCGGCAACGCCAGGAACCAGATCTGCTTCCTTTTGAACAAGCCGGCTATCGACGACAATAAAATCGCAATCTGTAAAAATATCACTGCCAAACCAAATGGCTGGCCGTGCTTTTGGGCATCATCGCGTTTTTCTTCCCAGCTTCTGGCTTCCTTTTCAATATCGGATTTCTGCTTTTCGTATTTCTCGATATTTTTCCCGGAAACCGCCAGCGCGTCCCTGTATTTGGCCATGACCGGATCGTCGTCAGGCTTGTTGAGGGCAGCAATCTGCAGCTCGATATTTTCCTTCTGGATCACATACAGGCTCTCCCGGATACTCTTCGCCTGGAAGAAATTCCATTGATCGGACGCCTGCTCCATGGTGATCACGCTTCTGGTTGAATAACCGCCACCCTTGAAGGTGGACAAGGTGGCACACACTGCAAAGATAACAGTCGTCAGTGCCAGATAATCCAGCCAGGGTTCTTTCTTGTCTTGCGCCATGCCTGTCTCCGCTATTTATTGCCAACAACAGTTAGTGAACCAATGGATTCTGATGACACGGCGCAGGCGCACGCTGCCAGTTACCCGGCAATTGGCGGACTGGGCAGACAGGCAGTCAGTGCGTCTTGGCTGGTGCCGCATCAGACTTTGGCGTCAGCGATTCCAGCAACGCCACCGTGGCAGCACGATCTGCTGCTCCACCCAGCACGGTTGGGCCCCTGCCGCTCGACGGTGCCGTGGCAGCGGGAGCGCCGCCGGGAGGAGTGCGTGCATAGTCGAGTGCGGTTTTGCCGGCAGCATCCTTGATGGATGCATCGGCGCCACGATCAAGCATGTGCTTGACGACTTTGTCCCAGCCGGCTTCAGCTGCGGACATCAGGGCAGTTCTGCCCTCATTGTCGCGGCCCTGCACATAGGCAACCAGTTTGGCGGTGTGGGTGCGGCTGTTGGTAATTTGGGCGTTGATATTGGCACCGCCATCCAGCAACAAATCCAGGGTCTTCATTACGCGAACCTGTGGATCGCCACCGCCGGGAACCGCACCATTGCCGCGGCCGGTGCCACTCATGTTGGCGACCGCCATCAACGGCGTGATCTGGAACACGTTGGGCAGATCCGCTTCGGCGCCATGCTGCAACAGAACCTTGATTGCTTCATCGTCATAACTCATCGCCGCCACCATCAGCGGGCCGGTGCCGCCGCGCATCATGTAGTCGGCAAAGCGGCCGCGGCCGGGGCCGTTGGGACGCATACGGGTCAGTTCATGATTGACATCAACGCCCATGCTGATCAGCCGGTTGACAACATCCATCGGTTTGACAGTGCTCTGGCCACGCACAGCTGCCTGGGTTCCCAACGCACTGCCGCCTACACTACTGAAGCTGACGCCAGCTCCACCACCACCGCCACCGAAGCCGGCAGCACCGCGGAATGAGTTCATGTCCACCGCCACATACAGTGGCGTGCGACCATTCATGTCCCAGGTATCCACTTTGGCGCCTTTGTCGATCAGGAACATCGCAATGTCGAAAGCCCTGTTGTCGAGCGCATTGATCAGCGGCGTGATGCCGTCGGGGTTGGGTTCGTTGATGTCAGCGCCGGCGTTGACGATCGCAACGGCACAGCGATAGCAGTTGCCGCGAGTGGCGTACAACAGCGCGTTAAGGCCACCGGTATTGCGGAATTGCGCGCGCGGTTCCGAGGTCATCTGGCGCTCCCAATCGTCACTCTTGGCACGCGGTTTCACATCGGCACCGTGCGCAATCAGCAGTTCCACCACCTCTGGATGATTTTCTGCCGCTGCCCACATCAGCGCAGTCTGGCCACGGAAGGTTTCCACCGTATTCACATTGGCTTCGCGGCCGATCAGCAACTTGGCAATTTCCAGCGAGCCAAGCGAAGCGGACACCATGAGCGGGGTTTGATTGTCCTGGTTGGGTGTGTTGGGGTTGGCGCCGGCATCAAGCAGCGGACGGACCAGTTCAATATCGCCGAGTTTGACTGCCTCACTGATCGGACTCGAACCGTAGCGGCTGGTCACATTGGGCTTGGCACCAGCTTTCAGCAGTGCGCGCACCATCTCATGATCGACGGCATAGGTGGCCCACATCAGCGCAGTGGAACCGTCAGGTTCCTCGGCATTGACATTGACATCCGGTGAGGTGATCGCGGCCAGCACGGCTTCTCGATTGCCGGCACGGATGAGATCGACCAGCGACTGCGGCCTCTGCTCTGCGATGACAAAAGTTGCTGCGCCCAGCGACAGCAAGGCGATTGCAGCCAACGTTATCCTGTTTGACTTAAACAATGTTGCCTCCAAAATTCGTGTAGTGGGCCCAGTTGCCTTTGCAGACATCATAGAGGAACCGGTAGGGGTCATCGAACTTGCGCTTCACTTCATTCATGATGCCCTCGTCGAGCATGTCCCTGGCGCTGCGGCCTTTGTCGGTAAGCTCGGTGGTGCGGTCATACAAATGCGCCATCATGTCGCGCTCAATCTGCAGCTGGGCCCGTGTCATCACCGGCCCGTAGGCGGGCACGATGCTGGTCTTGTCATTGGCCAGACCAAGCAACACATCCAGCGCATCGACGCGGCCACCGAGCCAGCCACCGGCAAACCAGTCATGCACCGGATCGCGCAACGGTGAAGCCACATCGCCGACCGCCAGTACATTGGCATCACGGAAGAACACATAGATGTCGCCACGGGTGTGGGCTTCGAGCAGATAACCGAATTCGACATGTTCGGCACCAGCTTTCATCTCGCCTTTTTCCCTGAAGGTCACGGTGGGGCGGGCGTTTTTCGCAGGTGCCGGCACCCAACGGTCATCAGCTGGCACGTAATAGTCAGACGACAACCACTGTCTGGTGATCACATGGGCGTGAATGATGGCGCCTTCGTTGCCGAACAGTTCGTTGCCGCCGCTCTGGTCGGCGTGATAGTGCGTGTTGAACAGGGTTTTGACTTTGGCACCATTGAGACTGGCTTTGACAGCGCCGGCCATCGCAGCAGCACCACTGTCCACCAGCACCACACCATCACTCGCTGCCAGCGCGACCACGTTGCCAGGTGCGCCGGTGATGAGGGTTACCTTGCCGGCCAACACCTGGGTGGTCAGTTTGGATGCTTCGGCGGCCCACAGTGGCGCGGTTGCCAATGCTGCCAGCCCGCCCAAGCCTGCTTTGAGAATGTTTCTGCGGTCAATCATCTTCATATCTTATCCAGGTCGGGCCCGACTCAAACGTCCGAAAGCAGGCCGGTGCTGTTGCCAAAACTCTTCTGCTCGATGCCGAGCTTGTCGAGTATCGACAAATGCAGGTTGGCGAGCGGTGTGCGTTCCGCCAGCGTGAGATTCTTGCCGCCAACGTGCTTGCCATTGGCGCCACCCACCAAAACTGCCGGCAATGGGTAGTTGTCGTGCGCATTGCTGTTGCCCATGTTGGAGCCATACAGGAACAGTGAATGGTCGAGCACGCTGCCGTCGCCATCCGGCGTATTGGCCAGCTTCTTCGCGAAGTCGGCGAAACGCTCCATGTGATAACGCTGGATGAGAGTCAGCTTGCGAATGCGGTCGCGATCATTGCTGTGATGGCTGACCGGGTGGAACGAGTCTGGCACACCCACATGGTTGTAAGTGCGGTTGGTGCCTTCGGCAACCATCACATACGAGGCAACGCGAGTCAGATCGGCCTGGTAAGCCAGCGCCAACAGGTCAAACATCAACCTGACCTGTTTGTCGAAGTCTTCCAGTTCGCCGACCGGGGCGTCTGGTACCGTGATGCCCTTGAGGTCATGCGAGCCGGCCATCGCCACGCGTCGTTCAATCTCCCGCACGGAGTCGAGATAATCCGACAGCGCGGCCTGATCGCCAGGGCCGAGGGTTTTGCGCAGCGTGTTGGTGCGCTCGGCGATCATGTCGAGGATGCTGGCATTCTTGCGAATCAACGCCTCGCGCTCAGCCGCCGTGTCGCCCTCACCCATCAACTGGATGAACACTTTGCGCGGGTTGTATTCCATCGGCAGTGGCGAGTTGGGGCTGGAATAGGAAGTGGTGACAGCATAGAAACCGCCGTTGCCGGCAGCCACCTGGATAGTGGTTTCGGACGCCAGTTCCAGGGATGGCAACGCAGTTTTCTGCCCGAGTTTCTGCGCAATGACCTGGTCCAGCGTGATGGACATGCTGGCGCCCTTGGCCGAAGTATCAGGACGTACGCACGACAGCCAGGTAGCCGGATTCAGTGTGTGCACGGAGCCGCCAGCGGCCGTGTTTTCGAGATTTTCGAAAGTGGTGACGTATTTCTTGAGCGGGTCGAGTGACGCCAGGGTTTTGCCGAGCGTGAAATTCTCGCCCTTGCCGGTGGAAGTCCACACATCCACTTCCTTGCCGAACGGCGTGTTGTTCATGATCGCGCCGTGCGGAAGATAGAAGAAGCCGGCACGGGTTTTCGGTGCCGCGGCCGTCTGGGCCAGCGCGGTGCTCGCCGGCACCATCGCGTCGAGGAACGGCAACGCCAGTGCCACGCCGCTGCCGCGTATGAACGTGCGACGCGACAGATATTTCTTGGTCAGGAAATTCGCCATGCTGGTTCTCCCTTATTGCTGTTGGGCGACGTTGGCGCCACTGGTTGCCATGGACGCCACCTTGGTACTCTTGGGCGCTTCAGGACCCTGACGACGGAAGGCATCGCTGTTGACGACGCCGCTGATGATCGAGGCAAACGTATAGTTCTTCTTGGCTGATGCGCGCACGATCTGCCGGATCTGCGGCATGTCGTAATATTCCACTTCACGATTGAGTGCATACATCATCAGGCGTTTGGTCACGGTCTGCGGGAACTGGTCCGGATGACTCATCAGATGCTTGCGCAGGTCGATCGGCCCATGCAGCTCGATGCCACTGGTCAGCACGGTGGTGGAATCAATCCTGGCTTTTGCGGCCGTATCGAATTCGCGCCAGCGACCGGTCACATCGAAATTCTCCAGTGCCAGACCAGGCGGGTCGATCAACCCATGACAGCCCTGACAGATGGGATTCTCACGATGTTTCTCCATGCGGGCCCGTACAGTAGTGGGTGCTTCGCCTACTTTCACCGAAATATCGGTATTGACGTTGGGCGGCGGTGGTGTGGGTGGAGTGCCCATGATGCGGTCGAGCACCCAGGCGCCACGCAACACGGGTGATGTGCGGTCAGCGTAGGAAGTGCGCAGCAACACCGCGCCTTTGCCCAGCAGGCCCCAGCGATTTTCGTCTTCAAGTTTCACTTTCCTGAATTGCGGGCCGAGGATGCCGGGAATGCCATACTGGTTGGCAAGCGCTTCGTTGACATAGGTCCAGTCGGCGGTGAGCAGATCCAGCACGCTGCGTTTTTCCAGCAATATGCTCGACAGGAACAGCCTTATCTCGGTCTCGAAATTGCCGCGCATGCCGGCGTTGAATCCGCGCTCGGTGGGTTCAATCTGGTAGAGCTCATCGAGGTTGAGCCAGGCCAGCGCGAAATTCTCGACCAGTGACTGGCCACGCGGATCCTTGAGCATGCGATCCACCTGGGCTTGCAGCACTTTGGGATCCGACAGTCGCCCTTTGGTTGCCACTGACAGCAATTCGTCATCGGGACCCTGGCTCCACATGAAGAACGACAGGCGCGAAGCCAGTTCCAGATCATTCAGCTTGCGCGATTCATTGGGTGCAGGCGAGGTGGAGATGGCGCGATAGAGAAAGTCGGGGCTCGACAGCACTGCCGTGACCAGCTCGGTAACACCGTTATCGAAACCGCCGGCTTCCGCCCGGCCTATGTCATAGAACTTCATCAGCCGTTTGACGTCGTCGTCGTTGACCGGACGGCGGAACGCCTTGGTGGCCAGGTTCTTCGCGATACGTTCGGCGCAGGGTTTTTCTTCCGCTTCCTTGTTCGGCTGGCAGACAAAAATTTTGGCACGGCTGCTACTCATCGACAGTCCATGCGGTGCAAACGGTCCTACCACCTGCATGCCACCCTTGGTGACCGGCATGTCGCCGAGCCTGCCACCGCCGGCGGCATCGTTGCTCAAGGCCCAGGAGCGCTCGATGTAAGTTGCCACCACCTGATGCTTGCCGGCCGGAACCTGGGCCGAGAAGGTCATTTTTTTCACGATGGCTTCACGGCCTTTTTGTGCTTCACGATCGGTCAGCGCCAGATCGTCGGGGCCACCCACATTCCTGCGCGCCACTTCGACGCCGTCCACCAGGATGACCATGGTGGCTTCGGTCAGCATGCCGAACGGATACAGGCCGGCATTGAGGTTGTCGGCATCCAGGAAGTCGAAGTGATATTCGCCATCGGCCGGGAATACGTGGGTAAAGCTCATGCCGCCGCGGGTGCCGAGCGGAAATTCATCGCGATGGTTGACCTGGCTGGTGTTGAAGCCCGGTCCACCGCCACCACCACCGTTGGCCGCATAGAAAGTGCTGGCCATTTTCGGTACCGGCTCACCGACGGCTTTCTGGGCAGCCCGGCGTGCCGACGACAGGTATTGCTCCATGAAGGATGGCGAGATGCCGAGAGCGCCGGCGATATTGTTGAAACCTTCAACCTCGATGTCGCTGGGCAAAGCCTGCTTGGGATCGATGTCGACGCCGATCAGACCTTTAATCGTGGCCGCGAACTCGGTGCGGTTCAGACGCTGTATCGGGACATGCCCTATATGTTGTTCTTTGGCGGCGGCATCAACGGAAGTCTCGAGATAGCCAACCATGGCATCGATATCGCCTTGCGCTGGTTGCTTCTGTCCGGCGGGCGGCATCAGCCGGCCGCGCAACTTGTTGATGGCCTTTTCCCACACATCCGGATGCTGACCGGGATGGCTCAGATCAATGGAGTCGAAGTCGAGGCTGCCAGCCCAGTCTTCGGAATTGTGGCATTTCACACAAAAAGTCTGCAGCAGTGCTTGTTGTGCATTGCCGGAGCCTGCAACCTTGGCTTCCTGGCCATAGCCGACCTGGGCCGGGAGCACCAGCCAGACCAGTGGCACACCGGCCGCGACCACAGCGCTGCGACGCGCCCACGCCGAAAACCGGCCGACAGCAGGCAGCTTCAGTGCATAGTTGGACAATATTCCGCTTTTGCGCATGACCATCCCGTAAATTTCTTGTCTTTGGAAAAGTTTTTCTGCCACTCCGCGCGGCCAAAAACCCGGCGCGCGAGCCACAAGGACGGGAAGAATAAGCCATCGTTCCTGACGCGTCCATGCCGCAAATAATCCACTCCAAACCCTTACACTTTTCTTCCTTCATCCATCAAATAGCTGGTCATGTTTGCACCTCTGCTGGCGCTCGCGGGTTCACTGCGCTGTCTGCGAACCTCATAAAGAAGCGCCGCCATGTGAATGGTTACCCGAGAATCAGAGCTCGCCACAGGTTGTCAGTTCTTCCTGGCAGCATCCTCGTGGATATCCCGGGAAGCAGGCGGCGGTGCCGCTTGCGGCGCGGGAGCCGGGCGTGCACCCCCTGCTTCACCGCCACCCGGAGGTGGGCCGAAGCCGGCCGGACGCGGCGGCGCGTTCTTCACTTCGTTGGCGCGCGCGATGATGTACTCGCGCACGGCTGCCGAATCAGCCGGGGCGACCTTGCCGGCGAAGTTGGCCATGCCGCGGTCGACGCGGGCGCCCATCAGCACTATCTGATCGAAGCCTTCCTGCGTGTATAACAGCGGCGACAGCGTGAGGTTGGGAAAGCTGGTGCGCTGTTGCACGGCGCCGGCACCGTGGCACACCGAGCAATTCTGGTTGTATACCTCGGCGCCGCGCGCGATCACTTCCGGCGCCGCAGTTGAGGGTGGCGGGTTCAGCTGCCGTGGCGTATAGGACACGTTTGGCGGCAGCTGGGCAGAGCCACCGACCTTGAACACCAGCATGCGGCCGTAGCTGGGCGCGAAGTAATCCCCCGCCGAAGTGCCGCCCACGCTGGCGGCGATGTATTGCACGCCGTCCAGACTGTAAGTGATGGGCGCCGCATATACCGCGCTCTGCGCATTGAAGTTCCACAGGGGTTGACCTGTTTTGGCGTTATAGGCCGCGAGCTGGTTGCCGTTGCTGTTGCCCATGAACACCAGGTTGCCGGCAGTGGCGAGCACGCCACTGGTGGCGCGCGGACCTTTCGGGGTTTCCCACACGACCTTGCGGGTCACTGGATCCCAGGCCTGCAACCAACCGTCATCGGCCTGTTTGTTGTGTGGCTTGAGTGTGGCGCGATCAATACGGCCACCGAAGGCGATCAGCGGCGGCTTGCCATTGGCAGGCAGCTGCTGCGGTGCGATCGCGGAATAGTTCTGCCAGGTCGGAATGTAGATCAGGCCGGTGAGCGGGCTGTAAGCATTCGGATGCCAGGTATGGCCACCCGGCGCGCCGGGACCGATGTTGAACGGCTCGGTCACATAACGCGCACCAGGCACTTCGATCGGACGATGTGTTTCAAGGTCGACGCCCGAAGCCCAGGTCACATCAGTGAAGGCATCTGCGCTGATCACCTTGCCGGTCGCTCCTTCGATCACATACAGGAAACCGTTTTTCGACGGCTGGATGATCACGTGCTTCTTCACGCCCTTGATGGCGATGTCGGCAGTCACCATCGGGCTGATGGCGTCGTAGTCCCAGGAATCGCCGGGTGTTTCCTGATAGTGCCAGACGTACTCGCCGGTCTCCGGCTTCACGGCGACGATTGAAGCAACGTAAAGATTGTCGTCTTCGTTGGGATCGCGCATCTCGCGGTTCCACGGCGAGCCGTTGCCGGTGCCGAAGTACAACAGGTCCGTCACCGGGTCATAGACAACCGCGTCCCACACGGTGCCGCCACCACCGGAGTTTTTCCAGTACTCGCCATGCCAGGTCGCTGCGGCCTTGCGCAGGGCCTCGGACTCGAAGCCCTTGGCCGGATCGCCCGGCACTGTCCAGAAGCGCCACACTTCCTTGCCGGTTTCGGCGTCAAAGGCTGCTATCCAGCCACGCACGCCATACTCGCCGCCCGAGCCTCCGACAAACACCAGGCCTTTGGCAACACGCGGCGCCATGGTGATCGAATACTGCTTGGTCATTTCACCCAGACCAAGGCTGGCGGGTACCGTATCGACATTCCACACCGGCTTGCCGGTCTTCGCATCGATTGCAACCAGATGCGCATCGAGCATGCCCATGTAGAGCTTGCCGTTGTAGGCCGCCATGCCACGATTCACCAGGCCCAGATTGGGGTTGGGCACCATCAGGGGAGTGTAGGTCCACAGGCGCTTGCCATTGTGCGCATCGAACGCGTGCACCACGTTGCGGGCGGTGGATACATAGAGGACGCCGTCAACATATAGCGGCGAACCGTGCTGGTTCTGGTTGGTATCGTAGTCGGAGAACCACGCCAGCCCCAGATTCTTCACATTGTCGGCATTCACGGCTTTGAGCGGGCTGAAACGCTGCTCGTTGTAGCTGCCACCGTAGTGCGCCCACAAATTCGGATCATCGGTGCCCTTCAGCAGCCGCGCCTGGTCCACTGCCACCGGGGATTTATCGGCAGCCATGGCCGCCTGCTGGCAAAAGCAGGCAAGCCCCAATAACAGCAACATCGCAAGACTCGGCACACATTTGGATCGCGACACTTTCAGGCCCCTCTTGTGGTATTTATTGGTTTTGTATTTATCAAAAGCAGAATAAACAGCGCAAACCGGGCAGTCCAGTCGAATTGCTGGTGCCACTTGTCACCAAGAAATCTTTTCCAGGATTTTGCCTAAAGCAGACCCTCGGAAGCAGCCCAGAGCGACTCCCAAACCGGACATGCCGGGAAATCTGTCTGGCCTGACGCTGCGCCCACCACGCATCCTCGCCTTTTTACCCAGGCTGGATTTCATCTTGTGCCTTTCGTTTCGTCAAAAGCCAGAATAGCCAGGCCGTAGATTCTGCTGCGAGAAAGGCAGGGAGAATTGAAATTTTCCAGTCAGCTTGCCAGAACGGGATACTCAGCACTGGTAACGCACCTGCCGCTAATAGATAGCTAATGCGGTAGCGGTTAACCCCATTAAGCACAAGTGCCAGTGGCAGCCCGTAAAACCAGGTAAAAAAATAGCCGATAACCGTGCTGTTGATGGAGACTCCAATAAGTGACTGTAGTGGCGGCAAGCCCCAAACGGAAGGCTCTAACCACTCATGCAGAATGAAGAAAACCCATCCACCCGTGAAAGGAATAATCAATGGGGCAACAGTCGCCGCAAAAGGAAAAGACAGAAAACTATATTTCATGAAGCCCAACGCCAAGTTACCCGGCAGAACGGAGCCGGCCTGCCGGCGGAGTGGTTTGCAGCGGGGCGTAAAATTTGCGAAGCAAATGCCCCGCTGCAAACTGTCCGCGTTGAACGCCTGGTTAGCCTGCTCACTACGAAGCAATTTTTCGGAACAAACAATAAACGAATTTTTGTTCGTTGCCAGCGGGAGTGTGATGCGTTTCTTTTTCATGGCCAAGCAACAGGAATGGCTTGCCAAACCGGGCATGAAGCTCACTTGCGCTGTAACGTGTAACAGGTAGACCACTACATTTGGTTGGACCATCTTCGGCAAAAGTAGCGACGATGACAAGCCCGTTGGGTTTTACTGCGTGCAACACCTGATTCACATAAACCTGACGCTCATCATCAGTAGTCAGGAAATGGAACACGGCTCGATCATGCCAAACATCATAAGCACCTGCTGGAAGTTCAGCGCTTAATATGTTGGCCTCCAACCAGTTGACGCGGCCAGCAGCGTTGCCAAGTCGAGCTTTGGCCGCAGCCATTGCGGCGGCAGACAAGTCCAGAACCGTTAAATACTCATAGCCACTGGCCAAGAGATCATCGACAAGCTTAGAGGCGCCACCACCGACGTCAATAATTGATGCGGAAGATGGAATTTTTGCGTCACGAATGAGTTTTAAGGACAGCTGCGCATGTTCTTGAAACCAACTAACTTCGGTAGAAGATTTGGTCGTGTATACCGTTTCCCAATGCTCCTTTGATTCCACAGATACTCCGAAAATTTCAGAAAAGAGGCTAATGCCCCTAAAAACCGGCGCGATCTGCTACTGTTCACGGATCGTGACTTTATCCCGCTTGTGAATAATTTGGGAATGATGCCAGCACTGGTCGAAAACTATTGAGACTGGCATTCCGCCTCTACACCTTGCCGATATAAGCCCGCAGCCTCGGTGGAAACGTCTTCTTCTGCAACAGCTTCTGCAATTCCCAGTGCGTGCCGCTGTCGTGATTGCGCAGCAGTTTCACTTCATCCTTCTCCAGCACCGCAATCGGCAGGCCGTCTTCGAACAGTATGCGGTTGCCGCTCAGGTGTGGCACGCGTTTGTCAGGCAGCAGAGTGCCCAGCAGGTTGAGCGGATCGGTGGCATTGATGATGTGGCGCAACGCGCTCCGCGGCTTGCTGTCCGCCGTCAGCGGCAAACTGCTCGTGTCAGTTTCCAACCTTTCCTGCCAGCTTTTCTGCTGCTTGCGCAGCGCCGTCACCGTGTCAGCCAGTGCAAACTGTTCACCCCCCACACCGCTGATGAAACGGCCGCCACGAACCTCACCGCGCAACTCCAGCCGGCGCAGCTTGATCAACAGTTGTCGCCAGGGTGGTGCATTCTGTTCACGCTCCAGCACCTTGCGGGTGATGACACCCCAGCGCGAGAAATAGATCTGTATCAGTCGCTCCAGCTGCTCCTCATTGAGCGCTGCCTGCGCTTGCGTGCCAACAACCAGCAAGGCCCAGCGGCCGGCATCCTCAATGCCATAGATCGCGCGCCGGCGTTGATGGCTGCCCAGTTTGGGCTTGTGGCTGTCGGGCGTCAGCAGTGCACGCAGGCCGGTGAAGTTGTCGCTGGTAACAAGGCCCAGGCTCACCAGTTCTGCCAATGCCTGCTCGGCCTGTATCGCCATCAGGCCCGACAGGCGGCACAGATCCGTGAAAAAGCTGGCACCGTGTGTTTGCAGAATATCGCGCAGCAACACCGCGGCTGACGACAGTTGTTCATTGTTGCAAGGCTCCTGCGCTGCCAGGGCCTGCCACAGATCCAGATTGCGACGCTGCACAATATTCAGTGGTGTGCTCTTGATCGGCCCGGCCAGTTTGCCCGCGCTGCCGGCTTCACGTGGTTGCAGCATGCGGCCCCAGCTCACCTGCCCGCTGATGCAGAGCTGATCCAGCCAGGCCGGATCGTAGTGCGGCAGCCGGGCCGGCAGAATGTCGCTCTCCCACGCGGTGGCGGGTGCGGTGATGCCATCCAGTTGCTGCAGCAGGCGTCGCAGGTTTTCCGCAGTAGTCAGGCCTGGCAAGGTAATCTCGTCAGTCAGCGGCTGCACTTCATGCAGCGCCAGCAGATATTGCATATACACCTGCAGCGACACCGGCTTGATGCTTTCGCGGTGTGCATCGATCGTGTAGCGGTGAATGCGATGCAGCAGGCGTCGCTCACACCATTCCTTTTCGGTGGCGGCGGAGCCTGCGATAAGTGGCGTGTAAAAACCCTGGAATGCAAAACCCTCCACTTCCAGCGCGCTCAACGCGAATTCAATCTCGCTCTTTGCCAAAGCCAGGCTGTCGCCGAGCTGACGTACAGTAACTGGCCCCAGCGCTTCGAGACGACCACGCAACAATTCGGTGAGAGCCGCCTCTTTGCTAAAGACTTGTTGCTGCAATGCTGGCGGCAATGTCACCGGCGGTTTGCAAAGCCAGTCGCTGCCCAGCGCTGCGAACAGAGGCTGTTTCTCGCTGGCAATAATCAGCCGGATGGCTCCGCGCCGCACTTCGGTGGCGCGCTGCTGTTTGACCAGCTCGGCCAGGAACAATGAAAGATCGGCTTCCATATCCAGCAGTTCGCTGCCACCGCCGCGGGTTTCGCTGTGGCCATGCACTTCGCCAAAAGTCATGAACCCCATCAGCATCAGCGCGTCGTGCAGTTCGTCGGCGCTGCGTATCCACGGCCAGGCTTCTTCGCGTACGCGATCAATAGCCACCTGGTCCAGTGCGCTGTAATCGGCATTCTCGGCCGGGTCCACCCAACTGCGGTTGCGGATTGCCAGCGTGCGACGTTCTTCAAACGGCGCATCATCGAGGAATGCATAGGGGCGCGCATTGATGATTTCCTGCGCGAACGGTGACGGCTCGCGCAGATCGCGCGCCACCAGCTGCACCTCATGGGTTTCAATGCGGCGCACGATTTCCTTCAGCTCATCGATATCCATGGCTTCATGCAGGCAGTCATGGATGGTCTGCTGCACCAATGGATGCTCCGGCACCTGGCGCGGGCCACTGAGATTTTCCTGGCAGGCGATCTGGTCGGGGAACACCTGTGCCACGAAGTCTTCCGCCGCCATGCGCTGGAACTGCGGCGGAATGCGTTTGCCGTTGCGATTGCGCGCCACTGCCAGCGCGCGGCTGGAGTTCCAGCGCCAGCGTACTTCAAACATCGGCGCATCCAGCAATGCCTGCACCAGCACATCCTCCACGCTGCTGCTTTGCAGATAATTGAAGACATCGCCCAGTTCGAAGCTGTGCACCGAGCCCAGCGAAATCACGATGCTGTCTTCGTTGGCAGCCGCCTGCAGTTCGAAATTGAAACTGCGGCAGAAGCGCTTGCGCAGTGCCAGCCCCCACGCCTTGTTGACGCGGCTGCCGAACGGCGCGTGCAGCACCAGATGCATGTCACCCACTTCGTCGAAGAATCGTTCCAGCACCAGCGTGTCGCGGGTGGGCATCACGCCGAGGGCGGTACTGCCACTATACAAGTAACTGGCCAGTTGTTCTGCGGCTTCCACTGGCAGGCCTACTTCCTGTTCAAGATAACGGGTGCCCGCATCGGGTGAATCGACAAAGCGCTTGAACAGTTCCTCGCGCAGGCGCGACACTGATTCCGACAATTCCCGGGTACGGCCCGGCCCTTCGCCAAGCCAGAACGGTATCGATGGCGGGTGACCATGCGCATCGGTGACGCGCACCTTGAGGCCGTCGATGCGCAGCATGCGCCAGCTGTGGTTGCCGAGCGTGAACACGTCACCGGGCAATGATTCGAGCGCAAAGTCTTCGTTGACGGAGCCCACCACCATGTCGTCCGGGTCCAGCACTACCTGATAGTCGAACATGTCAGGAATGGCGCCGCCGTTGGTGAGGGCAGTAAGGCGCGCACCCTTGCGTGGCCGCACCCTGTTGTTGATCAGGTCCAGATGCAGCAGCGCACCGCTGCGGCCACGGCGGGTGCTGTAGCCTTCGGCCAGCATGCTCACGATGGCGTCGAATTCTGCACGCTGCAAGTCACGATAAACCCAGGAGCGGGTGACCAGGTGCCACAAGTCATCCAGTGCACACCCGCCGTCGTCGCCTGCGGAGTCTGCGTCTTCCATGCTGGCCAACTCGGCGACGATTTGCTGCGCGAGGATGTCGAGCGGCTTGTCGGGAATCACCAACAGATCAAGCTCGCCACGGCGGATGCTGTCGAGCAGCGCACTGCATTCCACCAGATCATCGCGCGTCAACGGAAACAGCATGCCTTTCGGCACGCCGCCTACCTGGTGACGGCTGCGGCCCACGCGTTGCAGGAACACGGCGATGCCTTTGGGTGAGGCGATCTGCACCACCAGTTCCACGGCACCGACATCGATGCCGAGTTCCATCGACGCCGTTGCCACCAGCACGCGCAGCTGGCCATGCTTGAGTCGCTGCTCGGCATCGAAGCGGTGGTCCTTGCTCATGCTGCCGTGATGCGAGCCCACCAGCTCGGCGCCGATGCGCTCACCGAGCGTGACTGCCAGCCGCTCGGCCAGCCGGCGCGTGTTCACAAATATGATGGTGGTGCGATGGTTCTGGGTGAGTTGTTCCAGCCGCTGATAGATCTCACCCCACACCTCGTTGCTCATCAGCGCAGTGAGCGGCGAGCGCGGCACTTCCAGCGTGACATCCAGCCGGCGGCGATGGCCGCTGTCGACGATTACGCAATCGGTATGGCCCGCATGGATGTTGTCCATACCCACCAGATATTGCGCCACCCGCTCAATCGGTTTCTGCGTGGCCGAGAGCCCGATGCGTTGCAGCGGTTGCGCCACCAGCTTCTGCAAGCGCTCCAGTGACAGCGACAGATGCGAGCCACGCTTGTCGCCTATCATCGCGTGGATTTCATCGAGGATTACCGTGTTGACGGTGCTGAGCAGCTGGCGGCCACCCTTGCTGGTCAGCAGCAGATACAGCGATTCCGGCGTGGTCACCAGAATATGCGGCGGCTTTTTCAGCATGGCCTGGCGTTCCGGCTGCGGCGTATCGCCGGTGCGCACGGCCACTCTTATCTCCACCGCCGGCAAGCCGAATTCCGGCAGCAGTTCGGTGATGCCGGAGAGCGGCAGTTGCAGGTTGCGCTGGATATCGTTGCCCAGCGCTTTCAGGGGCGATACATACAGCACCGAAGTCTGGCTGCGGTAGTGGCCCGGGGTGAGGCCGGCCTTCAGCAGCCGGTCAATCGCCACATAAAAAGCCGCCAGGGTTTTACCGCTGCCGGTGGGAGCGGCAATCAGGGTATGACGTCCTGCCATGATCGCCGGCCATGCTTCCTGCTGGGGCAGTGTGGGCTGGCCCAGCGCGCGCTCGAACCAGGCCCGTGTCACCGGGTGGAACGTCGCCAGAATGTCAGAGGATGGGGCCATGCGGACCACGTGTTTGGTTATTGTGCAAAAGCCAAGAAAGCACGGCTCTGCAAGGGCAAGACCGGGGAATTCAGGTATAGTATCCAGCCATGCGGCTGAGCATCAAATACAAACTTCTTTTCATTTTCCTGCTGGCAAATGCGTTGGCCTATGTGGCCACGTACAGCGTGTGGTATTTGAACTTCAACCGCGGCTTTCTCGAGTATGTCAGTCGCATCGAGGAACGGCAGGTGCCGGCCCTGATCAAGGGGCTGGAACAGTTCTACAGCGTCAACGGCTCCTGGGAAGCGATCCGCAAGGACAACAACATCTTCCTCGGTCTCATTTCCAGCAGTATCGAGAGCTCGGCCGACCCTGATCTGATCGAAGCCAGAACGCGCCGCATCAAACGCCCCATCCCCAACCGCATCGACCAGATCAATGACTGGTATTACTCATCCGAATACAGTCCCGCCCGCCCCTATCTGCAATTGCTCGACCCCGACAAGAAGCTCATACGCCGTACGCCACATACGTCCGGCGAGCCGTCGCCGGAAGCCGCCACACTCAACCCCATCCTGGTCGAGGGCAAGACCGTTGGCTTTCTGGCGGTCACCAGCCGCCAGCAACTGTCGGAACAGGCTGACCTGCTATTCAAAGAACAACAGCAGAACAAATTCTTCTACATCGCCGTGGGTCTCGGCCTGCTGACGGCCCTGCTCGCGTTCCCGGCCGCTTCCTTCCTGACCCGGCCGGTGCGGCAGATGGTGAAAGGCGCGCGCGCACTCACCAGTGGCGACTACAGTTCACGCATTCCGGTCAGCGGCAGCGACGAGCTCGCCCAGCTGTCGGAGGACTTCAATACCCTGGCCACCACTTTGCAGCAGAACCAAAGCGCACGCCAGAAGTGGATAGCCGATATTTCGCATGAGCTGCGCACACCGCTGGCGGTATTGCGCGGCGAACTGGAAGCCGTGCAGGACGGCATCCGCCCGCTCAATGCCGAAACACTGGATTCGCTGCACCAGGAAGTGGTGCACCTGAATACACTGGTCAACGATCTGCATGAGTTGTCGCTGTCCGACATCGGCGCCCTCATCTACAAGAAAGACAACATCGATCTCAGTGAAATCCTGGAAGTCAGCCTCGGCAAACATGCCAAGCTGGTCTCGGCCGATCTGCGGGTCAGCCTCACAATCGGGTCTTCCCAGGACGACCAGTCGTTGCCGATGGTGGGTGATCCCGACCGGCTGCAACAGTTGTTCGACAATCTGCTGCAGAATTCGCTGCGCTACACCAATCAAGGCGGTGAATTGCAGGTCACTGCCCGCGAAGACGGCCATCATATTCTGGTGGAATGGATGGACAGCGACCCCGGCGTCAGCGATAACGACCTCGAGCACCTGTTCGATCGTCTTTACCGGGTGGAACTGTCACGCAATCGCGCCAAAGGTGGCTCGGGCCTCGGCCTCGCCATCTGCCAGAACATCGTCAATGCCCACGGTGGCACCATTGCCGCCGGGCATTCTCCGCTGGGAGGATTGAGACTCACGATCACTTTCCCGCGTACCATGGAACCACAGGCCTGACATTGTCAGCAAAAGAGGTAATTACATGTCACAACATATCCTGATCGTCGAAGACGAAATCAAGCTTGCCAGCCTGTTGCAGGACTATCTGATCCAGAGCGGCTTTGATGTCACCACCCTCAATGACGGCGCGCTGGTGCAACCATGGCTGGCCGAGCATCACACCAATCTGGTGCTGCTCGACCTGATGCTGCCCAACAAGAGCGGCGTGGAGATCTGCAAGGACATCCGCAAGCATTCACAATTGCCGGTGATCATGATCACCGCCAAGATTGACGAGATTGACCGCCTGCTGGGCCTCGAACTTGGCGCCGACGACTACATCTGCAAGCCGTTCAGCCCGCGCGAAGTGGTGGCGCGCGCCAAGGCCGTGCTGCGTCGCAGCGAAGGCAAGGACAAACCCGGCGATCGCGGTCTCGTGCTCGACATCGACACCTACAAGGCCACCATCCATGGCCACGATCTGCACCTGACTGCGGTGGAGTTCCAGCTGCTGAAGGTGTTGTCAGACCAGCCCGGCCGCATTTTTTCGCGCAGCGTACTGGTCGACAAGATCTACTCCGACGGCCGCGTGGTGAGTGACCGCACCATCGACAGCCATATCAAGAAACTGCGCAAGAAAATCAGTGTGCAGGTGCCGGAAGAAGAACTGATTCATTCATTGTACGCAGTGGGTTACAAGTTCGAGTGGCAATAAACTTACAGACAGAACCGCCAAGATGAAGCAGCGTTTGTGTGGAGTTGGCTCCACCGTTTTAATCGCGTTATTCCTGATACTGGTGCGCCCGACCCTGGCAGCCGAGAACGAGGATTTTGCCGCGTGGCTGGCAGCACTGCGCAGTGAAGCCGCAAGCAAAGGCATCTCCACCTCCACACTGGATGCCGCCTTCACCGGCGTAGACCAGCCGTTGCCGCGTGTGCTGGAACTCGACCGCAGCCAGCCTGAATTCGTGCAGACCTTTTCCGGCTACATGCAAAGACGCATCAGCGACACCCGCATCCGCCGCGGCCGCGAGCTGCTGGAGAAACACAAAATCCTGTTAAAGCAACTGGAAAAACAATATGGCGTGCAGCCGCAATATCTGGTCTCGTTCTGGGCACTTGAGAGCAATTTCGGCGATGACACCGGCGGCTTTTCGGTAATCAATGCGCTGGCCACGCTGGCATTCGATCCGCGCCGCAGCGATTTTTTCCGCAGTGAATTGTTGACTGCCCTCAAAATCATCCAGGCTGGCCACATCAAACCGGCCGACATGACCGGGTCATGGGCCGGCGCCATGGGTCAGTGCCAGTTCATGCCCTCCACCTTCACGCACTATGCTGTGGATGGCGACGGTGACGGCCGCATCGACATCTGGCATTCGCTGCCGGATGTGCTTTCCTCGGCCGCCCACTATCTGGCTGAATCCGGCTGGAAAGGCGGCGAGCGCTGGGGCCGGGAAGTGGTGTTGCCGAAGAATTTTGAATATGAGCTGACTGGCACCGGGGTTCGCAAAAGTGTGACAGACTGGAATGCGCTGGGTGTGAAACGCCTTGATGGCAAACCCATCGGCAACGGCGACATGCCGGCCTCCATCGTCGTGCCCGCCGGTGCCGACGGCCCCGCCTTCCTCACCTACAACAATTTCCGCACCACCCTGGTATGGAACCGCTCCAACTTCTACGCCATTGCGGTAGGCCATCTCGCCGACCGTTTCATGGGTGAAGGCCCGATAGCGCACATGCCCGCCAGGGAAGAACGCGCACTGGCCCGTGCCGATGTCGAGGAGTTGCAGAACCTGCTGATCCAGGCCGGCCTTACCATTGGCAACCCCGATGGCGTGCTCGGCACCCGCACACGCGAAGCCGTGCGCGACTACCAGATCAGGCACCGCCTCAAGCCCGACGGCTATGCCTCCTACGAATTCCTGGAAATGCTGCGATCGAGCTCTGCTGCCAGCAATTGAAAACATTTTCCGATAACGCACAGCCTTGGGCAGAACTTCGCGAACCAGCCAGTACGGCTCCGCCCGATAATTGCCGTGCAAACAATATGGAATTTCCGGTCGTTTTACAGGCCCGCTATGGTGCTGTTTACAAGACGTTGTAGTATTACCCGTCTTCCTGCCAGTTGCGCGAAACAGCAGTTCGCGTCAATCAATAAGAAAATCAGCTGCAGGCTTGTCGGGGAATCAGGCGATCAACTTTACCGTCATGCCCCCCTGCGAATTGTAATACCAGTCATTTCCAGAGGAGCTCGTATGTTTGTCCGTGTATTGATGTTGCTTGCCTGCCTGGGCCTGTCAGCCCCGCTCATGGCCCAGACCGGTCATCCCGCCAAGGGATCATGGTCGGGCGATCTCACCCCGGCCAGTGGCCCCGCCACCCATCTTCGCCTGTTGATCAATACCCATAACGGTGATCTCAGCGGCAACGTGAATCCGGGCAAAACCGGTGTTGTGATGAGCAGTGTGACACTTGATCCATCCAAATGGACTCTCACCATCCACGCACCCATGAAAGAAGGTGAGCTGGTCTTGACCGGCACCCTCAGCAATCTGGGTTCGTGGACCAACCGCAAATATACAGGGACTTACACCCAGGGCAGCCAGAAGGGCAAATTCGACTTCACCCTGAACTGATCTTGTTCAATTGATAATCCTGTAAATCAGAGGAGAAACGCATGAAAGCCAGAATTTTAGCAATCGCCACACTTTTGATCGGCCTTACCACTTCACTGCAGGCACTAGCCCACCATTCTTTCGCTGCCGAGTTTGATGGCGACAAGAAGTTCACCCTGCACGGCGTGGTCACCAAAGTTGACTGGACCAACCCGCACACCTATTTCTACCTGGAAGTGCAAGGCAAAAAAGGTGTGGAAACCTGGGCGCTTGAAATGGGCAGCCCCAACGGCCTGATGCGTCGTGGCTGGACCAAGGACACGCTGGCTGTCGGTACTGAAGTCATCGTCAATGGTGCCCAGGCCCGTGACGGCAGCTTCAAGGGCAATGCCCAGAGCGTCATCCTTGCCGACACTTGCAAACGCCTGTTCGCCGGCAGCAGCCAGACCGATTTCGTGGAAGATGACAGCGCCAAAGTCGAAGGCTGCACACCGAAGAAATAACTGCAATTCGTTCTGAGGGGAACTACATGCTCAACAACAAGCAACTGACCTTGCTGGCAGTTGCGGTATTTGCCGCTTCTGCCGCAGCTGCCCAACCACCGGCCAAAAAAGAGATTCCACACACCGCAACACCGCGCCTGGCCGATGGCAAAGTCGATTTTGCCGGCAATGGCATCTGGGATCTGCCCTATATCACCGACTTCGCTCCGCGCATGCCCGGTTACAAAAAAGGCGACGAGCCGCCGATGCTGCCATGGGCCCAGTCACTGTGGGAATACAACCGCACCAATAACGTGAAATACGATCCGGAAGGCCTGTGCCTGCCACCTGGCGGACCACGCTCAATGGGCACACCCTACCCGGCCCAATTCATCCAGCTGAAAGACCGCATCGTCATTATTTTTGAAGGCGGCGGCCACGTCTGGCGCGAGATCCACATGGATGGCCGCAAGCATCCTGATGGTTCAGCGTTGAATCCGACATATTTCGGCGATTCAACAGGTCATTGGGAAGGCGACACACTGGTGATTGATACCGTTGGCTACAATGAGAAAACCTGGATCGATTTCAACGGCCACATCCACAGCGACCAGCTGCACACGGTGGAAAAGATCACCCGCCCGTTCAAGGAAGTGCTGCACTACGAAGCCCTGATCGACGATCCCGGCGCCTACAGCAAACCCTGGACTGTAGCCTGGGACGTCAACTGGAACGATGGCGCTGAACTGAGCGAGTACATCTGCCAGGAAAACAACAAGTACCTGAACGACATGAAAGACGATCTGGGCCAGCCGTTCTTCAAGAAAACCGACGGGCTGTAATACCGGTAACAAATCAAATGGCGCCAGTATGGCGCCATTTTTTTGCGCGGAATTGCACCATGCTCGCGCCAGGCCAGCCGCACAAGCGTTATGCCTTGTCCATTGGTGTGAATGATCTGGCTTCGGGCAGCACAGGCAGCGAGGCAGGACCAATACTGCTCATCAACCGGTCGACTGCGTTGACGAATTCGGCAGAATCGATGGTCTTGACGATCAATTCCCGCACGCCGCTGACTTTCGCCTGGGAGAGCAAGTGTTCGTCGATAAATCCTGACACGATGGCGACAGGCAGATCCTTGCGGATCGCACGCACAGCGCGCGCCACATCCAGCCCGGACAGATAGGGCATGTTGTAGTCGGTGAGAACCAGCTCGAATTCGTAGGGATCGCCGCGCAGCTGGTCGATGGCGGCACGCGCATCCACACAGCCGTTGACAATATAACCGCGTCGCTCCAGCAAACGCTTGAGCAAAAACACGATCGATTCATCGTCATCGATATAGAGCAGCCGGCGTCCAACGCTGCTGACGGGTGTCATAATCGCTTTATCGCGGCTGGCGGGTGTGTTCAGCGCATCCGTCTGCACAGTCCCAATCGGCAGGTACAAGGTAAAGGTGGTTCCCTGGCCAGGCTGGCTGGCCACAGTGATAGCACCTTCGTGGGCCTGCAAAATGCCGCGCACCACCGGCAAGCCCAGGCCAGTGCCTTCGCCCAGTGGCTTCGTCGTGAAGAAAGGCTCAAAGATCCGGCCCAGGGTCTGCGCATCCATGCCAGGACCGTCATCGCGCACCGTCAGTCTTACTGTGCGCGCAGGCTGCGACAAGTGCATGGCACGGAACTCATGGGGCTGGTCTCTGAACGACACATCCAGCATGGCCGTATCCAGGCCAATATCAATTGACAGCGGACCGCCTTGTGCTGCCTGCATCGAGTTGGTAGCGAGGTTAAGCAGAGCCTGCTGGATTTGTGTTGCGTCGGCCATGACATCCGGTACGTCGGCACCACAATGGAGATTGATTCTCACGCGCGCCGGAAACGTGGCACGCATCAGGCGCACCGACTCTTCGACCACCGGTTTCAATGCCATGAGTTTGCGTTCCATCGGCTGTTTGCGACTGAAGGACAGGATTTGCTGCACCAGATCACGTGCACGGCGTCCCGCCTTGCGAATCTCGTCAATACTTCTTTGCGCCGAAGGATTGCTGATTGTATCTGCCAGAGCCAGGTCTGAATTGCCAAGAATGGTAGCGATAATATTGTTGAAATCGTGCGCAATGCCGCCGGCGAGCATGCCGATGGCCTCCATCTTTTGCGATTCTCTCAGCTGCTCCTCAAGCGAAATGCGCAATGCCTCGGCCCGAACACGGTCTGTGATGTTCCTGATATTGCATTGAATAACCTTTACGCCTTCGCAGTCGTAGGAATTGCTGACGAATTCAACGGGGACTTTTACTCCGGCTTTGGTTTTGAGCGGCAGGTCTGCGTATCGCAGATAACCCGTCTCCTGGATTATCACGAACATCTCCTTGCTCTGTGCAATGTCGGCGAATGCACCTACTTCCCAGAGTTTCTTGCCGAGGAACTCGGTATGCGAGTAGCCAAGCAGGTCAATCAGATAGGGATTGACGTCTTCTATCTGTGCAGTGTCAACATTGAGCAGCAGGATGCCATCACGGGCAGTTTCAAATAAACGCCGGTAGCGGGCTTCGGATATCCGCAATGCATCACGTGCAGGCATGCAACATCCCTGGGTTTCATCAGCCATATGTCACGATCCAGCCCAAGGTTAATGGGCAAGCGATGCTCGCGTTAACTGCCAATCCGTCTCGCTGATTATCGAACTAATGACTGACAGGCCGACTATCATCCTGTTTTGTCCGGCCCGTGTTCTGTTCGACACCGTACAGACCAACCGGGCTACGCCACCGCTTCCAGCTTGTTGCGCTCTTCCTGCTGGATCCGCCACATGTGCGCATAGATTCCGTTCATCGCCAGCAGCACCTGATGGGTGCCGCTCTCGACGATGCGGCCATGATCAAGCACCAGGATACGATCTGCATCCACCACGGTTGAGAGACGGTGCGCGATCACCAGACTGGTATGGCCGCGTGCGACGATGCGCAACGCATCGAGAATGCCGCGCTCGGTTTTGCTGTCGAGCGCCGAGGTGGCTTCGTCAAACACCAGGATGCTCGGGCGCTTGAGGATGGTGCGTGCAATTGCGACGCGCTGCTTTTCACCGCCTGACAATTTCAGGCCGCGTTCGCCCACCAGCGTGTTGCTGCCTTCCGGCAATTGCGCGATGAATGCCGACAGCTGGGCGTGTTCTATCGCCTCGGCCACTTCCTCATCGGTGGCATCGGGCCGGCCATAGCGGACGTTGCGGAAGATGGTGTCGTTGAACAGCACGGTATCCTGCGGCACGATGCCGATGGCCTGGCGCAGCGAGCGGATCTGCAGGTCGCGCACATCAATGCCGTCCACTTTCACGGCACCGCTCTGGCAGTCATAGAAACGGAACAGCAATTTCACCAGCGTCGACTTGCCGGAACCACTGGCGCCCACTACTGCCACTTTCTCGCCGGGCGCAATCGCGAAACTCACATCCGACAGGATGTTGCGGTCAGCGGAATAGCCGAAACCGACATGACTGAATTCCACTGACGGCAGCGGATCATCGATCGCAATCGCCTCGGGCTTCTCGGTGACTTTGGGTTTGATATTGAGCAAGGTGAACATCTGCTCGATGTTGGCGAGCGCACCCTTGATCTCGCGATAGACAAAGCCGAGAAAATTGAGCGGCAGGAACAACTGCAGCATGAAGGTGTTGACCAGTACGAAGTCGCCCATCGTCATGGTTTTGGCGGCGACTCCGCGTGCTGCCAGCCACAGCATCACGGTCATTGACGCGGCCACGATCAGTGCCTGGCCGCCGTTGAGAAAGAACAGGCTCATGCGGCTGTTGCGGCGAGCGTGCTCCCAGTTCACCAGCTCATGGTTGTACAGCTCGGCTTCGTAACGCTCGTTGGTGAAATACTTGACGGTCTCGTAGTTGAGCAGGGAATCGATGGCACGATTGCTGGTGGCAGAATCGGCCAGGTTCATTGCGCGCACGTATTTGGTACGTCGTTCGGTGACCACCACCGAGAACCACACGTACAGCACCAGCGCCACGAAGATGACACCGGCATATTCGGTGCCGTATTTGCCGAGAAATATGCCGATCACCACCAGCAACTCGAAGATGGTCGGCAGAATGTTGAAGATCATGAAACGCAACAGGAAGCTGATGCCGCTGGTACCACGCTCGATGTCACGCGAAAGTCCGCCGGTGCGGCGGTTGAGATGGAAATCGAGATCGAGCCCGTGCAGGTGCTCGAAAATCTGCAGGCTGATGCGGCTCATCGTGCGTTCGGTGACGCGGCCGAACATGGTGTCACGCATTTCGTTGAACATCACGTTCATGAAGCGCGCCACACCATAGACCACGATCAGCAGCAACGGCATCGACAGCAAGGTCAGTTGCGACTGGTTGTTGAGATCGTCGACGATGTATTTGAGCAGGAACGGCAGGCTGATGGTGGCCAGCTTGGCAAAAGCCAGGCTGCCCAGTGCCAGCATCGCGCGATAGCGGTACTCAAGCACATAGGGCCACAGCATGCGCAATGCATGCCATTTCATTTCAACGCCGGCGATGTCACTCGCTTGCGGTCTTGCCATGATCAGGCACCTGTGAAATTACCGGCTGAAGCAGCCTTGGGCTTTATTGCTGCTGTGCAAGCCGTGCGCGAATGCTGGCGAGGATGCCGTTGCCATCGAGCCCACAGCTGCTACGCATGTCCTGCGGTTTGCCATGACCGAGAAATACATCCGGCAAACCAAGATTCAATACGTTGACAGCCAGATTCCGGTTCAACAGGAATTCATTGACTGCCGAACCGGCCCCACCCTTGACGGTGTTTTCTTCCACGGTAACCAGCAGTTGCTCGCTGGCGGCCAGCTGCAGCAACAACTCTTCATCCAGCGGCTTCACGAAACGCATGTCGACCAGCGTGGCATCGAGCGCCGCCGCTGCTTCCCGGGCTGCCTGCAACAAGGTGCCGAAGGCGAGGATCGCCACCTTGCTGCCCTGTCGCACTACCCTGGCCTTGCCAATCGGCAACTGCGCGAGACTGGCATCGAGCTTGCAGCCAGTGGCCTTGCCGCGCGGATAGCGCACTGCCGCCGGCCCCGGATAGTGATAGCCGGTAGTCAGCAGCTGACGCGCTTCGTTCTCGTCGCTCGGTGTCATCACCACCATGTTGGGGATGCAGCGCAGATAACTGAGATCAAAACTGCCGGCATGGGTCGGGCCATCCTCACCAACGAGGCCGGCACGATCAATCGCAAACAATACGTCGAGATTCTGCAGTGCCACGTCATGGATCAACTGGTCATAGCCGCGTTGCAGGAACGTGGAATAGATCGCCACCACCGGCTTGAGGCCTTCACAGGCGAGACCGGCTGCAAAGGTCACCGCATGCTGCTCAGCTATTGCCACATCGAAGAAACGTTCGGGAAATTTCGCTTCGAACAGGCGCATGCCGGAGCCTTCGCCCATCGCCGGCGTAATTGCCATCAAACGGGAATCGCTGGCAGCCGCTTCGCACAGCCATTCGCCGAAGACGGATGAATAGGTGGGAATGTTGTCCTGTCCGGTTTTCGACTGCTCGGCCTGCGCCACCATCTTGTTGAGGGCATGCATGCCGAACGGATCTTCTTCGGCCGGGCGATAGCCCTTGCCCTTGCGGGTGACCACATGCAGCAGGCGCGGCCCTTTCAGGTGCTGGATGTCGCGCAGGATCTCGACCATGCCCTTGATGTCGTGCCCGTCTATCAAACCAAAATAGGTAAAACCCAATTCCTCGAAGATGGTGGCCGGCGACACCATGCCTTTCATGTATTCCTCGGCCCGATGCGCGGCATTCCACATCGGCGGCATCGCCGACAATACTTTCTTGCTGCCGGCGCGCAGGAAATTGTAGGGCTTGCTGGCCCACATGCGGGCGAAATAGCTGGAGAGTGCGCCGATGTTGTTCGAGATCGACATGTTGTTGTCGTTGAGAATCACCAACAGATCGTTGTCGATGCCACCGGCATGATTGAGTGCTTCAAACGCCATGCCGGCTGTCATCGCACCATCACCGATCACCGCGACCACCTTGCGATCGATTTTCTGTTGTTGTGCTGCCAGCGCCATGCCGAGTGCGGCACTGATCGAGGTGCTGGAATGGCCCACACCGAACGTGTCGTAGTCGCTTTCGGCGCGACTGTTGAACGGTGCCAGTCCGTCGGCCTGCCGCATACTGACCATGCGTTCACGCCGACCGGTCAGAATCTTGTGCGGATAGCTTTGATGCCCCACATCCCACACCAGCCGGTCATCCGGGGTGTTGAATACATAGTGCAAGGCAACGGTAAGTTCGACCACACCCAGACCGGCTCCGAAATGACCGCCGGTTTTGCCGACCGCATACAGCAGGAATTCGCGCAGTTGCCGGGCCAGTTCCGGCAGTTGTGCCATATCCAGCTGACGCAGATCGACAGGATAATTCACACTGTCCAACAGCGGTGTCGCGGGGCGTTCTAGCTGAATCTCGTCAAACATCAGGAACTGTAACACCAGGGTCAGATGGGTAAAGCGCCGGGCATTTTAGCAGCAGTGCCTGCCTTGCATGCACGTGAATTCAGGCCGGGCGCCCGGCCAGGTAATGCGCCAACTGCCTTAGCCGCTCTGCACCAGCACCAAAATCCTGCAAAGCGGCTTGCGCCTCAGCCTCAACCTGGGCCAGCCGCATCTTGGCACCTTGCACACCCAGCATGCTGGTATAGGTGGCCTTGTGCTGGCGTGCGTCCTTGCCCTGTTCCTTGCCGGTAACGGCAGTGCTGGCCTCAACATCGAGAATATCGTCCTTGATCTGGAACGAAAGTCCTGCCGCTTCCGCAAAATGTCGCAATGCGGCCAGTTGGGTGGCGGAGGCGAGCCCGGTGCTGAGCGCCCCCAGCATCACACTGGCAGTGATTAGTGCGCCGGTTTTCAACTGATGCATGCGGCTGAGACTGCTTTCGGTCAGCTGTGAACCGGTGGCCGCCATGTCCATGGCCTGCCCGGCCACCATGCCATGGCGTCCACTGGCGCGAGCCAGTTCCTGCAACATATTCAGACGTACACGTTCATCAACAGCAGGCAGGTTGGCAGTTGCCAGAATTTCAAAAGCGAGCGTCTGCAACGCATCCCCGGCCAGAATGGCAGTGGCTTCATCAAATTTGACATGACAGGTGGGCAAACCGCGCCGCAGCACATCATCATCCATCGCAGGCAGATCATCGTGAATCAGCGAATAGGCATGCATGCATTCCACTGCGCAGGCTGCCAGATCCGCAGAGTCGGCAACGCCGCCCACCGCTTCGGCTGCTGCATAGGCCAGCAAGGGCCGCAGCCGTTTACCGCCGGAGAGCACCGCATATTGCATGGCAGCTTCAAGGCGCGGCTCACCCGCAGGGTTGGACAGAATCTGTTGCAGTGCCTGGTGAACCTGGTGCTGCCGGCTCGCCAGCCAAACTTCAAAGGCCGGCGCAGCCTCAGGATTCGTGGTCTTCACTGTCTTCTTCATCCGCAAACGGCACTGCTTGTGGCACCTCGGTGTTGGCAAGCAGTACTTGCACCTTTTGCTCGGCCTGATCGAGCATCTGCTGGCATTCGCGGGTGAGTTTGATGCCCTGCTCGAAGGCTTTCAGGGACTCTTCCAGGCTCAGATCGCCAGCTTCCATGGCTTCCACCAGGGTCTCCAGACTGGAGAGCGCCTCTTCAAAATTGAATTTGGTGTTTTTGCGGGACATAGGGATGAAATCCGGCGACTTTCGCGATTTTTGCACAGTCTTAATGGTAATCGCAGGCCTCGCCAATTGCACGCCGGGCAGGTCATAAATCATGCAGACAGGAAACAAACAACGTGGCACAATCCGGCGCACTGGTTGCTGCCAGAATCGTCCAACAGGATCCTTTTTCAGGGGAAATTTTATGATGAAACGTATTGCCTTAACCGGAGCCGTATTGCTCGGCTCCCTCATGTCTTTCAGCGCGATGGCTGCTGCACCACTGACTCCGGAAGAGCAGGCTGCTGCTGACATCGGCACTCGTCAGGCCGTGTTCAAACTGTTGTCATTCAACAATGGCACCATCGGTGGCATGGCTCGTGGCGCTCCTTTCAATGCTGAAGCTGCCAAAGCAGCCCTTGAGCGCATTGAAATGCTGTCAACCATGATCCCGGACGTATTTGCCAAAGATACCCGCGCCTTCAAAGGCACCAAAACCATGGCTTCTGACACCATCTGGGACAACAAAGCCGATCTGGCCAAACTGGCCAGCGATCTCGGCGCTGCCGCCAAAGCAGCACAGGCCACTCTGGCTGCCAAACCCAACGCAGACGGCGTCAAGGAAATCGTGCAGGCAGTTGGCCCGAAATGCGGCGCTTGCCATGACCTTTTCCGTTTGAAATAAGCCTCGTCTTTGTGTTGAACATCAGTTCACACAAATTCCAGACAAAAAAACGCCCCTTGCGAGGGGCGTTTTCATTTCATGAAACGGGAAATTGGTCACTTGCAAGTAATGGGCGCAGTTCCGGCGTTGCTGCTTCGAACGCCGCAGGCGCGCGCCATGTGTCTCAATTACCCGCCGCCGCACCACTCTTGCCTGCACCTCGGGTGAAGAACGCGGCATAAGCTTCCTTGTCTTCCGGGCTCAGCAATTTGGTGTGCTCAATCACGTCAGCCATTTCGCCGCCAACGACATCGAACGACTGGGTCGATCCCGTCTCAAGGAAAAAAGTGAACTCTTCGGTGGACCAGCCTGACATCGTGCCGGCGTCGATTTGTTTCTTGACGATAGTGGAGCCTTCGAATTCGTGGTTACGCTGCATCATGCCGAGCGCATTGCGCGGCGTATGACACTCACCGCAGTGACCCAGCACGCGTGCCAGATAGGCACCACGTTGAACCTTCGGATCGTCTGATACAGGTTCTGATTTACCTTCCATGATCGGGGCCAGGATGTTCCAGCCGGCCATGCCGATGCTCAACTGCCACACCGGCAAATCATGTGGTGCCACCTTGTGGTTGATTGGCGGCAACGACATCAGGTAAGCGCCGACGTCCAGTACATCCTCATCCTTCATGTCTTTGTAGGAACGGAACGGAAAGGCGGGCCAATAAAATCCACCGCTGGGCTTGCGACCATGTTTGAGCGCCAACAGGAAGTCCTTGCCGGTCCAGCCGGCAATGCCGGTTTCCTTGTCGGGCGTAATGTTGGGCACATGGAATTTGCCACCGTAAGGATTGTCAATTTCATAACCGCCGGTTGGGCCTTCTGCCCCATCTCTTTGATGACAGGCACCGCAGCCGCCGGCGTTCCAGATATATTGGCCACGCGCAATCGCTTCCGGCCCGGTAGGCAGCGGGGCATCTGCCACCGAAGGCATGTGAAAGACGAACCAGGCTACGCCCAGTGCAATCACCGCGATAATTCCCAGGACGATCTTTTTAGTGCTCATTTGAGGTTCCTGTATCAAGTTTCAATTAAATCTAGCAACACATTATGCAAGCAAATGGACCCGGCTCAGTACGCTTTCCGCTCCGCCACTGCCTGCTGGCTTTCCTTGCTGGCGTGTTTGAGTGCGCGCCGTTTTTCGATGATTTCGGCCACATCACTGCCTATGTGTTCTTCGCCGCGCAACATCGCCAGCTCGATCTGTTTCTGCCTTTCGCGAAACTGTTGCAGCTCATCGGTACTGCGTTTGCCAAAGCAGTGCGGACAGCTGACGCCCTTTTCATATTTTGGACCGAGCTTGTCGGCTTCAGTGATGGGCAGCCGGCAGGCATGGCACTGGTCGTATTCACCTTTTTCCAGCGCGTGATTCACCGCCACCCGGTTGTCGAACACAAAACATTCACCCTGCCACAGCGAATCTGCCTCCGGCACTTTTTCCAGGTAATTGAGAATGCCGCCCTTGAGATGATAGACCTCATCAAAACCCTGCTCTTTCAGGAACGCGGTGGATTTTTCGCACCTTATGCCGCCCGTGCAGAACATCGCAATCTTGCGGTGGCGGGCCGGATCCAGATGCTGCTTCACATAGCCGGGGAATTCACGAAAGCTTTCGGTGTGCGGATTGACGGCACCCTTGAAAGTGCCGATCTGTACTTCATAGTCATTGCGGGTGTCGATCAACAGCACATCCGGTTGCGAGATCAGCTGATTCCAGTCGCCAGGCTCCACATGGGTGCCAACCTTGCGATTGGGATCGATGCCCTCCACACCCATGGTGACGATTTCCTTCTTGAGCTTTACCTTGCTGCGATAGAACGGAATCTCGTCGTCAAAGCTTTCCTTGCAGTCCAGACTGGCGAGGCGAGGATCCTGTTTCAGCCAGGCCAGCACGGCATCAACACCGGCGCGGGTGCCGGCTATGGTGCCATTGATGCCTTCGGCGGCCAGCAGCAAGGTACCTTTGACGCCATGCTGGTGCATCACCTGCGTGAGGGGGGCTTGCAGTGCGGCAAAATCAGGGAGTCGTACAAAATGGTAAAGCGCGCAAACGACATAGCGCGGTGCTGCTTTGGTCATCGGTTCATCCTTTGCGGGGCGGATCGTAAATCCGCAGCAAAACTGGTTGGGCGATTATAAGCCCCTGCAACAGTGGCCGTCATTGATCTGCTTCAAGCCCTGGCTGATAACAATCCGGTGATATCCACCAAAGCTGCAGCTTGTGCGATATCTGCCGAGGGCAGCCACGGAATATTGGCAATCAACGGGGCCGGCAGCAGTTTCTGCAGGGTGGCGACATTGGCAAAGCGCTCCGGCATGTCAGGATCGATGGTATTGGCCACCCAGCCGGCCAGCGCAAGACCATCACGGTAGATCGCTTCCGCCGTCAATAACGCATGATTGAGGCAGCCCAGCCTGATGCCCACCACCAGAATTACCGGCAATTTCAGCTGTTTGCACAGGTCAGCCAGGGTTTCATTGTCATTGAGTGGCACTCGCCAGCCACCGGCGCCTTCGATAACAGTGAGATTGGCACGCCGCATCAGCAGGCCCTGGCAGAACCCGGCAATACGTTCGACTTTGAGTCGACGTTGGGCATGGGCTGCCGCAATATGCGGTGCCACCGCGGTTTCCAGACAAACCGGATTCACTTCCTCATAACTGAGCGCTTCTGTGCATGCTGCCTGCAATAACAAGGCATCTTCATTGCGTAAGCCGGTGGCGGTTTGCACACCACCAGCGGCCACCGGCTTCATCGCCGCCGTGCTGAAGCCCGCGTTGGCAGCTGCTTGCAACAACGCGCAACTGAACAGGGTCTTGCCCACGCCTGTATCGGTGCCTGTGATGAAAAAACTGCGCCGCAATGGAGATGGCTGGGTCATGGTGGTCCAGACTCCATTGGTTTGCGCAAGATCAGAAAGTAAATTTCCCATTCCACCGGAATGCCATCCTGCTGCCGTAGACGCGCGAACGCGGCGGCAGCAGCTTTGAAAGCTGCCGGCGTCGTCAAGGCATTCGTTGCTGAAGTGACCACATTGGCACCCAATGCTTTCATCTCGTGTGCCAGTGCCAGCAAGGAACTGTAGTGTCTGACCACCACATCGCGCTGCAGTTGCATCTGCAACCCGGCAGTTGCCGCAGCCTGTTGCAGTTGTGAGGCCGGCAGGAACTCATTGCCGTGACTATCCGCATCCACTGCCGCCCACGCCTCCCGCAGTGCCTGCAGTGTGGCCGGGCCCATGGTGCTGACCAGTGCAATTCCGCCTGGCCGCAATACCCGCCGGATGCCGGCGAATACCGCGACCGGATCGCTGCACCATTGCAGCGCCAGACTGGAGACCAGCAAATCAACACTGTTGCTCTTGAGCGGCAAGGCCTGCGCATCGGCACACAGCATCTGCACGTTGGCTGCGGCCTGATCAGCCTCGGCATTCAATTGCCGCGCCGCTACTGTCAGCATCGGCAACGCCAGATCCAGTGCCAGCACTGAAGATGCCGGGAAGCGCTGGCGCAAGCGGGCGCTGCAATAGCCGGTGCCACAGCCGAGATCAAGTATCCGGGCGGAGTGAACATTGACCGGCAACATCGCCAACAGACAGTCGGCTACCTGGCGCTGCAGATCGGCATGCTTGTCATAGGAACCGGCACTGCGGCCAAACGCCCGTGCGATACGATTGCGCAATGTCAGTGCGACAGCTGACTGCGCAGTGGGCGGATGCAACGCATTCATGACGAAGGCAGTGGCGGCAATTTCAGCTCGGAGAGCGCCGACAGCAGTTGGTCCACTTGCTGCCCGGTGTGTGCTGCGCTGAAAGTGATTCGCAAACGCGAAGTGCCGGGCGGCACTGTGGGTGGACGGATCGCCGCAACCAGGATGCCTTTTTGTTCCAGTGCCGAACTGGCCGCCAAAGCACGTTCCGGCGTGCCCAGCATCACAATCTGTATCTGCGTCGGAGAATCCAGCAGCGGCAACGACAGCTCGGCAGCGCCTTTGCGGAAACGTTGCACATGGCTGCGCAAATGTTCGCGGCGCCAGCCTTCGGTCTTCACCAGTTGCAGACTTTGCCGCGTCGCCACAGCCACAGCGGCAGGCATGGCAGTGGTATAGATATAGGGGCGGCAAAACTGGATCAGCGATTCAATCAGGGCCTCACTGCCGGCCACAAACGCGCCGGCGGTACCCAGGGCTTTGCCTAGCGTGCACATCAATATCGGCAAGCGCGTTTCGTCGATTATCGCACCGCGCTCCTGCGCCGCTTCGATCAGGCCGCCACCCTGTTTGCCGAGACAGCCGAAGCCGTGTGCGTCATCAATCATCGTGACTGCGCGATGCCGATCGGCAATTTTCAGCAATTGCCCGAGCGGCGCCACATCCCCGTCCATGCTGAACACGCCATCGCTGACGATCATGCGCAAGCCTTCGGTGCCGGCACCGTCCATCATGGTATCGAGTCGTTTCATGTCCTTGTGCGGATAACGGCGGAAATTGGCACCACAAAACAGGCCGCCATCGAGCAGCGAGGCGTGATTGAGTTTGTCCTGGAAAACCTGGTCCTTGTCATCGAGCAAGGTGGTCAGCACCCCGACGTTGGCCATGTAGCCGCTGCTGAACAACAGCGCGCGGCTACGGCCGGTGAAGGCAGCCAATTCTTCCTCGAGCGCGGTATGGGCAGCCGTGTGGCCGGTGACCAGATGCGAGGCGCCGCTGCCGGCACCGTATTCATCGAGTCCGCGCTTGAAGGCAGCAACCACATCAGGATGATTGGCCAGCCCGAGATAATCATTGCTGCAAAACGACAGCAGCTGTTTGCCATCCACCACGACTTCAGGCCCGGTTGGTGATTCCAGCTGGCGGCGCTTGCGCTGCAACTGCCGCTCTATGCGCCCTTGCAAACGCGCATTGAGACTGTGTTCGAACAGTTGATGGCCTGACATGTCAGTGGCCGGCGCTGGTCATCGCATCATGAAACTGCGCATGCTGCGGAGGTTCCAACTGCCCGGAATTGACTGAGCCGTGTTTTGCCGGTTCCGGATGGATGCCAAGTCGCGCGAACAGCTGCATGTCACTGCTTGCCAGCGGGTTGGCGGTAGTCAGCAGACGATCCCCGTAGAAAATCGAATTGGCACCGGCGAAGAAACACAGCGCCTGCATCTGGTCGTTCATCTGCTCGCGACCGGCCGAGAGTCGCACATGCGACTGCGGCATCAGTATGCGCGCCACTGCAATCATGCGGATGAAATCAAACGGATCCAGGTCGTCGACGTTCTCAAGCGGTGTGCCCTTGATCTTCACCAGATTGTTGATTGGCACGCTTTCCGGATGCTGCGGCAAATTGGCCAGTTCCCGCAACAACCCGACCCGGTCTCGCGCCTGCTCGCCCATGCCGACAATGCCGCCACTGCACACCTTGATGCCGGCGGCGCGTACATGTGCCAGCGTGTCGAGTCGCTCGTCGAAATGGCGGGTAGTAATGATCTTGTCGTAATACTCGCGCGACGTGTCGAGATTGTGGTTGTAGTAATCAAGGCCGGCCTCTCTCAGAGCGTCGGTCTGTTCAGCACTGAGCTGACCGAGAGTCATGCAGGTTTCCAGGCCCAGCTCGCGCACGCCTCGCACCATCGCCAGCACCAGCGGGAAATCCTTCGCTGACGGATGTTTCCACGCTGCCCCCATGCAGAAACGGGTGGCACCATTGGTTTTGGCGTTTTCTGCTTCGCTCAGCACGGTTTCCAGCGCCAGCAGTTTTTCCTTTTCGAGACCAGTGTTGTAGTGGCCGCTCTGCGAACAATATTTGCAGTCTTCCGGACAGGCGCCGGTCTTGATCGACAGCAGCGTGCTGACCTGCACCGCATTCGGATCAAAATGCTGGCGGTGGATGCCCTGGGCCCGGAACAGCAGGTCGTTGAAGGGCAGCTGGAACAGACTTTCGATTTCGTGATTCTGCCAATCGTGGCGAGGGGCTACAGACATGGGATTTCCTGTGGAATGCCGGGATTAATTCAGCCAACAATCGCGGAAACCCGGACTAGACTGACAAGGAGCAATACTAGACAGCGGAGGTCTTATGTCAACCCGGTTGTGGAATTCGCTTTACCAATGGCTGGAAATTGTACAATTTCGGCTGCCCCCCCCCACTTGTGTGCTATGCCAGCGCCGCGGTCAGCCACTACGCGACCTCTGTCAGCCCTGCCAGCAGTCATTACCGGCGCTGAACCAGCCCTGCCCGGGTTGTGCGTTGCCGTTACCGCCCGGCACAGGCGCTGCCTTGTGTGGCCAATGCCAGCAAGGGCGCACCCGTGTACACACCACCGTGGCGGCCTGTCGTTATGCAGAGCCCGTCAGTGCGTTGATCACCCGCTTCAAATACCAGCGCCAGCTGGCCGCCGGCAGGGTGCTGACCTCCCTGTTGCTCGACCGCATTCATGCACACTATCGCGGACACAACCTGCCACAACTGCTGTTGCCGGTACCTCTGCATCCGCAGCGACTGCGTGAACGCGGCTATAACCAGAGCCTGCTGATCGCACGCGACCTGAGCCAGGCCCTGCGGATTCCACTGGCCACCGGGCTATTGCAACGCCACCGCAGAACCTCGCCGCAACAGGGACTCAGTGCCAGGGAGCGCCGCCACAATCTTCGCAATGCGTTTGCGTTGTCGCAGACCTGGACAAGCAATCATTACCAATGCGTGGCGCTGGTCGATGATGTGGTGACGACCATGAGCACCATCAACGAAATCGTCAGCGTGTTGCAGCGTGGCGGCGAGCGACCGCCTGAAATCCACCTCTGGTGCCTGGCCCGCGCCTGGCTGGATCAGGATGGCCAAGCCCGGCCCTTGTAATGCACACTGGCAGTGTATTTACTTGCCCTCCCCTGTGACGCAGCGCCGAACCTGTGATCGACCAAGCTTTCGACCAACACCATCTCTGGCACCCGTATACCTCGATGCAGGATCCACTGCCGGTATATCCGGTCAGCCATGCCGGGGGAGTGCGGATTTTTCTGGAAGATGGCACTGCGCTGATCGACGGCATGTCGTCGTGGTGGAGCGCCATTCATGGCTACCGGCATCCGGTGCTGGATGCAGCGGTGAAGGCACAGCTCGACAAGATGGCGCACGTGATGTTTGGCGGGCTTACCCATGAACCAGCCGTTGAACTCGGCAAACTGCTGGTGCAATTGACACCGCCTGGCCTCGACCAGGTGTTCTTCAGTGATTCCGGCTCGGTAAGTGTGGAAGTGGCAATCAAGCTGGCGCTGCAGTACTGGATTGCGGCAGGACAGTCCGGCAAAAACCGGCTGCTGACCGTCCGCAAGGGTTACCACGGCGACACGTTCGCGGCGATGGCTGTCTGTGATCCCGTCACGGGCATGCATCACCTGTTCAATGAAGTGCTGACCAGGCAACTCTTCGTCAGCGAACCGCAAACCGCATTCGGCTCGCCCTGCGCTGCCGGTGAACTTGACGGGATGCGCGCCACGCTCGCCAGCCATCACCAACAAATCGCCGCGATAATTCTCGAGCCAATCGTGCAGGGTGCCGGCCGCATGTATTTCTATTCCGCTGATTATCTGCGGCAGGTACGCGCACTGTGCGATGAATTCAATGTGCTGTTGATCGCCGATGAAATTGCCACCGGCTTCGGCCGCAGCGGCAAACTGTTTGCGTGCGAACATGCCGGCATCAGTCCGGACATACTCTGCGTCGGCAAGGCACTAACCGGGGGTTATCTGACTCTCGCTGCCACGCTGTGCACCGGGCAAGTGAGCCGGATGATTTCCCGCAACGGCGGCGTGCTGATGCACGGACCCACCTTCATGGCGAATCCACTGGCCTGTGCAGTGGCCGTTGCCAGCATCAAGCTGCTGGTGAATTCACCATGGCAGCAGCGCATCGCCGCCATCGAGGCACAGCTGCACAGTGAACTCCTGCCCTGCCTTGATTCAGCCAAGGTCGCCGCTGTGCGTGTGCTGGGCGCCATCGGCGTAGTGGAAATGAAAGAGCCGGTGGCAATGGCACCCGCCCAACGCTTTTTTGTTGAACATGGTGTGTGGATACGCCCGTTTGGCAAACTCGTGTATCTGATGCCGCCCTACCTTGTCTCCCCGGATGATTTGCGCAAGCTGACATCTGCCATTCACCAATTTGTGCAGTAACCGAGGCAGTATGGCTATTGGCGCTACCATGTATGTTTTTACCGTCGAGCTGGCGGATGCTGATCGCAATCTCTATCAAACCCTGGAAATCCGTGCGGCCCAGCATCCGTCCGAGGCGCCCGATTATTTTCTGACCCGTGTGCTGGCCTATTGCCTGGAATACCAGGAAGGCATTGGCTTCTCGAAAGGGCTGGCCGACCGTGATGAGCCCACGCTGTTTGTGCGCGACCTGACTGGCGCGCTCACTTTGTGGGTGGAAATCGGCACCCCCTCTGCCGAACGTGTGCACCAGGCCAGCAAAGCTGCTCCCCGCGTGGCCATCTACTGCCACAAGGATGCGCAGCTGCTGGCCAGTAAACTGCGGGATGCGGGTATTTACCGCGCCGAATCGATTGAACTCTATGAGATCGACCGCGCAGCGCTGGCACAGCTGGTCAAACGGCTGGAACGCCGGATGGCCCTCAGCCTGACCGTGTCCGAACGTCACATTTACTGCAGCATTGGCACCGATTCCTTCGATTTCCAGCTGGAAAAGCTGCCATTGACCCCGGCCTGACTGTCTTTTTGCAGCCGAACCACCCGGTTTGGTTTACCCACCCGCCCCACACGGCTAAAATGCGCGCTCTTTTTCCCCAACAAAGGTAGCGCGCAGTGGCCAACGAAATTGCCAATATCAAAAAATTCCTCGACAACTGTTCCGTGGAAGTGACTCCCGGCGGGGCCAAGAAAATTGAAAACTTCCGCGACCTGCTGCGTCCCGGCACCACAGTTTTCGTTACCTTCCTGCCTGGCTCCGATTTCAATGACACTGTCGCCACTGTAAAACGCCTGTCTGCCGAGGGCATGAAGCCGGTACCGCATTTCGCCGCCCGCTCGATTCCCAACCTGAAATTCTTCGAAGAAAACCTGAAAATCCTGCAGGGCGAAGCCAAAGTGGAAGAAGCCTTGCTGATCGGCGGTGGCGTGTCCAACCCGGTGGGTGATTTCTCCGACTCCATGCAGATCCTGCGTACCAACCTGTTCCAGAAATACGGCATCAGGAAACTGGGTGTGGCCGGCCATCCCGAAGGTTCACCCGACATCAAACCGGAAGAAGTCACCAAGGCGCTGCTGGAAAAAAATGCCTATGCCAAGGAACACGGCATCGACATGTACATCACCACCCAGTTCTGCTTTGAAGCCGAACCGATCATCGAGTGGGACAAACGCATCCGCGCCGAAGGCAACACGCTGCCGATCCACATCGGCATCCCCGGCCTCGCCACCATCAAGACTTTGCTGGCACACGCCACTGCCTGCGGCATCGGTCCTTCGATGCGCATCATCACGCGCCAGGCCGCCAACATTGCCAAACTGATGACTACCCGTATGCCCGACAAACTGACGCGCGACCTGGCCAACTACCAGGCCAATGATCCGCAATGCGGCATCAACCAGGTGCACCTGTACCCACTGGGCGGCATGGCCAAATCTTCCAAATGGCTGTACGCAGTGCTGGACGGCAAGTTCAACCTCAACGACGAAGGTTTTGATCTCACTATCGAGATCTGAGTGTGAAATGTGTGAACCGGGTCACTCACTATCTGCCCATGAGTGACCGGGTTCGCAGAATGCAGGCGGGTGAGTAACTAATATAAGCACCATGTAGTTTTGGTCTCCCCGTAAGCAGTAAATCACTTGTGACGTTTTAATACGTCCTTTTTACAACCCGGCTCTTGCCGGGTTTTTTTTATGAACCGGCTATGGCTCCACTGACTAGAGTATTGCGCTGATCTGGCGGGGTTGCTTCGAACGCTGCAGGCGCATTTCTGCGACGTCAACGGCTGCGTTGTTTCGAACGCTGCAGGCGCTGTTTGCTAATCCAGCAAGCGCCCCAGTGGCGGGTCCTGGCAATCCATCAGCCACTCTGCCATTGTGCGGCCGGCCAAAGGCCAGTCATCGCCGGCAATTTCCATCCACGGCTGCAACACAAAACGGCGTTCATGCGCGCGCGGGTGCGGCAGGATCAGTTCCGGCATGTTGCATTGCTCGTTGCCGAAGGCCAGCAAATCCAGATCGAGAGTGCGCGCTTCATTGACCAGGCCGGTGCGGATGCGGCCGTAGAGATTTTCGATTTGCTGCAACTTGTGCAGCAGCGACAAGGGCTCTTCATCCGGCAATGGCAACAGTGCTACCACTGCATTGAGATAGAGCGGGGAATCCGGTGGAGCGTCCTTGGGTTCGGATTCATAGATACCGGAGATCACCGGCAAATGTTGCGAGAGCGGAATCAGCGCCGCCATCGCCCGTCTTAGGGTATCTTCCGGGCTGCCAATATCACTGGGCAGATTGGCACCGAGAGCGACGAAAGCATGACCATTGGTGAGCTTCCGGCGCATCGCTGTGTTCACCCGTGATAGCGGGGCGACAGCTCGTGCACCGCGTCAATGAAAGCCTTGGCATTGTCCGGATCCACATGCTGATGAATGCCATGGCCCAGATTGAACACATGGCCGGCACCCTTGCCGTATTGTTTCAGGATCAACGCCACTTCTTCGCGAATGCGCGCCGGTGGCGCATAAAGCACGGACGGATCCATGTTGCCTTGCAGCGACACCTTGTCGCCGATGCGGGCGCGCGCAGAACCGATATCAATGGTCCAGTCGAGTCCGACACAATCGGCGCCAATGGCAGCAATGGCTTCCAGCCACAGTCCACCATTCTTGGTGAATACAATTACCGGCACTTTGCGGCCTTCGTTTTCCTTCTGCAGACCGGCGACAATTTTTTGCATGTAGTTCAGCGAAAATTCTTTATAGGCATGCGGACTCAACACCCCGCCCCAGGTATCAAATATCTGCACAGCCTGGGCGCCGGCGCGGATTTGTGCATTCAGGTAATCGATTACCGACAGCGCCACTTTTTCGAGCAGCGCATGCAGCACCGCCGGCGTCGTCACCATCATTTTCTTGATGATTGCGAATTCCTTGCTGCCGCCACCTTCCACCATGTAGGTGGCAATGGTCCAGGGGCTGCCGGAAAAACCGATCAGCGGCACCGAGCCGTTCAATTCACGCCGGATCAACTTCACTGCACTCATCACATACGGCAGATCGCGTTCGGAGTTGATGACTGGCAGCGCATTCACATCGGCTTCTGTACGCACCGGCTTGTGGAATTTCGGACCTTCGCCTTCGCCGAAATAGAGACCGCAACCCATTGCATCAGGCACCGTCAGAATGTCGGAAAACAGGATGGCGGCATCCAGCGCGAAACGGCGCAGTGGCTGCAGTGTGACTTCGCAGGCGAGTTCGGGATTGGTACACAGGTTGAGGAAGTTGCCGGCCTTGGCGCGGATTGCACGGTATTCGGGCAGATAACGCCCGGCCTGCCGCATCATCCACACCGGTGTTATATCCACCGGCTGTCGCTGCAAGGCGCGCAGAAAGCGGTCATTTTTCAATTCAGCCATGCTGCGCCCCAGGTCAGAAATCTTGTTTGTTGATTCTTATATGTGCAAATAGTCGAGGATGCCGTCAGCCGCCTTGCGGCCTTCCCAGATTGCAGTCACCACCAGATCAGCACCACGCACCATGTCACCGCCGGCAAATATTTTGGGATTGGCAGTCTGGAAAGCGCAAGCGCCCTGCTCAGGTGCCACTACGCGACCGCGTGCATCAACCTTGATACCGAAATCGGCAAACCACGGTGCCGGGCTCGGCTGGAAACCGAACGCCACCAGCACTGCATCAGCCGGCAGGATCTGTTCGCTGCCCGGCACTGTTTCTGCCTGACGACGCCCTTTGGCATCAGGCGGGCCCATGCGGGTTTCGACAAATTTCACGCCGGTGACCTTGCCTTCGCTGCCGACGATTTCCACCGGCTGGCGATTGAATACGAATTTCACGCCTTCCTGGCGCGCGTTTTCCACTTCACGTTTGGAGCCGGGCATGTTGTCTTCATCGCGACGATAGACGCAGGTGACGGTAATCGCGCCCTGACGCACAGTTGTACGATTACAGTCCATCGCTGTATCACCACCACCCAGCACAATCACATGTTTGCCTTCCATACTGACAAAGGGCTCTTTGCCTTCATAGCCCATGTGATGATTGGTATTGCCGATCAGGAACGGCAGCGCTTCGTACACACCATCCAGCTGTTCACCCGGGAAGCCGCCTTTCATCGCATTGTAGGTGCCCATGCCGAGGAACACGGCATCAAATTCGTCGATCAGTGCCTGGAAACCGATATGCTTGCCCACCTCGGTATTGAGTCTGAACTCAATGCCCATGCTCTCGAAAATTTCGCGGCGCTGGTGCATAACCTGCTTTTCCAGCTTGAACATCGGGATGCCGAAAGTAAGCAGGCCGCCGATTTCCGAATAGCGGTCAAACACTACCGGCTTGACACCGGCACGAACCAGAACATCAGCACAACCAAGACCCGCAGGGCCGGCACCAATGATGGCCACTTTTTTGCCGGTTGGTTTCACCTGGGAGAGGTCCGGACGCCAGCCCATCGCCAGCGCGGTATCGACAATGTATTTCTCGATGTTGCCGATGGTGACTGCGCCAAAACCGTCGTTGAGTGTGCAAGCGCCTTCGCACAGGCGGTCCTGCGGACAGATACGTCCGCAAACTTCCGGCAGCGTATTGGTCTGGTGACACAGTTCGGCCGCTTCCATGATATTGCCTTCCATCACCAGCTTGAGCCAGTTGGGAATGTAGTTGTGCACAGGGCACTTCCATTCGCAGTAGGGATTGCCGCATTCCAGGCAGCGGTCGGCCTGAACTTCAGCATCTTCCTGCTTGAACGGATTGTAGATCTCCACGAATTCGGTCTGCCGTACCGGCAGTTCCTTCTTTTCGGGATCAACACGTCCGGTCTTGACGAACCGGAACGTGTCTTTCGATTTGACGATGATCTCTGATGGTGATGACATTCGCGACTCTCTGCTTGCCAATTGCGCTCACCCATTGACGCTTGCGCGGCAACGATGCTTATTGCGGATTCAGGGTTACGTGCTGCAACAGGTTCTTCATGTTCGCCGCCAGCGGCTTCACCAGCCAGAATTTGCGCAGGTAATCCATGAAATTGTCGAGGATGTGCTGGCCCCATACCGAGCCTGTTTCCTGCACATACTCTTCGATCACGCTGCGCAAATGGTTGCGATACTCTTCCATGAATTCATTGCGCAAACGATGGACTTCAATCAGCTCGTGGTTGTACTTGTCGACAAAGTCCTTGTCGAGATCCAGCACATAGGCGAATCCACCGGTCATGCCGGCACCGAAATTATGGCCGGTACGGCCCAGCACTGTGATCAAACCGCCCGTCATGTATTCACAGCAATGGTCGCCAGCACCTTCCACCACGGCATGGGCGCCGGAATTGCGCACGCCAAAACGTTCGCCTGCGGTGCCAACAGCAAACAATTTGCCGCCCGTTGCGCCATAGAGGCAGGTATTGCCGATGATTGAGGTGTCCTGGCTCTTGAAAGTACTGCCTGGTGGCGGCACTACTACCAGCTTGCCACCCGCCATGCCTTTGCCCACGTAGTCGTTGGCTTCGCCGGTCAAATGCATGTTGAGGCCGCCGGCATTCCACACACCCCAGCTCTGGCCTATGGAGCCATTGAGTCGCAGATGGATCGGAGCATCTGCCATGCCCTGATTGCCGTATCGTTTGGCGATTTCACCGGACAGGCGTGCACCAATCGAACGGTTGAAATTTTTCACCTTGTAATTGAAGATGCCGCCTGTGCGGTTTTCGATGGCAGGCAGAATCTCGCTCACCATGTGCTCGGCCAGCTCACCTTTGTCGGACGGCGGGTTGCGATTGACGCTGCAATACCGTTCCTTGTCGGCCGGTATGTAGTCATTTTCCAGCAGTCGCGAGAAATCCAGGCTGGCCTGTTTTTCTGTTTGTGGCGGCAGTCGCACCAGCAAATCCGTGCGACCTATCAGGTCAACCAGTTTGCTGATGCCAAGCTTGGCCAGCCACTGACGGGTATCCTGCGCCACGAATTTGAAATAGTTCATCACCATTTCCGGCTGGCCGATGAAATGTTTGTCGCGCAGATCCTTGTTCTGTGTCGCCACACCGGTAGCGCAGTTGTTCAAGTGACAGATACGCAGATACCGGCATCCCATCGCCACCATCGGAATGGTGCCGAAGCCGAAACTTTCTGCGCCGAGAATCGCGGCTTTCACAACATCAAGACCGGTTTTGAGACCACCGTCTGCCTGCAAACGGATGCGGCCGCGCAGATCGTTGGATCGCAACGCCTGCTGCACTTCCGACAGGCCGATTTCCCAAGGCGTGCCGGCATAACGAATCGATGACAGCGGGCTGGCGCCAGTGCCGCCGTCGTGACCGGAGATCGTGATCAGGTCGGCATAGGCTTTGGCAACGCCGGCAGCAATGGTGCCAACGCCGGGACCAGAGACCAGCTTCACTGACACCATCGCCTGCGGGTTTACTTGTTTCAAATCGAAGATCAACTGTGCCAGATCTTCAATCGAGTAAATGTCATGGTGGGGCGGCGGTGAAATCAGGGTCACACCCGGCACCGAGAAACGCAAGCGCGCAATCAATCCGTTCACCTTGCTGCCGGGCAGCTGGCCACCCTCGCCGGGCTTGGCGCCTTGCGCGATTTTGATCTGCAGCACTTCTGCATTCACCAGATAGTGTGGCGTCACCCCGAAGCGGCCGGAAGCCACCTGTTTGATCTTGGAACTCTTGTCTGTGCCGAAACGGACCGGATCTTCTCCGCCTTCGCCCGAGTTGGAGCGGCCGCCAAGACGGTTCATGCCTTGTGCCAGGGCTTCATGCGCTTCCGGCGACAAGGCGCCCAAGGACATGCCGGCAGAATCAAAGCGTTTCAGAATGGCTTCAATCGGCTCCACCTGCTCCAGGGCAATCGCCTGCGTATCGTCGCGCAATCCGAACATGTCGCGGATGGCCGAGATCGGGCGGTTGTCCACCAGTTGTGCGAACTTGCGATAGTCGGCAAAGTCGCCGCTGCGCACCGCGTCCTGCACGGTTTGCACAACATCAGGGTTGATCATGTGGTATTCGCCGCCATGCACGAATTTCAGCAGACCGCCTTGCGTGATTTTCTTGCGAGGCAGCCAGGCGTCATGCACCAGCCTTTCCTGGTCATGCTGCAAATGGGAGAAACTCGCCCCTTTGATGCGGCTGAGTGAGTCGGGGAAACACACGCCGGTAACGTCATCCCCCAGACCCACGATTTCGAACAACTGCGCGCCACGATAGGAGCTGATTGTGCTGATGCCCATCTTGGACATGATCTTCATCAGGCCTTTGTTCACGCCCTTGCGGTAATTTTTGTGTGCTTCCAGCGAACCCATGTGCAGCATGTTGGTGTTGATCATGCGCTCGATCACATCGTAGGCCAGATACGGATAAACAGCGGTGGCGCCATAACCAATCAGGCAGGCGATCTGGTGCGGATCGCGGGCACTGCCGGTTTCCACGATCAGGTTGGTATCGCAGCGCAGACCGATCTTGCTGAGGTGATGATGAATGGCCGCCGTGGCCAACAGCGCATTGATGACCAGCTGGCCTTTGGGCGGCATACGCTCGGAGATGAACAACATCATCTTGCCGGCGCGCGCTTCTGATTCGGCAAGTGCTTTCACATTTTTCACGGCCTGCTCAAGACCCATGGCAGGATCGTAATCCAGGTTGATGTCCGCCGACTCATAACCGGGACGCTGCAAATGGCGCAGATTCCAGAACTTGTCAGGCGACAACAGCGGCGAATGCAGAATGAGGCGATCGGCGTGTTCGGCAGTTTCCTCGAAGATGTTGAGTTCGCGGCCCATGCGGGTTTCCAGCGACATCACGATGCTTTCACGCAATGAATCGATCGGCGGATTGGTGACCTGCGCAAACACCTGGCGGAAATAGTCGTACAGCGGACGCACCTGCTGGGACAACACGGCAATAGGCGTGTCATCTCCCATGGAGCCGGTGCCTTCGGCAGCCTGCTCAGCCAGCGGACGCATCACCTGGTCGGTTTCTTCAAACGTCACCTGGAACATCTTCATGTGCACTTCACACACTTCCATTGAGAGCGGCTGGAGCGCAGGCACGTGTTCCATGAGTGTCGATTCAACAAAACTGGTCTTGTCCTTGACCCATTTGGCGTAGGGCTGGCGCACCTTCAGGTAATTGGCGACATCGTTGGAATGCAGGATCTTGCCGGCTTCGGTATCCACCACCAGCATCTGGCCCGGACCCACGCGACCTTTGGCCACCACATCTTCCGGGTTGTAGGCATTGACGCCGATTTCGGAGGCAGCAGTCAGCCAGCCATTGCGGGTCAGTACCCAGCGCGACGGACGCAGACCATTCTTGTCGAGCACGCACACGGCATAACGACCATCAGTCAGCACCACACCGGCCGGACCATCCCACGCTTCCATATGCAGCGAATTGTAGGTGTAGAAACTGCGCAGCTCGGCATCCATGTCTTCCATGTTCTGCCAGCTGGGCGGCATGATCAAACGAATGGCCTGATAGAGGTCCATGCCGCTGGTGACCAGCATTTCCAGCATGTTGTCCATCGACGATGAATCAGAGCCGGTGAAATTCACAACCGGTGCAATTTCTTCGATATTGGGAATCGCGCGTGAACGGAATTTGTTGATGCGCGCCACCGCCCAGTTGCGGTTGCCCTGGATGGTATTGATCTCGCCGTTGTGGGCCAGCATGCGGAACGGCTGTGCCATCGGCCACTTGGGCAAGGTGTTGGTCGAAAAGCGCTGGTGGAATGTACACATCGCCACTGCCAGTTCCGGATTGCTAAGATCCAGATAGAATGCCGGCAAATCGGCCGGCATCATCAATCCTTTGTAGGACAGCACTGAATGCGAAAGGCTGGAAACATAAAAATCCCTGTCCTGCTCAAGCTGCTTTTCTGCTTTGCGGCGCGCTACAAACAATTTGACCGCCAGGTCTTTTTTCTCGATACCGGGCGCATCGACAAAAATCTGCTCTATTTGCGGCAGGCTTTCGCGGGCCATGCGGCCACATACTTCCTGATTGGTGGGAACAACACGCCAGCCGACCACCTTGAGTGACTGCGCAGCCAGTTCCGCTTCCAGCACTTTTCGGGCCTGCCGGGCTTTGCTGTTGTCCTGGCTGAGGAAGATCATTCCCACGCCATAGTTTGGCGCAAGTTTGTGGTTGAACAGCTGCAGGGCAATGGAGCGCAGGAAACTGTCAGGTTTCTGCATCAGCAAACCGCAACCGTCGCCAGTGACGCCGTCAGCGGCGATGCCGCCACGGTGGGTCATGCAAGTCAGCGAGCTGATGGCAGACAACAGCAATTCATGGCTGGGTTTGCCTTCAATATGGGCAACCAGACCAAAACCGCAGTTGTCTCTGAATTCGTCTGGATGGTACAGACCCGTTTTCATAATCCTTCTCTGGCGCAAAGAGGGCTGGAGATATTACACCACCCCCCAAAATTGTGGCAACCATGTTGCCCTAGTTTCCTTTGTGCAGAACCCATGCCAATTCATGGAAAAGGCCACACATTTCAGGGGGCCTTCAGGAAGTCAGGTGACAGTAATATCCGGAAAAGCGGTTCGGGAGGAGGTTACGGAGCTCAGCTTGCAGCCAGGCGCGGCCCTGCAGACAGGGTGGTGGCCAGCAGCGACCCGTCAACTCCGCCTTTGACCACTGCCTTGCCCAGAGCTTCCAGCAGCACAAATCTGAGTTTGCCCTGATCCGCCTTCTTGTCTTTTGCCATGTATCTGACAAAGGTCTCCGGGGTAAGGGCGGGGGGAGCCACCGGTAATCCGGCACTGGCAATGATGCGTTTCGCTCTTGCCGCTTGCTCCTGCTGCAACAAACCCATGCGCCAGGAAAGGTCTGCAGCCATCACCATGCCGGCGGCAACCGCCTCCCCATGCAACCACTCGCCATAGCCCATGGCGGTCTCTATGGCATGGCCGAAGGTGTGGCCCAGGTTCAAAATCGCCCGCATGCCGGCTTCAGTTTCATCAGCTGCCACAATGGTGGCTTTCTCCTGACAACTCACTGTGATGCTTTTTGTCAAAGCTGAGGCATCGCGGCGGAGCAGTGCAGCCATGTTCTGTTCCAGCCAATCCAGGAAAGCCGGGTTGTTGATCAGTCCGTATTTGATCACTTCAGCCAGCCCGGCTTTCAGTTCACGCTCCGGCAAGGTGTTCAGGGTAGCGGTATCGATCAGCACACACCGGGGCTGGTAGAAAGCACCTACCATGTTCTTGCCCAGCGGTCTGTTCACACCGGTTTTGCCGCCCACGGAGGAATCTACCTGCGACAGCAAGGTGGTGGGAATCTGGATGAAATTAACTCCGCGCTGATAAGTGGCTGCGGCAAAACCGGTCATATCGCCGATCACGCCCCCACCCAGGGCTATCAGTGTGCAGGAACGGGAAAATCCCAGTTCAAGCAAGCGGTCAAAAATTACCGAAACAGTTTCAAGGGTTTTGTGCTGTTCACCATCGGGAAGGATGACAGTACTCACCTTGTGCTTGCCCAACATGTTTTCGACCTGGGCGAGGTACAAAGGCGCCACTGTCTCATTGGTGACAATGCATACCTGTTCGCTGCGCAAATGCGGCTGCAGCAGATCCGCTCGCGCCAGCAGACCGGCCCCGATATGGATGGGGTAGCTTCTGTCTCCCAGTTCGACCTTCAGCGACTCCAATTTGCCCCCACGCTTTCCGACTGTTTGAGCATTTGCAGAATTTCATTGCAAACAGCCTTGGGACTGCGACGGCTGGTCATCACCATGTAGTCGGCAACTTCCCGGTACAGCGGCTCCCTCAATTCCATCAGCGAAACCAGTTTGGAGCGTGGATCGTCCACATCCTGCAACAGTGGCCGTTTCTGGTCCCGGCGCGTCCTTTCCACTTGCTGTCCGATGGTCGCCATCAGGTAGACAACGACTCCGCCTTTTCTGAGATTTTTCCTGTTCTGCTCGGCCAGCACGGCACCGCCGCCTGTGGCCAGCACAATATTGTCGAGGGTACACAGCTCCTGTATCACATTCCGCTCGCGCTGCCGGAAGCCCGGCTCGCCTTCAACATCGAAAATCCACGAAATATTGGCACCGGCCCTTTCTTCTATCACCTGGTCGGAATCATAAAATTCCTTGTGCAGTTCTTCAGCCAGCAATCTTCCGATTGTGGTCTTGCCTGCACCCATGGGTCCAACCAGAAATATGTTATTTAACTTCGAGGCCATTTTCGCGACTGAAATGACTGGCCCGAACCAAAGGATCCGCGCCAGTGTGATGAAACAATTTTACTTCAACTGATTGATCACGGAGGGCGTGATAAATATGAGGAGTTCCGTTTTGGATCTGTTATCCGATTTTTGTTTGAATAGTGCTCCCACATACGGGATGTCACCAAGCAGCGGCGTCTTGGACGTGGAAGTTGTCACCTCTTCCCGGTAAACCCCACCAAGTACGACCGTGTCACCATTGTTCACCAACACGTTGGTAGTAACAGAGTTGGTTGCAATGGCCGGAACCGTACCAGGCCCTGGCACAACTGAATCCTGATGGATTTCCAGCTTCATGATAATGCGGCCATCCGGAGTGATTTGTGGCGTGACCTGCAGGGAAAGTGCAGCTGTTACAAACTGGGTGGTGGTACCACCGGCAGTACCGCCAGCCTGTGACTGGTAAGGGATGCGAGTACCGGAAGTAATGTTGGCAGGCTGCTGATCCTGGGTAGTGATTTTCGGCTGGGCTATCACTTCGCCGTTGCCGCTTGCTTCCAGGGCCTCCAGTTCCAATTGCAACAAGCCGCTGTTGCCGGCATAACCAAGTGCAATATGGGAAGGGGCGCTCACTCCCATATCCACCATCAGTGAATCCGTGGGCGGTGCCACGGAATTGGTTGCCAGTGCATTGCTTAATGACGTGCCGGAAGCTACCGCCGAATTCACCGTCTGATTGAAACTTGTCAGGTTTTGGCCAAGCTGTTGGGCGGCATTGAGGTTGCCGGCTATCACAAACTGGTCGCCGGCTTTCGGAAAGGTCTGCGCACCGCCCCACCGGACACCAAGTGCCTGGCTGAAGGAGGTTGAAGCATTGACGATACGAGCCTCAATCAACACCTGCTTGACCGGAATATCCAGTTTGGCGATCACTGCCTTGGCTTTTTCCAGCACTGTGGCAGCATCCTGGATGATGATTGTATTGGTGCGTGTATCCACAGTTGCCTTGCCCCGCTCCGTGAGAATGCCACCTCCGTCTTTTTCAGCTGATTTCAACAGCGGCACCAGATCGCTGGCTTTCGCATAATTTATCGCAATGTATTCGGTTACCAGCGGTGCCAACCCGTCTGCTTTCTGGGCTGACTCCAGTTGCTTCAATTCGGAGCTGGCGATTTCATCTTCCGGCGCAACATACATCACGCTGCCTTCTATGCGCTTGCCCAGCTTGTTGGAGCGGAGTACGAGGTCCAGCGCCTGGTCCCACGGCACATTCTCGAGCCGCAATGTAACCATGCCATTCACGCTTTGGCCGACTACCAGGCTGAAATTGTTGAAGTCGGCCAATATCTGCAACACGGCCCTGATATCGATATTCTGGAAATTGAGATCAATGCGGTCACCTTTGAAATTGGCTGCGTTGGCACCAGCGCCAATTGCACCTGCACCTGCGGCCGCTGCCGGTGTCACGCTTACCACATACTGCTTGTCGGTCTGATAGGCCAGATATTCATATTGTTCGGGCACATTGGCTTCTATTACCACCTTGCCATCCTGTTGATACAGGCTCACATCACGCACAGGCGTGCCGAAATCCCTGACATCCAGTTTCACTTGCTGGCTGGGGTCGATGGAAGCATGGGCGAATTCAGCGATCAGCTTGGTGCCTGTCTGGGAAACTTTTGCACTCAGGTTGGAGTTGGCCAGATCCACGACCACCATTCCCGATCCATTGTCCCCCCTGCGGAAATCGATTTTTTCAATGTCTTTCTTTTTTGAAACGGGCGATACAAAACGTTTGCTGCTGCCTGAATCGGCAGATGAAACTGCATTGGGTGCAACAATTCCTGCTTCCTTGCCAACTACCACCACCAGTGCATTGCCCCTGGTTTCTGTTTTGTAGGGCGTGGATGCAGTCAGATTGACTACCATACGGGTGCGGCCCTGGGCTTCAAGTATCATGACGCTGTCAGCACCGGCGAAATTCAGCGGATAACGTCTTTCCTTGAGGTTGTTGCGGGTGTTGGCAAAATCGAGAGTCAGGCGAGCCGGCTGGTCTATGACAAAAATTTCGGGCTTGGGCGGGGTCTGGTCAAATTGCAGACTGATTTCAAACTGCTCACCCGGCAGCGCAGAAAAGCTGATGTTGTCCAACGATGCCTGTGCGAACGCGACTTTGGCCACGAGCCACAGCAAGCTGACCATCAGCACCTGGCATGACACTCTCAATGACTTCCACATTCTTTTGTTTCTCATTTTTCGCTCCACTTCATAGCGCGGACCGTACATTCCTGTTTTCCGGTTTTCATTGCTGCGGGATGGCGAGAGACTGCGGACGTTCTATCCATCCACCGTCACCGGTCGGCACAATTTCCATCACATCAATCTGCGTCTGGGAAATGGCCACTATTCTGCCGTAGTTCTTGCCCAGGTAATTCCCCACAGTGACCCTGTTGATGTTGCCGGATTCATCCTTGATCAGCGCCCATTTTTGTCCACTCCTGGCAAGAGTGCCCACCATGCTCAATGATCCCAGTGCAAAATTTTCCAGAAATTCCTTGGGCCGGTTTTCGTCAGGTTTCACCTTGCTGTTCAACTGGTTGCGCACTGCGGTAGCAGCGTCCACCGGAACATCAAACGGGCTGCGCAAACTCGCTGCGCTATAGGTGAAAGCCACATAGGACACGAATTCAGGCGGCGGCTCGATTTTGCCGGGTGGCCGACTCACAACGGAATCAATATAGGTTTTCAGCTCTGTCATCTGGGATTCGTTGGAACAACCCGCCAGCAGCGTAAGCAGCAATGACGGCAGCAACAGCCTGGCAACCATCACCTGGCCTTTCCCTGCATGTTTCCGGTTTGCAATGCCCAATGCTTTAGTGAATTGCCGGAGGAGAATCATTTGTGTCCTCCCGGTTTTTTCTCATCTGCCTTGTAACGATAGGTGCGGGCAGTGATTTTCATCCGCAATACGCCGCGGGCGTCGGCGGGAGTTATGGTGAAATCGTGCAGCGTTACGATACGTGACAAACTGGATACACCGCTGACAAAAGCGCCGAAGTCGTGGTAGGTGCCGGTCACCACAATGTTGATGGGAAGTTCCACATAGAATTCCTGGGCTTTTTCCTTGTCCAGGGCAATGGTGGTGAACTCGAGTCCGCTTCCCAGACCGGTAAAGTTGATGTCATCCAGCAGTCCGGCCACTTCGGTTTGTCCGGGCAACTGCCTGAGCAAATCACCAAAAGATTCTTCCATGTCGGTCATTTGCTGGCGATAGGCTTCCAGGTTGGCAGCCGAACTCGCCTTGGATTCCAGATCCGCACGCAGACCGCTTTCTTCGCCAGCCACTACAGCCAGGTCATTCTGCAAATCTTTTATATGGAACCAGTAACCCAAACCAAGGAAAGCAACAAAAAGCACCAGGCAGAGCAAGAGTTTTACCGGCCCCGGCCACACCCCGATTGTGTTGGGGTCATTGATGTCGTTCCAATTGAAGTTCTTGAGTTCATTGACAGAACCCATCACCCATTTTTTCAGGTTTGTCAGCAACGTTTTCATCGGTTGCTCCCCTGATTGGGCGTGGTGATTTTTATGGTCAGCTGGAATTTGTTGCTGCCCTGCTGCCCGCCAGTTTCATTGACGGCGGTAACCTGCTTGAGATCGGGTTCTGCGAACCATTCGGAAGCATCCAGATCACGCATCAATGCCGATATGCGGGTATTGGATTCTGCAACACCTTCCAGGGAAATCATGTCGTTGGCACGGATGATCGACGTGTAATAGACACCATCCGGCAAGGTTCTGACCAACTCGTCAAACAGGCGCACGATCACCGGACGATTGCCTTGCAGATCCTGGATTACCGCCATCCTGGCTGTGAGTGCTTTCTTCTGGTCCTGGAGTTGTCGTATTTCAGTGAGCCGCTGGTCCAGCGTTGCAATTTCCTTGCGCAGCGTGGCGTTCACTTCACCCTGGTTGTCGATGCTGCTCTCCACCATGAAATGCAGGACAACCAGCACCAGCAATGCGAGGAATGCCGCAATGCCGAGCTGTATGAAGAACAACTGCTTGCGCTCTTCCCGCAGCTTCTCTCGCCAGGGGAGCAGGTTGATATTAGCCACTCATGTACCCCCGGATAGCCAGACCACAAGCCATCAACAGGGAAGCAGCATCATTTTTCAGTTGGGTTTTGTTGACGCGTGCACCTATCGTCATTTTTGCGAAAGGATCGGCCACCACTGTGCGCGTGGACAGGGCTTCCTGCATCATTTGCGCAAGCCCCTTGGTGGAGGCAGAACCGCCGGCCAGTACGATCAGATCAACATCGTTGTACTGGCTTGACGAGAAAAAGAACTGCAACGATCTGCTCAATTGCTCTGTCAGCTCTTCCTTGAACGGATCAAGCACATCGGCCTCATAACTCTGTGGCAGTTCCCCGCTGATGATTGCCGCCTCGGCTTCAACTGGTGACAGTCCATAACGACTCTGGATTGCACTGGACAGGCGGGCACCACCAAAAACCTGTTCGCGCGTATAAATCGATGTGCCATTTTTGAGAATGTAAATCGTGGTCATGATGGCGCCGATATCCATGATCGCAACGACGCCTTCCGGGTTCAGATCCATTTGCTCGCAAAGGAGTCTGAAAGCCCTTTCCATCGCATAGGCCTCAATATCGACCACCACGGCTTCAAATCCGCCCATCTGAAGTGCATCCACGCGCATTTCCACGTTTTCCTTCTTGCACGCACCCAGCAGGACTTCCACCATCCCTTCGTTTTTCTTGGATGGTCTCTGGCGCTCGAAATCGATGGCAACTTCGTCCAATGAATACGGGATGTACTGATCGGCCTCGACAGTGATCTGGTTTTCCATTTCAAGGTCTGACAGCGACGCGTTCATTTCGATGGTTTTGGCAATTACCGAAGCGCCGGACACGGCTACCGCTGCGCCGGTGGTTTTGGTTTTTACCAGCGTGGCCAGCTTCTGGATTTCTTCACCCACCACCTCAACATTGGCTATGTTTTTTTCTACAACAGCACCAACAGGCAAAGGGCGGGAGGCATAATGCTCAACCTTGTATTTGTCTCCCTGTTTGCTGAGCTCAAGCAACTTGATTGAGCTTGAACTGATGTCAATGCCCAACAGGTTTCTTGATCGCTTGTTAAATATGTTGAGCAATCCCCCACTCCTTCCGCATCCGGGTCATCGCAAAATCCAGCAATCTGCCAATTGTTTGAAGCATTACATGGCAGGCAGGATAGGTGATGTTTGGGCTTTGTGCACAAGTTTTAAAGACAAACGCCCAACATCACGGTATCGAATTTACTTACTGATTTCAAGCAATTAAGTCGTTTTCTCTACAAACTACTTTAATTTTTGCCAACTGTTCCACAACATGACTCGCCGCTTACACAGCATTTAGTAGCATGGGCAGCATCAACCCACAACATGCTGTTAATGGCCAGCAGCAGAATCTGCATGTCCAAGCCGCAACTACAGTGACCCAGCAACTCTTGATCCAAAGACTCGTCTGCATGCACGAGACCGCCGTGGCAATGCCAAAAGCGGAGCAGGTACAATAGCTACCCTCCCCACCCTGCAGGTTTTCCTCCACAACCCCATGAGTGCCACTCGCCTTAGCAAATTGGCCAGTTTTTTGTCCTTGTGGTTTTTGGCAGGACTGTGCGGCTTCCTCATGCTGACCGCCAGCGGCTATCTCTACCTTTCCCCCAAACTGCCAGACAAGCATTCCTATACCAATATCAGACTGCAGAACCCCCTGAGAATTTTCTCATCTGACAACAAATTATTGGCAGAATTCGGGAGTAGACGCAGCAATCCGGTCCCTTTCAGTGCCATTCCGCCCCAGATCGTCAATGCATTGATATCCAGCGAAGATAAACGCTTTTACGAGCACAACGGGGTGGATGCAGTGGGATTGCTGCGTTCGGTAGCCGGCATCATCACCGGACAAGACTGGGGCGGCGGCAGCACAATCACCATGCAGGTCACCAAAAATTTCTTTTTTGAAGGCGAACCGGCGTCTTCACGCAAACCCAAGGAAATCCTGCTCGCCATCAAGATGGAAAAAGAATTGTCCAAACAGGAAATTCTTGAACTCTATCTGAACCGCACTTTTTTCGGCATATCGGCGTATGGAATTGCTGCAGCAGCAAAGCAGTATTATGACAAGGAAATCAGCCAGTTAACCTTGGCCGAAATTGCGACCATGATAGGAATCATGCCATTGCCAAATTCCTACAACCCGCTGAAATCACCAGAGCGGGCCTTCCAGGAACGAAGCCGGGTTCTGCACCGGATGCTGGATCAGAACATGATCACGGATGCGGAATACAAAGAAGCCCTGGCCAGCCCGGAAACCGCCAGCCGCCATGGCCGCCAGCCCGATCTGGAAGCTCCCTACATAGCGGAGATGGCTCGTATAGAAATGATCAATCGCTTTGGCGACCTGGCTTTGACTGACGGCTATGAGGTCTACACTACTATCGACAGCAAGATGCAGGCTGCTGCCAACAAGGCGTTCAAGGAAGGTCTTGAACGCTACGACCACACCCATGGCTATCGCGGCCGGGAAAACCATTTCAATCCGGCTCCAGGCGGTTCCCGCACTGCCTGGCTGGACATACTGGCTCGCACCCCTGCAGTGGCGGATCAATATCCGGCCTTTGTTGTCAGCATCGGTGAGCAGACCATTACTGCGTTAATGGCCGATGGCCACGAGGTTCATCTGGACTGGGATGGCATCAAATGGGCCAAACCCTATATCAATGCCAGTGCTTGGGGATCCACACCGCATTCTGCCAAAGAAGTCGCCATAGTCGGGGATTTGATTCGGGTTACACCCAACAGCAGTGGCAAGTGGGCGTTGGGGCAGGTGCCGGCCGTCAACGGCGGCATGGTGTCGCTGAGTCCAAAAAATGGGGCGATTCTGGCTCTGGTAGGCGGTTATGACTTCACAACCAGCGCATTCAACCGGATCACGCAGGCGAAACGTCAGCCGGGATCAAATTTCAAACCTTTCCTGTATACCGCAGCTCTGGAACATGGCTACACAGCGGCAACCCTGATCAATGACGCACCTTTGGCCAGATCAGATTACCGGCCCGAAAACTATGGTGGTGATTTTCTGGGGCCAATCCGATTGAAGTATGCACTTACTCAGTCGAAAAACCTTGTATCTCTTCGTCTTTTTGATGCGTTGGGAAGTGATCTGGTATTGCCATCGCTTACGCGTTTTGGATTCAAGCAGGCCGAATTCCCACGCGATGACCTGACTGTGGCAATTGGGTCGCATGCGGTTTTACCTCTGGAAATTGCCACCGGCTATACCACTTTTGCCAACGGTGGTTACAAGGTAAGCCCTTATCTGATTGATCGGATTGTCAACTTCAATGATGGTGAAGTGTTTCATGCGCATCCGGTTACCGTTTGTCGCAGTTGCGAGAAAGCCGCTGCCCAGACTGCCAATCCAGACTCAGCTACGACCAGTGGCGCGACTGCGAAGCCGGCGGAAGCGAATCCCAATCCGGTAGCAGCTCGGGTAATTGATGAAAGAACCGCCTACATCATGAACAGCATCCTGAAGTCGGTCACCACCGAAGGCAGTGCGCGTGCTGTTGATCGCGCCTTTGAGCGTACCGATCTGGCTGGCAAAACCGGCACCACCAACGATTCCTTCGATCTGTGGTTTTCGGGGTTTAACGGTGAAGTGGAGGCAACCGTCTACGTCGGCTTCGATCAACCGCAAACCCTGGGTAGCAAAGAGCAGGCTTCCGATGTGCCTTTGCCGATCTGGATTGATTTCATGAAGACAGTGCTGGCAGGCAAACCCGAAAACAGCATGCTGCAGCCTGACGGAATCGCGACTGTGCGCATCAACAGCAAAACCGGATTGCGGGCCAAACCAGGAGACGCAGACGCGATATTCGAAGTATTCAAGGCGGAAGAGCTGCCACCCTATGGCGACAGCCCGGATGCAACAACCGGTGAAACCACCAGCGCGAGTGCAAAAAAACAAGAGCCGCTCTTTTAAGCGGCTCTTCGGGATCAGACTTTGCGGGTACCAACAAAGCGCTTGTTGAATTTGTCGACCCGGCCACCGGTATCCACAATCTTGTGTTTGCCAGTGTAGAAAGGGTGACAGTTGGAACAGACGTCGATACGCAGATCTTCAGACAGGGTTGAACGTGTCTTGAAGGAATTGCCGCAACCGCAGGTTACGGTGACGTCGGAATATTTCGGGTGAATATCAGCTCTCATCGGAGACCTCGTGCTGGCCATCGCCGCTGGCAGAGTGATTTGGGCTGTTTTCTCGCAAACAGGACCAAACCTCATCTGGCTACCAGTACCATGGCCCAGTTAAAAAAGAGGGCGCATTCTAACAGAAGCCTTTTGATAGGCAAGTGGACTGGCAGGCTTATGACCCCTGTGCCAGCAGGGTTTCATCCCTGTTTTTCCAGATAACTGCGGTGATTCTTCACTACTTCATTGAAAACATGCTGAAACAGGCTTTGGATGAAATCGGCATTGAGCCCTTTTTCGCTGGCCAGGTTGCGCAGGCTTTGCAGTTTTTCCTGTTCCCGCACCGGATCAACCGAATTGAGCCGGTGCCGGGCTTTTAGCTGCCCGACTTTGTCAGTGACAGCAAAGCGCTTGGCAAGCGCTCCCATGATTTCCGCATCTATCTGGTCGATCTGCTTGCGCAAATCAGCTAATTCGGCAGGTACGGCGGACTTTACTTCAGCTTGCATGGATGGGACTGGCTCCACAGGAGTTGCATGGCACTGGAAACGGGTTCCCTATACTATTGTGCGCAGACCTTTCCCTCAACATTCACCGGCTGCCCCTCCCTTGGTGAAGCGCGCTTCTCCCCAATTTGTCGTGCAAGTAGCAGTGCCCTCTCCCCTCAGAGGCACTTTTGATTATCTGCCGTCACCTGAACACGCCTTGCCCAAGCCGGGTTGCAGGGTAAAAGTCAGCTTTGGACGTCAGCAATTGACCGGGCTGGTCACTGGTCTTGCTGCGGAATCGGAGGTCCCAGCCGAAAAGTTACGGCCTGTCCTCGCCATTCTCGATGATGAGCCCCTGCTGGATGAACATCTGCTCACGCTGTATCGGTGGGCCAGCAACTATTACCTGTTCCCGCTGGGAATGGCACTGCAAACATCCTTGCCCAAACAATTGCGTGAAGGAAAAGCCTGCACACTGGCAACACCGATGGTGTGGCAGCTGGCAAAGCCGGCAGATCCTGAATCCCAGCCCAAAATCCGCAGCAAGCATCATCGGCAAATTCTGGACCTGCTTGGCAGTTACCAGACCCTGACCGGGAAAGAGCTCTCGGCACTGCTCAACAAACCTGCGCGTGCAACGCTGCTGTCCCTGCAGGAAAAAGGCCTGGTTGAACAAGTACCCATGGCGGCTGCAGCAGCAACAGCCGCACAAGTTGCAGAACAGCCGCTGATTCCCGATGCCGAACAGGCATCAGCGCTGGCTACGCTGCGTGCCGCCAAGCCCGGCTTTCACTGTTTTCTGCTGGAAGGCATAACCGGCAGCGGCAAGACGGAAGTTTATTTGCAGTTGATACAGGATGTGCTGGCCAAAGGCAGACAAGTGCTGGTGCTGGTGCCGGAAATCAACCTCACTCCCCAGACAATAGAGCGTTTTTCCCGGCGTTTTCGCGCCCGTATCGTTGCTTTCCACTCAGGCTTGACCGAAAAACAGCGACTGCAAGGCTGGCTGGAAGCGCGCGACGGCAGTGCCCACATCATAATCGGCACCCGTTCAGCCGTATTCACACCACTGGCAAATCCTGGCTTGATCGTCATTGATGAAGAACACGATGATTCCTATAAACAACAGGATGGTTTTCGTTATTCGGCACGTGATGTGGCCATCTACCGCGCCAGCCTGCTGAAAATTCCGGTTCTACTGGGCTCGGCAACGCCTTCACTGGAAAGTTTGCACAACGCGTTGTCAGGTCGCTTCCAGTTGTTGTCACTGACCAAACGGGCCGGCAACGCCAACCTCCCCACCATTCGCATGCTGGACCTGAAACTGCAAAAAACGCAGGCCGGCATATCCGAACTGTTGCTGGCAGAGATAGCAGCCACTTTGTCGGCAAATCAGCAAGTGCTGGTATTTCTCAACCGTCGCGGATTCGCGCCAGTGCTGTTGTGCCGCGATTGTGGCTGGATTGCCCACTGCGACCGCTGTGAACGCAGTTTTACGCTGCATCAGCACCCCAAAGTGTTGCGCTGTCATCATTGTGATGCGCAAAGACCGGTGCCGCGTCATTGCCCTGCTTGCAATGGCACCTCCCTGGAAGCAATTGGTCTCGGCACCGAACGCAGCAGCAGCTACCTGGCTGAACAGTTCCCGGATTTCCCGGTATTGCGCATCGACCGGGACAGCACCCGCATTGCCGGCAAGCTTGATGCCTTGATGGCAACCATACACAGCGGCATCCCCTGCATACTGGTGGGCACGCAGATGTTGGCGAAGGGGCATCACTTTCCACGTGTGAGCCTGGTGGCCGTGCTTGATGCCGACAGCGGACTGTTCAGTGCAGATTTCCGCGCCCAGGAAAACCTCGGCCAATTGCTCACCCAGGTGGCCGGCCGTGCCGGGCGCAGTGACACTCCCGGCCATGTGCTGGTGCAAACCTATCACCCCAATCATCCGGCGCTGCAACAACTGTCAGCTCACGGTTATGGCAGCTTTGCGCGGCAATTGCTGCAGGAGCGCATGCAGGGCCGGCTGCCCCCGTTTGTACATTTCATGCTGGTGCGGGCTGAAGCCAACAAGCCTCAGCTTCCTCTCGATTTCCTGCGGGAACTGGCTGAACAACTACAGAAGGAGGCCCCACGGGAACTGCGCTGGTTCGGTCCGATGCCCAGCCCATTTCTGAAAAAAGCCGGAGTTTTTCGTGCCCAACTTGTATTACAAGCCCCCAAACGCTCCATACTGCAAAAGCTGGGCCCCGCCTTGCTGAAATTGCTGGAAACCAACAGCATGGCACGCAAGGTACGCGCGCTGGTGGATGTGGACCCGATCGATTTCAGTTAAATACCAGGAAATGCAGCGATGTAGTTTTGAGGAGTCGCCCGATTACAGGATAATGTCGCACCCAGGTTTCAGACCCCCGAGCGCCTTTCGTCGATGGCTCAAGATTTTGCCAAGCAACGCCAACCACCACCGCAGGCCTCCCGCAAACCAGGTCGGGGCGCGCGTCCACCTGCCGTATCGCGCTTGAACTGGTTCATTTCCGGGTTCCTGTTCGGCATTCTCAGCGTGGCTGGGGGTTATGTAGCGTTGCTGCAATACCAGAGCAGGCATGCTGAAGCGCTGGCGGCCAAGGCTGGCAATGCTGCTCCCGCCAAACTGCCAGCCTTTGATTTCGGCTTTTACCACGAACTGGCAAAGGCAGAAGTGCCGGTGAAAGCGCCTGAAACTGCTGCGGCAACGCCGGCGTCTCCCGTGACACAACCTGCAACAACTCCTGCTGCCACCACAGCCAAACCGGCAAGCCGTGCGGCTGCCATGGATGCGCAGGCACAAGCAGACGCTGCCGGCGTGAATTTCCTGCTGCAAGCCGGTTCATTCCAGGAGAAACAGGAAGCTGATGAGCGTCGCGCCAAGATCACGCTCCTGAACATGTCGGCCGAAATCGTACCCGGTGTAGTGGCAGGTCGCACGTGGTATCGGGTACAGGTGGGCCCGTTCAACGGCCGCAAGGCGGCTGAAGATGCCCGCAAACAATTGTCAGCCAGCAACATAGACTCGATTCCTCTCTTGATGCGCTGAATTCCGAAAACGAATTCACATAGCAACTCCGGGCAAACCATGATTCCCACTGATATCAAACTCCACAAAAAATCCGGACTGCTTGAGCTGGGATATGAAGATGGCTCCAACCATTCATTGCCAGCCGAGTTGCTGCGGGTATATTCACCATCCGCGGAAGTGCGCGGCCACGGCCAGGGCCAGGAAGTGCTGCAGACCGGCAAGATGCATGTAAAGATCAATTCGATAGACACTGTCGGCAATTATGCGATCCGCCTGCATTTCGATGATGGCCACAACACTGGCATCTACACCTGGGACTACCTGCATGAGCTGGGCGTAAAACAGCAGTCGATGTGGACTGACTATATGAAACGCATGCTTGCCGCCGGTGCACAGCGTGAACCCCCGAGGGATCCCGCTGTACAAATCGTCAACATCATGCCTCTCAAACACTGAGCCCAAGCCATGAACGAGAACAAACACGACACTACCCACTTCGGCTATCGTGAAGTGCCGGTTGCAGAAAAGGTTTCACTGGTCGGCGAGGTCTTCCATTCGGTGGCCGGCAAATACGACTTGATGAACGATTTGATGTCGCTCGGCACTCACCGTTTGATCAAGCGCTTCACGGTTGAGCTCAGTGCAGTACGCAGCGGCCAATTCGTGCTGGACCTGGCGGGTGGCACCGGTGATTTCAGCTTGCTGTTTGGTCCACTCGTGGGAGATTCAGGCCAGGTAGTGTTGGCAGACATCAATGAATCAATGCTGCGGGTGGGGCGTGACCGTATCATCGACGCCGGCATGCCGGGCCCCATTGCCTGCAGCCTGGCCAACGCCGAAGCGTTGCCGTTTGCCGACAACAGTTTCGACTGCATCTGCATCGCCTATGGCCTGCGCAATGTCACCAACAAGGAAGCTGCTCTGCGATCAATGCTGCGTGTGTGCAAGCCGGGCGGGCGTGTACTGGTGCTGGAATTCTCGAAGCCGCGTAACCAGCTGGTGGGCAAAGCCTACGATCTGTACTCAAAACTGTGGCCGATAGCCGGCAAGATTGTGCTAAACGACAGTGCCAGTTACCAGTATCTGGTGGAAAGCATCCGCATGCATCCCGACCAGGAGACGCTTAAACAGATGATGCTTGATGCAGGCTTTGCGCGTTGCGAATACCATGACGTGATGGGCGGCATCTGTGCGATCCATATCGGTTACAAGAGCTGAGCATGTCGGTCGCATTGTTGCAAAGTGCCGTGTTGCTGCCGCTGGAGCTGGCGATCAACGGCGTACTGGCGCTTGATGCTGCCAGCCGCCAACGTTTGGGCAAGCTTGCCGGCAATACCCTGGCCGTGGTGGTACGCCAACCGGAATTCACACTCTACCTCAGTGTTGATGCCAACAAGGTTCGTCTGGGTTCGCGTCACGAGGGGCCAGTCACTACCACTCTGCTGGGTTCTGCCACTGCCCTGGCCGGGCTGTTGCTCAAGCGTGAACCGCTCACCAATCTGCAAGGCAAACAGCTGGAACTGCGCGGCGATACCGGCTTCGCCCAATCCCTGCAGAATTTGTTGCTGGATTTGCATATCGATTGGGAATACCAGCTAAGCCGGGTATTGGGTGATGTGCCCGTGCAGTTGCTCGCCAGCGGGGCACAAAAGTCACAAACGTATCTGCAAAAAACCGCGCAGCGGATAAACCGCGATCTCGGAAATTTTTTGCAGGATGAAAGCGGTGTGTTGCCCTCTGCTGCCGAACTGGAAGTTTTTTACAACGAAGTGCAGGCTCTCGTGCTGCGGCTGGATCGTCTGGATGCCCGTCTGCAAAATCCCGCTGACAGCAAGGCTTGAATTGATGTCATCGCTGCTGATCCGCTTTTCGGTCCCGCTGTGCGTGCTGTTGCCATTCGCTGCCATGCCAGCATTGGCGATCGAGACCCAGACTTTGTCGGAGCTGGCATTCCGCGGCATCAAAGCCCTCGACAGCACCAGCACCGTTGATTTCACCCTTACCGAACAGGTCATTGAAGGTTTCGAGAAGCATGACCGGGAAATGGCCGAAACCAGATATTCCATACGCTACGGTGACAATGAACTGATGGCAGGCTACCACGCCGAGTTTGATCGCACCGGCCTGCTCGGCAACGAACACCGTTTAATGCAGCAGATTCGCCACCAGTTCACGCTGGACAACAACACTTTTGATACCTCGATGCGCGCTGAAGAGCGCTATTTCGATTCGAGTTATACCTATGGCACCCGCTTGCGCTGGCTGACCCGGTGGAAAGTACCGCTCTCCCCTGTCAATCAGTTGCGCTTGGGCTATGAATGGTTCTACAACATTGACTACATTTCCAAAACAAATCCGCTCGGCATCGCCCAGAACCGGCTGATCGCCACTTACCAGCACACACTCACCAACAAGGACAAAGTAGAATTCGAGTTCCAGTCGCGCTATCTCTATACCCATGTGGGCAGCACCCCCAACACTTTGCAGAATCTGGTACAGATCCAATATATGCACAGCTTCTGAAAACGGGTTTTGCCCATATTCCGGATGTCCACTTGGCTCGAAACTGAATTACTATTGTCGCACTTTCATATCGGGATGGTTTTGGATGAAACTGGCCATCAATTCCAGGAGCGGCATGACCCGGCTGCGTGAAGCGCTGGAGTCCCTTGGCCATGAAGTCGTGGTAAATGACTGGGATTGGCAGCATCTGGTGAACACCGGCGTTGAAGGTGTGCTGTTCGAGTTCTCGACCATCTTCAACCGCAAATGGCAGTTTATCCGACTGGCCTGGCGACTGCGCAAGGCCGGCATCCCGGTGGTGACCTGGAACGTGGACTCGCCATGGCACATGAACCGCAGCCAGTTCAAGGTCAACCTCTTGCTGGGTAGCGGGCTGCTGTCCGGCTACGCTACCCATTCATTGCAAAATACCGCCCGCATCCGCAAGTGCCGGGTTTTTTATTTGCCCAATGCCGCCTGGGTGGATGGCTACAATCTTGGCAATCACAGTCTGGAGCAATTGCTGCAGAAACAGGATTACCGCTATGACGTTTCCTTCCTCGGCAATCTCAATGCGACCGATTATCCAGAGCATCGTCGCCGCGTGAAGTTCATTCGCGCTCTGGAAATCTTCCTGAAAGAGCAGGGCCTGCGTACGCTTTTTGTCGACAGCCAGGGGCTGTCCATCGGACAACAGGTCGAAATAATCCAGGAATCCCGCATCAATCTCAGCTGCGTCGCGGCAGCCGACTCCTCCGGAGTGCTCAGCTGGGGACTGTCGGAGCGTTGTTATGGAGTGCCGGCCTGTGGCGGGTTTCTGCTGATGGACCAACGCACCCACATCAAGGATGATTTCGATGTGCCGAGTGAAGTTGCTGCCTACACCGATCTGCCGGACTGCAAAGCGAAGATCATGTATTACTTGCAGCATGATGCAGAGCGCCGGCAAATTCTGGCCAACGCCCATCATCGTGTGATGTTGCAACACACCTACCGCGACCGTGCAAAATTGCTGGCGCAGGAATTTGCAGCCCTTGCCCCGAAATCCTGCAGTCCTGCGCTGGCAGGCAAGGAAGTTTGACCAGAAGCTCCCATATTCCACCCCGCACTTCAGCCTGGCATGGCGGGGGATCAGGCTCAGACCTTACTTCTGCAGATTGCCGTAGATGCGTTGTTCGAATCCTTGCAACACTTCAACCGCCGCCTGGTCGTAGAACGGCAGATACTGCATCAGCAGGACTGCACCGATCTTCTGTTGTGGATCAATCCAGAATTCGGTGTTGTAGATGCCGGCCCAGGCCAGACTGCCGACCGAACGCATATTGGGCCCGGCCTGTGCTTCAGTGCGCTGGAAACCCAGTGCGTAGGTATCCACACCTGCTCCAAGCGGGAAATTTTCACTGAGCTGCGCATTGGTGGTTTGCATAGTTTGCACTTTCACCTTGCCAGTGCCGCTTTTCCCCATCAGGGCAAGCGTTTGTGGTTTGATCAACTTCCCGCTGTCTTCAAGACTGCCCGCGTTCAGATAAAAACGGATAAAACGCGAATAATCGCGCGCGGTACCGGACAACCCGCCATCACCCTGATGCGCCGCCGTAATGACTCCTTCAGTATTGGGAATTTCCACCAGTTTGCCGCCATCGCTGCGATGAACGGTGGCAACACGACTGTTCTTGCCGGCAGGTATATCGTAGGTGGTGTCGTCCATATGCAGAGGTGTGAGAATTTTTGCATCAAGAAATGCCGATAATTCCTGCCCGCTGACGGCTTCAATGATTTCACCCAGCACTCGCGTACTCTCGCCGTAATGCCATTCGGTGCCAGGTTCGAACAACAGTGGCAACTGGGTAGCGCGGGCAGCCGGGTTGCCGTTCATCGCTTTCACCAGTATGGAACTGGTGAAGGTATAACCGAGGCCGGAAGTGTGGGTCAGTAACTGGCGGATGGTGTAGTCATGCCTGGCTGGTGCATCCTTGTAAGTGCCATCTTCAGGATTGAACGAAGAGTAGACCCTGGGCTTGGCCAGCGCCGGAAGGTACCGGGAAGCCGGAGCATCCAGATCTATCCTGCCTTGTTCGACCAGCATCATGATGCCCATTGAAGTGAGCGGCTTGGTCATCGATGCCAGTCTGAATATGGTGTCAGTAGTCATTGGCTGCTTGTGCGCCACATCCTTCAGACCAAAAGCCTGCTCATAGAGAATGCCGTCCTTGTTGACAACCAGTGCCACCATGCCGGGAATGTGGGTGGTCCTGATCGCATTCTGCAAATAGCTGTCGAGCTCTGCCTTGCCGGCAACGGTGAGAGTCTGCGCATCCGCCGAGCAAGCCAGCAACAGTACGATCCCGCCGACAAGTGTTCTTGTATTCATATATTTCCCTCTGTTGCCAAATTTGGGCAGTCAGTTTGCCGGGCAATGCCGCAAGTGACAGGTTTGTGCTGTCCTGGTCCGGTGAGCCGGATTCTAGCATCCGGAACAAGGTCCGGGTTTTGCCCTGTCCGGCCTTTTCCGTTATCGTGGCCGCCCCCGCCCAGGCAAACTGATTCATGCAGCAATACCGCCGCCTATACACGATTTACCGCACTGCCGCGCGCTACCGGTTGCATACGCTGCTGGATGAATATCCGCAGGCACGCTGGCTGGCGCTGTTGTTGCGGATGGGTGCGGGCAACTCCCCGGAAGGTCAACTCCCGCGCGGCATACGGCTGCAACTGGCACTGGAATCACTGGGCCCCATCTTCATCAAATTCGGACAACTGTTGTCGACCCGCCGCGATCTGGTCCCGCTCGACATCGCCGACGCACTGGCACTGCTGCAGGACCAGGTTGCGCCCTTCCCGGGTGAACAGGCGCTGCTGCTGGTCGAGCAGGCGCTGGGCAAACCACTTGGGCAGATATTCCAGAGTGTAGAACCGGATCCGCTGGCTTCGGCCTCAGTGGCCCAGGTGCATGCAGCGCGGTTGCTCACAGGTGAAGATGTCGTCATCAAGGTCACCCGCCCCGGCATCGACAAGATCATTGCCCAGGATGTGGCACTTCTGCACAGCATTGCAGCGCTGGTCGATTCACGGGTAGAAGGCGGCAAACGCTTGCGACTGCGGGAAGTAGTGCGGGATTACGAGCATGTAATCTTTGACGAACTCAATTTGCTGAGCGAAGCCGCCAACACCTCGCAGCTGGCGCGCAACTTCAAGGATTCCCCGCTGTTGTATGTCCCCAAAGTCTACTGGGATTATTGCCGCGCCAATGTGCTGGTGATGGAGCGCATCTACGGCATTCCGGTCAGTCAGGTGGACGAGTTGCGTGCAGCTGGCATCAACATCAAAAAACTGGCTGAAACCGGCGTCCAGATCTTCTTCACGCAGGTGTTCAAACACAGCTTCTTCCATGCCGACATGCATCCAGGCAATGTGTTTGTGTCACGCGAGCACAAGGAGAATCCCCAATACATCGCCCTCGATTGCGCGATCATCGGCAGCCTCAACAAGGCTGATCAGCAATATCTGGCAAGAAACATGCTGGCCATTTTCAAGCAGGACTACCGGCGCGTGGCCGAATTGCATGTCGAGTGCGGCTGGGTGCCGGCTGATACGCCGATTCATGCATTTGAATCGACGATGCGCGCCGTGTGCGAACCCATTTTCCAGAAACCGATCGGCGAAATTTCCTTTGGCCAGTTGCTGCTGCAACTGTTTCGCACTGCCAGCCGCTTCAACATGGAAGTGCAACCTTCCCTGGTTTTGCTGCAGAAAACCCTGCTGAATGTGGAAGGGCTGGGCAAGCAACTTTATCCGGAGCTGGATTTATGGAAAACGGCATTGCCGTTCCTGGAAGAGTGGCAACGGCAACGGTTGTCGCCCCTGAATAATCTGCGCAAGATCAGGGAGAAACTGCCAGAATGGATTGAACAGGCCCCAGAAGTACCGGAACTGGTGTTGCAGGCACTGGAACGTGCCGGCACTACCTCCAATGAAGTGAATCGTCTGGCCGGCCAGATAACAACTTTGCAGCAACAACTGCAAACAGCCCGCAAACTGGGGCAGTGGGCACTGGCTGCAGGCTTGCTGGGACTGCTACTTGCGTTATGCTGGCTGCTTTGAAGGGGGCCTGTTTCGATATGAAAACCAGCTGGCTTGATGCAATCAACTGGGACAAACACGGTCTGGTGCCGGTAATCGCCCAGGATTGGCAGAACAGGAACGTGCTGATGCAGGCCTTCGCCAACCGGGAAGCGCTGCAACTGGCTGTGCAGGAAAAACGCGCAATCTACTGGTCGCGATCCCGCCAGCAACTATGGCGTAAAGGCGAGGAATCCGGGCATGTGCAGATTTTGCACGACGTGCTGCTGGATTGTGACGGGGACAGCCTCATATATGTAGTGGAACAACTGGGTGGTATTGCCTGTCATACTGGCCGGGCCTCGTGTTATTTCAACCGGCTGGGACCTGATCTTGAATGGCAGGTGGATGGCAAAGTGCTGAAAGAACCGGGCCGGATCTACGGTTCTGCCCCGAAGGACTGAAACCAGAGTGAGTGGCCAACATCCCCATTACTTACGCAAAATTTACCCTTTATGAATGATACCCTGACCAAACTGGCTGCAATCATTGAGCAGCGCAAATCCGCCAGCCCCGACTCCTCCTATGTGGCCAAACTGCATCATTCCGGCCTCAACAAGATTCTGGAAAAAGTGGGAGAGGAAGCGGTAGAAACCATCCTGGCTGCCCGCGATGTGGAAGCTGGCGCCAGCCGCGAACAGCTTATCAACGAAACCGCCGATCTGTGGTTTCACAGCCTGGTGATGCTGGCCCATCTCGATTGCAGCCCGGCTGAAGTGTTATCTGAACTGGAACGGCGCTTCGGCATGTCAGGTTTGGCAGAAAAAGCTTCCCGCGGCTGATACAATGGCCGCCAATGTTGTCAACAGAGCTGCATCGCAGCGTGGAACGAGGTGATTTATGGGTTTGGGCGGATTGCATTTCTGGCAAATGATCATTTTGGCCTTCATCGTGGTTGTGGTGTTTGGCACCAAGAAACTGAAAACCTTCGGGGAAGACCTGGGTGGCGCCATTCACGGCTTCAAGAAAGCCATGGATGAAGGCAAGGAAAAGGAAATAGCCAAAGAACAGGACAAACTTTCCTCTGTCAGCACCGGCCACACCGTTGACGTGAAAGCCGAAAAAGTCGAGACCGACAAATCACACCCCTGAATTCATGTGTGATTAGCCTGGAATCCTTGCATGTTTGACATTGGTTTCTCCGAAATCGTTCTGGTTGGCGTTGTCAGTCTGGTGGTGCTCGGCCCGGAGAAACTGCCGGGCGCAGTTCGTACGGCCGCTTTGATGATTGGCCGCCTCAAGCGCAGCTTCAACACACTGAAAACCGAAATCGAAAAAGAAATTGGCGCCGACGAAATCCGGCGCCAGTTGCGCAATGAAGACATCATGGAGAAGTTCAAGCAAACCCAGACCGTGCTGAACAACACGATAAACTCGGTAAAGGAAGGCACTGAAGAATTCCGCAAGAACGTCGAGCTGGAATCGCAGTCAGCCGGCTGGAGCAGCCATGGTGGCGGACCTGCCGAGGCGCCGGCTCCTGGTGTCTCTGCTGACACTGTACCGGCAGAAACTTCTGCAACGCCGGCAGCAACACCACCAGCAGTTGGCGAAGGTACAAGTACAGTTGCCAGTGCTGAAACTGCACCCTTACCGGTGAATACAGCTGTGGCCGGCGTTACTCATACAACAACCGAAGCCACTGCGGCTATAGCTCCCCACACTGATACAGCCAGTACCGAAAAGAGTGCGTCCTGATGAGCACCCGGTCTGACGAACACGACGCCAAGGAGCAGCCGCTCGTTTCCCATCTGGTCGAGCTGCGGGATCGTTTGCTGCGTTGCATCCTCTGTGTAGGGTTGGTGTTCCTGGCGATTTTCTATTTCCAGAACGACATCTTCGACTTTGTGGCCAAGCCGCTCACAAATGCCATGCACGTTGACCAGCACATGATCGCCACCAAACCGCTGGACGGCTTTTTGATCCCGCTCACCCTCACGGTGATGGTGGCGTTTTTTATCAGCATCCCCTACATCATGCATCAGATCTGGGCCTTCATTGCGCCCGGGCTTTACCGGAACGAAATCCGTGTCACCTTGCCCATACTCATCTCCAGCGTAATCCTGTTCTATCTTGGCATAGTGTTCTGCTATTTCGCGGTGCTGCCGATGATCTTCAAATTCTCGACCACTACTGCGCCGGAACATGTCGCCGTGATGACCGACATCAGTCCCTTGTATGATCTTGTGATGCGTATGTTCATGGTATTCGGCATTGTTTTTGAAGTGCCGGTTGCCACTGTACTGTTGATCCTGGCTGGCGTAATCACGCCGGAAAAACTGGTGGAAAACCGCGGTTACGTCGTCATCGGCTGTTTTACTGTCGGCATGATTCTCAGCCCGCCGGATGTCTTCTCCCAGTCGCTGATAGCCATACCGATGTGGGCGCTGTTCGAGGCTGGCGTGTTTGCCGGCCGTCACCTCAAGCGCAAAAACGATGCGGCCGACAAGGCAAAAGCCGAAGGCAGCAAGTAGTCAGTGCCGCTGATGCGGCAGCGCATTGATAATCAGGATTTCAGCAGAAAGGTCACTGGCCCGTCATTGACCAGCGCTACTTGCATGTCGGCGCCGAAACGTCCTGCTGCCACCAGCGCATGTTCAGCCTGGGCAGATTCCAGAAAGTAATTGTAAAGGGATTCTGCTTCGGCCGGCGGTTTGGCACTGGAAAAGCCTGGTCGCAAGCCTTTGTCCGTGCTGGCTGCCAAGGTGAATTGCGACACCACCAGCAGTCCGCCCTGCACATCGCTCAGGCTCAGATTCATCTTGCCATCCGCATCCGCAAACACACGATAGGACAGCACCTTCTGCAGCAAGCGATCTGCATGCTGCAGCGTGTCTTCCTTTTCAATTCCAAGCAGCAGCAGCAACCCGTTGTTGATGCTGCCCACCACACTGCCCCCGATACTGACACTCGCTGATGAAACGCGCTGTATCAGGGCCAGCATGGAACTTACTCGGCGCTTTCGCTTTTGCGCGAGTTGCGCTTGCGATCACTCTCGCCCAGGAACTGCTTGCGTATACGGATGTGGTTCGGCGTGATTTCCACCAGCTCGTCAGAGTCGATGAATTCCATCGCCTGCTCCAGGCTGTGGCGAATCGGCGGGGTCAGCACGATGTTCTCATCGGTGCCGGCAGCGCGGATGTTGGTGAGCTGTTTGGCCTTGGTCGGGTTGACCACGATGTCGTTTTCGCGGCTGTGCAGACCAATGATCATGCCTTCATACACTTCGACGTTGGGATCGATGAACAGGCGGCCGCGGTTCTGCAAGGTGAACAACGCATAACCCAGCGCCTTGCCCTTCACATTGGAAATCAGCACACCGTTGGTACGGGTGCCGATATCGCCGGCTTTTACCGGGCCGTGATGATCGAAGATCGAGGTCAGAATACCGGTGCCGGAGGTCATGCCGAGGAAATGCGTGCGAAACCCGATCAGGCCGCGGGTCGGGATCATGAAGTTCAAACGCGTACGGCCTTTGCCGTCATTGCCCATCTCGGTCATTTCGGCTTTGCGTTTGCCGAGCTCTTCGATGACGCTGCCCTGATGCCGCTCCTCAATATCGATTACCAGAATTTCGTACGGCTCCATCATGACGCCGTCGATTTCCTTTCTGATTACCTGGGGACGCGACACCGCCAGCTCGAAACCTTCACGGCGCATGTTTTCGATAAGCACCGACAGATGCAATTCACCGCGACCGGACACCTTGAATTTGTCGGCAGTGGCGCCTGGCTCAACGCGCAGAGCCACGTTATGGATCAGCTCACGCTCCAGACGATCCTTGATATTGCGGCTGGTGACATACTTGCCATCCAGACCCGCAAACGGTGAATCATTCACCTGGAAAGTCATCGTCACCGTCGGCTCATCAACAGACAACGGCTTCATTGCTTCCGGAGCGGAGGGGTCACATACGGTATCGGAAATATTCAATGCTTCAATGCCGGTGATGCAAATAATGTCGCCGGCACTGGCTTCCAGTGCATCAACGCGGTCCAGCCCCATGTAGGCTTTGACCAGACCGATTTTGGCCTTGCGGCTTTTGCCATCACGATCCACTACTACCACCGGCATACCCACTTTGACTTTGCCGCGGGTGATACGACCCACTCCGATAACGCCGAGATAGGAAGAGTAATCAAGTGCGCTGATCTGCATTTGCAGCGGGCCCTGGTCGTTCACGGGCGGCGGCAATACCTTGTCGACCACCAGCTGGAACAACGAATCCATGTTGGCTTCCAGATTGTTCGGATCATAGCCGGCACGACCCAGCAGTGCCGAAGCATAAATTACCGGGAAATCCAGCTGTTCTTCCGTGGCCCCCAGCTTGTCGAACAAGTCGAATACCTCGTTCAGCACCCAGTCCGGACGCGCGCCCTCACGGTCAACCTTGTTGATAACCACGATGGGTTTGAGACCATTCGCAAATGCTTTTTGCGTTACAAAACGGGTTTGCGGCATCGGACCATCGACGGCATCCACCAGCAGCAACACACTGTCCACCATCGACAGTACCCGCTCCACTTCACCGCCAAAGTCGGCGTGACCGGGAGTGTCGACGATGTTGATGCGATAGCCGTTCCAGCGCACAGCCGTGTTCTTGGCAAGAATGGTGATGCCGCGTTCACGCTCCTGATCGTTGGAGTCCATGACGCGTTCGACTTCCTTGCCCCGGCTGGCGGCAAGCGTGCCTGACTGATGCAGCAGTTTGTCGACCAGCGTGGTTTTGCCATGGTCAACGTGCGCGATGATCGCGATATTGCGGATATTGTCTATCACGGAAGAATCCTGAACGGGAGAATAGAGGGGGGAAAAAAGACGTACGATTATACATGAAGCGCCTGCCCTGGGGCTAATTCCGGTAGACCCCCACATTGGAAAATCCCTGTTCACGCAAATGGGAAGCGTGCAGGCGGCTCATCACCCCTTTATCGCAGTAAAGCAGGTAATGCTTGTCAGCAGAAAGTGCCGGAAATTGGGCGTTTAACCGGAAAAAAGGCACTTTTTGCACTGGATAGTCCGGCTGCAACAACGGACGCCTTTCTTCGTCATCAGGATGGCGGATATCGATTACTACCAGTTTTTCACAAGGAATCTGTGAAATTTCGTCAAAAACGGCAGGACTTTCTGCAGTTTCTGCACCGTCCGGCTGCATTGTGCGGATATCCAGTGACACACGTTCTGCGATGGCGCGTTCAAGCACGGAAAAATCAAAGCGCAGTTCTTCATGCTCAATCTTGTGTCGTTTGGCGCGAGTGGTGGGTTTCACCGAAATCACCCCGCAGTATTCGGGAATCACCGCCGAAAATTCTTCGGTGCCGATTTGCCTGGCCATATCAACGATGTCCTGCTTGTCGGTCATGATCAGCGGACGCAACACCATCTTGGTGGTGACTTCATTGATGACTGCCAGATTGGCCAGTGTCTGGCTGGACACCTGCGCAACACTTTCTCCGGTGACCAGCGCCTCGACTTCAAGATAATCCGCCACTGCTGTTGCCGCACGCAGCATCATGCGCTTGAGTATGACCCCCATCTGCGAGTTGTCGATTTTCTCGAGAATTTCCGCCACGACCGCCTCAAACGGCACGGTGACGAATTGCACAGTGTGGGAGGCGCCGAATTTCAGCCACAGGTACAGCGCAATTTCCTTCACGGCAATTTCGTGTTCGCGCCCCCCCAGATTGAAAAACAGGAAATGTGTGCGTAAGCCGCGTTTTACCGACATATATGTCGATACTGCAGAATCAAAGCCGCCGGAGATCAGCGAGATCACGCTGTCTTGCGTACCCAACGGGAAACCGCCGAGACCACCAATGCTGGCATCGATGATGAAAAACTCCTGGCCCCGTATTTCCAGCTGCACCGTAACTTGCGGATTGTGCAGATCCACGCCAGTGGCTTCTGATCGCATGAGCAGCCCGGCACCGACATGGCGCTCGACATCCATCGAATTGAATTCGTGTTTGCCCACGCGACGGCAACGCACGACAAAGGTCTTGCCTCGCAACCGCTCACCGTAAAGGGCCAGCGCCTGCTCCACCATGTCATCAAAGCCCGCCAGGGGCTGCGACACCACCCGGTTGAAACTCCAGATTCCCGGGGTATTGGCCAGTATGGCTTCTACCGCCAGTGCCTGGTGTTCCTTGCCCGCCGGCAAACTGATGCGGATGTTGTCCCAGGTCGAATCCACCCTGATGGCGTCCGGATCATTGGGCATCGCCGCCTTGTCATTAAGCTGCAGGTGGAGGCGGAACAGCCTGGCCAGGTTTCTGCGCAGTTGCCGGCAGAACTGGTTTCTGACCACACGACTCTTGGTCGTCATCTCGCCGGAATATTTCACTAGGTACTTCATGGTCAGGCTTGTCCCGCAGGTAGGTTCAGCTATGATGCAAATTACGCCTTCAACTGGTGCGATTTGCCATTGGTTGCGCCAATATGGTGCATTTTGGTGTTGCTAGTAGTGCATTAGTGCTTGAAAATCAATGCTTCCATGTTCCAAACGCATGGCATATATTTTGCCTCCCCTGCTACTGCCAAGCCAAGAGAAGTATGGGGTAATCGGGCAGTTAGTCAGAGTTCGCGAAGCAGTGGCCTGGCCCCTATTCGAGACTAACCAACCAGTATTATCACCAACAATCATTACAAACAGACACCAGGCTGCCCTGGTTTAACCGTTCTACGGAGGAATACATGTCTGAGAAGACTCTCAAATTAATCAAAGATAACGATGTAAAGTGGGTTGACCTCCGTTTTACAGATACCAAAGGCAAACAGCAGCATGTGACTTTCCCGGCCAACAAGGTGGACGCCGGTTTCTTCAAAGGCCAGATGTTTGATGGTTCTTCCATTGCCGGCTGGAAAGGCATCAACGAATCCGACATGGTGTTGCTGCCGGATGACAGCACCGCGGTACTGGATCCGTTCGCAGAAGAATCACAGGTCAATGTTGTCTGCACAGTGCTTGAGCCTGGAACCATGTCCGGCTACGACCGCGACCCCCGTTCCATTTCCATGCGTGCTGAAGCCTATCTGAAATCCACCGGCATCGGCGATGCCGCCTATATGGGCCCCGAGCCGGAATTCTTCATCTTTGACGATGTGAAATACCGTACCACCATGGGCTACTGCATGAGCCAGATCATTTCACAGGAAGCCGCCTGGACCACCGACAAGGACAAGGAAGACGGCCCCAAAGGCCACACTCCGCGCGTAAAAGGCGGATATTTCCCGGTTCCACCTGTCGATTCACTGCATGATATCCGCACTGCAATGTGCAGCACGATGCAGGACATGGGCCTCAACGTTGAAATCCATCATCACGAAGTTTCCAACGCCGGCCAGTGCGAAATCGGCGTAGCATTCAACACCCTGACCAAAAAAGCCGACGAAGTGCAGACCCTGAAATACGTGGTGCATAACGTGGCTGACGCCTTCGGCAAAACCGCCACCTTCATGCCAAAACCGCTGGTAGGCGACAACGGCAACGGCATGCATGTGCACCAGTCCATTTTCAAGGATGGCAAAAACATCTTTGCGGGCAATGGCTACGCCAACCTGTCTGATGATGCCCTGTACTACATCGGCGGCATCATCAAACACTCCAAGGCACTGAACGCGCTGGGCAACTGCTCGACCAACTCGTACAAGCGTCTGGTAAAAGGCTTCGAGGCCCCGACCATGATGGCCTACTCTGCCCGTAACCGTTCAGCTTCGATTCGCATCCCGTACATCATGGGCGGCAACCCCAAAGCCATTCGTATCGAAGTTCGCTTCGGCGATTCCACGGCCAATCCCTACCTGTTCTTTGCAGGCATGCTGATGGCGGGTATCGACGGCATCAAGAACAAGATCCACCCTGGCGAACCGGCTACCAAAGACCTTTACGATCTGGAGCCGGAAGAAGAAGCCAAGATCCCGCAGGTGGCCAATGACCTGCTGGACGCCCTCGACCACCTCGACAAGGACCGCGCCTTCCTGACCGCCGGCGGCGTGTTCAGCAATGACACGATCGACGCCTACATCGACCTGAAGAAACAGGAACATGTTCTGGTCAACATGACCACTCATCCGCTGGAGTTCGAGCTTTACTACAGCTGCTAAGTGGCATCAGGCTGGGGCAGGCCGTTGGCCAAACCCTTGTTCCGGCCTCCCAAATCAAAAAGCCCGCCTTTATGGCGGGCTTTTTTTGTTTCAAAAAAAGGCGTAGAGTTATTGAGTTGCACCAATATTGTGCAATTTTGAGGGTTTTGCACTATTTGTTGCCGTTATAATCCCCTCTCTGAACTGCAAGACCCGGAATAATCATGACAAACCAGCTTGGTGCACTAATTGCATGAAGTTAGTGCCGTAGTCCCGGACTGCTTGAACCAGCATGAACTCTTTTTCCATCAAACTCCCCAAACCTGACAAAGTGACAAACGAAAGTTTCAATACCCGTCTGCTCGACAATCTGACTACTGCGGTAGTCGTACTCGACAAGGGCTGCTGCCTGTATCACATGAACCCGGCCGCAGAAGCTTTGCTGGAAACCAGTGACCGACATTCCCACCAAGCCCACATCACCGAACTGGTGCGCAATGGCGACCTTCTGGAGCAGGCAACTGTCAGTGCCCGCAAGAGCAATACCACGATAATTTCACGCAAGGTGGAATTGCTGTTACCGGGCGGCAACAAGTTGCTGGTGGACCACGCCACCTCGGTCATACACGACACCAGCGGAATTTTTTTCCTGATCGAGATACAGGAAATCAATCGCAGCTGGTCGATCAACCGCAAGGAAACACTGCTGGCCAAACACGAGATCACTGTGGAAATGATTCGTGGACTCAGCCATGAAATCAAGAATCCGCTCGGCGGCATACGTGGTGCAGCACAACTGCTGGCCAGTGAATTGCCGAATTCCCAGTTGCAGGACTACACCAATGTCATCATTGAAGAAGCCGACCGCCTGGTAAATCTGGTCGACCGCCTGACCGGCCCCTACAAGAAGCCGGTGATACGTATTCTCAATGTTCATGAAGTGCTTGAACGAGTGCGCAACCTGGTGGAAGCCGAATCCAAAGGTTCCATCAGGATCATCCGTGACTACGATCCCAGCTTGCCGGAAATCTCCGGCGATCTGGAGCAACTGATACAGGCAGTTCTCAACATCGTGCGTAATGCCATGCAGGCACTTACGGAAAATCCGGCACAACAGAATCCGCAGATCATCCTTCGCACCCGCGCGGTCAACCACGCCACCATTGCGTCGGAGTTGCACAAATTGATCGTGCGTATCGAGATCATCGACAACGGTCCAGGCATTCCGGCACACATCATCGAGAACATTTTCTATCCGCTGATCAGCGGTCGTGCCGAAGGCACAGGACTTGGCTTGTCTATTGCACAGAACATCATCAAGAACCATGCAGGCTTGATCGAATGTGAAAGCCAGGAAGGCAGGACCCGTTTTATGCTTTCCATTCCAATTCAAAATGAAGGTAGTAATTCATGAACAAGGACACAATCTGGATTGTGGACGATGACCGATCCATACGCTGGGTACTGGAAAAGTCCTTTGCCAAGGCCGGCCTCAGCAGCGAAAGCTTTGACAGTGGCGACGCCATGCTCAGCCGGCTGCGCACGCGCCAGCCCGCCGTCATCATCAGCGATATCCGCATGCCCGGCAGCGATGGTCTGGAAGTGCTCAATGAAGTGCAGGAAACCTACCCCCAGATTCCGGTAATCATAATGACGGCCCACTCGGATCTGAGCAGTGCCGTCCAATCCTACAAACATGGCGCCTTTGAATACTTGCCCAAACCCTTCGATGTGAACGAGGCGGTGGCTGTGGCCCAGCGTGCAATCCGGCACTCACAGGAAACCCGCGGCGAAACCCAGGCTCCCACCGTGCAGGAATCCAAGACCATCATCGGGGAAGCCCCGTCGATGCAGGAAGTGTTCCGCGCCATTGGTCGCCTTTCCCACTCCAACATCACAGTGCTGATCAAGGGTGAATCAGGTACCGGCAAGGAACTGGTGGCGCAGGCATTGCACAAACACAGTCCACGTGCAGACAAGCCCTACATTCCGCTTAATGTGGCGGCAATTCCGAAAGACCTGATCGAATCAGAGCTGTTTGGGCACGAGAAAGGTGCGTTTACCGGCGCCACCCAGACCCGGGTTGGCCGTTTCGAGCAGGCCCATGGTGGCACGCTGTTTCTTGATGAAATCGGTGACATGCCGATGGAAACGCAAACCCGCCTGCTGCGCGTGCTGTCGGACGGCGAGTTCTATCGTGTGGGCGGCCTTGCACCGATCAAGGCTGATGTGAGGGTGATTGCCGCCACTCACCAGAATCTGGAAGCGCGGGTGAAAGAACATCTGTTCCGCGAAGATCTGTTCCATCGTCTCAATGTGATACCGATCCATTTGCCACGACTGGCGGATCGTCGCGAGGATATCCCGGCATTGTGCGAGCATTTCCTGCGCAAGGCCGCCCAGCAGATGGGGGTGGAGAAAAAAGTCCTGCGCGCGGAAACCAGCAAATTTCTCACCAACCTGCCGTGGCCAGGCAATGTGCGCCAGCTGGAAAATTTCTGCAGCTGGATCACTGTGATGGCGGCCGGCAGGGAAATTTTCATCAATGACCTGCCGGAAGAATTCCATACTTCAACCAATGACCAACCGGTGGCCGGCAACTGGATCCAGAACCTGAAACACTGGGCTGACCAGGAATTGAAACTGGGTCATACCGGCATCCTGCAACAGGCGACACCATTGTTTGAAAAATGCATGATTGAAGTAGCGCTTCAGCACAGTGGTGGCCGCAAACGTGATGCTTCCGAACTATTGGGCTGGGGTCGCAACACTCTCACCCGCAAACTCAAGGAACTGGGCATGCAGAACAGCTCCACGGACGAAGAGGATGACGCGGCTGAATAAAGCATATCCATGATCAGTATCGTGCTTCACCAGCCGGAAATTCCGCCCAACACCGGCAACATCATCAGGCTCAGCAGCAATACCGGCTGCGCACTGCACCTGATTGAGCCGCTGGGCTTTTCGCTGGACGAAAAACGCCTGAAACGGGCCGGGCTCGATTACCACGAGTTCAGCAAACTGACGGTGCATGCCAGCTGGGATCAGTTTCTGGCGAACTGCCAACCGAAACGGGTCATCGCCTTCAGCACCAAGGGCAAGCTCTGCCACTCTGACTTCCGGTTTCACGATGATGATTTTCTGGTATTTGGTGCCGAATCGTCAGGAATTCCAGGAAACTTGCTGGCATCTCCTGGAATTCACACGATTTTGCGATTGCCGATGATGGCCACCAGCCGCAGCCTGAACCTGTCGAATTCGGTGGCGGTCGCCGTTTACGAAGCCTGGCGCCAGTCAGGCTATCCGGGCGCGCTGCTCAGCTGACGGGAACCTGCTGCTGGGCAGCCTGCTGCTTGGCCTGCATGTAGACGGCTTCGAAATTGATCGGTGCCAGCATCAGGGCCGGGAAACTGCCTTTGGTGACCAACGAGTCGACTGCTTCCCTGCCATAAGGGAACAGGATGCCTGGACAGGTGATCGTCAAGACCTGCTCCATCCGGTCGTCTTCAAGCCCGGTGATTTCAAAAATGCCGGCTTGCTGGACTTCTACCAGGAACACGGTTTTTTCATCCTGCTTCACATCGGCAGTCATGCGCAAGACCACTTCATACAGGCCGTCATCGAGTTTGCGACTGCGGGTATTGATGTTGAAATTGATCATTGGATTGTATTCGCGGCGGAAACACTCAGGCGTGTCCGGCGCTTCAAATGAAGCGTCCTTGATGTAAATGCGCTGAACGCCGAAACGAGGCTCATTTGAGGCCGGCTGTGCAGCCGCAGTTGTGTTTTCTGCCATGGGTCACCTGCAAAGTAAGGTTGTGTTGTTGATGTAATCCGGATCGTGTTGCTTGCTCACCGGATGGGAGCCATTACCCTTTTCTGGTTTTGTTATTTTACAACGGGCAGGTTTTGCGTCTGCCATTCAGCCAATCCGCCTGCCATTTTGTTGGCTTTTGCAAAACCGTTTGTGTGCAGCAATTTCACGGCTTCACCGGCACTTTGTCCGAATTGGCAAACTACAATTACGGGTTTGTCCTTGTGTTTCTCCAGCTCAACCAGTCGCTCAGCCAGCTTGGCGAGCGGGATATTGATGGCATCGACGATGTGCCCTTTTTCAAAATCCTTGCGTTCCCGTATGTCCAGCACCACGCCGTCTTCCCGGTTGACCAGCGCCACTGTCTGGTTGGGGCTGAGACTGTTGCCGGTTTTGGATCCCAGATACGCGAACAAGCCGGCAGCCGTGGCCAGCCATAACCCCGAGAGTGCCCAATGATTCATCAAAAATTCAAAAAAACGTGTCATGCAATTACATGCTTCACTGTGAAACCCGCCTTATCAACACGCCATTTCCGTTCGGGGGGCGCCTGCGCGGGAGCGCGGCAGTATACACAGCTGGCCCAAGGAAGTCAGGCGGCGATCATGGTTCCCATCGACCGGCACTGACCTTAGAATTCAGGTCCGATTTGACCAGATACCCATGCCAATGAATTCCGCACCGACCCTGCTCCTCATACTGGATGGCTGGGGCCATCGTGACGCCAAAGACAGCAACGCCATTGCGCTGGCCCGCACTCCGGTGTGGCTGAACCTGCTGTCCCGCTTTCCCCATACCTTGATCCACACCTCTGGCATGCAAGTCGGATTGCCGGACGGCCAAATGGGCAATTCGGAAGTAGGCCATATGAATCTTGGTGCCGGCAGGGTTGTTTACCAAAGCCTCACGCGCATCAACAAGTCGATACAGGATGGTGAGTTCTACAGCAACGCCGCCCTCAACACCGCAGTTGACCGTTGCCTGCAACACCAGAGCGCGCTGCATGTGATGGGCCTGTTGTCCGACGGCGGCATCCACAGCCATGAAGACCAGATCATGGCGATGCTGGAACTGGCAGCACGCAAAGGCTGCAGGCAAATCTACCTGCACGCCATGCTGGATGGCCGTGATACTCCGCCCCGCAACGCAGAAAGCACCCTGCGCCGTTTCTCGCAATGGTTTGCCGGCAAGCAATGCGGCCGCATTGCCTCAGTGGGTGGACGCTTCTACGGCATGGACCGTGACAAACGCTGGGACCGGGTGGAGAAAGCTTTCAATGCGATCTGCCATGGACGTGCCGACAATCACTATCCTGACGCGCTCACAGCACTCAAGGCGGCGTACGAGCGCGGCGAAAACGATGAATTCGTACACCCCTGCGTTTTGCAGGCGGACAATGAACAGCCGGTGGCAATGCATGACAATGATGCCATCGTGTTCATGAATTTCCGTGCCGACCGGTCACGCCAGTTGACTGCGGCCTTCATCAAGCCTGACTTCAGCGGTTTTGACCGTGGCTTGCTGCCCCGACTGTCATGTTTCGTTTCTCTCACAGAATATTCCACCGATCTCCCCACAACCGTGGCGTTCGGACCGGAAAACCTCACTAACGGCTTTGGTGAATATATTTCCGGTCTGGGGCTCACCCAGTTGCGCATCGCCGAAACGGAAAAATATGCACACGTGACATTTTTCTTCAGTGGGGGTCGTGAACCCGAATATCCCGGCGAAAGCCGCATTCTCATTCCTTCTCCCAAAGTTGAAACCTACGATCTGAAACCGGAAATGAGCGCCTATGAAATCACCGACAAACTGGTGGCGGCAATCAGCAACCGCACATACGACGCCATCATCTGCAATTTCGCCAACGGCGACATGGTGGGTCACACCGGCCTGCTGCCTGCTGCCATCAAGGCGGTGGAAGTGCTGGACAAGTGCCTCGGCAGGATTACCGAAGCACTGTTCGCTGTAGGTGGCCAATGTCTGATTACCGCTGACCATGGCAATGTGGAGCAGATGGTCGATGAAACATCCGGGCAACCAATGACCCAACACACCAGCGGGCCGGTGCCCCTGGTTTATGTCGGACCCCGCAACATCAAACTGAAGGCCGAAGGTGCATTGTGTGATGTGGCACCCAGCCTGCTCACACTGATGGATCTGCCACAGCCGAAGGAAATGCTGGGGCATTCACTGGTGCAAGTCCTCTGATGCGTCTCATTCGCCTCTTGCTGCTCGGAAGTCTGTGGTTGCCGGCATTGTTGCTGGCTGCACAAAAAGACCCTGGCAAGGAAGTCAGCAAAGAGGAGCTGGGGCAGATCGAACAGACCATAGGCAAAGTACAGAAGGAAATTGCCACGCTCAATCACCAGCGCAGCAGCCTCAACAATGAAGTGCTGGCAAATGAGCGGGACATCAGCCAGTTGCAGGATGCCCTCGACAAACTTGCCGGGGAAGTTGATGCAGCGCGAATCAAACTCGTGCAATTGAAGAACGAAGCAAGTTCCCTGCAGCAACAACGCACCATGCAGCAGGACCTGCTGGCCAGCTACTTGCGCAGCGCCTGGATCAACGGCAAGCAGGAATATCTCAAACTGTTGCTGAACCAGCAAAGTCCGGCTGATACTGCACGCATGTCCAGCTATTACCAGTACTTCACCGCTGCCAGAACCCGGACCATAAGTTCCTACACCCAATTGCTCGACCAGATTGTCACCACGCAAACTGCAATCACCGCCACAACCGATACATTGGCAGAGCGGCAAAGCGAATTGAAGTCACAACACGGCATCCTCGCCGACAAGCAAGCCCGGCGTCAGGCACTGCTGGCAGATCTGGATACCGACCTGACCCAGCGCGGCAAGAAGCTGAACTCGCTCGAGCAACAGCGTGTGGAAATCCAGTTGCTGATGGAGGAGTTGCACCGGCGCTCCAGGGAAAACCTCAGCAAGACCGACCCTTTTGCGGGGCACAAGGGGCGTCTGCCCTGGCCGGTGGATGGCAAACTGCTGCACCCGTTCGGCTCACGCTATGAGCTCGGCGACCTGACTTATGAAGGAATTGATCTTGCAGCAGAGGCCGGCACCCCCATCAACGCCATCCATCATGGCCGTGTTGTGTTTGCCGACTGGTTTGGCAACTCCGGCCTGCTATTGATAATTGACCATGGCGATGGTTACATGAGTTTGTATGCACACAACGCGCAGCTGAGCCGGAAACTGGGCGCCTTTGTCCAGCGTGGCGATGTTATCGCGTCAGTGGGCAATACCGGAGGCCAGCGCCAGACGGGGCTCTATTTTGAGATTCGTCACGAAGGGAAAGCTGAAAATCCGGTCAACTGGTGCACGCCCCGCAACTGAATTTTTTCCAATTCCACTTGTGGCTCGCAACGCTGCGATCCCGCTGAGATCTTCCCATGTTGCAACTTATGCGCTCTTCACATCGGCCGATTCCTGCAAGCAACCTGAAAGCTTTGGCGCTGGGCCTGTTGCTGGCCCTGCCCGTGTTCGCACAGGACGCCGGCAAGGATGCCGCTGACAGCAGCAAGGCACCGCCGTTGCCCATAGATGAAGTCCGTATCTTTGCGCAGGTACTGAACCAGGTACGTGAAGCCTATGTCGAACCGATTGATGACAAGACCCTGCTGGAAAATGCCATCAAGGGCATGCTGGCCGGCATTGACCCCCATTCCGCCTATCTGGCCAAGAACGACTATGCCGAACTGCAGGAAACCACCACCGGGGAATTTGGCGGACTGGGTGTTGAAGTCGGCATAGAGAACGGCCTCATCAAGATAATCACGCCGATGGATGATTCACCGGCAGCAAGGGCCGGCCTGCAGGCTGGCGATCTGATCATCAAACTGGATGACACTCCCACGCAGGAAGTCACGCTCGGCGACACTACCGAATTGCTGCGGGGCGAACCCGGCACTTCGATCCGGCTCACGATAGTCCGGCAAGGTGTTAATGAACCCTTTGAAGTAAAAGTCACCCGCGAAATCATCAAGGCCCGCAGTATCCGTTTCCGCGAACCGGAACCGGGCTTTGCCTATGTGCGTATTTCGCAATTTTCCGCCAACACCGGCACCGAAATGGTGGATGCCCTCAACAAACTGCAAGGCGACAACAACAAGCTCAAAGGGATGGTGCTGGATCTGCGCAACAATCCGGGTGGTGTATTGCAGTCGGCTGTAGGTGTCGTGGATGCTTTCCTGACCAACGGCCTGATTGTTTACACCAAAGGCCGTCTCGCCAACTCCAGTTTGCGTTTTGAGGCCACGCCGGACGATCCCAGTCACGGCATACCATTGGTGGTATTGATCAATGGCGGTTCGGCTTCAGCCTCCGAGATCGTGGCGGGCGCTCTGCAAGACCACAAGCGTGCCATCATCATGGGAACCCGCAGCTTCGGCAAAGGTTCCGTGCAAACGGTATTGCCGCTTACCAATGATCGCGCCATCAAACTCACCACCTCGTTGTATTTCACACCCAACGGCCGTTCGATCCAGGCTGAAGGCATCAAGCCTGACATTGTGGTGGATCGTGGCCAGGTCACCAAAATTGCCGACAGTGTTGCTGCCTATCGCGAAGTGGATCTCAACAAGCATCTTGCCAATGCCAACACCGGCAAGCCGGAAGAAAAGAAAGCAGCACCAGCACCTGCCAAACCGGTGGCAGCTCCGGCAGCGCCCAAAGGCAAAACTCCGGTTGATGATGTGATTGTGCCGGACTATCAGCTGAATGAGGCGCTCAATCTGCTGAAAGGGCTGGCGTTGGCTCGCCCGGACAAGTAAGCCGGGGCCTGGCGCTGTTCAGCGCATTTCTATGCCGTGCTCACGCATGTACTGCTTGGCTTGCGGAATCGTGAACTGGCCGAAGTGGAATATGCTGGCAGCCAGTACCGCATCTGCTTTGCCAATGATGATGCCGTCTACCAGATCCTGCAGGTTGCCGACTCCGCCTGAGGCAATTACCGGCACAGTGACTGCCTCACTGATCGCACGATTCAGCTCCAGATCAAAACCGCTTTTGGTGCCGTCGCGGTCCATGCTGGTCAGCAGGATTTCGCCCGCGCCATAGCCCACCATTTTTCTGGCCCACGCAATTGCTTCCAGTCCGGTCGGATTGCGGCCACCGTGTGTGAAAATCTCCCACTGCCTGGGTTCTCCCGGTTTGGAGATACATTTGGCATCAATCGCCACCACGATGCATTGCGAACCAAAACGATCTGCAGCTTCACGCACAAATTCCGGATTCAGCACGGCGCTGGTATTGATACCCACCTTGTCGGCGCCGGCATTCAGCAGGTTGCGGATATCCTGCAATTTGCGGATGCCGCCACCCACGGTGAGCGGAATGAACACCTGTGACGCGATGGCTTCCACCGTGTGGATGGTAGTGTTGCGCTCGCTGCTGCTGGCAGTGATGTCGAGAAATGTGATTTCGTCGGCACCCTGGTCACAATAACGTTTGGACACTTCGACCGGATCGCCGGCATCGCGGATGTCGACAAACTTGACGCCTTTGACGACGCGACCGTTGTCACAGTCCAGGCAGGGGATGATGCGTTTGGCCAGCGTCATAGGTGCGCCTGTCCGTTCCAGCCGAGGAAATTTTCCAGCAGTTGCAAACCATTGGCCTGGCTTTTCTCCGGGTGGAACTGCACCGCAAATACTTTCTTGTGCGCCATCGCAGCACAGAAAGGTTTTGGATAATCGGCTTCACCAACTATTACAGCCGGCGCATCCGGTGCCACATAGTAGCTGTGCACGAAATAGAAATGGCTGTTGTCGGCAATGCCACGCCACATTGGATGCGCTTGCGTCTGCCGCACCCGGTTCCAGCCCATGTGCGGCACCTTGAGCTCGGCACCGCTCTGGTCCACCGCGTGATCGTCGAAGCGTTTGACCTGGCCGGCAAACAGCCCGATGCATGGCACGCCGCCATTTTCATCACTATGCTGCATGAGAGCCTGCATGCCGACGCAAATCGCCAGCACAGGTTTCAGCTTCACTTGTTCACGCAGGATTTCGTCGACACACAGACGGCGTATTTCGGCCATGCAATCCCGCATGGCCCCCACCCCTGGAAATACCAGGCGATCAGCTGCACGCAACACGGCCGGATCGGAAGTCACCGATACCTTGAGTGTGATGCCCGCGCGTTTGCCCACATGTTCAAGCGCCTTGGCCACCGAATGCAGGTTGCCCATGCCGTAATCGATTACTGCAACGTGAGTCATCTCAACCGCTCAGCGTGCCCTTGGTGGAAGGCACTGTTCCCAGCATGCGTGGATCATGTTCAATGGCCATACGCACAGCGCGGCCGAAGGCCTTGAACACTGTTTCAATCTGGTGATGTGCGTTGTTGCCGCGCAGATTGTCGATGTGCAGCGTCACCTTGGCGTGATTGACGAAGCCCTGGAAGAATTCATAGAACAGGTCAACATCAAATTCGCCGACAGTGCCGCGCTTGAACGGGATGTGATATTCCAGGCCCGGCCGGCCCGAAAAATCGATGACCACGCGCGACAGCGCTTCGTCGAGCGGCACATAGGCATGGCCATAGCGGCGGATGCCGGTCTTGCTGAGGGCTTGGTCCACAGCCTGGCCGATGGTGATGCCCAGATCCTCTACGGTGTGATGCGCGTCAATTTCAAGATCGCCATCGGCGACGATGTCCATATCGATCAGGCCATGACGGGCGACTTGCTCCAGCATGTGCTCAAGAAAGGGCAGGCCGGATTTCATCCGGAACTTGCCACTGCCGTCCAGATTCAGGCTGACCTTGATGCGGGTTTCATTGGTGTTGCGTTCAACACTGGCTTGACGCGCTGTCATGGGACTTCCGGGGTTACAATTGAAGTGCTAATTATAGCCCCAACCACGCAGCTACCGCATGTCCCCAGACTCGTTAAGTACCGTCCTGCTCGACTGGTATGACCAATATGGCCGCAAAAACCTGCCCTGGCAGCACCACCCCACGCCTTACCGGGTGTGGGTATCGGAAATCATGCTGCAGCAAACCCAGGTCGCCACGGTAATTCCCTATTACGAACGCTTCATGCAAGCCTTTCCAACGGTGGAAAGCCTGGCAGCCGCCGCTCCCGATGACGTGCTGCACTTGTGGACCGGTCTTGGTTATTACGCCAGGGCCCGCAATCTGCACAAAACCGCCAGGCTGATTGCCAGCGAGCATAACGGCCTGTTTCCGCGCAGCGTCGATACCCTGTCGTTGTTGCCCGGCATCGGCCGCTCCACCGCCGGCGCCATCATGGCGCTCGGCTCTGGCCAGCGTGCTGTGATACTCGATGGCAATGTGAAACGCGTGCTGACAAGGGTCCATTGCATTGAAGGCTGGCCGGATCAACTGCAAGTACAAAAGCAGCTGTGGCTGCTGGCAGAGCAGCACACGCCGTCAGAACGCTGTGCCGATTATACCCAGGCCATCATGGATCTGGGCGCTACCTTGTGTGCGCGCAGCAAACCCGCCTGCGGCTTGTGTCCGTTGCAAAGTCGTTGTGAAGCGCATCGCCAGCAACGTACTGCGGATTTTCCCGGCCGCAAACCAGCCAAAAAACTGCCGGTCAAAACCACCTATATGCTGATGTATCTGGATGAATCGCGTCAGAGCGTACTGCTGGAAAAGCGTCCACCTTCGGGCATTTGGGGGGGGTTGTGGAGTTTCCCGGAAACAGCCGATCTCAAGGAGTTTGCCCCGCAGCTGTCAGCGCAATTCATGCTGGACAACCGCACCATGCAGCAGTGGGACCGTCTGCGTCACACTTTCAGTCATTTTCATCTCGATATCATTCCGGTGCTGGTGCCGCTGGGTGCCGAAGCTGTCGGCGTCATGGAGGCCGAGCGCTTCCATTGGTATGCTTTGCGGCAGCCATCCAGGGTCGGGCTTGCCGCCCCGGTCAAGCAACTGCTGTCATTGATTGCCCAGCAGCTCTCTGCGCCCCCGCTTGTCTGAATTCACTCCAGGAGTACTTCCATGCCAGCCAAAGTCTTTTGCCGAAAATACCAGAAGGATATGGAAGGAATGGTTTCCCCGCCTTTTCCCGGCCCCAAGGGGCTCGATATTTTCAACAATATCTCGCTGCAGGCCTGGCAGGAGTGGCAAGCCCACCAGGTCAGGCTGATCAATGAGAAATCACTCAGCATGATCAACCCCGAGCACCGCAAATTTCTGCAACAGGAAATGGACAAATTCTTCAATAACGAAGAGTTCGAAAAAGCCGGCGGTTTCGTGCCCAAATAGTCGGTTCCAGCTTGACCGGCAGCCCCCTCGCGGGTTTAATACGCGCCTCTTTGCGCACGCCCAGATAGCTCAGTAGGTAGAGCAAGGGATTGAAAATCCCTGTGTCGGTGGTTCGATTCCGCCTCTGGGCACCATTTCATGGTACTGGTACAGATCCCTCCTTATGACTTCCCAATCCAGGTTGCTGAAAAGACGAAGTTTCCTTGCTCGTCTCGCTGCTGCGCTGGGCGGTCTGGCCCTTGATCCCATAGGCAGTGTTTCCGCAGCTGAATCTTCGTCAGCGGCACCTTTCTCGGCCAATGTGGTGCTGGATATGGCACGTGCCTTTTCCGAGCATGAGTTCATTCCTCCCATGGAAGTGCCGGAGAAGCTGAAGAAGCTCGATTACGACCGCTATCGCCAGATCCGGTTCGACAAAAAAGCCGCCATCTGGGCTGGCAGCCGCACCAAATTCTCCGTCGAAATGTTCGCTCCGGGGCTGTTTTACACCTACGGCATCCGTGTTCATACCGTTGATAATGGCGTGGCCAAGCTGGTCCAGATCGACAAGAGCACGTTTATCACCCCCAGCAGCGAAATCTCTGATCTATTGGCCGAGTTCAACAAGGTAGCCGGTTTCCGGCTGCACTATCCGCTCAATACTCCCAAGTACCAGGATGAATTCGTGGTGTTCGCGGGCGCCAGTTATTTCCGTGCCGTCTCCAAAGGCCAGAACTACGGCATGTCGGCGCGCGGCCTGGCAATCGACGTGGCCGAACCCGCACCCTCCCGCGAGGAATTCCCGATTTTTCGCCAGTTCTGGATCGAGCGCCCGGCCAACAAGGCCGACTCCATCGTGGTGCATGCCTTGCTCGACAGCCAGCGCGTGACCGGTGCCTACCAATTCAGGATGTTCCCCGGCAGTCCGACCCGCATTGAAGTCAAAGCCACGCTGTTTCCGCGCAGCAAACTCAACCACATTGGTCTTGGCTCGCTGACTTCGATGTTTCTGTTTGGCGGCATTGACCATAGCGATACCCCTGATTACCGTAACGCCGTCCATGATTCCAACGGCCTGGCCATGTTGAGTGGCTCCGGTGAATATATCTGGCGGCCGCTTAACAACCCGAAAACCCTGCAGGTCAGCGCCTTTGTTGACAACAACCCGCGCGGTTTCGGCCTGGTACAACGCGCTCGCCAGCAAAGCGATTATGAAGACCTGGAGGCCAACTACCACAAGCGCCCCTCTACCTGGGTCACCCCTGTAGGCGATTGGGGCGAAGGCGTAGTAGTACTGGTGGAGATCCCCACCTCCGTTGAAACCAATGACAACATTGTTGCTTACTGGCGCCCCAGGAAGCCGATTGAGCCGGGCACACCGTTTGAATTTGCCTACAATCTGGAGTGGCCTGACGACAGCCCGCTGCCCGAAGACTTTGGCCGTATCACCCGCACCGCCGCTGGCATAAAATTGTTCACCCAGTTCCCGCAGCTGGTGATCGATTTCATGGATTTGCCGGAAGGAATCAATATTGACGATTTGCAATTCGCTGCCAGCGTCAGCGCCGGTCGCGTGCTGGGGACCCAGGCAGCGCACAATGGCCCCGATGGCATTCGCCTGTTTTTGACCTTTGATCCCAGTGGCACACCAATGTCGGAAATTCGCGTCCAGCCTCGCCATCAGGGCAAGGCCATTGGTGAAACCATGTTGTTCCGCTGGCTGAGCTGACCCTGATGCCAAACGGCCTCCGGCCGCGTAGAATCGCCGCTCCGAATTACCCGGCTCAACCTGTCAATGACCACCACTGCGCGACTTGCCCTGCCGCCTGAACAACCCCTGGAAATGCCCAGGCAGCCTTTGCACGCCAAAGGCCAAGCCTCTCGCAGCAAATTCAGACTATGGGAAGACGGCAAAATCCTGCTGGCGCGCCTGCTGCTGATCGTAGCCACCTATCAATTGTCGGCGTACGGCATCCACGAAATGCACGAAGTAATGACCGGCGAGCTGACGCCGGTGCAGTGGGTGTTCCTGGTACTGTTCTCGATCAATTTCATCTGGATCAGCTTTGCCGCCTGCCAGGCCGTGCTGGGATTTCTGCTGCTCGTGAAACAGGATGTGTTTGGCGTCCGCAACATCCATGAACGCCTGCCCGGCATACGCACTGCCGTGCTGGCACCTGTCTATAACGAAGATCCGGCGCGGGTCATGGCGGGGCTCAAGGCCATGAGTGCCGAGCTGGCCGGGCAGGCACCTGGCTGCTTCACGTTTTTCATCCTCAGCGACACCACCAACCCCTCGGCGTGGCTGCGTGAAGAACATGCTTTCCAGAAGCTGATTGACGAAGCCTCGCCCGATTGCCCGATCCATTACCGCCATCGCCGCAAGAACAGCGAGCGCAAGGCCGGCAATATCTCCGACTGGGTGATGCGTTGGGGTGGCGGGTATGAAGCCATGCTGGTGCTGGATGCCGACAGCATCATGAACGGCGCCACCATGATTGAAATGGCACGCAGGCTCGAAGCCGACCCGGCACTGGGTTTGCTGCAGACGCTGCCCAATATTGTGCTGGGCACCACGCTCTATGCCCGCCTGCAACAGTTTGCGAACCGGCTCTATGGCCCGGTGTTTGCGAACGGCCTGACTGCCTGGCATGGCAACGGCAGCAATTTCTGGGGCCACAATGCAATCATCCGCACCGCAGCATTTGCTTCAGCTGCGCATTTGCCGGTGTTGTCAGGCCAGCCACCGTTTGGCGGCCATGTGATCAGCCATGATTTCATCGAAGCAGCGTTGTTGCGCCGCGCCGGCTGGAGCGTGCGGTTCGATACTGATCTGGAAGCCAGTTACGAAGAGTCGCCGCCGTCCATGAGTGACGTGCTGGTTCGCGACCGCCGCTGGTGCCAGGGCAACCTGCAGCATTCGCGCTTCCTGTTTGCCCGCGGTCTGGCGATGACCAGTCGTCTGCACATACTGTCGGGCATCATGGCTTATGCCAGCGCGTTGTTCTGGTTCATGCTGCTGGTGGTAGGGATGGTGCTGGCGATCCAGGCCAGCTTCACTCCCACCAATTATTTTCCCGAGCGTTCCCTGTTCCCCACCTGGCCGGTGTTTGACTCCGAACGTGCAATCACGCTGTTTGTGCTGTCGATGGAAATCGTGCTGGTGCCGAAATTCCTGGCCTGGTGTTCCGGCATTTTCAGTTTCCGCCGCTGTTTTGGTTATGGCGGTCCGATCCTGTTGACCTTGAGCGTGCTGGTGGAAACCTTGCTGTCGGCATTGTTCGCACCGGTGATGATGCTGGCGCAGAGCCAGATGGTGCGGGAGATTCTCACCGGCAGCGACAGCGGCTGGAAACCACAGCGTCGCAACGACGGCTCGATCTCGCTGGGTGCTGCCATCAAGATGCACCGCTGGCACATGACTCTGGGTCTGGCTGCGGCAGGGATCACCTGGTACTACAACCATGGATTGTTCTACTGGTTGTTGCCGGTAACCTCGGGCCTGATGTTGTCGGCATTTTTGTCGTGGATCAGCGGCAAAGTCTGGCTCGGAAAATTCCTGCGTTTCTTCGGGATTCTCAGCACACCGGAAGAAAGACACCAACCTGCCGTCGTGGCAGCCGTGGTAGCCAATGAAGCAGCCATGCATGAAGACATCGGCAAATCACCGCTCGGCGCTTTGCTGACGGATGAAAATTTCCGCAACTGGCACAATGCCCAGATCACCAAACCGCTGGATGCCAATTCCCTGTCAAGCTTCGAGCCGGAATTGAAACTGGCACAATACAAAGCCGAACGCAGTGATTCCCCTGAAAAACTCGAAAGCTGGCTGGCACCCGCCGAATACATGGCGTTGTTGCACAGCCCGGTGCTGATCGATACCACTGCGCGACTTACGCTCGCGTGAACCTGGCGTGAACAGCCATCTGCGCAAAGAGCTGTTCACGTTCGCCGCCCTTGGCAATTGCGCCCTGCTGCTGCTCTTCCTTTCACCACTGTTGTTCGACAACTGGCCGCACACCGGCCAGCGTCTGGTGCAAAGCCTGCTGCTGTGGGCAGTGATCTGGCAGCAACTCTGGCATTACCGCCTGCAGAATCGCAGTGACCTTGATTCCCCGCAATTGCCCGCTCTTGGCTGGGCCAACCGTGTAACAGTCATGCGTGGCGGTTTGATTGCGGCCTGTGCCGGCTTTCTGTGGCAACCCCTGCCCGCAGGCAAGGCCGCTTATCTGCCGGTATTGTGCTACACACTGGCTGTGCTGGCTGACCGCCTCGATGGCGAGCTGGCACGTCGCAGCAATACCACCACCTTGCTCGGTGCCGCACTCGACACCAGTTATGACGCCATCGGCCTGGTAGTGGCGCCGATGCTTGCGGTCAATTACGGCAAACTCCACCCGAGTTACTTGCTGGTGAGCGCCGCCTATTACATTTTTGTGTCTGGCCTGCGCTGGCGGCAACATCACAACCTGCCGGTATTGCCGCTGGCGCCAAGTGCTCTGCGTCGCACGCTGGCCGGCTGCCAGATGACGCTGGTGGCGGTGTCACTGTGGCCGCCGATGAAACCCCTGTGGTCACAACTCGCCGGCTGCGTCCTGATGTTGCCACTGCTGCTGCATTTCTGGATTGACTGGCTGATGGTGAGCGCACGTCTGCCGCGCGTCCCGGAAATTACCTGGCGCCAACTTGGCAGACTCAGCCGGCAATGGCTGCTGGGAAATTGAAGTAAGATACGGCCCGCACAGAAACAGGCACCCAGGACCCAGCAAAAAATGTATTCCATCCGGCCAGCCACTCTCGATGACATTCCGCTGATTCGCCAACTGTGCTTCCAGGTGTGGCCGCAAACCTATGCCAGCATATTGCAGCCGGCCCAGATCGATTTCATGCTGGAGTGGATGTACAGCCCGCAGTCGCTGCAGCAGCAGCTGCAGGAAGGTGTGAACTATCTTGTCTGTTATGACGACGAAGTACCGGCCGGATTTGCCGCCTTTGTGGACCAGGGCAGCGGCAAGTTCAAACTTGAAAAGCTCTATGTGTTACCAGCCTGGCAAGGCAAGGGTGCGGGCAAATACCTGATCGCCCACATCCTTGGTCTGATCACTCCCAGGGGTGCGACATCACTGCAGCTGCAAGTGAACAAGCAGAATGCCGCCAAAAATTTCTATGGGAAAATCGGCTTCACCGTAGCCAAAGCTGCCGTGTTCGACATTGGCCATGGTTTTGTAATGGATGACTACGTGATGGAGCTGGCACTGCCGCTTCAGAAAGCCTTGCGATAAGCCGCCCAGCAGGTGGTGTTTTCCCACAACTTCACCGTGACAGACCCGGTGCCTGGCGGTTTTATCTGCGCCAGCAGTTTCTCGCAGATGATGCGGCTGAAGTGCTCAATGCTGGGATTGAGCCCGGCAAATTCCGGCTTTTCATTGAGCATGCAGTCGCGAAAATAGCCCGTCGTGTTGTTGAGTGCCGCTTCGATTTCAACGATGTCGACCAGATAGCCGTGCTGGTCCAGCGACGGACTCTCGATGCTGAGCTCTGCCACATAGTGATGAGCGTGCGGAAAATTCTCATGCCCCCAGTCACCTCCGATCAGGAAATGATTGGCAATGAATTCACGGCTGACGGCAACGGTGTACATTCTGGCTCCTGTCAATTGTTGTAAACAAACACGGCTTGCAGCAAATCGTGGACGTGGCTGGCACCTTGCTGCTTGTGCAAACGCTGATACAACAAGGCAGCAGTATCAATCGCGATGTGCTCGCCTATCCACTGCTGCGGCCGCAACTGCCTGATCATCTCCCACGCCAGCGCAAAACGTCGCTGTTTGTCCCAGCGCCCGCTCAATGCAGGTGTGATCGTGCTGACCTGGCTGGTAATCAGCTGCAAACGGTTGCGATGCGCAGTACCACCCAGTGTGATCGGTGCACTCTTTTTGCCGTACCAGCTGCCAATCACGATGCGACTGGCAAACCCGGTGAGACCGATCGCCAGGTTGAGTGCATCAGGCACACCGCTGACTTCATAGATCAGGTCGGCACCCCTGCTGCCGAGCTGCTGCATCAGTGCTGCCAGCTCGGTCGCGTTGGCGGGATCTGCCACAGTGTGTGCCCCCAATTCTTCCGCACGCTGACGCCGGGCAGCGACGGTATCGATTGCGCCCAGACTGGCAAGCGGAAATTGCCGCAACAACTGCAGCAGCAGCACACCAACAATGCCCTGGCCCAGCACCACGACATGTTCACCCAGTTGCGGGTTGCCGTCCTGCAGCAGATTGACGGCTGTTTCCATATTGGCCAGGAACAACGCCGCTTCGGTGCTGATGTCTTCCGGCACCACCATGACTTCATCGGGCGCTGCCATGAAATGACTGGCATGTGGCTGGAATGCAAACACGCGCTGGCCCAGCCAGCGGGCTTCAACCCCGGCACCAATACTGATTACTTCGCCCACACTGGCATAGCCGTATTGCAGTGGATAGCTGGCGTTTTGTTGCATGCCGGGCAGCATCGCATCAACTGGCATGTCCTGAGGCAACAGCCCGAGATAGACCAACAATTCAGTACCGGCACTGACTGCTGAACACTGGGCAGCCACCAGCATCTTGCCAGGCGCCGGTGCAGCAAGTGTCTGTGTGCGGATTTCCACCTGTTCAGGCGCGGTGAACCACAATTGTCTGGCTTTGATCGCAGCAGCGCTCATGCGTCACCTGCCGCATAGTTGAGGGCGCCCCATACGATCAGATCCTCATCGAGTTTTTCGCTGTGTGCCGGCCACAGCGACGGAAACTGTTGCCGGGATGACAAACCAAGCTCGCCGACAGCCTTGTAGCCGCCCACCATTACCGGTGCCACTGTCATTACCAGTGCATCCACCAGCCTGCTTTGCAGAAACGCAGTAATCACTGAAGCGCCCCCTTCCACCATCAATGAGCGGATGCCGCGCTGATGCAACAAGCGGAGCGCCGCATTCAGATCGACTTGTCCGGCCGCATTGCTGACCACCGTCAACAGTTCATAGTCGCGCGGGACAGAATCAGGGCTTTGACTGGTCAGTACCCAGCAGCGTTTGCCAACGGCTGCACACAAACGCGCCGAAGCCGGCATGCGCAGCTGGCTGTCGAGCACTACCGGTTGCGGACTGGCACCGGCCCATTCGCGCACATTCAGTTGCGGATCATCAGCCAGCACAGTGCCGATGCCAACCAGGATACCGTCATGCAGGCTGCGCATCTGATGTGTGAGTTGAGTGGATGCCTGGCCACTGAGTTGCAGTTTTTCGCCGGCACGGTGGGCAAGACTGCCATCCAGGCTCTGGGCATAACAAAGTGTGACAAAAGGCCGTTCGTTGGCATGCCGGCTGCCATCAAAACTGGTGCGGGTGCGTTGCAGCCACTCTTCAATTCGTTGATTGAGGTTCATGCGGCTCACTGTTGGCAGCTGCGTCCGGCTTGATGTGCAACTGGTGGTCCATGCGCTGCACCTTGGTGAGCAGATAGCCGGCGTTGTCGGTATTGGCCGGGATTTCCAGCGGCACCCGTTCCATCACATTGATGCCCATGTCGATCAGTGCCGAAATCTTGCCGGGGTTGTTGGTCATCAGCCGCACATTCCTGACTCCCAGCTCTTCCAGCATGCAGCCGGCCAGCGTGTAGTCACGCTCATCGGCGCCGTGGCCCAGCATCAGGTTGGCTTCGACGGTGTCGTAACCCTGATCCTGCAGATTGTAGGCACGCAGCTTTTCCAGCAAGCCGATGCCGCGGCCTTCCTGACGCATATAAAGCACAACACCCAAGCCTTCACTTGCCACCAGCGACAACGAACGCTTCAATTGCTCACCGCAGTCACAGCGGCGCGAACCCAGCACATCACCGGTGAAGCATTCGGAATGAACACGCACCAGCACAGACTCGGCCTGGGCCACATCGCCCATGACCAGCGCCAGATGCTCCTTGGTATCAAGCGAGTTGTTGTAGTAGCACAGCTGGAAATCCCCGAATTCGGTAGGGATTCTGGCACAAGCCATGCGAGTAACAACAGGTTTGGACATTGCGGGAAAATACAGACAGGAATTGCACCGGCATGTTACGTCCGCCCTCCTGTTGAGGCAAGCTGGCACCCATGACTATGCACAATATTTGCTTCGCAATTCCGGGGGACCTCAACAGCTTGACCGGCGGCTATGGCTATGATCGACGACTGTTGGCAGAACTGCAGCAATTGCAGGTGCCCATCCGTTATCACGCACTTTCTGCCGGTTTTCCCCAACCCGACCATGACGACCTGACCGGCACCGACCGCTGGCTGGGCAGTTTGCCCGACAGCTCCATCGTGCTGGTGGATGGACTCGCCTTCGGGGTGATGGACGAGTTGGCAATCAAACACAGTCAGCGCCTGCATCTGGTTGCGTTATGTCACCATCCGCTGGCACTGGAAAGCGGCCTTGATGCCGGCTTGCAGGCGAAACTGCAGCAGAGCGAACAACGTGCCCTCGCCGCCGCCAAAGCGGTGATCGTCACCAGTACGCGCACAGCGCAGTTGCTGACCGAACAATTTGGCGTACCCGGCTCGCACATCACGGTGGCCCTGCCCGGCACCGACCGTCGCGGCCATGCAGTGTGCAACGGCGACCCGCCCCGGTTGCTCACCGTGGCTTCGCTCACCCGCCGCAAAGCCCACGATGTACTGATTACTGCACTCTCGCAATTGCAGCATCTGCGCTGGCAGGCGGTGTTTGTGGGGGGTGGCAACTTTGATCCAGCGTGGGCCGCACAACTGCAGCAACAAGTACAAAATTTCGGTTTGCAGCAGCGCATTGCCTTTGTCGGTGCCAAAACCGATCTGCATGCCGACTATATGGGGGCCGACATTTTCGTGCTGCCGTCGCTGTTCGAAGGTTACGGCATGGCGTTTGCCGAAGCGTTGTCCTATGGTTTGCCGGTAATTGCTGCTCACGCGGGCGCCGTGCCGGATGTTGTGCCGGACACCGCCGGGATATTGGTGGAACCTGGCAACGTTGATGCACTGCGGGCAGCACTGCAACTGGTGCTGACCGACGCCGGTCTGCGTCAACGATTGCAGGCCGGGGCGCAAACAGCAGCGTTGCAACTGCCCACCTGGGAACAAACCGCCTTGTGTGTGCGCGAGGCATTGATGCGGATAGCAGGAATATGAGCGGATTTTCAGTTGAATGGTTGAATCTGCGCGAAGCCGCCGATGCGCGCGCCCGCGATCTGCATTTGCATGACCAGGCACTCGGTTGGTTGGGTTTAAACGCGGGAGCGCTGGCGCATCCATCGCTTGGGGAATCCATCGTGGTTGATCTCGGCGCCGGCACCGGCTCCACCTTGCGCGCGCTGGCAGCGCCCGGCTCCCAGCATCTGGTATGGCGACTGGTCGACCACGATGGCGCCCTGCTCAATGAAGCGCTGCGCCGTCATGGCAGGCACTATCGTATTGAAGACTATCAAAGCGATCTGACCGTGGTAGCTGAATTGCCGCTGGGTGGCGCGCGACTGGTAACGGCATCGGCACTGTTTGATCTGATGTCAGCAACTTTTATTGATGCCCTGGTGTTGCGACTTGCCGGCATGCGCAAAAGCTGGCCCTGCGGGCTGTATGCGGCACTCAATTACGATGGCACTACAGTGTGGAACCCCGCGCATCCGTATGATGCGATGGTGTTGGCCGCCTTCAACCAGGACCAGCTGCGCGACAAAGGCGCCGGCCCGGCGCTGGGTCCGCAAGCGGGCAACTATCTGGCGCATGCGCTCACGCAAGCAGGCTTCAAGGTACAAACCGCCACCAGTCCCTGGCTGCTTGGCGACGACGATGCGGCGATGCTGGAAGCACTGATCACCGGTATTGCTGATGCGGTGGCTGAAAATGGCAGCCTTGACGCAAGGCTGCTGGCAAACTGGCGGGACTTCCGGCTGGCCCACGCTGCGAGTGGCGGCTGCATAGTGGGCCATGTGGATGTGCTGGCCTTGCCGTGACCGGCAATGTTTATTTCATTGCCGCAGCGCCGGCAGTGGCAACCACGCCATCCTGATCGGACGCCATGCCTGATACGCCGATGGCACCTACAAACAGGCCATTGTGCACCAGCGGTATGCCACCTTCGGCAGGCACCGCGCCTTCAAGGCTCAGCACACGCAGATTCACGCCGCCTTTTTCCAGTGCATCCTGCAAGGCCTTGGTGGGACGTTTGAAGCCGATCGCGGAATTGGCTTTGCCCTGCGAAATTTTCACGCTGGCAATCTGGGTGTTGTCGAATTTGGAAAACGCCACCAGATTGCCGGCGGTATCAACTACCGCAATCGCCATTGGCCAGCCTTGTTTTTTGGCTTCGGCTTCAGCTGCAGCCAGCACAACCTTGGCTTGTTCCAGTGTGATGTTGGGTCCGTAGTTTTGGGCTTGCACAGTAGTAGACATAAGTACGCTCAAGAGAAAGGTGGTCAGGAAAAACTTCATGTTCATAGGGTGATTCCCGGGGAATGAATGAGTAGCTGGCCCCACGGCCGGCCTCGCGCACTATGCCCTTGGACCCTGGTGGATGCAACCTTCAGGGGTTCGAAAACGCCTCGATAAAACGGTCGCGCAGAGCGTCCATGCGCCATACCGGCGCATCCTTTGCAGGCACCAGGCCTTCACTCCAGTGCCAGTCGGTAATGGCCTCGAACACCGCCGGATCGCGCGCTATCACATGCACCGGCACCTCATTGGACGGACTGTCGTTGGTGACCAGCGGCGCCGGCTGATGATCGCCCAGGATCAACATCACCAGATTGTCATCGCCGAACTGGATCGCATAGGACGCCAGCATGTTGATCACATAATCAATCGACTTGCGGTATTGCTCGCGGATGCGGGCAGTGTTTTCCCACACCTCATCCGGATCGGGACCGGCCACTGCCTGGCCATTGAAGATGGCGCCATTGCCCACTTCATCCCAGTGCACCAGTTCAGGCACTGGCGTCCACGGCGCATGCGACGAGATCAACGCAATTTCCGCCATAAGGGGAGGCCGCGGCGCCTTGTTGCGTTCCAGACCTTGCAGCGCCGCCATCACAAACTGGTCGGGCATCGTGATCCAGTTGAACGGCAAACCCTGGTAACCGAGATTGCCGGCGTTGTAGGTCTGGTCGAATCCGAAATACTGGCCTTCCGGCCAGGCCATGGTAATGGCGGGCATCACACCGAGCGTGCGCCAGCCGGCGCGCTGGAACAAACGATTGAGAGTGGCGCGCTGGCTGAGTATCAGCGAGTCATAGCGCAGCTGGTTGTTGATCCACAAGCCCGACAACAAGGTGCCGTGCGCCAGCCAGCTGATGCCGCCCACCGTCGGTGAAGTGAGCCAGGCAGTGCGGGCCTGCAAGCCGTTGAGCTTCAGCTGGAAGTTGGCCTGGTCGAAGCTTGGCTTGATCTCTTTGGAAAACTCGTCATCGTCGAACACCGTGCGGCCGTAGGATTCAACGAAAATCACCAGCACATCCTTGCCACGCAGCTTGCTGAACAGCTGCTCGCCGCTGGCAGTGGCAAATTTGTCGTTGTTGACGATTGCAGCAAAACTTTTGATGTCGTCGAGGCTGTCGAAGATCGCGGAGACATGCTCAACCAGTTCGTCATGGAAATAGGTATTCACGCGCGGAAAACCGGCAAAATGCAGGCCAATCCACACCACCAGCAAACCAGCCAGTGCCGGCAACGAATAACGCGAAGACTGTTGCAGCCGGTTTTGCAAACGCCCCAACACTGCAAAAGCAAAATAGAAAATCAGCGCGAATACCAACAGCATCAGCAACGCCAGCACAATCGCATCGATACGACCAAAGGCACCGGTAATCAGCCGCAAGCCGTCGTCGACCAGGTAAAGATCGAACACCGGATTGAACGGGCGCGAGAACACTTCGTAGACAACCAGATCGGCCACCTTGAACACCAGCCCGGTGGCCAGCAATATCGCCAGCACCACACGCAGGGCACGACCACCGAGGCCGGGCACCAGCAGCAACAGGCCGGCAACGATCAGCTCCAGCGGCAGAAACATGAAGGAGCCGGGGGTGATCCATTCAAGCCGGTTGGGGATGATCACCACCACAAACACACACACCAACGCTGCAACATCCAGAGCTGTGCGCAATCCCTTGGTACTGCTGAACTTCATCAAGTGTTACTCCAACTTCACAATGGATCAGGCAAAGACCAGTGGCAGTGCTGTTGCCTTGTCACCCACTGCAAAAAAATGCGGATTCAGCATTTCCGGCTTGCGGTTGTAGCGATAGGCGTTGCCGTCAATGTCCACCAGCATGCCCCCGGCTGCTTCCAGCACCGCCTGCGCTGCCGCCGTATCCCATTCACAAGTAGGCGCCAGCCGCGGATAGATATCAGCTTTGCCTTCTGCCACCAGGCAGATCTTGAGTGAACTGCCCATGCTGAGCAGTTCCAGTTGCGGAAAATCCCGCTCGATGCGCGCGAGCCACTCTTCGACTTGCTCGCTACCATGGCTGCGGCTGGCAACCACACGCAGCCGTGGGTGATGTGCTGGCAATGGAGCAACATGAATGGGCGTGGTGTGCCCGTCTTTTTCGACACTGGCCCCCTGGCCCAGCACCCCGGCATAACACCAGTTGAGCACCGGCACATACACCACACCCAGCACCGGCACGCCGGCGTCGATCAGCGCCACATTGACGGTGAACTCACCGTTGCGCTTGATGAACTCCTTGGTACCGTCGAGTGGATCCACCAGCCAGTATCGCGACCACTCTTGGCGCTCACTCCAGGGCACGCTGGCGGATTCTTCCGACAACACCGGCAAGTCAGGTGTCAGCGCCTGCAATCCTGCAGTCAACACCTTGTGGGCGGCCAGATCGGCAGCGGTCAGCGGTGAAGTGTCGTCCTTGTGGCTGACCACAACCTCGCCACTGTGGTAGATATCGAGGATAGCAGCGCCCGCCAGCTTGCACAGGGCAACCACGGCCGGCAACATTTCGGATGAACTCATGCAAGGTTCTCGGGAGTGGGACACAATCTCTCTATAATGCCAGCCATTATAGAAGAGGAAAGGCCTGCACATGGTGAACTGGTCAAAGATCGACACCGTCCTGCTCGACATGGACGGCACACTGCTCGATCTGCGCTACGACAATTACTTCTGGCTGGAGTACCTGCCTGAGCGTTATGCCCGCCAATACGGGTTGACGGTGGCGGAAGCACTCAAATGGCTGCAGTCGTTTTCCAACTCGTTGCACGGCACGCTCAACTGGTATTGCGTCGATTACTGGAGCGAAGCCATCGGCATGGATGTGGAAGCACTGAAACTGGAAGTACGGCATCTGGTGCACTTTCGCCCCGGCGCGCTCGACTTTCTCGAATTCCTGCATGACAACGGCAAACGCTGCATCCTGGTGACCAATGCACATCCGAAGGCAATGGAACTGAAACTGGTGGCGTCGGGCCTCGGCGACTATCTGCACGCCCGCTACAGCTCGCACCTGTTCAAACTGGCCAAGGAAAACACCGGCTTCTGGGGCAAACTGCAGCAAGAGGCCGGACTTGATTACCAGCGCTGCCTCTTCATCGACGACAGCCTGAATGTGTTGCGCTGCGCCCGGGAGGAGGGACTGCCGCATTTGTTGCAAGTGTTGCAGCCTGACAGCACATTGCCGGCGCGACCCCGTTCCGAATTTCCCGGCATCCTCCACTTCGACGAAATAATGCCGGCATGAGCAAACCACCCGACCATGCTGCCAGTGGCCCGCTGCGGGTGCGTGTCGACAAATGGCTATGGGCTGCGCGCTTCTTCAAGACCCGCTCACTGGCCAAAGCTGCCATCGAAGGCGGCAAGGTGCATTGCAACGGCGAACGCTGCAAAGCCAGCCGCGAACTGGAAGCGGGCTGTGAACTCAGAATCCGCCAGGCCCTCGACGAAAAGACCGTGATCGTGAAAGCACTCGATGAACACCGCCGTGGCGCCCCGGAAGCGTCGCGCCTCTATGAGGAAACACCCGACAGTGTTGCCGCACGTGAAGCAGCAAGCGCACTACGCAAAGCACAAAATGCGATGATGGAAACAAGCAGCGGCCGTCCGACCAAACAGGATCGCAGGAAGATCCATCGTTTCAAGGAAGAGTTTTTCAGGGATGATGATTGAACCGGTCTCCATGATGACAAACACAAAAAAGCCAGCTCCAGTTCTGCGTGTTTGTTTGCGTGAACCTACACTGGCAGATGAACAGGAGTTTCTGGCATCAGCACGGCTAAGCCGCGCCTTTCACAAGCCCTGGACCCACACGCCCAGGTTTCCGTCCGAGTACCATGTGTGGCTGTCCCGCATGCAGCAAGCCTCCAACCAGGCGTTTCTGGTTTGTCGCTGCGACACCAACGCCATCGTTGGTGTCATCAGCATCACGGGTATCGTGCACGGCCTGTTGCGCAGCGCCTGGCTTGGCTACTACGTATTTGCCGGCCATGAACGCCAGGGGCTGATGCGGGAAGGACTGCAGTTGGTGATACGTCATGCCTTCAAGGCACTTAAACTGCACCGGCTGGAAGCCAACATTCAGCCTGACAACGCCGCCTCCCTCGCTTTGGTGCGGTCCTGCGGCTTCTCGAAAGAGGGATTTTCACCGCGCTACCTCAAGATTGGCGGACGCTGGAAAGACCATGAACGCTGGGCCATCGTGGCCGGGTGACAAGCTGACTCATCATCCCGCTTTGCTACCAACAATCCTGTGGCATAATCCCGGCCTGCTGTACGAGTCGGGAACTACAAAGCCACAATAATTTCCTTGGTTTTTCCATACTTGCACTACCCCGGTCTGAAACTACAACGAGAGCCGACCCCTCTTCTGGCAGCCATTGACTGTTGCCATTTGGGCCCCATAACAGCAGCAGACCTCAGCACTCTTTTGGGAATTTTGTTTTGTCTGAACAATTACAGATTTACCTCAATAAACTGAGGCAACCGTTCGGCCTTGCTGCGCTGTCTGCCATCAGCCACGGTGTCGAGAAAGAAAGTCTGCGGGTCGATCCCAGCGGACATCTGGCGCAGACCCCGCACCCGGCCGGTCTCGGCTCGGCGCTGACGCATGCCTGTATCACCACTGATTTTTCGGAAGCGCTGATGGAGTTCATCACGCCGGTGTTCCGCAATCCTGCGGATACCGTGCACTTCCTGTCCGATCTGCACACTTTCACGTTCACGCAGTTGCCGCGCGAAGAGCTGCTGTGGACTTCCAGCATGCCATGCGTGATCGCCGACAAGGACAAGATTCCGCTGGCCCGCTATGGCACTTCCAACATTGCCCAGCTGAAAACGCTGTATCGCAAAGGCCTTGGCTACCGTTACGGCCGCACCATGCAAACCATCGCCGGCATCCACTACAATTTTTCTCTGCCCGACAGCTTCTGGAAAATCCTGCATGAGCTGAAAGGCTCATCAGAAGAACTCGAAGAGTTTCGCACTGCCCAATATTTCGCACTGATCCGCAATTTTCGCCGCTTGTCGTGGTTATTGCTCTACCTGTTTGGTGCTTCGCCGGCGTTGTGCAAAAGTTTTGTGCGCAACAACCCCAATCATGGCCTGGAAAACTTCGATGATGGCAGCCTGTTCATGCCTTATGGCACCTCGCTCCGCATGGGCGATCTGGGCTACACCAGCAAGGCGCAATCAGGCCTCACCATCAACTACAACAGTCTGGCTGATTACACTGACGGCCTCACCAAAGCCATCAAGACACCTTATGCAGCCTATGCCACTTTCGTGTGCGAAGACGGCTCGCCGGCACAGGTCAACAGCAACATCCTGCAGATGGAAGCCGAGTTCTACAGCACCATCAGACCCAAACGCATTCCAGGCCCCGACGAGCGGCCGGTGACAGCGTTGCGCAACCATGGTGTTGAATACATAGAAGTGCGCTGCCTCGATCTGAATCCGTTCCTGCCAGTGGGCATTGATGAAGAAACCATGCTGTTCCTCAACAGCTTCCTGGTTTATTGCGTGTTGCAGCCGAGCCCGCCCTCTTCGCCCACCGAATCCGCAGAAATCGATGCCAACCTCAAAACCGTCGTGCGGCGCGGTCGTGAACCCCGCCTGCAGCTGCAGCGCGATGGCATGTCACTTTCGCTCACTGCCTGGGCCCACGAAATACTGAAAGGAGTGGAGGCCACTGCCGGCCTGCTTGACCGCGCCCATTCCCTCAACACCCATCAGGCTGCCACCAGGGCACAGCAGGGCAAGATCGACAACAGCAGTCTGACGCCGTCAGCCCGCGTGCTTGAGCGCATGCGTGAACTCAAGACTTCCTACTTCCGCTTCGCAATGAACCAGTCACTTGCCAACAGTGATTATTTCCGCAGCCTTTCGATGCCAGCGGCGAAAATAGAGGAATTCCTGCTGATGTCCGCGACCTCCAACAAGGAGCGCGCAACGATTGAGGCCGGTGATACCATGGACTTTGCCGCCTATCTGCAACAATTCAACAACAAATAACATGCACGTGCATAACGGAGCCGGCCGATGAGTGCTGCAACAACCATTTTGAAACCACGACTGGTCAACCTTTATATCTTCCTGTTCTGTGCAGCGATGATTGCCATTGCGCTCTACATGGAAAATGCATTGATGCTGGAGCCTTGCCCGCTTTGCATCATGCAGCGTGTTTTCTTCATCGCCACCGGTGTGATCGCCTTGATCGGAGCCATCCACAACCCGGGCGCGCGTGGTCGCACCGTTTACGGCTTGTTGTCGGGATTGATGGCAGTGATCGGTGGCGGCTTTGCGATCCAGCAAATCCATTTGCAGATGTTGCCGCCAGACCGCGTGCCTGCCTGCGAACCCGGCCTTGCCTACATGTGGGAAGCCGATTTTCCGATGAAGCGCATCCTCAAAGCGCTGTTCTACGGCGATGGCAGCTGCGCCGAAATCACCTGGCGCGATCCACTGTTCCACTTCTTCACGATTCCGCAACTGGCGCTGGTGGGCTTTGTGATGCTGCTTGCAGTGTGTGTGTGGCAGGCTCGACGAAAAGCCTGATCGTTCAGAGGCATCCGGATTCCACCACTGCTGCTACGGTCGGGGCGGCTGTCGCAATTGCTGGCTGAACTCTTTCAGTTCCTGCTCGTTCAGTGTTTCCTTCTGCATCAACTGCCGGGCAGCATCCTTCAACAGCACAACATTCTGCTGCAGCAATTCGGTGGCACGCGCAATGGCGACATCCAGCAAGGCGCCCACCGCGTGAGAGATGCGCTCTGCCATTTGCGGTCCGTGATCCTGGTTCATCGGCATCTGGTTCTGCTCCAGAAACAGCGGCTGCTGCATTTCCAGCGATTGCAGACCGACTTCAGCTGACATGCCATAACGCAGCACCATTGCCCGCGCGATATCGGTGGCCTTGACCAGATCGTCGGCCGCGCCGGTAGTGACTTCATTGAATATCAGTTGTTCGGCGGCACGTCCGGCCAGCAGCACGGTCATGCGGTCGCGCAGCTCCTGGCTGCTGAGCAGATAGCGGTCTTCGGAAGGCCGCTGGATGGTATAGCCAAGCGCGCCAATGCCGCGCGGAATCACCGACACCTTCTGGATCGGCTGATTGGGATTCAGCAGCATGCCGACCAGCGCATGCCCCATTTCATGATGGGCGACTATGCTCTTTTCGTTGGGGTTAATCAGGCGATTGCGCTTTTCGAGGCCGGCGACAATACGCTCAATCGCACTGACGAAATCATCAAGAATCACTTTATCGCCATTGCGGCGGGTGGCAACGATGGCAGCTTCGTTGACGAGATTGGCCAGATCGGCACCGGTGAAGCCGGTGGTCAGCGCTGCGACAGTGGCAACATCCAGCGCCGGATCCAGCTGGATCTTCTGCAGATGCACGCGCAGGATCTGTTCACGGCCGATTTTGTCGGGCCTGTCCACCAGCACCTGCCGATCGAAGCGGCCGGCCCGCAATAACGCCGGGTCGAGGATTTCCGGACGGTTGGTGGCGGCCAGAATGATCACGCCCACGGCAGTATTGAAGCCGTCCATCTCGGCCAGCAGCTGATTCAGGGTTTGTTCGCGTTCGTCATGGCCACCAGCCACCGGACCGATGCCACGTGCACGACCGAGCGCATCGAGTTCGTCGATGAAGATGATCGCCGGCGCCTGCTCCTTGGCCTGCTCAAACAAATCGCGCACGCGTGCAGCACCCACGCCCACAAACATCTCGATGAATTCCGAGCCGCTGATCGAAAAGAACGGCACTTTGGCTTCACCTGCCACTGCCCGTGCCAGCAAGGTTTTGCCGGTGCCAGGCGGGCCCACCAGCAATACGCCCTTCGGGATGCGGGCGCCGAGCCGCCGGAAATGTTCCGGCTCTTTCAGGAATTGCACCACTTCCACCAGTTCCTGTTTGGCTTCATCAACACCGGCCACATCGGCAAACGACACACCAGTGCTTTTCTCCACCATCACGCGCGCACGGCTTTTGCCGATGCTCATCAAACCACCCATGCCCTGCTTGTCGGCAAAGCGGCGGAACAGGAAGAACCAGCCGAACAGGAACAGCAGTGTGGGCGCTACCCAGGAAATGACGGAAGCAAGAAAGGTATCTTGCACAACGCCAGTGTATTCCACCTGGTGCCGGGCCAGTTTGTCAGCCAGCGCTATCTCCAGTCGCGGGGTGATGAAGCGGGTCTTGCCCTCTATTGCATCCTTGAACTCGCCGTGGATGTAGCGGTCATCCACTGCCACCTGTTTGATCTTGCCCTGCTGCAGATAGGTTTCAAACTGGCTGTAGCTGATGTCGGCGCGTTGCGCAGCCGGCCCGAACCAGTACTGGAACAACACAATCGCCCACAGTGCGATCACCAGATAGGCAAAATTGAATTGGTGTTTTTTTTCCATGACAGCGATTTCCGTTGATTGTTCGGCCCGGCGCCCTTAGCCGGGATTGACCAGCACTGCAACGCTTTCACGCCGTGTAATCCATGCCTACAGGCCGCCGCCTTCCCAGCGATGCAAGCGTACACGCAGGTTTTCCGCGCGCTGGCGCAGCTCATCGAGTTCTTCAATCAGTTGCAGCACCAGTGGCAACGCACTCACATGCAGCTCCAGGTCCTGATGCAGTCGCCAGGCTTTCTGCAGTCGCAGCCGGCCTTCACTGTTGAAACGCCATTGCAACGGCGGGCCCTGCACTTCAATGAGTCCCAATTCGACACATTGCTCGATGAACCCTGCATCCAGCGCACTGCTGACAGTCAGTTCCTGCATGGTCCACCACAGTTCATCACCACTCTGTTCGACGGTAAACAAGGTCGTCATGGCTGTTTCTCCCAGGGGCGCGGACTCTGCCCTTCGTGTTCGGCAAGTTGTTGATAGAGAGCCTTGGCTGCGTCATTGACGGCTTCAGGCATCACCACTTTCACAATCACATGAAAATCTCCCGGCGGATCCCCAGGCAGGCCGAGGCCTGCAAGCCGCAACTTTTTGCCGGTCTGGCTGCCGGCCGGAATGCTGACACGCGTCTTGTGTTGCAGGGTCGGGATGGTCACCTTGCAGCCGAGCGCTGCTTCCCATGGCAGCACCGGCACCACCAGCGACACATCCTTGCCGTCCACGGTGAACAACGGATGCGGTGCCAGTTTGATTTTCAGCAACAAGTCGCCTGCTTTGCCGCCGCCGATGGCAGGGCCGCCCTGGCCTTTGATGCGCAGCACGGCGCCTTCAGCAGTACCGGCCGGCACTTTCACGCGCAGCTTTTTCACACGATGACTGATGAGCCCGTGCTCATCCGCTTCCGGCACCCTGATCTGTACGGTCTGCTCGCAACCCTGATGGATTTCTTCCAGCAACAGCGCGAGTTCGGCGTGCACATCCTCGCCATCCATGCGCATCTGGTCGCCTGCACCCTGCGGCCGGTGGAAGCCGCCCTTGCGGCCAAACAGGGATTCAAAGAAGTCGCTGAACTCTTTCTGGTCTTCCGGAGAGGAATAGTAATGCGTGGCCGATTCCCACTCGGGTGGCGGCCGGAACTGGCCGTTGCCGCCCATGGAGCCCGAGGCTTTCAGCTGGTCATATTCCTGCCGCTTGTCGTGGTCCTTGAGCACTTCATAGGCTTCGGCCACTTCCTTGAACATCTGTTCGGCGTTTTTTTCCTTGCTCACGTCAGGATGATAGCGGCGGGCCAACCTCTTGTAGGCCTTCTTGATCTCATCGGTGGTAGCCTTGGTCTCAACACCGAGGATCTTGTAGTAATCCTTGAAATCCATATTCTGGCCTGCTGTTTATTGCTGCCGGTAATCTAGCAAATACCGGATTTTGTGACTTGACCCAGCTCATGCAGAGGCCGGGAGTTTGGAATTCCCTGCCACCACTCTACAATGTACACCCGATTACCTCTGTTACCTGCCCCACGGAGTTGCCGTTGTCAGCCTATTCGCGCCGCTTTCCACAGACCCGCATGCGCCGCATGCGCCGTGACGATTTCAGCCGCCGGCTTATGCGTGAAACCGTACTTACACCCGATGATCTTATCTACCCGATTTTCGTGGTGGAAGGCACTGGCCAGCGCCAGCAAATCGCATCGATGCCGGGCATCGAGCGTCTGAGTGTTGATCTGCTGGCCAGGGAAGCCCGGATGATTGCTTCCCTTGGCATTCCGGCCATTGCGCTGTTCCCGGTTACTGATCCTGCCTGCAAAACCCTGGACGGACGTGAAGCATTCAATCCCGATGGCCTGGCCCAGCGTGCCGTACGGGCAGTGAAGGAAGCTTGTCCACAACTTGGCGTCATCACTGATGTGGCGCTGGATCCATTCACCACGCATGGCCAGGATGGCATTATTGATGGGACTGGTTATGTATTGAATGACCAGACTGTGGAAACCCTGGTGCAACAGGCGCTGTCGCACGCCGCTGCCGGTGCCGACATCGTCGCGCCTTCCGACATGATGGATGGCCGCATCGGTGCAATACGGGAGGCACTTGAGCAGCAGGGCCTCATTCATACCCGCATCCTTGCCTATTCCGCCAAATATGCGTCTGCCTATTATGGTCCGTTCCGCGATGCGGTCGGATCGGCCGGCAATCTTGGCAACAGCACCAAGGAAAACTACCAGATGGACCCGGCCAATGCGCGCGAAGCATTGCAGGAAGTGGCGCTTGATCTGGCCGAAGGCGCCGACATGGTGATGGTGAAGCCCGGCCTGCCTTATCTCGACATTGTCAAAGCCGTGAAGGATGAGTTCGGCGTGCCGACTTTCGTCTATCAGGTGAGCGGTGAATATGCGATGCACATGGCAGCATTCGAAAAGGGCTGGCTGGATGCTGACAAAGTGATGTTTGAATCCACCCTGGCCATCAAACGGGCCGGTGCAGATGCCATACTGACCTATTTCGCGCTGGCCCTGGCCCGCAAGCTTAATCAATAGTCCCGGTCTATCGGTGTGATAGAGCTTATTTATCGTAGTTCGCTTGATTCCCGACCCTTAGCCCTTATTATTGGCAAGCAAGGCAACAGTTACTTCAACAGGTACATTTATGAGTAGTCAGCATCTCAGTCACATCACTGATGACAGTTTCGAACAAGATGTTTTGAAAGCATCCGGCCCCGTGCTGGTGGATTTCTGGGCCACTTGGTGCGGCCCCTGCAAAATGATCGCGCCTGTGCTGGATGAACTGGCCGAGGAATATGCCGGCAAGCTCAAGATCTGCAAGATGGATGTGGATGCCAATCCTGCCACTGCACCCAAGTTCAATGTCAAAGGCATCCCGACACTCATCCTGTTCAAGAACGGCGAAATCGCCGGCAAGAAAGTGGGCGCCATGAGCAAATCGCAGTTGTCTGCTTTCATTGACAGCACCATCTGAGCCACCGTTCTGCATCAAGGTGCCGGCGTCAGAATTCCGGCACCTTGATAACAATGTTTACGCTTTTGCATCATCCTTGCACCCTCTGAAAAACCGCCGAATCAGCCATAATATTTTCTGGACATCCTGAAAATACGGTGCTAGATTTCAGCCATCTCTCGCTCCAAACCCCTTTTCCTTTAGCAGTATTCCCGCCTGACACTTAGCCAACCGAGCGGGTCTGCTAGCAAATTCAACTGTCATTCAGACCGTTAAACCCAAACAGTTAAAAAACCAAACCAAACAACAAACGGTATTTTCATATTCGCACTGTTCGCACCAACAGCATCCGCACGCTTGCAATTCCGCAAGTACCCATCAACCCTCTGACTAATCCAGGTTATTCCCATTAATACCCGCACCCTTACCATGCCGTCCAACGATCGCAACGACGAAGCCACCCCGGAATCCACCCCCCAAGTCGAAGCAGGCGCTGAACAACGCCCTGCCAGCGAGCCGCGTTCCAACGATCGCAGCGAGCGTGGTGAACGCGCAGAGCGTGGTGAACGCGCAGACCGTGGCGAACGCGCAGACCGTGGCGAACGCAACAACGACCGCCAGCCTGGTGGCCGTGGCCATCATCGCAATGGCGGCGCCCGGCACGAACGCGGTGAGCGCGGCAATGGGGGTGGTGGCGAGCGCGGCAATGGCGGTGGTGGCGGCAAAGGCGAACGCGACGGCAATCGCCACCCTGGCGGCGACCGCAATTTTGACCGCGGTGACCGCGGCAGTCGCGACAACGACATGGATGTGGAAACAGTTGCCGAGAAGGCCGAACGCGCACTGCTGCACCCCAGCCTGAGCGCACCGATGAGCCTGACCGAGCTCAAGAAAAAACCGATTTCCGAATTGCTGCAAACTGCAGAAGCGATGGGCATAGAAAACGTGTCCCGCACCCGCAAGCAGGACGTGATTTTCCAGCTGCTGAAACGCCACGCCCGCAATGGCGAAGACATCCACAGCGACGGCGTACTGGAAATCCTGCAGGATGGTTTCGGCTTCCTGCGTACAGCCGATGGCTCCTACCTGGCTGGCCCTGACGATATCTATGTTTCACCAAGCCAGATCCGCCGCTTCAATCTGCGTACCGGTGACAGCATCAGTGGCAAGATCCGCCCACCCAAGGAAGGCGAGCGTTATTTCGCGCTGCTGAAGGTCGACGAAATCAACTTCGATCGTCCGGAAAATTCCCGCACCAAAGTATTGTTCGAAAACCTTACCCCGCTGTTCCCTGACAAGCGTCTCAAACTCGAGGCCGGCAACGGCAGCACCGAAGATCTGAGCTCGCGCACCATCGACCTGATTGCGCCGATAGGCAAGGGCCAGCGCGGTTTGATCGTGTCGCCGCCGAAAGCCGGCAAAACGCTGATCCTGCAGAATATCGCGCAGGCCATCACCCGCAACTCGCCGGAATGCCGCCTGATCGTATTGCTGATCGACGAACGTCCGGAAGAAGTCACCGAAATGCAGCGCTCGGTGCGCGGTGAAGTTGTGGCTTCCACCTTCGACGAACCACCCTCGCGTCATGTGCAAGTGGCAGAGATGGTGATTGAAAAAGCCAAACGGCTGGTTGAACACAAGGAAGACGTGGTGATCCTGCTCGACTCCATCACCCGTCTGGCACGTGCCTACAACACCATTATTCCTTCCTCCGGCAAAGTGCTGACCGGCGGTGTGGATGCACACGCTCTCGAACGTCCGAAACGTTTCTTTGGTGCCGCCCGTAACATCGAGGAAGGCGGCAGCCTGACCATCATTGCCACCTGTCTGATAGAGACCGGCTCGAAGATGGACGAGGTGATTTACGAAGAATTCAAGGGCACCGGCAACATGGAACTGCATCTCGACCGCAAGATGGCCGAGAAGCGTGTTTATCCTGCCATCAACGTGCGTCGTTCCGGTACGCGTCGGGAAGATTTGCTGACTACCGAGGAAGAGCTGCAGCGCATGTGGATTTTGCGCAAACTGTTGTCGTCGATGGAAGATGTGCCTGCTACCGAGTTCATTCTCGACAAGCTGAAAGATACCAAGACCAATGATGAGTTCTTTAATTCGATGAAGAGGAAGTAGGCGCAAATAGGTGTCGGAGTCGGGAAATTGGAGTCAGAGTCGAATAACTCCAAAGCCTGAAAGCCGATCGCGGCGAGCCAGTCGTGCCAAGGAGGAGCGGAAGCGACGGATGCACGACTGGGGAGCGCAAGCGATTGGCTGCACACTGAACCCAATTCGACTCTGACACTTCAAGCTTCGTGATATATCCAAAAACCCATGTTCAGCGATCTTCGTGAATTTCTTGCTTACCTCGAAAAGTCCGGTGAATTAAAACGCATCAAGGTTCCTGTCGATCCGAAACTGGAAATGACGGAAATCTGCGACCGCACTTTGCGGGCGGAAGGGCCGGCGCTGCTGTTTGAAAATCCCACAGGTTATGCGATGCCGGTGCTTGGCAACTTGTTCGGCACGCCGAAACGGGTTGCGTTGGCGATGGGGCAGCAGGATGTGGCATCACTGCGTGATGTTGGCAAGCTGCTGGCATTTCTGAAAGAGCCGGAACCGCCAAAAGGGTTTCGGGATCTGCTCGACAAGGCGCCGCTGTTCAGGCAGGCGCTCAATCTCGCTCCCAAAGAAGTAAGCAGGCCAGTATGTCAGGAAGTAGTGCTGACGGGCGATCAGGTCGATCTCGATATGTTGCCGATTCAAACCTGCTGGCCCGACGACGTGGGGCCGCTGATGACCTGGCCGCTGGTGATTACACGCGGCCCGCTGAAAGAACGGCAGAATCTCGGCATTTATCGCATGCAGAAAACCGGCAAGAACCGGTTGATCATGCGCTGGTTGTCGCATCGCGGTGGCGCGCTCGATTTCAGGGACTTCCAGGAACAGCATCCTGGCCAGCCGTTTCCGGTAGTGGTGGCGCTTGGCGCTGATCCTGCAACCACACTGGCGACCGTGACACCGATACCCGACACGCTGTCAGAATATGGTTTCGCCGGCTTGTTGCGCGGCAGCAAAACCGAAGTGGCGAAAGCCCTCACCTGCAATCTGCAGGTGCCGGCCACTGCCGAAATCATTCTCGAAGGCGTGATCCATCCTGGCGACCTCGCCGACGAAGGTCCGTTCGGTGATCACACCGGCTATTACAACGAAGTTGAAAAATTTCCGGTGTTCACAGTCACCACGATTACCCATCGCAAGAATCCGATCTATCACAGCACCTACACCGGCCGGCCGCCGGATGAGCCGGCGATACTGGGCGTTGCGCTCAATGAAGTGTTTGTGCCGATCATCCAGAAACAGTATCCGGAGATCGTGGATTTCTATCTGCCGCCGGAAGGTTGTTCGTACCGGCTGGCGATTGTCAGCATCCGCAAACAATACCCCGGCCATGCCAAGCGCGTGATGATGGGCGTGTGGTCGTTCCTGCGCCAGTTCATGTATACGAAATTCGTGATTGTGGTCGACGCCGACATCAACATCCGCGACTGGAAAGACGTGATCTGGGCGATGACCACGCGCATGGATCCGGTGCGCGACACCATCAGCATGGAAAACACGCCGATCGATTATCTGGATTTTGCTTCGCCGAAATCAGGGCTTGGTTCCAAAATGGGTTTTGATGCCACTACCAAGATGGGGCCGGAAACCACGCGTGAATGGGGACGGCCGATCAGCATGAGTGCGGAAGTGAAAGCTCGGGTTGATGAGCTCTGGAAAGATCTGGGAATTTGAAATCGAGTCAGAGCCACATTACTTTGACCCGAAGCCCGCAAGGGGGCCTAGCCGGGGTGGCTGGTTCGGTCGCTGTCCGCTCCTCACCACCACCCCGGCTCTCCCCCTTGCTCATTTGGTGCGGATAGAAGGTAATGTGACTCTGACTCAAATTTCACGAGGATAACGGTGATGCGACCTGTCTTCTGGTACCTGATGGGGCTGTTCAGCATCGCGCTCAGCTCTGACGTAGCACTCTCGCAATCATCACCCTGTCCTTCTCCCATCCGCTATGGCAACAATGCCGCCGCTGGTCACTACGCGACTGTGAATGGCGTCCGCCTGTATTACGAAATTTACGGGCAGGGGCCGCCTCTCCTCATCATGCACGGCAACGACGGATCGATTGTCAGCATGTCCTGCCAGATCGCTTACTTCTCTGGTTCGCATCAGGTAATTGCCTTGGACGGGCGCGGGCGCGGCAAGAGTGACGACGGCAAGGAACGCTTCACCTTCGAGTTACAGGCCGATGATGCTGCAGCTTTGCTCGACCATGAACACATCTCCAAGGCTGATCTGTTGGGACACAGCGATGGCGGCATCATCGCGCTGCTGATGGGCATCCGGCATCCGGACAAAGTGAACCGCATCGTGGCGGCATCGCCCAACCTGCGGCCGGACGCGTTGGTAGACGAGCTGCTCGCCAACATGAAACAAGGCCTCGCCTATGTGAACGACAAGCTTGCGAGCGGCGACAAAAGCCAGAACTGGAGCCGCTTGCAACGCCAGATTGCACAGGATCTCGAAGAGCCGCACATCTCGCTGCAACAATTGCACATGATCAAGGCTCCGGTGCTCTTGTTCGAAGCGGAACAAGATCTGATCAAAGCGGAACATTTCCAGGAGATATCACGCAACCTTAGCCAGGGCCGGCTAGTGATTGTGCGAGGAACTATCCATCAAAATATGCCGACCACTGCAGTATTCAATAGCGAAGCAGCCCGCTTTCTTGGCGAATAGAAATTCAGAATCCTGAATCAAAGCAAAACACGCTCTTTCCGCGCCAAATGAGCAAGGGGGAGAGCCTGGGTGGTGGTGAGGAGCGAACAGCGACCGAGCCAGCCACCCTGGCTAGGCCCCCTTGCGGGCTCCGGGTCGTAGAGCAATAAAACAGGACCCGCATTTCACCACGGGATTTCAAAAATCATTTTCACCGTCCAACGGTCGGTGTTGTCGTTCAGCCCGCGGCCGATACCGATGTTGAACGGCAAAGGTCCTTTGGTGATGTCAGCCGCAAGGAACAACATCTTGCTCTGCTCGCTGCCGGGATCGAACCGGTGCCACGAGCCTTTCTCGTTGTAATACTCCAGGCCCAGATCAATGCCGTCAGCCACGTTGCGCGACACCTTGTAGCCGAGCGAAAAATCGGGATTGCGCGGCTGCGGATTTTCCTGGCTGTGCGACAGCGTGGTGCCAAATACCGGATTAATGGCAAACAACCATTCATCCACGCGGTAGCCGATCATCGTGCGCAATTCTGCGTTGTAACGCGCACCTTCGAAGCGGGTCGAAACATCGCTCAGTTCCAGATTGGCGCCGGCGAACCAGCCCTGGCCGTCTACCACTTTCAGCGGCAGCCATTTCATGCGCAATTTGAATCCGGCGATGCGCCAGTCACCATTGTTGAGTGAAGTCGGCACGTAAAGGCCGGCCTCGAAATCCTCATTGAGGCCGTAGGAAAATTCCGGCGTCATGCGCACACCGTGATTGGCGACGATCTCGCCCGGATAAGCCTGCTGGCTCACCCCGTCCGGGGTGCTGTTGACATGCAATTCCAGCCCGAACTCTTTCGGCTTGTTGATGTCGTCAGTGTAGACCTGGAATTCATCGGGCAGAGCGGCCTGTGCCCGGGCAGCCAAAAGCAGCGGGATTGCTGTCAAAGTCAGAACTGAACGCATTGCATTTTCCTTGTTGCCGGCCGCGCACACAGGCGCAAAGGAGCAAAGGAGCAAAGGAGCAAATGCTACGCTGGTTTTCCGTCCGGCAACAAAAACTTTTCGGGTTTTGTTGTGATGAAAATGTGGATTTTTCGGGGTAATTGGTCGCCAGCGGTACTGCCATCCAGAGTTTTCTCGGCTATCATCCGGCCAACACTCTTTCATGTATCAGAATAATCAGAAACTGCAGGGGGTACCATGACTGTCCTAAAGAGTTTCACCCGACCCGTCAAAGCGGTCTGCACGCTGCTTCTGGCTGTCGTCGTATTGTTGCAGTCGACTCCTTCGTTTGCCCACCACAGTGCGGCGCTGTTCTATTCGATGGGTCAAAAGATTGAGCTGAAGGGTGAAGTTGCCCGCTTCAATTTCCGCAACCCGCACGCGATCGTCGAGTTGATGGTCAAAAATGACAAGGGTGAGGTTGAACGCTGGACCTGCGAGACTTCGGCCCCTTCAGCGTTGCGTCGCAACGGCTGGAGCCAGGAGAGCATCAAGGTTGGTGAGGTTGTCACCATCGAAGGTATTCCCGCGCGCGATGGCAGCAAGCTGATGCGCATCACCGCAGTTACCAAGGCCGACGGTACCAAGGTTGGCGCTACCGGCAAGATAGATGACTGATATGAAACTCCTGAAACCTCTTGCAATAGCTTTGTTGGGGCTGGTGTGTGCATTGCCGGCATTGGCCCAACCAGACCTGTCCGGCTACTGGCTGATCAGCTTTGGCCAGATCCCGCCAGTGCGCCCTGCCACTCCCTTCGAACAAACCCTGATCGACAAACTGCCGGCCGGCACCCGCTTGCTGGCCGATAGCGGTCTGGTGGAATTTCCGCCCGGCGATTTTGGCGGACTGGAAGTAAGCAAGGAATACAAGGCCAAAGCCGATACCTACGATGTAGGAGTACAAGTTGCGGTTTCCTCCACCTGCAAACCCCCCAGCATCATCTATTCAATGCAGGGTCCGTTCCCTATTGAAATCTTCCAGGGGCGTGATCTCATCGTTATCAAGATGGAATATTTCGATGTGGTACGCGTGATCTTCATGAACGAGAAAACCCATCCTGACAAATGGCCGCTGTCTGTCACCGGCCACTCCATCGGCCACTGGGAAGGCGACACACTGGTAGTCGACACCACCCGCATCCAGTCCTCCACCATGCTCAACAACGGCCTTGACCACAGTGACAACATGCACTTGATCGAACACTTCCGCCTGAGTCCCGACGGCAAGGTACTGGCCATCATGCAGGAATACGAAGATCCGGCGGTCTTCAAGGGCCGTGCTGCCCGTCTGATTCCGCTCAACAAGGGCAAGCCGGCAGATCATGTTTTCCCGTACGACTGCGATCCCAGCTACGGCAATGCCATTGAAAGCCGGGACCTGAACAAGAAGAAATAACCGGCTGGCACCTGACAAGCCACCAAGGGAGAGGCCAAGAGCCGCTTCAACTTCCTGGCCGAAAACGGCCAGGGCGGTTTCGAGATCGCCGGCTCCGGTCAATATATCGATGAATGGGTCAGGGAAAACGGTGAGTGGCTGATTGGTTATTTCTCCAGCAACTGCACGGCACGCTGATAGTACTGCAGGCTCTTTTCTCGCTCACCCAATTGCTCCAGCAGTTTGGCCAGCTCGGTACAGATTTGTGCACTCTGTTGCGCAGAGGTGGCCAGCTTCAAAGCCTTTTCGAAATAATCACGCGCCTTGCGCCACAACTGGTTGCGTACTGAAACACGACCCAGCGTGGTCAGCAGCACCGGATTTTCCGGATGCTGTTTGAGACAGTTTTCCAGCAACGCCAGTTGTTGCTGCGGTTTGCCAGTGTTGACCTGGCCGACCAGTGCCACCATCTCGTCACTCCAGCCTTTCTTGAGAAAGCTGGTGAGCATCGACGCTGCCTCCGCATCCTGCCCCACATTCATCAGCTGCTGAATATAGGCGCCGGTAATATGCGCATGTGCCCGCAAGGCTTTCGGCATTTGTTTCCAGCAGTATTGCAGCGAAGCTTCACCTTCACTGCCAGCCTGCTGCAACTGATGCTGGTACACTTCATCCTGCAATGTCAGCAGCGCTGCCGGAGCCAGCACATGACGGCGTTCCATATCGGGCAGCAATTGTTCAAGACTGTTCCAGTCACCCGTGGTGCGATAGATTTCTGCCAGCTGTTCCAGCACAAACGGCTGGTTGGGCAAAGTGCGCTGCAAACCCTGCAACAAGTTCAGCGCTTGCTGGCGTTCACCGCTTTTTGATTCCAGCAGTGCGCGCAAGCTGCGCACACCGATGGCATACGGACTGGATCTCTTCTCGGCGCGATCCAGACAGAATGACCACCCGGTCTTGTCGCCTCGCTGGAACGCCGCCAGACTTGCCGCCAGGTAATTGAAGCCGGGGTTCTGTACTTTCTCGGCATTTTCCACCAGCAGCCGATAAGCCTGCTGCCAGTTGCCCAGCAACAGATCCTGCATGCCTTGCAGGGTGGAGGTGAGCGGATCTTGCGGCGCGAAGAAGTAGCGAAACAGCCGCGTGTTGCGCAGTCGCATCGGATTGAGGGTGCGCACCAGCCACAACAGCACATTGACGATGACAGTCAATGCCACCACTGCCACCACCAGCGCCGCCAGCGTGGTTTCGAAACTGTAGCCGCCGACATAGATCAGCACATAACCGGGGTTGATGTTGCTCAGCACCAGATAAGCGAAAGTGGCCAGGACTGCCAGCACCAACAGGATCAGCAGCCAGCGCTTCACGGTGCAGTGCCCGCCTTGCCGGGCGCCTGCACTTGCAATTGCTGCAAGCTCTGGATGGTGCCGGCAAGTGAATGGATACCGCTGCGCAGGGTGACCGCTTGCAGGGATGACAACTTCTTCATCAGTGCATCCTTGCCCTCTCCCTGCAGGGTTTCACTGATTGCTACTTGCGCTTCAGTCAGCGACGACTTGTAAAGTGCGGCATCACTGTTGAGAGCTGCCATGCGGGCCTGCTGCAACTGCAACTCGATGCTTTTGCGGATGTACCAGCTTTGTTCAGGCGTGAGCAGTGGCGTGATCGCTGCATCACGCTGGGTGATCACAAAATACTGGCCCAGAAAACCGAGCGTGCTGTTAAGCCAGCCCGGTTCCGCCGGCTTGGTGTCTGCAGCCGCCTTCATCGCAGTGTCATTGCTCGCGGTTTTCGATACTGCAGTCAGACTGCCGAGCTGGGTGATGGCTTCACTCAATTGCTGATAGACCTTGTGGGCATCACCTTGCTGCGCAGCCTGCAACGCATTCAGGTCTTCCGCCAGCTGGGTGCGCAGCGCAGCCACCGGCGCATCCGAAAGTTTTGCCAGCATGCCATCGGAGTTGCGCACCAGCGCAATGGCAGAATCAAAATCCTGCGCCACCTGCAAACGCAGATCGGCCAGACGCAGCATGCCGAGCGCTTCGGCCAGTATCTGCGAGCGCAAGGCGCCCGCACCGGAATCGGCGACCTTGCCGCGCAGTGCCCTGATTTCCTGTGCCATGTTGTTCAGCTGGCCAGACTGTTCGTTGACGCTGTTCAGCGTCATCTGCATCTGTTGTTGCACCGCAAGTTGTGCCTGCTGTTGCGAACTGCCCAGTTGCTGCTGCACGCTTTGCAATTGCTGCAGCTCCTGTTCGATCAGCTTCAACCTTTGATCCAGTTCCTGCTGGTTCTTGTCCTGCCGGCCCTGCGCCTGCTGCAGGGAGGAAATAGTGGAAGCAGCCACCGACAGCGTCTGGTAACCGGATTGCATGCCGGCAACGGTTTGTTGCTGCTGCCAACTGAAGTAGCCGAGCGCAACTGTTGCCACCACCAGCAGCAACAGCAACAGGCGGGCGCCGGCCCGCGCAGGCTTGGCGGTGTTTACACCAAAGTCCTTGCGGATCGAGTCTGTGCTCAGGTTATCGCTCATATCAGTGTGTTGCCTGGTGGCCTGTGGCTGGCGTCAGCGACGCAAGCAGTCCGCCGATTATAGCGGTATCGCTGGCGCCTGCCATGACGACAGCCCGGGTATTGCCCAGTTTGCGCGCATGCTCGGCCAGTCGTTCGGAGGACACAAACAGCGGCAACGCCTGCCACAGTGTCTCAGTGGCACAAAAGTGTCTGAGATTGTCGAGCGCTTCCGCGCTGGTGATCACCACCGCCTGTGGCGGAGCCTGTTCAAAATATTTCTGCAACAGCTGACTGTCATAGTCCGGCAGTATGCGCTGGTAAAGCTCGGCGTAATCGACCGTGGCACCTCTTTCCCGCAAAGATTCGGCAAGGATTTCACGACCACCGACCCCGCGCACTATCAAGGCCTTCTTGCCGCTGATGTGCTGCAAGCCGGGCAAGGCCAGCATGGCTTCGCTGCTCATGCGCTCAGTCGGGTAGCTCACACTGAGACCAAAACTTTCCAGCACGGCAGCAGTGCCGGGGCCGACCGCGAAATTCATGAGATGCGAGGGATACTGCGGCCAGTAACCCAGGATCGCATCCAGACCCAGCGTCGCTGCATTGCTGCTGACATAGAACACGAGGTCGTAACGATCCAGATCGAGGATGCGCAGTTTGCTGGCGCCGGTGAGTGGCAGCGGCTCAATCATCAGCATGGGCAGGCATAATACTTGTGCGCCGAGCTGCTGCAGTTGCTGTTGCAGCTTTTCCGCCTGAACAGCGGGGCGCGTCAGCCACAGCGTGCAGCCACTCAAGGGTTGATCCTGCTGTTGGGCGAGTCCGCTCATCACTGCACCTGACTTACAACGCTTCCAGCAGCGCAGCAGCGCCCTGTCGCAACAAATCTTCGGCCAGGATTTCGCCCAGCTCTTCACCGAGATGGGCCGCGCCGCGAATTTCACTGCGCAGGATCTTCTGGCCATCGACGCTGCCCACCAGGCCGCGCATATACAGGCTGTCGCCGTTTTCCAGCACCGCCAGTGCCGCAATCGGCACCTGGCAGCCGCCCTGCAGTTTTGCATTCATCGCGCGTTCGGCCCGCACACACAAGGCGGTGGGTTCATGATGCAGACACTGCAACAGCTCAATGGTGGGGCCATCAGCCAGCCGGCATTCCACGCCCACTGCGCCCTGGCCGCCGGCTGGCAGCGACAACGACGGTGGCAACAACTGACGGATGCGCTGCTGCAGGCCCAGACGGATCAGCCCGGCTCCGGCAAGGATGATGGCGTCATAGTCACCGGCATCCAGTTTGCGCAAGCGGGTGCCGACATTGCCGCGCAGATCGCGCAACTGCAGATCAGCACGCCAGGCCCGCAACTGGCATTGCCGGCGCAGCGACGAGGAACCGATCACCGCACCCGGTGGCAGCTCCTGCAAAGTGGCATAACGGTTGGAAACAAATGCATCGCGGCAATCTTCCCGTTCACAAATGGCCCCGAGGCCCAGACCGGGGGGGAAGTCCATCGGTACATCCTTCATCGAATGCACCGCGATATCGGCACGACCTTCCAGCATCGCCACTTCCAGCTCCTTGATGAACAGGCCTTTGCCGCCGACCTGGGACAGCGGCGAATCGAGGATCTGGTCGCCGCGGGTGGTCATCGGCACCAGCTCCACCTGCAAAGCCGGGTGGGCCTTGAGCAAACGGGCTTTCACATACTCGGCCTGCCACAGGGCAAGCGGGCTTTCGCGGGTGGCGATCCGGACCAGGGAAGCTGACATAAACACACTCATGCAAACGACGGCGCATTGTACTTGAAGCTCTGGCCCGGTGTTGATGGCTTAATTTCCTATCCCGCCACTGCACCCCGTTGCTATAATTGCCCGGACTTTTTCGCCGGATTTGATTGTGCCGGCCTTTTAGCAGCACAGTTACAGGATTTCTGATGAGCCAGGACAAACTCTGGGGCGGCCGCTTCTCCGAACCCACTGACGCCTTCGTCGAGCGGTTTACCGCTTCGGTGGGATTCGACCAGCGCATGTATGCCGTGGATATCCGCGGCTCGATTGCGCATGCCACCATGCTGGCCAGGGTCGGCATCCTCACCGACCAGGAAAAGCAGCAGATCGTCGATGGCCTGGGTGCCATCAAGGAAGAAATCGAAGCCGGCAAATTCGAGTGGTCGATCAAGCTTGAAGATGTCCACATGAACATCGAAAGCCGGTTGACCGATCGTATCGGTGCCACCGGCAAGAAACTGCACACCGGCCGTTCACGCAACGACCAGGTGGCCACCGACATCCGGCTGTTTGTGCGCGACGAAATCGATGTCATCCTCGACCTGATCCGCGCCGTGCAGAAAGGCATTCTCGATGTGGCTGAACATGAGACCGCCACCATCATGCCCGGCTTCACGCATCTGCAGACCGCACAGCCGGTAAGCTTTGGCCATCATTTGCTGGCGTGGTTTGAAATGCTGGAGCGTGACCACAGCCGCATGCAGGATTGCCGCAAGCGCATGAACCAGTGCCCGCTCGGCGCCGCTGCGCTGGCCGGCACCACCTATCCGATTGACCGCGAGCTGACCGCGTCCCTGCTCGGCTTCGACAAACCGACCGAGAATTCACTCGACTCCGTCAGCGACCGCGACTTCGCGATCGAGTTGTGCGCCGCTGCCAGTCTGATCATGATCCACTTGTCGCGCTTCTCGGAAGAACTGGTGCTGTGGACTTCGTCGCAGTTCGATTTTGTCGATCTGCCGGACCGGTTCTGTACCGGTTCATCGATCATGCCGCAGAAAAAAAATCCGGACGTGCCGGAACTGGTGCGAGGCAAAAGCGGCCGGGTCACCGGCCACCTGGTGAGCTTGCTGATGCTGATGAAAGGCCAGCCGCTCGCCTACAACAAGGACAACCAGGAAGACAAAGAGCCGCTGTTCGACACGCTCGACACCGTGAAAGACTGTCTCAAGGCCTATGCCGACATGGTGCCGGCGATCAAGCCGAAAAAAACCCATATGCGCCATGCTGCCGCCAGGGGCTACGCCACTGCCACCGACCTCGCCGACTACCTTGTGAAAAAAGGCATGCCGTTCCGCGACGCCCATGAAGTGGTGGGCAAGAGCGTGGCCTATGGCATACGCCACAGCAAGGATCTGAGCGAACTCTCACTCACCGAGTTGCAGCAGTTCAGCGCGACCATCGACCATGATGTTTATGCTGTGCTGAGCCTGGAAGGCTCAGTGAATGCCCGCGACCACATCGGCGGCACAGCACCAGCGCAGGTGAAGAAGGCGATTGCGCGCGCCAGAAAAAAACTGGGGTAACAGCCTGCTCCTCCCTCCGGGAGACTGGCAGTGAAGTACTACAGGTCTTTGGTTACAGGCCAGGAAGCCTGACTTACCGGGAGCGCTACCTATGTACATCGTCATCTTCCGCGCCAAAGTCCGTCAGTTGGATGCCGAATATTCGGCAACAACCAAGCGCATGCACGAACTGGCACTGAGCGAATTCGGCTGTATTGAGTTTCACGCAGTAACGGAACACGATCAGGAAGTGGCGCTGTCGTACTGGCCGGATCTGGCCAGCATTCACGCCTGGCGTATGCACCCCGAACACCGCATGGCCCAGCAACTGGGCAAGGAAAAGTGGTACGCGGCGTATTCCGTGGAAGTGACCAAAGTCGAACGCGCCTACAAGGGTTAGCGCGATTTCCAAACTTTTGCCCGACAAATCACCTGCTTTTCAACCACTTGAAAATTCAGTTCGCGAGATAACACGTATGCACATTATCAGGAATTTCGCGCATGCCCGGATTTCAGTTAAAACATTTCTGGATATCCGGCTGGATGATCAACAGGTTGCAACGTAATCTCAAAACAATGGAATTCACAAAGTGCGCATGCGCACTAATAAAATGTTAGAGCCTTATGAATAAGGAATGGACTCGAAAGCAGAAGATCGCATCTTTAATCATCGGCGTTATTGCGATGTTATTCCTGTTTGCGGCAGTGAAGGAATTTAGCCTGTGGCAAGCCCCCGATTTCCTATACACCTGACAGCTTCATAAAGTACTGCTCTTCAAACTTCGCTGGTGGTATGCCGTCGTTGTTACCATGTCTTCGAACCGGGTTATAAAACAGCTCGATGTAGTTGAACACATCTGC
>CAILUG010000018.1 GCA_903837345.1 uncultured Gammaproteobacteria bacterium | reverse complement strand
CAGGCCAGATCAAACAGTACTGGCTGGAAAGCGGCTGTGTGTATGGCTACCGGAACATCACGAAGGATATGAAGGACGGCGGTATGCCCTGCAGTGAGAACCGGGTGTATCGGTTGATGAGAGAAGCGCGGATCGCCTCAGATTTTTTCCCTTTGTGCTGGTAATAGTTTTCAAAGCAATTCAGAAGTGCCAGCATAACTTCAGGGGGCGGGTAGAAACCGCCTTCGACCATGTACATGAAGTATGAAAGGGGGCTGTCAAATTTGTTATTTTCCCTATCATCTTTTAGGAGAGAAAACTCCTTTTCTATCTTCTTCCACGTGAACTCTAGACCTGCATATGTAGGATAATCATCCACCGCATAGGCAGACTTACATATCTCTCTGTAAAAATTCGTAAATTCGTTTGAGTTGGGTTTTTCTCTGATCTCCTTTGACTCGAAATTAACTGCTTTGTCTAACTCAGTTTTATTCATAAGTCTGTCTCCATTTTGTGCTATCACACAGCCTTGAGTAGTTTCCTTCCTGACAAGCTCAGATTTCCAAAGCTTGCCTGCTCGATATGATCAGACCACCATTGCATCATTGCCCGTCTGCGCTTGATGTAGTCAGCGCGGTTATAGGTGGCTCGGATGGTGTTCTTGTCGGTGTGGGCTAGGGCAGCTTCGATCACATCAGCATCAAAGCCCTGTTCGTTCAGGGTAGTGCTGGCCAAAGCTCGCATGCCATGCGCTACCAACCTACCTTTAAAGCCCGCACGCTTCAGCGCCATGTTGGCAGTTTGCGAGTTGGCCGATTGCCTCGGATTCTTATCTGCCGGGAAGATGAACTCTCTGGTACCCGATAAAGGCCGGATCACTTCAAGCAGGTTCATGGCTTGCTTTGATAACGGCACGATGTGGGCTTTGTTCTTTTTCATGCGCTCGGCAGGAACCTCCCACAGCTCCTTTTCCATGTTGATTTCTGACCACTTGGCCCCAGATGCTTCAGCAGGTCGGCACATGGTGTGTAATTGCCATTCGATCAGGCAGCGTGTTACCAGCTTAATATTTGCCCTGTTCATCCCTTGCATTAGCTCTGGTAACTGCTCGGGCTTGAGGGTAGGCATATTCGCCACTTTGGGAGAATTGAAAGCCCGGCCTATGCCAGCCAGTGGATTGGCAGGAATCAACCCGGTATTCACGCTGTACACCATAATTTCATTCACCCAGCCGCAAATCTTCTTGACGGTTTCCAGCTTGCCGGCCTTGGCCAGTGGGGTAAGGACTTCGATGGTTTGCACGGCGCTCAGCTTGAATATGGGCACCTTGCCCAACTTCGGATACAGGTAGAGCTTCAGGCGGTCGGCAATCTTGTCGTGGTAGACCTGCGAAACATCGGGCTGCTTCAAGGCCAGCCATTTACCGGCGATGTGCTGGAAGGTGTTGAGCTGGGCTTCAGTGCTGTTCCTCGCCTGCTCGCGTCTGAACTCCTGGGGATCGACGCCATTGATCAGATGGCCATTGAATTTCTGCGCGGTATCCCTTGCATCGAGCAAGCTCAACTCAGGGTAAGTGCCCAAGCTGAGGTTGGCGCGCTGCTTGGTGTGTGGGCGGTAGTAATTGAACAGCCACAGTTTGGTGCCTGTCGGCTTCACGCGAAGGTATAGACCCTTGCCGTCAGCGAGGTTGTATTCCTTCGCTGTTGGCTTGGCTTGCCGAACCTGCGTATCTGAAAGGGGCTTTACAGCGCGGGGCATAGCAACACCTCGTAGTAACACCCGGTTCAGAGATTGCGGATGTTACCAAGGATGTTACTACAGCTTTCGGATGTCACAAAACGCTATTGGACAGTATTGGGCATAAAAGGCAGGGTTTTATTGGGTTTTCTGTCGTGGATCGGACGTTGCCGGATGTCAGAAAACTAGATATTGGTGCCCAGGAAAGGACTTGAACCTTCACGGCCTTGCGGCCACTAGCACCTGAAGCTAGCGTGTCTGCCAATTTCACCACCTGGGCATAGGGGGCACTACAACAGAGGCGCGCATTCTGCCGATGCAGGCACCAGCTTGTCAATTAACAGAAGTGTATACTGCAATCTTTCCTTCAAGTGCCTGATGCATGCCCAGAACCCGCAAACCCGTTACCGAGCCAGCCACCATCAAAGACGATCCGTTTGCCGATCGCGAGGCTGCCCGTTACGAAAATCCCATCCCCAGCCGCGAATACATCCTCAAATACCTGGAAGAACGCGGCACCCCGGCCTCGCATATGGAATTGTGCGCCGCGCTCTTGCTGTTTGATGCGGTAGCGCAGGAAGCCCTGTTGCGACGGCTGGTGGCAATGACACGCGGCGGCCAGCTGATCAGCAACCGCCGCGGCGTGTTCGGCCTGGTCGACAAGATGGACCTGATCAAGGGCAAGGTGATCGGCCACAAGGACGGCTACGGCTTCGTCAGCACCGATGGCGGCAGCAAGGACGATCTGTATCTGGGCCCGCAGGAAATGCGCAAGGTATTCGATGGCGACACTGTGCTGGCCAAAGTGTCACATGTGGATCGCAAGGGCCGGCGCGAAGGCCGCATCGTTGAAATCCTCGAACGCAAAAACAGCCAGATTGTCGGCCGTTACTATGAAGAAGCCGGCATTGGTGTCGTGATTGCGCACAACAAGCGCATCACCCAGGAAATCCTGATTACACCGAAGAAGAACAAAAAAGCGGTGGATGGTGACTATGTTGTTGTCCAGCTCACCATGTTTCCGGATGAACATCGCAAGGCGATCGGCGAAGTTGTTGAAGTATTGGGTGACATCGGCAAACCCGGCATGGAAATAGATGTGGCGCTGCGTGTACACGATATAAGACACGAGTGGCCGCCAGCCGTGACTGCCGAAATGCAGAAGTATCCGGCCCGGGTGCAGCCGCAGGATCTGGCCAACCGTGTCGATCTGCGCAAACTGCCGTTTGTGACCATTGATGGCGAGGACGCCAAAGACTTCGATGATGCAGTATTCTGCGAGAAAAAACGCGGCAAGGGCTTTGTGCTCTATGTTGCCATCGCCGATGTATCGCACTACGTAAAACTCAATACCGCGCTCGATACCGAAGCGCAAGCTCGCGGCAACTCGGTGTATTTCCCGGGCCATGTGGTGCCGATGCTGCCCGAGCATTTGTCAAACGGGCTCTGCTCGCTCAAGCCGAATGAAGACCGGCTGGTGATGGTGTGTGAGCTCAACATCAGCAAAGACGGCCAGATTGACTCCTACGCCTTCTTTGAAGGCGTGATTCATTCGCATGCGCGCCTGACCTACACCGAAGTCGCGGCGATGCTGCAAACACCGCAGAATGACCCCGAGAAGAAACTGCAGGAACGCATTTGCGAAAAATACGCCAGCCTGTTGCCACATCTGCAAACCGTGTATGCGCTTTACAAGGTATTGTTGCAGGCGCGGGCGGTGCGGGGCGCGCTCGACATCGAGACCGTGGAAACCCGTCTTATTTTCTCTGAACAGCGCCGCGTAAAAGAAATCGTACCGGTTGAGCGCAATGATGCGCACAAGCTGATCGAAGAATGCATGCTGTGCGCCAACGTGGCGGCAGCCGCTCTGCTGAAAGAGGCCAGTCTGCCTGCGCTCTATCGCGTGCACGAAGGACCCAACGAAGAAAAACTGGAAAATCTCTACGAATTCCTGCGCCAGCTGGGAGTCGGCGTGGCCCGCAAGGCCAAACCCACATCATCAGATTTCCAGCAGATACTGGTCAAACTCAAAGACCGGCCTGACCGCAACCTGTTGCAAACCCTGGTGATCCGTTCCTTGATGCAGGCACAGTATCAGCCGGAAAATCTCGGGCATTTCGGTCTGGGCTTCGAGGCTTATGCCCATTTCACTTCACCGATACGCCGCTATCCCGATTTGCTGGTGCATCGCGGCATAAGGTTTCTGGTCCGCAATCCCAAACATACCAGGGGCGTGCGGCGTGAAGGCACTCCACCGTTGCTGAAAAAAGCGGAAATCTATCCCTATACTGCCGGAGATCTGGTAACGATGGGCACCCATCTGTCGCAGACCGAACGCAAAGCCGATGCGGCTTCGTGGGACGTGATTGCCTGGCTCAAATGCGAATACATGCAGGCCAAGATCGGCGAGGAATTTGCCGGCATGGTCACCAAGGTGGCCAACTTCGGCCTGTTTGTTGAACTGAAAGATGTCTACGTTGACGGCTTGTTGCACGTGACCGCGCTGACCAACGACTACTATCACTTTGATGAAGTCAGCCACTCGCTGACCGGCGAGCGCACCGGCCAAAGCTTCAAACTTGGTGACCAGCTGCGCGTGGTGGTGTCACATGTGAATGTCGAAGACCGCAAAATTGATCTGCAACTGGTTGGCAGCACCGCACCAGCCAAAGGCGTGGGTCGCGCGATTCCCAAACACAAGCGGGCTCCCCAGACAGGCAACAAGGGCCCACGCAGCAAACGCCGCCGCTGACAGGCAAGCATGAAGAAATCCGTATGAAGAAAAAACCATGGCAGCGCCACGGATCAAGTGATTCTGGTCCTGCCGAACGCAAAGACAGACCACGCCATCAAGGCAATGCTGATGAGCCCGATTCAATCAGCCACGACTGGGTGTTTGGCCTGCATGCGGTTGAGGCAGTGCTCAAACACAATGCCGACAGTGTCCAGCAACTGCTGGTGCTGCAGGGTCGCAGCGATCAGCGGCTGTTGCCGCTGATCGAACGCGCCACCCGGCTCAACATCAGCATCCGCGAAGTTGATCGCGCAACACTGGATGAGCAGGTGGGCGGGGTGAATCAGGGCGTGGCTGCTCTGTGCCCCAACCTCAAACTTGAACGCAGCGAAGGCTTTCTTGAGCAGTTGCTACAGGGCTTGTCGCATCCGGCATTGCTGCTGGTACTCGATGGTGTCACCGATCCCCACAACCTCGGCGCCTGCCTGCGCACGGCCGAGGCTGCCGGTGTCGATGCCGTGATCGTCCCCAAAGACAAATCTGCGTTGATGACCCCCACTGTGCGCAAAGTGGCCTGCGGCGCCGCCGAAAGCGTGCCCTTCATCGCCGTTACCAACCTCGCCCGCACACTGAAAATGCTGCAGGACAATCGCATCTGGATCATGGGCGCCGCCGGCGAAGCCGAACAGTCCATCTACGCCACCGACCTGAAAGGCCCGCTGGCGCTGGTGCTCGGTTCCGAAGGCAAAGGCATGCGCCGCCTGACCCGCGAACACTGCGACCACGTCTTCTCCATCCCGATGGCCGGCGAAGTGAGCAGCCTCAACGTCTCCGTCTCCGCCGGGGTCTGCCTGTTCGAAGCAGTGCGCCAGCGGAAATAGGTGTCAAAGCCCCTTTTCCCTGTTCCTGTAGTGGAGACCGCAAGGGGGCCTAGCCGGGATGCTTGTCTCGGTCGCTCCCGCTCCTCACCAACATCCGGCTCTCCCCCTTGCGGACCCTTGGGAGCAAAGAAAACTCTCCGCTTGCCTCGGAGGGCCCAAATCAATAGAATGCCGCCTCTTTTCAACTCCTTGCCGCACAGCAGAGTCCACCTCAATGTGGTCTGTCTGGCGGCATAACCGTGAGGAGCTTTATGCGCCACTACGAAATAGTGTTCATGGTGCATCCCGATCAATCAGAACAGGTTGGCGGGATGATCGAACGTTATACCAAAATGATCAAGGAATCCGGCGGTGTTGTACATCGTCTGGAAGACTGGGGCCGTCGCCAGATGGCTTACCCGATCAACAAGATCCACAAAGCCCACTACGTTCTGATGAACGTGGAATGCGGCAATGAAGTCCTGAACGAACTGACCTCCATTTTCCGTTACAACGACGCCATTATTCGCAATCTGGTAGTCAAGCGCGATGCAGCCGTTACCGAGCTGTCGCACATCCAGAAAGCGGAAAACGAAAACCGTGAACGCAAAGCCCGCGCCAGCCAGCGCGTGCGCACTGAAGAGTCAGCTGAAGAATTCGACGGCGAAGAAAGCGAACCCGAAGCAGCCAGCGCTGAATAAGCCTGCCCTGCCACGTATCGCATAAACCCCCAGAGAAAAAGTTACAGGAGATTCACCATGGCTCGTTTTTTCCGACGCCGAAAGTACTGCCGCTTCACCGCGGAAAACTTTACCGAAATTGATTACAAAGATCTGGAAACCCTGAAAGCCAACGTCAGCGAAACCGGCAAAATCGTGCCCAGCCGCATTACCGGCACCAAAGCACGTTTTCAGCGTCAGCTGGCTACCGCCATCAAACAGGCACGTTTCCTGGCTCTGATTCCGTATACGGATTCACACGAAGTTTAATATCCAGGGCAGCCCCTTATGCGCGGGTTAGCCGAATATGCGATGTCTGGCCGCCTGCAAGCGGCCACGATTGCGATATTGTTCGGGTTGATTCCGGGGTTCGGAATAATAAGTGGCGCGGTAGTGGCCCTGGTCATACTGCGGCGCGGCATCAAGGACGGTGCGCAGATCCTGCTGTGGGCGTTGTTGCCGGCAGGGTTGCAGTGGGAATTGGGCGATCCCGGCCTGGTATTGATGTTGCTGGGAGTAGTAGCCGCAAGCCTTGTGCTCAGACACGGCAGATCATGGCAGTTGGCCATTTTGCTGATCATGGTGAGCGGGGTTTTGCAGCAACTGAGCCTGCCCTGGCAGACAGGATATCTCGCCAAGGTGCAGCATGCTGTAAGCTCCTTGCAGAGCAATGGTTTTCCGATGCAAGGCGTAACAGACGGAAAGACAGTGACAATCAGTCCCCAGCAGTTGATGGATACATTGCTGAAATATTATGGGGTCTCGCAGATGTTGCTGATACTTGCCTCGCTGTTGCTGGGTCGTTACTGGCAGGCGCATTTGTACAACCCGGGCGGGTTTCGCCAGGAGTTCCACAACCTGCGGTTTGACTGGCGCTTGATGGTTGTGTTGGCTGGATTGACCGGGGCGAGCGCCTTTGGCGTAGCGCCCTTGAGTGACTGGTTGTTGATTGTGTGTCTGGCGCCGATCCTTGAAGCATTGGCGGTGATTCACAAAGTGGTGGCCCACCGCAACATGGGCACCGCGTGGTTGGTGCTGGCATATATGCTGCTTTTCATGCCTTTTGCTGCACTGGTCTATGTATTGCTGGGTTTTACCGACAGCCTGTTCGATATCCGCAAGCGATTCGCTGCCGATATTCCGGGCTCATGAAAGTTTGGACCACTGAATTTGAACGAGGTGTCTTATGGAAGTCATATTGTTAGAAAAACTGGGCCGTTCCGGCAGCGTTGGTGACAAGGTCAACGTGAAATCAGGCTATGCCCGCAATTTCCTGTTCCCTTATGCCAAAGCCATTCCTGCCACCCGGGAAAACCTGGCCAACTTCGAAGCCCGCAAGATTGAATTGCTGAAAGCGGCTGCCGAGAAACTGGCTGTGGCCCAGGGTCGTGCCGACAAACTCAACGGCCTGGCGATTGTCATCGCTGCCAATGCCGGCGATGAAGGCAAGCTGTTCGGCTCGGTCGGCACCCGCGACATCGCTGATGCCATCACTGCTGCCGGTCAGCAAGTGGGCAAGAGCGAAGTGTTGCTGCCGGATGGCGCGCTGCGTGAAATCGGTGAATTCAGCATCAATCTGGCGCTGGGCAGCGAAGTCACTGCTGCCATCAAGCTGAACATCGTCGCTGCCTGATCCGCTGCTGATCCTGCAGGGTTCGTTGCTGGACACTGCAACAGGAATACTTCATTACAAAAACCGGCTGTGATTTTTCACAGCCGGTTTTTTGCATTCATGCCTGACCAAAGTGATGCAACCAACGCTCAGGGTGCATCGATCAGACGCGTTTCCCACAGCACCTTGGTATCCAGCTTTTTGGTGTAAACCAATATGGCATCGAAGTTGGTGTTGTCATAACCGCGGACTTCGTAAAGCGCCTCAAAGGCCGGGGTCTGCTTGCTGTCCAGTGCCACCGTCTGCTCCAGGGCTGCCAGCTTGTTGGGGGTGGTCACTTCTTCTGCCAGATTGGCGAGCCCTTCGTCGCGCATGCCGGCCAGCAGTACAAACTGGGTGCCGCCCGGGGACGGGAAAGTGGAGAGCATGCCGTAATCGTGATAGCTGGCCTTGCCGGAAAGTCCTGAACTGCTGTTGTAGACAAGATCAGTATCAAGATTGATCAGGTCATCATAGGTAGCGCCCAATCCCAGCCCGGAGGCAGCAAACATCAGGTCGTTGAGACCGCGCATCCCGCTGAGCAGCCCCAGATAAATAATGTGGCTCCCTACCAGATCCCTGGTATTGAGCTCGGAGGTCATCTTCACCTTGATACGCTGGCTCTGCGCACCGAACACTTTCATCACCTGCGCCAGCGCTTTGGCCGTGCTGGTAGGCGTATAGCCGAGCTCCAGGTTCAGGTATTTGCTGTTGGCGCCTGCGGTTTGGGAAGCGGCCAGTTCGGCGGGCGAATTGATGTCGAATTCCCGCACCATGCGCAGCACGTCGCCGTGCTCGTTCTTCTCACCCATGATGTAGTAATCACCGATCAGAATCAGGATGGGCGCGTTGTCATCCAGCAACGGCTGCCACAGGCGGCTGGACAAAAACGGATTGGTAGCCACTTCCGCTTTCGGCTGGCCGACCCGGGTGAGGAAATTGGCCAGCAGGATCAGTATCGCCACGGCAGCCAGCCAGGGCGTGTAGTTGCGCCGACGTACTGCGGGTTCGCCCGCAATGGCAGGCTCCGGCGAGGCAGCCAGCGCAGGAACCGCAGCATCCGCAGCCACCGGATCATTTTCGGTAATGGCCAGCATGTACTGGCCTTTGGGAATCGAGAGGCGGTATTTCTCCAGATGTCCCTGTCTGGCAAAGTAGGTATTGAGCTTGGTACGCAGATGGTAAATGTGGACCCGGACTATCGAATCCTTGCCCACATCAAAATTGGATTCCCGCCCCAGCACATCAATGGCTATGCTGATTTCCTTGGGTATGGTGCCGGCAATGGCATGGTCAGCCAGATATTCCAGGATCGCGGCATAGGTACGCGAGCGCCCCAGCTCACCGCTCTTGACGATGCGATCACAGATCTGCCTGATTTCCTGCTGCGGTATCACTGAAAATTTCCTGCCTGCGCGAGCCACACTAACGTTAATTCAGGGGCAATGGGGGCAGTCTGTCAGTCGGGATTAACGGCTGGTTAACAGCAACCAAAGCATGGGGGGTGTATTTAACGTTAAAACCGTGGCCTGTCCATGGAAAATCGATCTGGTTTTTGTCGGGATGCCGACTTGCACAAACCGCATCATCCAACCGGCTTTTTGAACAGCTTTTCGGCTTTTGCCGCGCCCCTTATCTGGGGTACAGTGACTGCCCCGCCGCCATAAAGAGTCAGGCGGGTCTTTTTTGGCTGTCGTGCAAGTTTTCCCATGTCAGAACCGGCTTTAACCGAAAAAATTACCAGTCTGAAAGTGCCCCCCCACTCGATAGAAGCCGAGCAGGCGGTGCTGGCTGCGCTGATGCTCGACAACTCGCGCTGGGACAATGTCAACGAAGTGCTGTTGGCTGGTGATTTCTATCGCAAGGAGCACCGGCTGATTTATGAGGCGATGCAGAAACAGACTGCCGAGGCCAAGCCCATTGATGTCATCACTCTCAGTGAAGTGCTGCGCTCAGCCAATTTGCTGAACGATGCCGGTGGCGTCGACTATCTGGGCGAACTGCTCAACAGCAACCAGAGTGCAGCCAACATCGTGGCCTATGCCGGCATCATCAAGGAGCGGGCGGTATTGCGCCATCTGATTGGTGTCGGCCACGGCATCGCTGACAGCGGTTACAACCCCGATGGCCGCGACAGTGCCGTACTGCTGGATGCCGCAGAACAAGCCGTGTTCCGCCTGGCTGACAATCGCGCGCGCGATGGCGGTCCGCAGCCGCTGAAGCCGATCCTGAAATCGGCAGTCGATCGCATCGAAAGACTGTTTGAAGCCAAAGGCAACATCACCGGACTCAGCACCGGCTTCAAGGATCTCGACGAGATGACTTCCGGCCTGCAGCAATCCGATCTTGTCATCGTTGCCGGCCGTCCCTCGATGGGAAAAACCAGTTTCGCGATGAACATGGTGGAGCATGCCACGCTGCACAATGACAAACCGGTGCTGGTATTCAGCCTTGAGATGCCGGCTGACAGCCTGGTGATCCGCATGCTGTCATCAATAGGCAAGATCGACCAGAGCCGCATGCGCAACGGCAAGCTGGAAAATGATGACTGGGACAAGCTCAGCATGGCGCTGGCGAAACTGCGCAATCGTCCGCTGCATATCGATGACACTTCCGGCCTCAGCCCCAGCGAGATGCGCGCGCGTGCCCGCCGGGTGGCGCGTGAACACGGCCAGCTCGGCCTCATCATGGTCGACTATCTGCAGCTGATGCAGATCAAGGGCTCGAGCGAAAACCGCACCGGGGAAATCTCGGAGATTTCCCGCTCGCTGAAATTGATGGCACGTGAGTTCAACTGCCCGGTGGTCGCGCTGTCGCAGCTCAACCGCAGTCTGGAACAACGCCCCAACAAGCGGCCGGTAATGAGTGACTTGCGTGAATCCGGTGCCATCGAGCAGGACGCTGACGTCATCATGTTCGTGTACCGTCACGAGGTGTATGAACCCGACAAGGCCGAGAGCAAGGGTGTAGCCGAGATAATCATCGGCAAACAGCGTAATGGCCCGATCGGCATGGTGAATCTCAGCTTTATCGGCAAACACACCCGATTTGAAAACTTCATGCCGATGGCCGGCATGTCATCCCGGAACGAATGGGGTGAGGGTTAACCGGTGTCGCATCGCGTCGTAGCCTCCATTGATCGCCGCGCGCTTGCGCACAATCTGGACATTGCACGCCGTCACGCCCCCCAAAGCAAAGTGCTGGCTGTCATCAAGGCCGATGCCTATGGTCATGGCTTGCTGGCTTGTGCCGAAGCCTTGCGTGCGGCTGACATTCTTGGCGTTACCGATATAGAAGAAGCAGAACGGCTGCGCGCGCACGGCATCCACAAAGACATCCTGGTCATGCAAGGCCTCATCGACAAGAGCGATGTGCGTCGCGTTGCCAAGGAGGGATTCCAGCTGGTGATCCACCGCGTGGAAGATCTCGCATTGCTGGAAACCGAACTCAGTCGTGTGCATTTGAGCCACAAACTCACGTTCTGGCTCAAGCTCGACACCGGCATGGGCCGGCTCGGCATCACCGCCGCTGAAGTCCAGCGTCTGCATCTGGCACTGCGCCGGCAGAAGTGGACCGAAGAGGTCATCCTGATGACACACCTCGCCAACGCCGGCATGCCACAATCACCGCTTAATACCACTCAGGTGCTGAATTTTGCCCGCAGCTGCCAGGCGCTGGCTGAATTCACGCCACAAACCAGTATTGCTGCCTCTGCCGCGTTGCTGGCGCTGGATGTGCAGGGTGATTTCGTGAGGCCCGGCATCATGCTTTATGGCAGCTCGCCGTTTGCGTGGAAGGATGTGGAGCGGCGGCGTGAAAAATTCGGGCTGCACAACGTGATGACGCTGCAAGCGCGCATCATCAGCATTCAGCAACACAATACGGGCGACAACATAGGCTACAACTCGCAGTTCATCTGCCCGCAGCCGATGCGTATCGGCATCGTCAGCATTGGTTATGCCGATGGATACCCCAGCCACACTCCCAACGGTTGTCCGGTGCTGGTGGGCACACAACGCACTGTCACTACCGGCCGCGTGTCGATGGACATGCTGGCGATTGATCTCACTCACTGTGTTGACGCCCAGCCGGGTGACATGGTGACGCTGTGGGGAGAACAGCTGTCCATCGACGAAGTCGCAGCCCACACCGGTGTCATCTCCTATCAGTTGAGCAGCGGTGTCAGCCCGCGTGTGCCGAGAACCTACCGATGATGGCGGCCATGCATGACTTCGATTTTGAAGTGAACCTGGCAGCACTGCCCCACAGCTACCCGCGCGGCCAACAGCTGAATGAAGCACCGGCAATCTGGTGGCTGGAAAATTTCGCCGGTGCTGCCGAGATCAACGCCCTGGTGACCGCCGCGCAGGACCGGATGGGGCCGGCTGCGGTCAGTGGCGAACAGGGCGGCTTTTTCAGCGAAGGTCGCAGCGGCCTGAATTGCTGGATCAGCCACCATCACAACCCGCTGATACTCGCACTGGCACAACGCATCAGCGCACTGGTGGAGATACCGCTGTGCAATGCCGAAAATTTCCAGGTGGTCTATTACGGCCGCGGCCAGCAATACCAGCCGCATTTTGACGGCTGGGAACCCGGCACTGAACGCGGCGACCGCTGCCTGGCGCACGGCGGCCAACGGCTGGTTACAGCCCTGCTATATTTGAATGAAGTCGAAGGCGGCGGCTGCACGCGTTTCACCCAACTGGAACTCGATGTGCAACCAGCCAAAGGCGGCTTGTTACTGTTTCACAACTGCGAGCGTGGCAGCAGCAAGCGCCACGCACATGGTCTGCATGCGGGCTTGCCCGTCACTGCAGGTGAAAAATGGGCGGCGAACCTGTGGTTTCGCCAACGTGACTACCGCTGGCATAGAGCGTCATCCAAAACGACCTGACTGGCAACCAAGGGGAAACATCATGAACAAGTACTGCATCAGAACCTCCATGCTGGCAGCTGCGCTGTTGCTCGCCGCCTGTTCCGGCAAACAGGAAACGGCAACGACTGCCGCTGCTCCCAGCGCTCCCGCCGCAGCCGCACCGGCACCGGCCAAACCTGCTCCGATTGTGATCCCGCCGGTCACTATTGAAGTGAAGCAAAGCAATGTCGCTGCGATTCCTGCCGACATTGCCGGCAAGCTGAAGGAAATCGGCACCAAAAACGACATCGCAGGCATTGCTGCCCTCTACACACCCTCATTTCCTGAAGGGTATCTGTCCAAACTCAACGTCACCCGCGATCTTCACTACGGCCCGGCCGAGCGCAATATTCTCGACGTAATGGCCGCCAAAGACGGCTCTGCCAAACGTGCCGTTATCGTGTTCGTGCACGGCGGTGGCTTTGGTGCCGGCAACAAGAGCGCTGCCAATACACCGTTCTATGACAACATTCCGTACTGGGTGGCATCCAAGGGCCTGGTGGGCGTCAACATCAACTATCGCTATGCACCCGCCAGCAAATGGCCGGCAGGCATCGAAGACATGAATAACCTGATGACCTGGCTGAAAGCCAACATTGCCCAGTATGGTGGCGATCCGAACCGGATTTTCATGTGGGGCAAGAGCACCGGCTCATCGCATATCGCCGACTATCTGGCTGACCGTGTTAAACAGGGCAAGCCCAGTGAAATCGCTGGTGCAATATTCACTTCCGGCTCGTTTGCGCTGGGCGATACTCCGTTGTGGACCAACTATTACGGTGACGATGTCAGCAAATACCCGGAGATGAATGCGCTGCCGAATCTGGTCAAAACGGATGCGCCGCTGATGGCCACCTATGCCGAGTTCGACGGTGATCAATACAAGCAGCAGTTCGCGCTGCTGGCCAACGCACTGACTGCGGCCGGCAAAACGCTGGACACTCTTTACTTGCAGAACCACTCGCACATGTCGGAAACCTATGCCGTTGGCACTATGGATGACTCACTGACCGGCCCGGTGCTGGACTTCGTGATGCGTCACAGCAGCAAGTAAGCGAATCCCATGGCCAAGAGCAAGACAGCTTTCGTTTGCAACGACTGCGGCGCTGACTACAGCAAGTGGCAGGGCCAATGCATTGCCTGTGGCGCATGGAACACGCTGAAGGAAATCCATCTCGGCGCCGGCAAGACACCGTCGGCGCCGCAGAATTTCAACAAACGCTCAGGCTTTGCCGGCAGCACCTCTTCTGCCGCACAAACGCTTGGCAGTATCAATCTGGATGCCGAGCCGCGTTTCTCCACCAGCATCAGCGAGTTCGACCGCGTGCTCGGCGGCGGACTCGTGCCCGGTTCGGCGGTGTTGATCGGCGGCAATCCGGGCGCCGGCAAGAGCACCTTGCTGCTGCAACTGATGTGCAAACTCTCGCAGGGCATGGAAGCACTTTATGTGACCGGGGAAGAGTCGCTGCAGCAAGTGGCAATGCGCGCGCACCGGCTGGGTCTGCCCACCGACAAGTTGAAGATGCTGGCAGAAACCAATATCACCGAAATAACTGCCGTGGCCGAACAGCTCCGGCCCAAGCTGATCGTGATCGACTCGATCCAGGTGATGCACAGTGCAGACGTGCCGTCGGCGCCGGGCAGCGTGTCGCAGGTACGTGAATGTGCGGCCTATCTGATCCAGTACGCCAAGCAAACCAACACGGCACTGTTTCTGGTGGGCCATGTCACCAAGGACGGCAATCTGGCCGGCCCGAAAGTACTGGAGCACATGATCGATTGTTTCCTGATGCTGGATGGCGATGACAATCGCTATCGCACGCTGCGCGGCCACAAGAACCGGTTTGGTGCCGTCAACGAACTCGGCATCTTTGCGATGACGGAAACCGGCCTGAAGGAAGTGAAAAATCCGTCGGCAATTTTTCTGGCCCGCACGGAAGAAATTTCGCCCGGCTCGCTGGTCACCGTCCTGTGGGAAGGTACGCGGCCGCTGCTGGTGGAAATCCAGGCGCTGGTCGACAGCTCACAACTCGGCAATCCCCGCCGCATTGCCGTGGGTCTTGATCACAACCGCATGGCGATGCTGCTGGCGGTGCTGCACCGGCATGGAGGCCTGTTCATGGCCGATCAGGATGTATTCGTCAACGTGGTCGGCGGCGTCAAGGTGACTGAGACCAGTGCCGATCTCGCGCTGTTGCTCGCCATCGTCTCCAGCTTCAAGGACCGGGTGTTGCCGCGCGAACTGGTAGTTTTCGGCGAAGTCGGGCTGGCTGGCGAAATCCGGCCAGTGCCGAGCGGCCAGGAACGTTTGCAGGAAGCCGCCAAACATGGCTTCACCCGCGCCATCGTGCCGAAAGCCAATGCACCGCGCCAGCCGATTCCCGGCATGCAGGTGATTGCTGTCAGCAAACTAAGCGAAGCCCTGGGAGCTTTATAAGTGCAGCGCCTCTGGCACAATCTCACATTCTGGGTCCTGCTGGCGATCATTGCAGGCGCCCTTACCGGCTTTGTCGATCCTGCGCTGGGCGTGAAAGCGCGCATATTGGGCGACACTTTCATCCAGATCATCAAATGGTTCATCCCGCCACTGATCTTCCTCACCATCACTACCGGCATCGCCGTGCTGGGCGATCTCAAAAAAGTTGGCCGCATCGGCCTCAAAGCGCTGGTCTATTTTGAAGTGGTGACTACTGCGGCGCTGGTGATTGGCATCATAGTGGCCTATGTATTACATCCCGGCAGCGGCTTGAAACCAACCACCGGCGATGTCAGTGACTTTGTGCAACGGGCACAGCATTTCTCGTGGCTAAGTGTGCTGAGCGAAAATCTCACTCTGCAAGTGCTGATTGTTTCGATCATCCTCGGCACCCTGTTGAGCCTCTCGCCCATCAAGCACACAGTACTGCCCTGGCTTGGCAAAGGCACTCAACTGCTGTTCAAACTGTTGCGCTGGGTGATGTACCTTTCGCCCTTCGGCGCTTTTGGCGGCATGGCGTTTGCGATCGGCAAATACGGCATTGCCGTGATCGTGGCGCTCGGCAAGCTGATGTTGTGCATGTACATCACAATGGCACTGTTCATCTTCGTGGTGCTGTGGTGGATCCTGCGCCGTTACCATGTGTCACTGTGGAGCTTTCTCAAATACATCAGCAACGAACTCCTGATCGTGCTTGGCACCTCTTCCAGTGAATCCGCACTGCCCAGCCTGATGCACAAGCTGGAAACCATGGGCTGCAGCAAATCGGTGGTAGGACTGGTGGTGCCGGCCGGCTATTCGTTCAACCTCGATGGCACCACACTGTATCTGTCGATGTCGGTGATGTTCCTGACCCAGGTCTATGATGTAAATCTGGGTCTGTCGCAGATATTTACATTGATAGCTGTGCTGATGCTTACCTCCAAGGGTGCCGCCGGTGTCACCGGCTCCGGCTTTGTGGTGCTGGCCTCCACCATGGCCGCCCTCAACGTCATCCCGCTCGAAGGCATCGCACTGCTGCTCGGCGTAGACCGCTTCATGTCCGAAGCCCGCGCCATCACCAACATCATCGGCAACGGAGTCGCCACCATCTACCTCGCCAACCACGAAAAGGATTTTGATCGTGCTGCCATGGATAAAGCTTTCCAGGTTTGAACCAACTTTTCGCATGTCACTTCTTTTTATAAATACTACGAGCAGTCGGTCTTCGGCATAAAGATTCCGGGGACCGCCACAAGTACGTCCATGTAGGCTTAGTCTTCGGCATCCATGCCTCAGATGTCCCCTCCATCTTCATGCCGAAGCCCTCTTCCGACACCAGCGCTTGTTCATTTCAACCGAGAGAGTTACGCACTGAATCTGAGAGCCTTGGGCCGAGAGACGCTTCGGAAACTGTCTGAGGCCATGGACGGCCGAAGACAAGCTACAGGGATGT
>CAILUG010000017.1 GCA_903837345.1 uncultured Gammaproteobacteria bacterium | reverse complement strand
GGCAGATGTGTTCAACTACATCGAGCTGTTTTATAACCCGGTTCGAAGACATGGTAACAACGACGGCATACCACCAGCGAAGTTTGAAGAGCAGTACTTTATGAAGCTGTCAGGTGTATAGGAAATCGGGGGCTTGCCAATTGTTGGTTGTTGCTGGTTGGTTGTTACCAGCTGAGTTGTTCGTATTGGTGTTGTTATTGGTGTTGTTATTGTTGCCACCACCATTGGTATTGGCATCCCCGGTGTTTCCGTTATTGCCATTTCCTGTGTTGCTATTTCCGTTATTGCCGTTCCCATTTGTATTACTGTCACTGTTTTGTTTGGCTCGGGCTGGTTGCGCTGTCAGAGCTGCATTCAGCTGGATCAATTGCTGAGGCAGCTGTAATACGCCCTTGGGGGCGGAATTCGTAGCTGTGTCGCTGTAATCAAAACGGCCACCAAGTCCCAGGTTGAGCTGACCCATGTTATTGCTGACAGTAGTGCCCCCGTTGGTCGTGGCGCTGTATAAGTGAGGGCCAACAATGACATGCTCGTGCGAGGTGCCGCGTATCCCTATGCTCGCCATCGGCGTATCGACGCGATAAGTATCGCCTTTTTGGTGTCCTACAGTTCCTGAAATGGCCCGAAAGCCGCCTTTGGCCATCGACATCACGGCAGAGTCAGGAGTATCCGGGTTGTTGTCGAACTGGTATTCATTGAAGGCAAACTCGGTGTTGGCCTTGAATGAAAGTCGGGCATCATCTTTCATTCGCAACTGAGCCATGCCGTCATCGCCGACGAGAATCGTGTCCTTTTCAAAAATTTCTGATTTGCGGTTGAGGTCCCTGGTGATGCCGGCAGCATTGCGGGCCTGTACCTGACCCCTGGTAGAAAGCACGATGCCTATGGAATCCCCGGATTGAGCCAGCAGGGGCAAACTCAGGCAGGTGAGCAGTGTGATGACAGGAAGACTGTGCCGGCCCTTGAATTTCTTGCGCATCTTGAAAATCCTTGACACCTTTGGGTTGTCTGTCAGCAGTCAACCAAGTCCGCCCAGACTCTAGCGGCGCGTAAAATTCTGATACAAATACCAAGGCCCGATTATATAGGGAATTTTTCCCTTGTCAGGTTTCAGGCAGATACAAAATGTGAGAACTGGATCACTTTTGGCTCAAAAGCACAGCTGGCAGTGATCAGTGAGTCTGCAATCTTGAGCTCCCCTGAATTGCCGGAAAAATCGGCTGGCATTTCGATTAACGCCAGATGCAGGTTTCCACAGCTTCGCTGAAGCCGGCAGCTGCCAAGCGTATGGTTTTGGGTGTCAGTAACCGGTAACAACGTGTCTCCTTCCGCAAAAGTCGCCGGTTGAGCCAGTTTTGCCAGGAAAAGCTGTTTTTTCGGCTTGCCACGATAGTGCATGCGGGCCACGATTTCCTGGCCGGTGTAGCAGCCTTTGGAAAAACTTACGTATCCGTTCAGGTCAAAATTGAGTTCCTGGGGTGTGAACAAGCCACTATCGTTCTGGCGAAATGGATAGTGTCCGTCAAGCAATGCCAGGGTTTCCCATTGCTCCAGTGAGCCAGCAGTCGTGGCATCATTGGGCATTGCTTGCCCAACACTGCACCACCAGAGGGCGCGCGCGGGTTCAGCTTCCAAGTTGCATAGCCATCCGGAAGTTCGCAGCACCGCTTGGCCTGCTTCCAAGGCCGCCACCCCTGCAAAGTGTGCAATCTGATCTGAGCCTGCAATTGCAAGCAACTGGTGTGAATCGGCAGCCAGCATCAAATCGCAACGGTAGAATGGCACGTATTTGCGCAAGGCTGTCACCAGCACTTCACCGAGACCGCGGGGCATGCACAAATAATAAATGTCTGCTACGCGGACAAGGACAAAAGCTGCGATTACTCGGCCTTTGTTGTTGCAACAAGCGCCGTAGACCCGGGAATTGTCGGCAAGGGTGTTTACATCGCAAGTCAGTTGACCTTGCAGAAATCTGGCTGCGTCCGGCCCTTGAACTTGAACCACATCGAAAGCGCCGGCACCGACTACAAAACTGTGCATCCAGGTTTTCCTGAGAGTTAGAATAAAACTATTGCCAAATTATAGGCGAGCCGTCCTCGCCACCAAAGGGAGTACAGATTGGAATTCACGCTGGAAGACCAAAAACGCATGCGCTGGCACAGCAGACGGGGCATGCTTGAGCTCGATCTGATCCTGGTCCCGTTCGCCGAACACCAACTTGCAGGATTGTCTGACAACCAGCTGGGTTTGTACCGCCAGCTCCTGGCTGAAGAGGATCAGGACCTGTTCGGCTGGTTCATCCGGCGCGAGCTGGCACCATCAGCGGGCTTGCGTGAAATCATTGATTTGATCATGGCCAGCCGCAGCAAAGCTGCCTCGGATCAGGAATGAACAAAATGCTCGGGCTTCAGGAAAGTATCGCGAGGATGCGCTGATTTTTCAGGGTAGTCGAGACAAAAATGCAGGCCCCGGCTTTCGTGGCGCGACAACGCACTGGCAATGATCAGTTCCGCCACCATGGCAAGGTTGCGCAATTCCAGTAGTGGGGCGCTGATACGGTAATTGCTGTAGTAATCCTGGATTTCGTTGCGTAACAGATTGATGCGATGCTGGGCGCGGTGCAGTCGTTTGGTGGTTCTGACAATGCCGACATAGTCCCACATGAAGCGCCGTATTTCGTCCCAGTTATGGGCGATCACAATATCTTCGTCCGAATCCGTCACCTGGCTTTCATCCCATTTGGGCAGATCAAGCGGCAATTCGGTATCGGCCAGTTTGCTGGTGATATGTTCTGATGCCGAAAAAGCAAACACGAAACATTCAAGCAATGAATTGCTCGCCATCCGGTTGGCACCATGGAGGCCGGTGAAGCTGGTTTCGCCGATGGCATACAGGTGATCTACATCGGTTTTGCCGTTGCGGTCTACCACCACACCACCACAGCTGTAATGGGCAGCAGGCACTACCGGGATAGGTTGTTTGCAAATATCGATGCCAAGTGACAGACAGCGTGCATAAATGGTCGGGAAATGTGCCTTGATGAATTCGGCCGGTTTGTGCGAGATGTCCAGATAAACGCAATCGCAGCCGGTTTTTTTCATCTCGGCATCAATGGCGCGTGCCACAATGTCACGCGGTGCCAGTTCGGCCAACTCATGGTAGCCCGGCATGAAGCGGGTGCCATCCGGAAGCCTCAATACTGCACCTTCGCCGCGCAATGCTTCAGAAATCAGAAAATTGCGGTCCAGCGGGTGATAGAGACAGGTGGGGTGAAACTGGTTGAACTCCATGTTGGCGACCCTGCATCCGGCCCGCCAGGCCATGGCAATGCCATCCCCGCAGGCTCCATCCGGGTTGGATGTGTAGAGGTAAACTTTGCTGGCACCGCCGGTTGCGAGCACAGTAAATCTGGCGCCGATGGTAATTACTTTTCCGGTTTCTTCCTGCAGTACATAGGCGCCGAGGCAGCGATTGCCCGGTCGTCCCAGCTTGTGTGAAGTGAGCAGGTCAACTGCCACGCTATTGGTGATGAACCTGATATTGGGATGGGCCAGCACTTTGGCAGCCAATACTTCAAACACTGCCTTGCCGGTGGCGTCTGCAGCGTGAATCACACGACGATGGCGATGTCCGCCTTCCTGGGTGAGATGGTAGTTGCCCATGACGGTGCTTGAGGAATTGTCGGGGTCTTTGCTGAAAACCACGCCTTGCCCGATCAGCCATTCGATGCATTCCCTGGCTCTGCCGACTGTATATTCAACAATATCCCGATGGCACAGACCGGCACCGGCGGCCAGCGTGTCTTCCACATGGGCAAGTTCACTGTCTTCGGCATCAAGCACAGCGGCAATGCCGCCCTGGGCATAGTAGGTTGATCCGAGCTTCAGTGAGCTTTTTGAGAGGATGGTTACCTTGGCCTTGTCTGCCATCTTCAGGGCCAGAGTGAGTCCGGCAGCCCCCCCTCCTATAATCAGGACGTCGCAATTGTAAGAGGAGTAATCAGTAGTCATGGCAAAACTTCACGGTAGCAGGAGCAAACCGTGATTCTACCTTGTCAGGTACAATTGACAGCAGTGCAGTATTCAAGCAGTTGGTGCTATCCGGATATTCCGGATCCGGACCCGCGCGACATCAGGAGTTGGTCAGTTGGCAAGATCAAGCAGTAAAGACACAGACGAGCAACTGGTTGAAAGGGTCTTCAGTGGCGAGACGCGGGCATTTGAACTTCTGGTGCTGCGATACCAGCATAGATTGCTGGGTCTTATTGGAAGACTGGTACGTGACCCCCATGAAGCCGAGGACATAGCCCAGGAAACCTTTATCAAGGCCTACAAGGCACTGGGCAATTTCAGGGGTGAAAGTGCTTTCTATACCTGGCTTTACCGGATCGCCATCAACACTGCCAACAATTATCTGGTATCTCGCGGTCGACGACCCCCCGATACCGATGTTGATATTGACGATGATGAACAGATTGAAGCCCAGGTGGCTTTGGCAGATCATGATGATCCGGCCAGCAACCACCAGCGGGATGAGCTGAAAAAAGCCATAGACCAGGCCATTGCCGAATTGCCGGAGGATTTGCGTACAGCCTTCACCTTGCGGGAGTTCAGTGGTCTTAGTTACGAAGAAATCACTGAAATCATGGGCTGTCCGGTTGGGACAGTGAGATCCAGGATATTCAGGGCCAGGGAGGCGATAGACAACAAGATCAGGCCTTTGCTCGAACCGGATTGAAAATTTTTCAGGAACCGGGGAATTATTTGACTGTGCCGTTGTCTATGCAGACAGCGTCATAGAATACAAACTATAACAAGGCATGCGACCAGGATTTGGAATGGGCAATAATATACTTCAAAATCAAAGCGTTGAAGGCAATATTGAAGGTGGGATCGATGGTAACTCCTCGGGTTTTGCCGTTGAGGAAAACCGTGCATCTGATATCCCGCGCGCAGAACTGGTTGAATCCCTCTCAGCAATGATGGATGACGAAGCCGAATCCCTGGAAATACGTCGCGTCGTCAAGTCGCTTGAGCATGGCCCCGAATTATTGGCCCATTGGCGCCGCTTCCATGTTGTGCGTGCCAGTCTTCAACATGAACTCGATCAAGAGCCTACTGTCGATTTATTGGCTGCAGTCAAAGCCCGGCTGGCAGAAGAGGCCGCAGCTGGTCGCTTAAGCAATACTTTCCACCAGAATCTGTTGGGCAGAATGAAGCAAGGAATAATGGGCGGAAAATTGATGCGTGTGGCTGGCCAGGGGTTGATTGCGGCGTCAGTAGCTGCAGCGATTCTTGTTGGTTATCCCATGCTCAATGTTGCCCAAAAAGGAGCCGGCAGCAATACACAGGCCCTGGTTGCAGACAGGCAAGCACCGGTCCGTGACACCTTGCCCCAGATGAATGGTGACTACAGTGCATCCCCATTGACCAGAACCGTCAGTCTGGATGATGCCGCCCGCCACAGGCTGGAAAACGCTGTTCGCAACTTTTCCGGTACGGCAGCAGTCTTGAACAGCAACAATTCAAGAATGTTTGTCAATCAGCTGGAACCCTTTGCCCCCCCTTCTCCTGCAATAGAGCAATCAGCCCAGCATCGCTGAACAGTGCGTAATCCCGCAGGGCCACTGCCGGTTCTGCAGATACGGCAAACAGCGTAATTTTTCTGCCGGATTTCACCGGGCTACCCGCTTTGGATCATGACGGGAAGCTGTCACCGAACCTGTCACCACTGTATGATTTATCCATGTTTTACGCGCGGACCCGCAGCAATTGTGATTTTTCATATGGATACATGATTCATCAGGTTTTATGTATTCAGTGCAGATAAAAGTAGTGAATATTGGAGTACAAAGATGACTTTCAAATCTTGCGTCAGGAGTATTACCTGCATGAAATCGTTGCCAGTATTCGCAATGACACTTTGGGTCTGGAGTGCTTTTGCCCAAGCCCAGGCCTTGCCTGATTTCACTGTGCTGGTCGAAAAGAACGTGCCAGCCATAGTCAATGTGAGTACCACGTTCGGCGCCGTGCAGGCCAATGCGCAGGATCGTGAGAACCTCAAGGATTTGCTTCGCTACTTTTACGGGGATCGTCCGCCACAACAATTCCAGCCGCCCAATCCGGAAGACCAGGAGCCAGAGGAAAATGGTGCCACTGCTTCCGGTTTCATCATCGACAGTACCGGCTATATCGTGACCAACCACCATGTCGTGGACAATGCCAAGTCCATCAAGGTGACATTGAATGACCAGCGTGAATTCGAAGCCAGGGTAGTTGGCTTGGACGATCAATCGGATCTGGCCTTGCTGAAAATCGAAGCCACCAATCTTCCGGTCGTGAAGCTGGGCAGTTCCGAAAAGCTGAAAGTGGGAGAGTGGGTACTGGCAATAGGTTCTCCGTTTGGGCTGCAATACTCGGTGGCGGCCGGCATTGTCAGTTACATCGGGCGCAGTCTTCCTACCGGCAAATCCCCCAACAATGGTTATGTGTCATACATCCAGACTGATGTAGCCATCAACCCGGGCCATTCCGGCGGACCCTTGCTGAATCTGGCTGGCGAAGTCGTCGGCATCAACTCGCAGATATTCACCAACTCCGGCGGTTCAATAGGTTTGTCCTTTGCGATTCCGGTCGATGTTGCCAAGAATGTAGTGACCCAGCTACGTGACGGCGGCAAGGTTGAACGCGGCTGGATGGGTGTTGGCATTGAAAATGTTGACCAGGAGAAGGCAGAAGCTTTCGGTCTTGATCGCCCGCACGGGGCGCTGGTGAATCAGGTAATCAAGGGCGGACCGGCTGAAGCTGCCGGCATCAAAGTGAGCGATATCATCGTCAAATTCAACTCGCATGACATACGGACCCGTGAAGATCTGCCTTACTTTGTAGGGTTGCTCAAACCCGGAACTGAGGCATCAGTCGAGATTCTGCGATCTGAAGGGGCAGGGGACAAGGTGCGTAATGCGCGCCCAATGACCTTGCACATGAAGGTTGGCAATCTGGAAAATGCCAAAACACTCAGCAAGAACGATGCGGCCACCGCCAAAGACGGCAGGTTGGGGTTGAAAGTGTCTGCCCTGGACGGGAAAACCAAGCGGGAACATGACCTTGAGAGCGGCGTGCTGGTGGAGCGGGTGGGTGGGCCTGCACAAGCTGCCAAACTGCAACCTGGCGATATCATTGTTTCAATCAATGGCGTCGCGCTGAATTCAGCCAAGGACCTGGCAGATCTGGAACCCAAACTGCCTGCGAGACGCCAGTTGCCGGTGCTGGTGATGCGTGGCGACAACATGCCGAACTATTTCACCATTCGCATCGACGAATAATGACTTATCGAGAGCAGCGCAACAATCTGATTCCCTTCTGAAAACAGGTGCTGTCCGCGTGGCAGCACCCCCGGCTTTACGGTACACTTGCGCGCTTTTTAACGCCGGAGTCACAGCAGTTCGTGAGCGATCTCAGTCACATACGCAACTTTTCCATCATTGCCCATATCGATCATGGCAAATCCACGCTAGCCGACCGCTTCATCCAGATGTGCGGAGGCCTGACTGACAGGGAGATGTCAGCGCAGGTGCTCGACTCCATGGATCTTGAGCGCGAACGTGGCATCACCATCAAAGCCCATTCAGTAACGCTGAACTATACGGCCAAAGACAAAAAAACCTACCAGCTGAATTTCATCGATACCCCGGGCCATGTGGATTTCAGTTATGAAGTATCGCGTTCATTGGCTGCCTGTGAAGGCGCCTTGCTGATTGTGGATGCAGCGCAAGGTGTGGAAGCCCAGTCAGTGGCCAACTGCTACACCGCGCTGGAACAGGGACTCGAAGTAGTGCCGGTGCTCAACAAAATGGATCTGCCGTCGGCAGAGCCGGAGCGCGTGCGCAAGGAAATCGAGGAAATCATCGGCATTGATGCTTCCCACGCCGTCATGACAAGTGCGAAAAGCGGCATGGGTGTGGAAGATGTGCTGGAAGCATTGATCCGCGACATTCCTGCTCCTACAGGCAATATTGATGACAAGTTGCAGGCACTGATCATTGATTCGTGGTTCGACAATTACCTGGGTGTAGTGTCGCTGGTAAGAGTGCGCCAGGGCACCATCCGCAAGGGTGACAAGATCATCGCCAAGTCTACCGGCAGGGTGCACACGGTCGACAATGTCGGCATATTCAATCCCAAACGCGAACTGCTCACTGAGCTGAAAGCCGGTGAAGTAGGTTTTATCGAAGCAGGTATCAAGGAAATCCAGGGTGCGCCGGTCGGCGATACCATTACCCATGCCAAGACCCCTGAAGTTGATGCACTGCCAGGTTTCAAGAAAGTGCAGCCGCAGGTCTATGCCGGCTTGTTCCCGGTTTCTGCCGATGATTACGAGAGCTTCCGCGATGCGCTGGAAAAACTCACACTCAACGATGCCTCCCTGCAGTATGAGCCGGAAAGTTCCGATGCGTTGGGCATTGGTTTTCGCTGCGGTTTCCTCGGCATGCTGCACATGGAAATCGTGCAGGAGCGGCTGGAGCGTGAATACAACCTCGATCTGATCACTTCCGCACCCACGGTGGTGTTTGAAATCGTCCTGCGTGACGGCACCGTGATGCGGGTCGAAAGCCCTTCGCGGTTACCGCCGATGGGCAATATCGAAGAAATGCGCGAACCGATCGTCGAAGCCAATATCCTGGTACCCCAGGAATATGTCGGCAACGTACTGGCGTTGTGTGTGGAAAAGCGGGGCGTGCAGAAAGACATGCAGTTTATCGGCAACCAGGTTTCCATCCGTTATGAACTGCCGATGAATGAAGTGGTGCTGGATTTCTTTGACCGTCTCAAATCGGTAAGCCGTGGCTATGCTTCGCTTGATTACCACTTCATCCGTTTCCAGACTGCCAATCTGGTCAAACTGGACGTGCTGATCAACGGCGACCTGGTGGATGCACTCGCCCTCATCGTGCATCGTGACCAGGCCCATGCCAAAGGCCGGGTTTTGACGGAAAAAATGCAGGAACTGATCCCGCGCCAGCTCTATGATGTGGCGATCCAGGCTGCCATTGGCGGCCAGATCATCGCCAGATCCACCGTCAAGGCGCTGCGCAAAAACGTCACGGCCAAGTGTTATGGCGGTGACGTTTCCCGCAAACGCAAACTGCTCGAGAAACAAAAAGCCGGCAAGAAGCGCATGAAACAGGTTGGTACTGTGGAAGTCCCGCAGGAAGCATTTCTGGCGATACTTCGGGTAGATAAATAGGAAATCAAATGAACATCGATTTTTCGCTTGTATTGGTCATCCTGTCCGCTGTCACCGGTGTCGTATGGCTGTTTGATATGTTTGTACTGTCGAGTCCGCGCAAGGAGGCAATGGTCGGGTTTCTCAAAAACAAGGGGCTGACAGCAGAAGAGTTCAACAGCTGGCTCGCGACCCTGGACGAAGATGGCAGTCCGTTGCCAGCCAGTTCAGGCCAGGCGAAAGACAATGCTGCGAAAGCAATCCAGGACCCGGCAAAACTGAAAAATCTGCAGGCAGCCTTCCAGTTAAACCGTTATCCGGTACTGGTTGACTATTCGCGTGCCTTCTTTCCCATCTTGTTTGCAGTGCTGCTCTTGCGCTCGTTTTTGTTTGAGCCGTTCCAGATTCCCACCGGTTCGATGATTCCCACCCTCAATATTGGCGATTTCATTGTAGTGAACAAATTTGCCTATGGTCTGCGCTTGCCGGTCACTGGCACCAGGATACTTGGCATCGGCGAACCAAAGCGGGGGGATGTCATGGTATTCGTCCCTCCCCATGTGCCCGATTACTACATCAAAAGGGTGATTGGCCTGCCTGGTGACCATATCCAGTACAAGGACAACGTGGTTTACGTCAATGGCAAGCCGTTGCCGCAGGAGAGCGTCGGTGTGGTACGTGAGAAAGGTGTGATGCTGTCGAGGGAAACCGTTGGCGGAGTTACCCATGATATCTATACTGCAGCTTCACAACGGTTCACCCGTGTCTATGACTGGCTCAAACCGGAAGGCATGATGATTCCGGAAGGGCAGTATTTCATGATGGGTGACAACCGTGACAACAGCCTCGACAGCCGGTACTGGGGACCGGCTTCAGAGGCCAAGATTGTTGGCAAGGCGGTGGCAGTCTGGATGCACAAGGATACCGAGCATTGGTATTCCCTGCCGTCGTTCTCGGATGTCCGTTTGATCGAAAACTCCCCCAACTGAAGTCTGATATTCATCCAGGAACCAAGGAGACGCCATGAAACCGATCAAAAGCAAGCTTCCTGCCGGCCAGCGTGGGTCTTTCTACGTGACAGTCACCATGCTGGTACTGTTGGGGGCAGCGGTGACCTTTGCTCTCAAGGTTGCGCCTGCCTACATCGGCAACAGTACGCTCAAGAACTCAATGGCCGCCATCATGGCCAAAAGTGATTACAAGAGCATGGACATCGACGAAATCCGCAAGGAATTGATCAAGTCGATGGTGGTGAACAGTATTGAAGGTTTTGATGCAAAAAACGTGGTGCTCAAACGTGAAAGCGGCAATGAATACGTGGATATCAACTACGAGGTTCGTTCTGCTCTCGTTTACAACATTTCCGTCGTGATTGAATTCAAAAACCGCTTCAACAAATAGCTGACCCGGATTATTTTGGCCAACTTCAAAGACATACTCGACTACCAATTCCGCAACCCCGACCTGCTAGAGCAGGCCATGTGTCATCGCAGTGCCGGCAAGCCCAACAACGAACGTCTTGAATTCCTGGGCGATGCCGTACTGGGATTTATTGTTTCCGAACTCCTCTTCAAGAAATTTCCCGCTGCCAGTGAAGGTGAGCTGAGCCGTTTGCGATCCCGGCTGGTACAGCGTTCCACGCTGGCGGAGATCGCCCGCGAATTGCAGCTTGGTCAGGCATTGCAGCTGGGAGCGGGCGAATTGAAAAGTGACGGCGCCAGCCGCGAATCCATCCTTGCCGATGCGATGGAAGCACTGGTGAGTGCCGTTTATCTGGATGCCGGGCTGGAAGTTTGCTCGCAAAAACTGCAGCAGTGGCTTGGCAACAGGTTGTCCGACCTTTCGGCCAGTGAACCTGGCAAGGATGCCAAAACCCAGTTGCAGGAATGGCTGCAGGCCAAACGCAAGCCGCTGCCTGTCTATGAAGTTGTCAGCATCGAAGGCAGTGACCATCAGCAGCACTTTACCGTGTCCTGCCAGGTGGCCGGCCTGGCTGCACCGATTGCCGGTTCAGGCAACAGTCGCAAAGAGGCTGAACAAATAGCTGCCGAGTCGGCGCTGGGTCTGTTGGGGGTGAGGCGTGTCTGACACCGTTCAAACCAGATGTGGTCTGGTAGCACTGGTAGGGCGCCCCAATGTGGGCAAATCAACGTTGCTTAACCATCTGGTCGGCCAGAAACTCAGTATTACTTCTCGCAAGCCGCAAACAACCCGCCATCGGGTGATCGGTATCAAGACGGCAGGACAGAACCAGCTCATTTTTGTGGATACGCCCGGCTTCCATCGTGGCATCAACAAGGCCATGAACAGGTACATGAATCGCACAGTCAGTACGACTTTGCTGGATGTTGACGTGGTGTTGTTTGTCACCGACCAGTTGTGGCTGGGTGAAGAGGATGAACAGTTGCTGCAGCAACTGCAGCGCTTGCAATGCCCGGTGTTGCTGGTCATCAACAAGACCGATGAAATTGCAGACAAGGCCACCATGTTGCCTTTTATCGACCAGGTGAGCAAACAATGGAGCTTCTTCAAGGAGGTGATCCCTGTATCCGCATTGAAACTGCAGAACACGGATGCACTTGAGGCAACCATCGTGCGCTACCTGCCTGCTCAGGCGTGGTTCTACCCGGAAGACCAGTTGACCGACCGCAATGCCAGGTTTCTGGCGGCAGAATTCGTGCGGGAAAAGATCATGCGGCAGATGGGAGATGAACTACCCTATGAAACAGCCGTCGAAATAGAGGAGTTTCGCGAGGAAGGTTCACTCTACCATATCAGTGCCGTCATCCTGGTGGAGAAGGAAACCCAGAAGAGAATGCTCATCGGCGAAAACGGTTCGCGACTCAAATTGATCGGCACTGAAGCCCGCAAGGACATGGAGCGCATGTTTGATTGCAAGGTCATGCTCAAGCTGTGGGTCAAGGTCAAAAACGGCTGGTCGGATGACGAACGGGCACTGCGCAGTCTTGGTTTCGAATGAACGGTGAGCCTGGCTCATGAAACAGGAAACACTTCACCTATGCTGGTTGTTGCATGCCCGGGCCTACCGGGACAGCAGCCTGCTGCTGGAGTTGTTCAGCAACCAGGAAGGCAGGATCGGCGCCATCGCCAGAGGCGTGCGTTCCGCCAGCAAGTCCGGTCCCTCCCACAAGCGTTCACTGCTGCAACCGTTCGTGCCTTTGCAACTGGCATTGAGCGGGCGCGGCGAGTTGCGCACGGTTGGCCAGCTGGAAGCACTCGGCAGCGGCGTTGCCTTGCAGGGTGAACGGCTGATGTCGGCGCTCTATATCAACGAGTTGCTGGTGCGACTGCTGCCTGTGCACGAGAAAGAGCCGGCTTTGTTCGACGAGTACGGCAACTTGTTGCGCGCACTCGCCGGGCATGAACAACTGGAGCCGCTGCTGCGCAATTTTGAACTGTTGCTGCTTGACTCCCTTGGTTATGGCTTGCAGTTTGACCATGATGTGCAGAGCGGAATGCCCATTCACAATGCCGGTTGGTATCACCTGCATGCAGATGGCGGCTTCGGGGAGCAATTGAACAGCCCCGGCCAGCACGACCAGGAAACGTTTTATCGTGGCTCGGATCTGCTGATGATCGCACGCAGGGATTTCTCGGAAGAAAGTGTCCGCAGAACCGCCAAACGCCTGCTGCGCACCGTGTTGCAGCAGCATTTGGGCAAACGTGAACTGGTGAGCCGCACATTATTCGGCAAAGTGACACCACCTCCAACTTCCCCCTCGCTGGTCTGAACGCTAATATGCCGTTTTCCGGCAGTGACCCCCGCTCATGAACAATTTCCGCTATCCCACCATTGAAGCCATGGTCGGCAATACACCCCTGGTGCGCCTGCAGAGGCTGCCAGGAGTGACCAGCAATACCATACTGGTGAAACTTGAAGGCAATAACCCGGCCGGCTCTGTCAAGGACAGACCGGCACTCAGCATGATCAGCAAGGCCGAAGCCCGCGGTCTCATCAAGCCAGGCGACTCCTTGATCGACGCGACCAGCGGCAACACCGGCATCGCACTGGCGATGGTGGCAGCCATCAAGGGTTACCGGATGACTCTGATCATGCCTGCCAACTCCACCCAGGAGCGCAAGGATGCAATGACAGCCTACGGCGCCACGTTGATCGAGGTGACCGAAGCCGAAGGCATGGAAGGCGCGCGTGACCTGGCCAAACAAATGGAGAGCGAAGGCAAAGGACGCGTGCTGGACCAGTTTGCCAATCCCGACAATTACGCCGCGCACTACGAACATACCGGGCCGGAAATCTGGCGCGATACCGGCGGCACCATCACCCATTTCGTCAGCTCGATGGGCACCACTGGCACCATCATGGGAGTGTCGCGTTTTCTGAAAGAGCAGAACCCGGCCATACAGATTGTGGGTTTGCAGCCGCAGGAAGGCTCCCGCATCCCCGGCATTCGCCGCTGGCCTGCCGCCTATCTCCCGAAGATTTTCGAGCGCGAACGCGTTGATGTGGTGATGGACATCAACCAGCTGGATGCCGAACGCACGATGCAGGCGCTGGCACAGGAAGAGGGCATCTCCTGCGGAGTCTCTTCAGGTGGCGCCGTGCATGCCGCGCTGCAACTCTCCGGACAACTGCAACATGCTGTCATCGTCGCGATCATCTGCGATCGCGGTGATCGCTACCTTTCCACCGGTGTCTTCAGCAAACACGGGCTGGTCTGAATGGGAGCCAGGGCGCGTCGTCGGGTAAAACAGCAGGAACCGCTGGTGCTTGATATCAGCAAACTCAGCCACGAAGGTCGCGGCATTGCCCATCATGCAGGCAAGGTGGTGTTCGTGGATGGTGCTCTGCCAGGTGAGCAGGTGCTGGCACGTATCACCAATACCAGGGGCAGTTATGCCGAAGCGACTACGCTGGAAGTCCGTACAGCGTCGCCAGAGCGCGTCACTCCATTGTGCCGGTACTTCGGTGTATGTGGCGGTTGCAGTCTCCAGCACCTCGACAGCAAGGCCCAACTGGCTTTCAAGTCGGCGGTTCTGCATGAACGACTTGAGCACGTCATCAATGCCGGTTCTTACCGGCAATTGCCGGTGATCAGCGGTGACGTGCTTGGTTACCGTCGCAAAGCCAGGCTGGCGGTGCGCTGGGTTGGCAAGAAAGGCAAAGCGCTGGTGGGTTTCAAGGAACAGCAGAGCGGATTCATCACTGACATGGATGAATGTCCGGTGCTCGCACCCAGAGTCGGCAGCCTGATAGCCGGCTTGAGCGAGCTGATCAGCAAACTCGATTGCAAGGATCAGCTGCCACAAGTGGAAGTTGCGGTTGGTGACGGGACAGCTGATGTCATTGGCGGAGATTGCGCGCTGGTGTTCCGGCATCTGCAAAGCCTGAGCGATGCAGATCACGAACTGTTGCGGTCATTCGGAGCAACCCACCACATCGATATCTACCTGCAACCGAAGGGCCCCGATAGTGTGCACAAGATATTTCCTGCTTCCGGACCAGACCGGCTCTATTACGATCTGCCTGATTTTGGTCTTCACATGGCCTTTCATCCGCAGGACTTCACCCAGGTCAATGCCGGCATAAACCGGCAGATGTTGCTAAGGGCATTGCAGTTGCTGGATCTGCAAGCCGGCGATCGGGTCCTCGATCTGTTTTGCGGGTTGGGCAATTTCACCTTGCCGATGGCAAGAACAGCCAGGGCAGTGGTAGGTGTTGAAGGTTCGGAACAGATGGTCAAACGCGGCCGTGAAAACGCGCTGGCCAATAATCTGGACAATGTCGAATTCCATGTTGCCGATCTCACCCAACCGGCCGACCAGCATCCGTTTTTGCGCGAGAAGTTTGACAAGGTGCTGCTGGATCCACCCCGATCGGGCGCGCAGGAAGTGCTGGCGGCATTGGCAGCACTGAAACCATCCCGCATTGTCTATGTGTCCTGCAATCCGGCGACGCTGGCCAGGGATGCCGGCTTGTTGGCAGAGTTGGGTTATCGGCTGGAGGCGGCAGGGGCCATGGACATGTTTCCTCATACCAGCCACGTCGAAGCAATCGCCGTGTTTACGCCGGGCAGGAGTCGTTGAATGGGCGAGCGTGGACCGGATCGTTATTCACTGGAGGACCTGCTGCGCCTGATGGCATGCCTGCGGGATCCCGAGTTTGGCTGTCCCTGGGACCTCAAACAGGACTTCGCTTCCATAGCTCCCCACACGCTGGAGGAGGTCTATGAGGTCATTGATGCGATCGAAAGGCAGGATTACCGGCAGCTGAAGGGGGAACTGGGGGATCTGCTGTTCCAGATCGTGTTCTTTGCACGGCTTGGCAGCGAGGCCGGCCAGTTTGATTTCAGCGACATCGTTTCGGCTATTACCGGCAAACTGCTGCACCGCCACCCCCACGTGTTTCCGGATGCCACCCTGCAGGGCTTCGGTCAGCCGGCACGGATTACTGCTGACGGAGTCACTGCGAGCTGGGAAAGGATCAAGTCAATGGAACGCGCACAGAGCAGCAATTCGCAGCAGCCGAGCCAGCTCGACGATGTGCCATTGGCACTGCCTGCGCTTGCTCGTGCCGCCAAATTGCAGAAGCGTGCTGCCACAGTCGGATTTGATTGGCGTGAAGCTGCACCGGTGATCGACAAGCTCAAGGAGGAACTGGCGGAACTTTGCACTGCGATGCAGCAGCAACAACCGCAACAGATATCCGAGGAGTTCGGTGATCTGCTGTTTACGATGGTCAATCTGGGCCGGCATCTGAAAGTGGATCCGGAACAGGCACTGCGCAGTGCCAACAGCAAATTCGAGCAACGGTTCCGCAGCATGGAGTTGCTCATCCGTGCAGAAGACAAGGACATGGGTGCGCTCACTGCCGATCAGCTGGAAACTTTCTGGCAGCTGGTGAAGCGTGATGAAGGGCACTCGGCTTGAGTGGCTGTAGACAAACGTGTAATGTGAACCACGTATCAAGTTTCCCATTCCAATAACAATAACCGCTCTGCATCTGCAGGCTGTTGTATCCCCAAGCGGAGATAGACCTGATGAGAATCATTCTTCTTGGTGCCCCTGGCGCAGGCAAAGGCACGCAGGCTGAATATTTGCGTGAAAACTACTCAATACCGCAGATTTCCACCGGTGACATGCTGCGTGCAGCCGTCAAGGCCGGGTCACCACTCGGACAGCAGGTAAAGTCCGTTATGGAAAGTGGCGGACTGGTGACAGACGAGATCATCATTGCCCTGATCAAGGACCGCATCACCCAGGCAGATTGCGCCAAAGGATTTTTGTTTGATGGTTTTCCGCGCACGATACCCCAGGCGCAAGCACTGGTGGATGCAGGAATCGACATTGATGTCGTACTCGAAATTGATGTGCCGGATTCTGAAATTGTTCGCCGTCTGAGTGGTCGTCGTGTGCATCCGGGATCGGGTCGCATCTATCACATCGAAAACAAACCACCGAAGGTTGCAGGTGTGGATGATGTGACTGCCGAGCCATTGATCCAGCGTGAGGACGACAAGGAAGAGACAGTTCGCAAACGTCTCGCCGTGTACCACAACCAGACCAAACCACTGGTGGATTTCTATAAAAAAGCCGCTTCCGAAAAAAAATCTTTGCGCTTCCTTTCCATGGGTGGAGTGGGCGATATCGCCACCATCCGGGCATCCCTGAAAACTTTGCTGTCACACTGACCGAAAAATTTTCGTCAAGAAATATGCGCAATGCTCTGCATATTTCTTGACGTGAAATCCGTCGTGATGAATCACCTCAATGTTTTGCCGGTTCAGAACCGGCAGTTTCCGCAAGCCAAAGAGGGGTCCTGAGCCGCACCCAAACTTGGCCTCTTGTCAACATGGTTGTTGAAAAAAATATTTTTAGTGTGTTAAGGTTGGCTCCGAGCATGCAGTGACACAGGTTGAATCGGGTTTGGAAGAGGGTTTGGACCAGTGTCAGAAGCCGTTTTGACAGGTAACAAAGAGAGACAGAAATCCTTACATGGGATCCAGAGTGAAGCGAAAGCAAGGTCGGACTGGCAAGGTTGCAATCACCATTGCAGGTTCAACTGACGCAATAGCAAACGGCCAACGTGGTCGTCGGTCGATGCCCGCTGTACGAATTGCACGCAAACGGTTTGCCGATGCCCAACGCCGGTTGGCGGCGACAGAGAAAAGCATACGGGTGGCCAAGCTGGATCTGGCCATTGCCATGAACGCCATGAACAGAAAGGAAGCAGTGGCAGCACGCGCCAGGGTCAAGGCAGCGATGCCACTGTTGAAGCAGGCCAGGCAGACCCTGAAGCAGGTATCCACCACACTGCGCCAGATACTGAAAGTGGAAGCGGCCAAATCCAGGGCATTGGCCCAGGCAAGAGCTCTGGCCATATACAAGGCCGGACTGCAGGCCAAACTGGGAAGTGACTGGAACAAGGCAGTTGAGCGGTTTGCCACGGTTTGGAAGCAGAAGAGCAACAGGATTATTTCCAGAAAGCTGGCGGTCAGGATCAGGAAAGAAGCAGTCAAATCCAGAGCCGCAGCCAGAAAAGCGAATGCCAAGGCGAGGGAGTCTGTCAAACGTGCAGAAGCCCTGGCTAAAGCCAGAACCAGGAAAGCTACAGTCAAAGCCCGCATCAAAGCCAGGAAACTGGCAGCCAGGGCCAAAACCAAAGCCCGACTGGCAGTTGGCAAGAAAGTAGTAAGTAAGAAGTAGGAAGTAAGAAGTAGGAAGTAAGAAGTAGGAAGTAAGAAGTAAGTAAAAAGAAGTAAGCAAGAAAGCAGTTAGCAAGACAACAAGGAAGGCCGGCCTGGCAGTAGTATCCACCAGAATGGTCTCTCGTTAAAAACGTAGTAAATGACTAGTCATCAATAAAGCCGGAGGAACCTTAGACATTATGAAGAAAGCAGCCAAAGCAGCAAAAAAACCAGCCAAAAAGAAAGCCGTAGCTAAAAAAGCGCCTGCCAAGAAAAAAGCAGCGAAAAAAGCACCGGCCAAGAAAAAAGCAGCAAAGAAAAAAGCCGCAGCTAAAGCAGCGGGTGCAGCGAAAGCAGTAGCGAAAAAGAAAGCACCAGCCAAGAAAAAAGCTGCCAAGAAAAAAGCAGCCAAGAAGAAAGCCAAGAAGTAAGGCTTTGCTTTGACCCTTGGCAGTCTCCGGCCTCAAGCTGGAGCTGCCCGGGGTTTCTGGCGGTCAATAATCCCTCGGGGTTCGCTTCGAGGGATTTTTTTTGTCAGGTAACTTATGCCCACCTTGCTTGCCTTTGATACCTCCACCGAAGCCTGTTCTTGTGCCGTGCTGCTGGATGGTCGGCTGGTTGAGCGCTTTGAGCTGATTCCGCGTCAACACACCCAACGTCTGTTGCCCATGATTCATGGTTTGATGCAGGAACTCGGGCTCGGGTTTGCGGATCTGGATGCCATCGCGTTTGGCAAGGGACCAGGCTCCTTTACCGGCCTGCGCATTGCCGCTGGTGTTGCCCAGGGCATAGCCTTTGCGGCCGATTTGCCTGTCATCGGAGTATCCACACTGGCGGCACTCGCCCTTGAAGCGGCAGAAACCCGGCCAGCGGCACTGGTGTTCAGTTGCCTGGATGCCCGTATCGACGAAATTTATTCCGGTTGGTACCAGGTAACTGCAGCTATGCCGGTTTTGCTGGGTGCCGAACTGCTGTGCCAACCTGAATTGTTGCCCCCCGGGGTGCCAAACGCCGAGGGCCCTGTACTAGCAGCCGGTAATGGCCTTCAGTTTCAATCGAGGCTACCGGAGCCGGTGCAAGCAAGCTTTACCGGTTGTTACCCGTTGTTGTTGCCACGCAGCAGCTATATCGTAAAAATTGCCGCACGGATGTGGGCGCGGAATGAAACCCTGGCTCCTGAATCAATTGAACCGGTTTATTTGCGTGACAAAGTGACGCAAAGCCCGAAACAAAACTAGTCCCGACGGAATACCATCATGTTTGCAGCGGATTTTGATGTGGCCAGAGCCACAGTACTTGCCCTGATCCAGGGACTGACCGAATTTTTGCCGGTTTCAAGCTCGGCTCATCTGATCCTGCCCTCGGAATTGTTTGGCTGGAAAGACCAGGGTCTCAATTTTGACATGGCCTTGCATCTTGGCAGCCTCATCGCAGTGCTGATTTATTTTCGCAAGGACTTGCTGGCAATTGCCGGTGGTCTTTTGCAGCAGCTGGTGCAGAAACAGGGAAACGCCGAGAGCAGGTTGGGATGGCATCTGATCCTGGCCACCATTCCGGCGATGATCGCCGGCTTGCTGTTCGAGCATGAGGTGGAAACCCGGCTGCGCAGTGTGTATGTCATCATCGTTACCACTATTTTTTATGGTGTGCTGCTCGGCATTGCCGATCGTTTCCCACTGCAGACCAAAACCCTGAATCAATTGACCTGGCGCACCAGTCTGGTGATCGGTCTGGCGCAGATGCTGGCTATCATTCCCGGCACTTCCCGGTCAGGCATTACCATGACGGCAGCTCTTTTCAGCAACCTCAAGCGGGCCGATGCTGCCCGCTTTTCCTTCCTGCTGTCGATCCCGACCATAGGTGGAGCTGCTTTGCTTAAAATGATCGAACTGTTGCGCAGTACTGGCATCAACTGGCACGAGTTGCTGTATGCGATGACGGTTTCTGCCATCACTGCCTATTTGTGCATCCATTATTTTCTCAAACTGATTGCCAACCTGAGTTTCATGCCATTCGTGGTTTACCGGGTGTTGCTGGGTCTGGGTTTGCTGGCAATATTTGGCATCTGATCCCCGCACATGCCATGATTCCGCAATCAAAGGAGATAGAAATGGATACATTGCAAAAACTGGTAATTGAGCAGGCCTGCACCCGCCTGATGAACCAGTTTGCCATCCTCAATGACCAGGGACGCTTCAGCGAGCTGGGCGAATTGTTTGTGGAAAACGCCGTTTACGCCAGGCCGATAGCGCCGGATGCATTGATTGAAGGCCGCGCCAATATCCGCGCCACCTTTGAATCACGTCCGAAGGAGCGGGTAGGGCGCCACATCATCAGCAATATTGTGATAGAGGTGCAGAGCCCGGAGCATGCCGTTGGCACCTGCTATGCGTTGCTGTTCAGTGGCTCAGTTGACAAGCCGGCCGAAAAATTCGGTTTGCAGGCTTCTCCGCCCCAGCTGGTAGGCGAATACCATGATGAATTCGTGCTCACAACAGCAGGCTGGCGGTTCAAACAACGCAAAGGCCGCATAATCTTTTCAGCCTGAACACCCGAACCGGCAGCCGGTTCAGCCGCGGTAGTTGAGCTCGATCTTGATGCCGTTGGGATCAAACAGGAACAGCTGGATCAGCCCCACGTGCGGCACATCGTTGCGGTGGAACGGCACTTTGAGCAGCTCCAGCCTGGCTATCATCTCCTGCGCATTGGTGCCATTGAAGGCGATGTGATCAAACACGCCTGTGCCGTTGGCGCGGGTGGTAACCGGAATCCCAAGCCGGTTGGAATGCCCGGTATAGGTTTCCCACTCTGCTATATGAATTACCGGGGTTTCGCCCAGATAAAGCCAGTAACCCGGAAACCCGAGGTCAGCACGAAAACCCACCTCCAGGCCGATTACATCCCTGTAAAAGTCCCGGGTGCGATCAATGTTGTCAGTCATCACCAGATAATGTTCAAGCTTGGTCAATGGCACGTCAGGCTCCGGTACAGCTGCAGAAATTGCTTGTGATGATACCCAAATCAGCCGGCTGAATCCTGCAGTGCCTGCTGCAGGATGCTGATCGCGGTTTCCATGTCCTCACGTTTGACCAGCAGGTCCGGCAGCAGCCGGATGATGCCGTTACGGGTTGGAACCACCAGCAGGCCGGCTTCGGCACAGCGTAATGTCAGTCGCCGCGCCAGCGCAATCTCGTGCAATTCAATTGCACACAGCAAGCCCAGCCCGCGTACCTGTCGTATCAGCAGGGGAAATTTTTCCTGCAAATCCTGCAAGGCCTGCAACAGGAAGCCGCCTGACAGCTGCACACGGCTGGCTATGTTGTGATCCAGCAGATAACTGAGCACGGTGTTTGACAAGGCACAGCCAAGTGGATTGCCACAATAGGTGCCGCCATGATCGTCTTTCTGGACAAGTGCATTCACTTGCGGACTTACTGCAAATGCGGCAAACGGAAAACCTGCCGCGATGCCTTTTGCCATGGTGATGAAATCCGGTTGAATCAGGGCGGGACTGTGCTCCAGCGCAAAAAATTTGCCGGTACGGCAGAAACCGGTCTGGATTTCATCGACGATCAGCAATGCATCGTGCCGGTGGCACAGTTCCTGTACTTGCGCCAGCCAGTTGGCAGGTGGAATCCGCACACCGCCTTCGCCCTGGACAGGCTCCACTATGACGGCTGCTGTTTGCTGGTCTATTACTTCAGCCAATGCTGCGGTGTCACCATGCGGGACAAAACAGATGTCCGGCAACTGCGGCAGGTAACGGCCGCTGTTGTCCGGACCACGTGACACCGACAAGGTATTGAACGAACGACCATGAAAACTGCCCTGGGTGCTGATCACCTTGTGTTTGCCGGTGATCTTGCGTGCCAGCTTGAGTGCGGCATCGTTGGCTTCAGCGCCGCTGTTGCAGAAATAGGCATTGGAAATGTTGGCCGGCAGCACTTTTTGCAGCTGTTGCAACAACGCCGCCCGCTCGGGTGAGTAGGTGAAGCCGGCATTCGGGCTCTGCATCAGGCGCGCAGCCTGCTTCGCGATTGCGGCTACCACCACGGGATGGCAGTGACCAAGACAGGTCACGCCCCAGCCGGAAGTGAAGTCCAGATACTGTTTGCCCGCTTCGTCCCACACCTGCGAACCCTGGCCGTGCGTAAACGCCAGCGGCAGCCGCTCGCAGAAGGTGATGCCGAGGCTGTTTTCTATGTCGATGGTGCTCATAACGTCTCCTTGCTCTGGTCTGAAAGAAAAAGCAGGCAAAAAAAAACCCCCGGTGTCTGCGACATCCGGAGGTTTTTGGAAACCTGCTTTGGTGGTGTTTAAAGCCTTACTTCCCGCTTCTCCACACCGACACTCCGGATGCTGACCTTGCTGCCGCACGCGCACGACCGCGCGCCGCGGCAGAGGCTGCGGCGGCGAACATGAAGGCTTGTGACAGGGTGTGAAGCATTGCGAGTGATGGCCCGGTTGAAGAAGCCGCGCACTTTAGCGGCGGTCGTTTGCCTGCGTCAATCATTTTTTGCGCTGGTCCAGTATGGCTTCCATTTCATCCATGATCGCATTCATGCGTGTGACCACAGCCTGATATGGCGCTGGTGTTGCCATATCGACATCTGCAGTGCGCAACAGCTGGTAAGGGTAGTCGGAGCTGCCTGAGCGCAGCAGGTTCTTGTAATTGTCGACGCCGGTTTGGCCCTGCTTGATGATCTTGTCGTACAACGCCGTGCCGGCAGTCAGCGAAGTCGCATACTGGTACACATACATGTTGTAGTAGAAGTGCGGCACGAACATCCATTCGTTGTTGTACAGCTCGTCTATCGCGACTACCCCCTGGTCGGTGCCGTGGTAGCGCCGCAGGATTTCACCATACATCTGCGAGATGCGTTCGCCGCTCAGCGCTTCACCGCGTTCTACCGCTTCATAAAGACTCAGTTCGAACTCGGCGAACATGGTCTGGCGGAACCAGGTGCCACGCAGGTTTTCCAGGCCGTATCCAAGGTAATAAAGCCTTTCCTCGGGTGTGGCCGCATGCTGGCTCATGTACTGCTGCAGAATCAGCTCCACCGAAGTGGAGGGAATCTCCGCAATGAACGTGGCGTAGTCGGCAGTCTCGAACGGTTGGGTTTGTCTGGAATAGAGCGTGTGCATCGCATGGCCCCATTCATGTGCCATGGTGGAGACCGAGTCGAAATCATTGTTGTGGTTCAGCAGCAGATAGGGATGCACATCGTAGGCGGAACCATTCATGTAGGCTCCGCTGCGTTTTCCCTGCTGCGGATACACATGCATCCAGCGCCCATCCATGCCTTTGCGCTCCTGGCTGACCCAATCGCTGCCGAGCAGCTGCATGGCATCCAGTGTCAGCTTCTTGCTGGTTTCAACATCGAATTTCTTGTCGAGAGTGACCAGTGGCGGGTAAATGTCGTAGTACTGCAGTTTGTCGATGCCCAGCATGCGGGCCCGCAGTTTGAAGTAACGATGCAGTGTCGGCAGCGCCTTGTTCACCTCCGCCACCAGCGTGTGATAGACCGCAGGCGGCAGGTTGTATTCGTCCAGTTGTCTTTCCAGCATGCTGTTGTAATGGCGGGCCTTGGACAATGCCACCTGGGTCTGGATATGGCTGTTCAGCACCATGCCGACACTGTTGCGGTATTCCTTCCACTTGCTCCAGAACAAATCAAAGGCCTGTTTGCGGATGGTGCGATCCGGATTTGACCGCAAGCGGCCATAACCCTGTGAATCAACACGTACCTTTTCTCCATCAGGCAGGGTCAGCGCCGGAAACGGGATGTCGGAATTTTCCAGGATGCTGTAAATCGAAGAGGGGGCATCGAAAGGTTGCGAGAAATAGGACAGTGTCTGTTCAGCTTCTGCGCCCAGGGTGTGCTGGGCGCGTCGCAGGGTGTTGTCGAGCTGGTGACGGAATGGCAGGAGCCTGGGGTTGTCATTGATGAACTGCAGGATGCGGGTAGCGCCAATCGTGATGATTTCCGGATCAATCCACGCGGTAGCCTGGTTGAGCGAGGACATCATCGCCTCGGCCAGCTGATTGCGCTCCTGCGCTGCTGTCACTCGCAGGTCTTCATCCTGTTGCAGGCTGGCATAGACGTAAACACGCTGCGCCTGCCGCGACATGTCGGAGGCAAACTGCAAGGCCTGGTAAAGATTGTCGCTGCTGTTGCCCAGAGTGCCGCGAAAGCGGGCGGCTTTGGCGAATTCACCCAGCAGGCGAACCCGCTCTGCGTTCCAGGCTTCGACGGTCGGAAACAGTTCAGTGAGATTCCAGGTATATTTGGGATCGATCGCAGCAGGCGCTTGTGCAAACAGTGGGGCTGTAGCCGTCATTACAAGCGAGAAGAAAACTACAGACAGATGGCGTGGCATGGCAAGAACTCCGGTCTGGACTGGCGATATACTGAAAATATCACAACCTGCAGACAACAAGGATGCCAGGGTCGAGGAATTCAGCCACGTGGTGTCCTTGAGCTTCACCGGGTACCCCGGGAATCCGGTGACTTTGCGATGAAAGCAGTAGTGATCATGGGTACCCACAATTCTATGTACTTCCTGGGGAACGTATTATAGGTTCGCAACATGAATACAAACCGCCGAGCGTTTTTCCAGTTGCTTGCCGCCAGTGTTGTGCTGGCGCCATCGGTGCGCACGTGGGCGCAGCAACTGTCATCGTCCAACGACCCCTTTATTCTTAAAAGTGCCCAGGATGCACTGCAGGTGATGGACTTTGAAGAAGCCGCCCGACGCGTACTGCCTGCTGCCCACTGGGGATACATGGCCAGTGGTTCCGACAACAACATGACGCTGCAGGCCAATGTCGAGGCCTTCAAACATATCGGGCTCAAACCCCGTCGCCTCGTCGATGTGTCCAAACCGGATCTGAGTACGCGCATCTTCGGCAGCCTGTGGGAAACGCCACTGTTTATTTGTCCGGTCGGGGGGCAGCGTGCTTTTCATGACGAGGGCGAACAGGCTACTGCGCGGGCGGCCAAAGCCAGACGCCACACCATGATCCTGTCGAATGTATCAACCTACAGCGTCGAAGAGATCGCCAGCACGCTGGGCACGCCGCCCTGGCAACAACTTTATATGCCAACCAAGTGGCAAGACACCGAGAAGTTGGTGAAGCGCATCGAAGACGCCGGTAGCCCGGTGCTGGTTTGGACATTGGATTTGTTGGCCGGACGCAATACTCCCACGATGGCGCGTTTCGCACGCCAGGACACGCGTGACTGCATTGAATGTCATACCGAGGGAGCCGGGGTACAGATTCACAAACCCATGTATGACGGCCTGGAAGGCAAAATCAATCCATCAGATGCCACCTGGGCCACCTTAGAGCGCTTGAAGAAAATGACCAGAATGAAAGTCATGCTCAAAGGCATCGACAGCGCCGAGGACACCGAACTGGCAATCCAGCACGGCGCAGACGGCATCATTGTATCCAACCATGGCGGCCGTGCCGCTGAAACCTTGCGCGCTACCATCGATTGCCTGCCGGAGGTGGTGCAAGCCGCCAAAGGCCGCGTGCCGGTGCTGCTCGACGGCGGCGTTCGTAACGGCGCTGATATTTACAAGGCACTGGCGCTGGGTGCCGCCGGCGTCGGCATCGGCCGCCCGTATATATGGGGGCTGTCGGCCTTTGGCCAGGCTGGCGTGGAACGTGTACTGGAAATCCTGCGTGCGGAACTGAAGCTGACAATGCAGCAGATGGGTACACCGACCCTCAAGGACATTTCCGCGGCACGGCTGGCGCGCGCCTAGCCAGTTGCCAAACCCGCTGTTAGTATCCGGACAGTCATAACAAGAGCAAGCGTCTTGTTCAAGGCGCAGGGGAAACGCATGAAGCTCACCATCAGCCGATGGCGGCTCGCCGTCGGTATAATTGTGCTCACCGCTGCACCAATGCTGGCCTTGGCGCAAGGTGGCGGATTTGGCGGCGGTTACGGCCCGCCACTCAAGGTAATCCCGCCAACACAGCCATTTGCCAGTTCCGAGGCGCACTACCAATTCCTGCTCTCGCAAGCCAAGGGGGGCACCCAACATACCATCGCGTCAGTGCCGCGCTGGGACGGTTTGTGGGTGACAGCCGGCAATACCCACATGGAGATATTTATTGATGGCGGCAATTTCAGCGGCAAAGTGCGCGAAGGCGTGCTGACTCCCGCCTATGAGAAGGCGTTCAAGGAACGCTGGCGCCAGCAGACCGAGGAAGGGCAGGTGCATTACGACCGACTCGGCCGTTGCGAACCGCCCGGCATGCCGCGCTTTCTGCTTGAGCCTTACTCGCACGAATTCATCAACCTGCCGACCGAGTCGTACCTGATCAACGATTTCGGGCCCTCGATCCGGCGGGTACTGATCGGCAAGCAGCACAGCAACCTCTATGGCACGCACTCGTGGTACGGCGACACCATCGGCTTCTGGGACGGTGACAAGCTGGTGCTGAACACCAAATATCTCTATCCCGCCGACTTCACGCGCTGGTCGCCGATGACCAGCAACCAGTTCGAAACCGTGGAAGTGTGGCAGCTGAAGAAATACGCAGGCGGCATCGAGCGCATCGAAGTGCAAGCAACCTTCTATGACAAATATGCATTCGTGAAGCCAGTGAGTGCTGTCTATGCATTTCGTCATGCAGTCGATCTTGAGCAGGCCGACTATCGCGTGAACCATTGGGAATGCGACCAGACCAACAATAATTTCCTGGATGACAAAGGCGTCTCCAACTTCCATTTGCCCGGCGAGGCTGGCTTCAACGACGGCCGTGGCGCCACCATGTTCCCCGAACTGCCAGGCCAGACCCGTGACCCGATCTACAACACCACGCTGCCGGCCGCGACCACCCCGGCGCAGCCGCAGAGCACCACTACGCAGAGCACCACCAAAGGAGCGAAACCATGAAGAGGCTGTTAATTTCCCTGCCGCTCGCGTTGGCTGCGGCCCTGTTGACCACCAGTGTTGCCCAGGCGCATCACTCGTTTGCAATGTTCGACAACAAGACCTTTGTAACCAAATCCGGCACCATCGTGCGCTGGGCCTTCAACAATCCGCATTCGTGGCTCTATCTCAACGTCAAGAATGAAGACGGCAGCGAAACGCTGTGGAGTTTTGAGGGCGGCGGGCCGACCGGTCTGATCCAGCGCGGCATTACCGGCAATACCTTCAAGCCTGGCGACGCCGTGACGTTCATGTACTGCCCGCTGCGCGACGGCCGCCCTGGCGGTGCCATTGGCTGGGTGAAGCTTGCAGACGGCAAGGCCCTCAATCTGGCTGACGGTGGCTGCACCGGCACCGAAGAGAGTCCGAAAAAGCCTTAAAGCAATCACTATTCCCTGGGGAAGTTGGGCGCATCGGCAGCACAATTGATTCAGGAGTGAAAAGTGAGTATCAAACCAACAAACGGAAAATTCGGTCTTGTTGGTCTTCTGATCCTTGCATTCTCTTGTCTGCTCCCAGATAAATCGGTCTACGCTGCATTTCCTGCTGCCTCCACCGGCTCAGCCAGCAGCATCAGCGCGACCAGTGTGATATTGAATGGCACCGTCAATGACAATGGTGCGAATACAGATGTTTACTTCGATTACGGACTTACTACCGGCTATGGCTCATCTGTAGCTATCACATCGCCACCTGCGACAGTTACCTCCGGCTCCGGTAGTACTCCAGTCTCGGTTCTGGTCAATGGACTTGGCTGTCACACCACCTACCATTATCGCGTGAGAGGAGTGAACAGTTCCGGCACTACCAACGGCAGCGATGCGAACTTCACTACCGGTCTGGCAAGCCCCCGATATTCTAGACACTTGATAGCGTTACACTAACGCATCAAAGAGGTGTCTGACCATGAGCGGTAAACGCTATCCCGAAGATTTCAAGATTGAAGCAGTAAGACAGGTAACTGACAGAGGCTACAAGG